>NZ_CP117411.1:2650000-3312500 GCF_028607085.1 Sphingomonas naphthae | reverse complement strand
CGTACCTCTTGCATAATGGGTCTGTGACTTAATCTATCAAGCAAGCTTAAGCCGTTAGGTGTAGGCGCAGCGAAAGCGAGTCTGAATAGGGCGCTTCAGTTTGATGGATTAGACCCGAAACCCGGCGATCTAGGCATGACCAGGATGAAGGTGGGGTAACACCCACTGGAGGTCCGAACCGATTAACGTTGAAAAGTTACCGGATGAGTTGTGTTTAGGGGTGAAAGGCCAATCAAGCCGGGAAATAGCTGGTTCTCCGCGAAAACTATTGAGGTAGTGCCTCGGATGAATACCGTTGGGGGTAGAGCACTGGATGGATGCGGGGGTCGCGAGATCTACCAACTCTAACCAAACTCCGAATACCAACGAGTAATATCCGGGAGACAGACGGCGGGTGCTAAGGTCCGTCGTCAAGAGGGAAACAGCCCTGACCTACAGCTAAGGTCCCCAAGTCGTGTCTAAGTGGGAAAGCATGTGGGATTTCCAAAACAACCAGGAGGTTGGCTTAGAAGCAGCCATCCTTTAAAGAAAGCGTAACAGCTCACTGGTCTAAATAAGAGATCCTGCGGCGAAGATGTAACGGGGCTCAAGACACGCACCGAAGCTTAGGGTGTGGATTTATCCACGCGGTAGCGGAGCGTTCCGTAAGCCGGTGAAGCCATCTGGTAATGGGTGGTGGAGGTATCGGAAGTGCGAATGCAGACATGAGTAGCGATAAACAGGGTGAGATGCCCTGTCGCCGAAAGACCAAGGGTTCCTGCGCAAGGCTAATCCGCGCAGGGTGAGCCGGCCCCTAAGACGAGCCCGAAGGGGGTAGTCGATGGGAACCACGTTAATATTCGTGGGCCTGGTGGTGTGTGACGGATCACGTGTGTTGTTCATCCTTATCGGATTGGATGGGCTTCGAAGTGGTTCCAGGAAATAGCCCCACCTTATAGACCGTACCCGAAACCGACACAGGTGGTCAGGTAGAGTATACCAAGGCGCTTGAGAGAAGTGTACTGAAGGAACTCGGCAAATTGCCTCCGTACCTTCGGAAGAAGGAGGCCCCATATATGCGCAAGCACTTATGGGGGGCACAGGCCAGGGGGTAGCGACTGTTTAGCAAAAACACAGGGCTCTGCTAAGTCGGCTTCAAGACGACGTATAGGGTCTGACGCCTGCCCGGTGCCGGAAGGTTAAGTGGAGATGTGCAAGCATCGAAATGAAGCCCCGGTAAACGGCGGCCGTAACTATAACGGTCCTAAGGTAGCGAAATTCCTTGTCGGGTAAGTTCCGACCTGCACGAATGGCGTAACGACTTCCCCACTGTCTCCAGTACATGCTCAGCGAAATTGAATTCTCCGTGAAGATGCGGAGTACCCGCGGTTAGACGGAAAGACCCCGTGCACCTTTACTGCAGCTTCAGAGTGGCATTAGGAAAGAACTGTGTAGCATAGGTGGGAGGCTTTGAAGCGTTGGCGCCAGCTGACGTGGAGCCATAGGTGAAATACCACCCTGTTGTTTTCTGATGTCTAACCTCGAACCATGAAACTGGTTCAGGGACCCTCTGTGGCGGGTAGTTTGACTGGGGCGGTCGCCTCCCAAAGAGTAACGGAGGCGCGCGAAGGTTGGCTCAGGCCGGTTGGAAACCGGCTGTTAGAGTGCAATGGCATAAGCCAGCCTGACTGCGAGACTGACAAGTCGAGCAGAGACGAAAGTCGGTCATAGTGATCCGGTGGTCCCTCGTGGAAGGGCCATCGCTCAACGGATAAAAGGTACGCCGGGGATAACAGGCTGATAACCCCCAAGAGCTCATATCGACGGGGTTGTTTGGCACCTCGATGTCGGCTCATCACATCCTGGGGCTGGAGCAGGTCCCAAGGGTTTGGCTGTTCGCCAATTAAAGTGGTACGTGAGCTGGGTTCAGAACGTCGCGAGACAGTTTGGTCCCTATCTGCCGTGGGCGTCGATATTTGAGAGGAGTTGACCCTAGTACGAGAGGACCGGGTTGAACGTACCTCTGGTGGACCTGTCGTCATGCCAATGGCGCAGCAGGGTAGCTATGTACGGACGGGATAACCGCTGAAAGCATCTAAGCGGGAAGCCTCCCTCGAGATAAGATATCTTAGAGCGGTCGAAGACCACGACCTTGATAGATCGGATGTGGAAGTGGGGTAACCCATGGAGCTAACCGATACTAATTGCTCTATTCGCGCTTGAGAGCCCCACCATCAATGACAGGACTGAAAACGCCCTGACATCGACAGGTGGCTGACCCTCAGCATAGTGATCCCGCACGATTTCACACCCAACGCACCGCGCTGGCCCCATTGCTTGGTGGCCATAGCGTCAGTGACCCACCCGATCCCATCCCGAACTCGGCCGTGAAACCTGTCCGCGCCAATGGTACTATCGCTTAAGCGATGGAAGAGTAGGTCGCCGCCAGGCATTGAAGCCAGCGCACCAGTGCACACAGAACCCATCCACAATCTCGAAGCCTGAACAGGCCGCCCCAAGCCGGAGTATCCCTCCCGCCAAAGGCGGCCTTTCCGGCCTTCTGGAACACCCTTCCAGAAAACACCCAGTGTCGCGGGGTGGAGCAGCCCGGTAGCT
Source organism: Sphingomonas naphthae (assembly GCF_028607085.1). Lineage (NCBI taxonomy): Bacteria > Pseudomonadati > Pseudomonadota > Alphaproteobacteria > Sphingomonadales > Sphingomonadaceae > Sphingomonas > Sphingomonas naphthae. The sequence continues at coordinate 3,309,905 of NZ_CP117411.1, read as the reverse complement.
CGTCAGGCTCATAACCTGAAGGTCACAGGTTCAAATCCTGTCCCCGCAACCAATCCTTCCCAAATCCACACTACCCCAAACCGCCCCAGGCCCTCCTGCGGCGGTATTCTCTTGCCCCCTTCCCGTGCCTCCCCGCCCCCGAACCACACGCCAGATCCCCACACTACCCAGAATGTCGATTTGATTTCGGGGATGTTCTCAGGGCCGCTGCTGCCGGCGACACCGCCGGAGACAAACCCCCGACTCCCGTCGCGATTTCCACCCCTTCAAACGCCCGGCTGGATCATTTGTGACCTGCTCCCCGTTTTCATGCCGCTGATAAGTTAGCTTCGGTGTCCTCATGCCCCTGGCGGGGGCGGTTGGTAAACTCGGCGGGCGCCATGCCGCCGAGGCTGCTGTGCGGACGCACGGTGTTATAGTCTGTCCGCCATGCCTCGATGATCCGTCTCGCCGCAGCCAGCGAGGAGAACAGGTGCTCGTTCAGGCACTCGTCGCGCAAGCGACCATTGAAGCTCTCGACAAAGCCGTTCTGCTGCGGCTTGCCCGGCGCGATGTAATGCCACTCCACGCCCGTGTCCTGGCACCAGGCGAGGACGGCGTGACTGGTCAGTTCGGTCCCGTTGTCGCTGACCACCATGCATGGCAGCCCACGACGCTCGGCGATGGCCGTCAGCTCCCGCACGACACGCCGCCCTGACAGCGAGGTATCGACGATGCAGGCCAGGCACTCCCGGCTGTAGTCGTCGATGACATTGAGCAGGCGGAACCGCCGGCCGCAGGCCAATGCATCCGACACGAAGTCGAGCGACCAGCGCTGGTTGGGTTCCTGCGGAATCGCCATCGGCGCCCGCGTGCCCAACGCTCGTTTTCGGCCGCCGCGCTTTCGCACCGTCAGCCGCTCCTCGCGATACAGCCGGTACATCTTCTTCAGGTTCATGCCCTTGCCTTCACGCCGGAGCAGGACCGCCAGCCGGCGATAACCGAACCGACGACGCTCGTTGGCGATCTCGCGCATCCGTTCGCGCACAGCGTCGTCCTTCCCGCGAAGCGGCTCATATTGCCATGCCGACCGGTTGACCCCGATCAGTCTGCAAGCGCGACGCTCGGAGAAGCCGTGGTCGGCCATCAGCTTCTCCACCGCAGCGTAGCGATCCACAGACCGGGTCAGTTTTTTCCCAGCAGATCCTTCAGCGCCGACACGTCCAGCATCGACTCCGCCAGCAGCTTCTTCAGCCGACGGTTCTCATCCTCGAGCGTGCGCAACCGCGCCGCCTCCGACACGGTCATGCCGCCGTACTTCGCCTTCCAGTTGTAGAACGTCGCATCGCTGATGCCATGCTTCCGGCATAGCTCGGCGGTCTTCACGCCCGCCTCGTGCTCACGCAGCACGCCAATAATCTGGTCCTCGGTAAAACGGCCTCGACGCATCGCTCGTCTCCATCTGACGAGCTAACCTACCAATGGCATGATTTCCGGGGAGCAGGTCATTTGCGAAAGGGCCTTGGATCCCATGAGATGCAAAGGTCCATGTGAGTCCTACACCCCGGCGCGAGTGTGCGTACGCTATCAGCTTGTCGGTTAATGGCGTCGGGGGCGTGGGTTACCGGCTCGATGCAGAAAAAGTCTTCTGCTGGCGGGATATAGAGATGGAGGTATTCCGCGCCGGTCGCATTCACGGTGATCGCTCGCTTGCCATCTTGGATCCCGGCGCGACCATTCCAGCCAGCGTGACAATTATCGACCAGCTTGCGGCGATCGACCCTGTCGCCGCGCGCCCAAATGCCAAAATGGTGCCCCGGCACGAATTTGGTCGGCAACATCGCGGCGTCGGTCAGCCATGTGCCTTTGACGTCCATCTGGAGTTGCGTCTCGGAATCTCGCAGAAAATACGGGTGGAAACCCAGCCCGGCCGGCATCCGACGATCATCGCACGAGCGCAGCGTAAGAGCGATATGAAGGCCGCCCGCCAGCACGATCCGCTGCTCGGCGGCGAAGGACCATGGCCAGTCCGCTTCGGCGGCGTGGTCGAGCCGCAAGGTCACCGATGCGGCGTCGTGCCGTTCGACCTGCCATTTCCGCCCCCAGCCGACGCCGTGCAGCGGATGGGGATGATCGCCGAAATTGGGGGGCAGGGTGATGGTCTGGCCATCGAAGGTGAAGCGCCCGTGCGCGATACGGTTGGCGTAAGGGACGAGGGGGAAGCAGGCGGTCTGGAGCGGATCGGTCGCGCCGGGCGGGGTCGGGCGCAGGATGTCGCGGCCGCCGTAGCGGAGCGAGCCGACCGCGCCGCCCAGGGCTGGCAGCAGGGTCGCCTCCCAATCCCCCGCCGCCAGCCGTTCGACCTTCACCCTTCCATCTCTTCCAGTTCGCGGCCGCGCGTCTCGCGGACGAGGGCGCGGACGAAGAAGAAGGAGGCGAAGGCGCTGAGCGCGTAGAAGCCGTAGGTCGTGGCGAGACCGACGCCGGCGGCGAGCGCGGGGAAGCTGACGGAGATGGCGAAATTCGCCGTCCATTGCGCGAAGCCCGAGACGGCCAGCCCCGATCCGCGGATCTGGTTGGGGAACATCTCGCCCAGCATCACCCACATCACCGGGCCCCAGCTGAGGTTGAAGAAGATGACGTAGAGATTGGCCGAGACGAGCGCGATCCGGCCGATATCGTCGCCCATGGCGAGCGAGCCGTTCACCGTCGTCGCGGTCGAGAAGCAGAAGGCCAGAACGGCGAGCGTGGCGGCCATGCCGGCCGATCCGAGCAGCAGCAGCGGGCGGCGACCTAGCCGCTCGACCAGCCAGGCGGCGGCGAAGCAGGCGAGGATCGAGAGGCTGCCCGACAGGATGTTGATGAGCAGCGCGTCATTCTCGCTGAACCCCACCGACTGCCACAGCACCGCGCCGTAGTAGAAGACGATGTTGATGCCGACGAACTGCTGGAAGATGGCGAGGCCTATGCCGGCCCACACGACCCGGCGGACCTTGCCGGTGGCGGGATCGAGCAGGTCGCGCAGGCGCGGGCGATGATCGACGGAAAGCGAACCGGCGATCTCGGCCACCTTGGCGTCGGCGGCGTCCGACCCGAACAGGCGGGTCAGCACCGCGCGGGCGTCTTCCGTGCGGCCGCGCAGCATCAGGAAGCGGGGGCTTTCGGGGATCAGCGCCAGCGCCGCCAGATAGGCGGCGGCGGGGATGACCTGCATCCAGAACATCCAGCGCCACGCCGGCAGCCCCAGCCAGAAAGGCGCGAGCGATCCGCCCGCCGCCTGCGCCAGCGCGTAATTGGCGACGAACGCCCCGGTGAGCCCGGTGATGATCATGATCTGCTGGATGCTGGAGAGGCGGCCCCGGATCGCGGCCGGGGTCACCTCGCTGATGTAGACCGGGGAGAGCACGCTGGCGGCGCCCACGCCGATGCCGCCGATGAAGCGGGCGAGGATGAAGGTGGCCGATCCGCCTGCCGCGCCCGCGCCCAGCGCGGAGACGATGAACAGGATCGCGGCGATCTGCATCACCCGGCGGCGGCCCATCCGGTCGGCCAGCCGCCCGGCGAGGAAGGAGCCCACCGCGCAACCGATCAGGATCGCGCCGACGTTGAGACCGGTGCCGAGCTTGGACAGGTCGAAGGCGCGCTCCAGCCCCTCCTGCGTGCCGTTGATGACGCCGCTGTCATAGCCGAACATGAAGCCGCCGATCGTCGCCGCCGCGACGATCAGGATGATGAAGCCGGTATTCGCCCGCTGCTGATAGCCCATTGCGATCCTCTCTTGTTCGGTCATGCGGCGATGCGGATCAAGGGTGTCGCCAGCCCCGGCACGTCCACCGTGAAGGCGAACAGGTCGCCGGCAAGGGGCTGTGCCGCCAGCGCCGCCGCGTCCAGCCCCTTGCGCGCCGTGGTGGCGTAAACGGTGGTGAGATCCGGGCCGCCGAACGCGATCTTGGTGACGTTGGCGACGGGGAAGCGCATCGTTTCGATCAGTTCGCCGGTGGGGGCATAGCGCCGCACGCCCCAGCCGCCGAACAGGCCCGTCCAGACGCAACCTTCGGCATCGACGGCGGGGCCGTCGGGATAGCCGTCGGCGGGGTCGATCCGCGCGAAGGGGCGGGGCGCGCCGACCGTGCCGTCTTCGGACACCGGCGCCGCGTGGACGACCCCGCCCAGCGTATCGGTGTGATAGAGGGTGCGGCCATCCGGCGAGAATGCCGGGCCGTTGGTGATGACGACCGGGGGCAGGCCGCTGTCGATGATGCCGGCATCATCGAAGCGATAGAGGCGGCCCGACGCTTCGGCTTCGCCATTGTCCATGCTGCCGAACCACAGGCGGCCCGCGGCATCGACCGTCGCGTCGTTGAGGCGGTTGCCGGGGCGGTCGGGCTCGACGGCGAGGAACGGGGCGAAGCCGCCCCCACCCGGATCGAAGCGCCACAGCCCGTCCTGCAACCCGGCCAGCAGCGTGCCGTCGTCGGCGGGCAGCGCCCAGCCGATCTCGGCGGGCGCGTCCTGGCTGGCGAGCGCGCCCGTCACCGGATCGAAGCGATGCAGCCGCCGCCCCTTGATATCGACGAACCACAAAGCCCCACGCGCCACGTCCCACACCGGCCCCTCGCCGAGCGTGGCGCCGACGGCGCAGACGGGGCGGAGGTCGCGCGCCACCATCAGCGCCAGCCCGCGTCCACGAAATAATCGTGGCCGGTGCACATGCGGGCGTCGTCCGAGGCGAGGAACAGCACCAGTGCGGCGACGTCGGCGGGCTGGACCCGGCCGTCGAGGCATTGCTGGGCGATGATCTCGGCCTCGCCCTCGGGCGTGTACCATTTCTCCTGCCGGGGCGTCTGGACGTTGCCGGGGACGATCGTGTTGACCCGGATGCCCTCCCGCCCGAGATCGCGGGCCAGCGCGCGGGTCATGCCCTCGATCGCCGCCTTGGCGGTCTGGTAGAGGACCAGATCGGGCAGGCCGAGGTGCCAGCTGATCGATCCGAAGTTCAGGATCACGCCACCCCCGGCCTGTCGCATCATCGGCACCACCGCCCTGGCCGCGAAGAATTGGTGGCGCAGGTTCACCGCGAAGCGATCCTCCCAATAGGCGGGGGTCACCGCGTCGATCGTGTGGCGATCGTCGTTGCCGGCATTGTTGATGAGGATGTCGATCCCGCCCAGCCGTTCCCCGGCGGCCGCGACGGCGCGGTCGAGCGCGGCGAGATCGGTGAGGTCGCAGCGCTCGAAATGCGGCACCGCCGCCGCGTCGGCCAGCCGCTCGACCAGCGCGCGCGACGGGCCTTCGGCGATATCGACGAACACCACCCGCGCGCCCTGCATGGCGAACGCCTCGACCAGCCCCTCGCCAATCCCGCTGCCGCCGCCGGTCAGGAACACGCGCTTGCCGGCGAGGCTGGGATAGACGGCGCGGGTGGGGGCGGGGCTGGTCATGCCGTGCATATCGATCCCTGTCATGCCCGCGCGAGCAGGCCGCGCGCGGCGAGGTTGCGCATCAGATCGGCCACGCCGAACCGCCATGGCGCCGCCGCCTTCGATGTGGTGACGATGTTGGTCAGCGTGCCGAGCCGCCGGCTGCTGATCGTCACCCGGTCGCCGATCCTGTGGGTGAAGCCCCGGCCGGGTTCGTCGCGATCCTGGATGGGGGCGAAGAGCGTGCCGAGGAACAGCGCGAAGCCATCGGGATAATCATGCTCGCTCATCGCCTGGCGCAGCAGCTCCTCGGGATCGCGGCTGATCTGCGCCATGTTGCTGCGGCCTTCCAGCACATAGCCCTCCGGCCCCTCGATCCGCAGATCGACTTCGGCCGCGCGCACGTCGTCCATGGTGAAGCCATCGTCGAACAGGCGGATCATCGGCCCGATCGCGCAGGACGCGCGATTGTCCTTCGCCTTGCCGAGCAGCAGCGCCGATCGCCCCTCGAAATCGCGCAGATTGACGTCGTTGCCGAGCGCCGCGCCGATCGCGCGGCCATCGGCGCCGCACACCAGCACCACCTCCGGCTCGGGGTTGTTCCAGCCGGAATCGGATCGGATGCCGATCTGCGCGCCGGCGCCGACGGTGGACAGGATCGGCGACTTGGTGAAGATCTCCGCATCCGGCCCGATCGCCACCTCGAGATATTGCGACCAGAGGCCTTCCTCGATCAGCGCCTGTTTCAGCGTGGCGGCCTCGTCGCTGCCCGGCACGACCGATCGGATGCCCGATCCCACCCGCGCCTCCAGCTTCTCGCGGATCGCGACCGCCGCGCCGCTGTCGCCACGCGCCCGCTCCTCGATCACCCGCTCGATCGCCGAAACCGCGAAGGTGACGCCGGCGGCCTTCACGCAATGGAGGTCGACGGGGCTGAGCAGCGCCGTCTCCGCCAGAAACGCCTCGGCCTCGTCGATCGCGCCGAGGCCGCGCTCGACTTCGCCGCCGGGGTATAGCGACACGGTCGGGCAGACGGGGGTGAGGTCGTACACCTGCCCCCGCGCGATCAGGATAGGGGTCGGGCCTTCGCCCAGATCGGCGCGGCCGAGGAAGCGTCCGGCACGCCAGTCAACGGGCAGCAGCGCGGCGATGCTCATCGCACGGCGCCTTGCGAAACCGGTTCCGGCATATCACTCTCCATTATTGATAGCGCTATCAATGTTAGTCGTCCGATGGGTCGAGACAAGCGAAACCTTGGGGGCGAACGAAGCGTCACCGGAAATATCGCGCCATGAAATCGGCCATCGCGCTCAGGTCTTCGGGCAGGATCCGGTGGCCGCCGTGGTGGGTGAAGATCGAGAGCCGGCCGGGCCGGCCGAGCAGGGCGTAGACCGGCCTTGCGGCGCGGGCGGCGTCGATCTCGCCCTGCCAGTCGGACCAGGCATCGGTGTCGCCGTTGACGAGCAGCATCGGGCGCGGCGCGATCAGCGCCAGCAGGTCGTGGGCATCGACCGGCAGTCCCGATGGATCGGCGCCGTAGCTGCCGTAGCGGGGCGCGAACCAGTAATGATAGCGGCTGGGGGCGGCGATATCGGCGATCGTCTCGCCGAAATCTCGCCGGCTGAGCGCCGCACCGCCCTCGCCCGAAATCATCGGCACGACCAGCGCGAAGCGCCGGTCCTGCGCCGCCGCCCACAGCACCGCCTTGCCGAGCCGGGACGCGCCCGAAAGCGCGATGCGGTGGCCATCGATGCCGGGCTGGCGGCGAAGCGCGTCGGCGACCCGCCCGATGCCCCACGCCCACGCGCCGATCGCTCCCCATTCGCCCGGCGCGCGGGGGTTGCCGACCCCGCCCAGCGCCGTGCGGACGCCGAAGGCCGCGCCGCCGTCGAAATCGGGCTCGATGTCGCAATAATAGACATGGGCGACGGCGAAGCCGGCCTTCAGGAAGGGTCGGGGGTCGAAACCTGTCAGCAGCACCGTCGCCTCGCGATCGGGCACGCGGCGGCGGGCGCGGATGTCCCAGGCGCCGCTTTCGTCGATGCCGGCCTCGCCTGCCATCAGCGCGTTGGGCGCGAAGCCCAGATGCAGCATGACGGGCACCTTCCCCCGCGCGGCGGCGGGGCGGTAGAGCAGCACGCGGATGGTCGCCGCGCCGATCGCCAGGCGAAGCTGGGTTCGCGTGGCGAGACCCGCCAGCGCGGGCGCGTCGCGTTCGGCGACGGTGACGCGCGGCTTGGCCGTCGTGTGCGGCGTCACGCCGAATTGGTGCCGCGCGAACAGGTCGAGCAATTCGGGCCGCCGCGTCCCCTCCCACGAAGCAGCCGACGTGACCGGCCGCCCGTCCTGCCGCCGCAGCGGATCGGGCAGCGAGTAGGCGCCGACCTTCGCCTCGTCGCGATTCCAGGCGCGGGCCTGGCCTACCAGCGCCGGCGGCTGGGCGATCGCCTCGATGGGCATCAGGGCGACGGCGGCCATCGCGGCGAGCCTAGCGGCGTTCGGTCGTGGCGCGGACGAAGCGGATCGGCGCATCATACTCCCGTGCCACCTTCTCGACATAAGCGGCGAAATCGACCGCGGTGCGTGGCCCCGCGCCCTCGCTCCAGCCGGCCGCCAGCAGATAGTCGAAGCGCAGATCCGGTGTCGGCGCAACCAGCATGAGATGGTTGCCGCCCCGGAGCGGCGAGAAGAGATATTCGGGCTTCAGCGCGTCGCGCACCACCAAGGCGGAGCCCGCATAAGCCACTTTCATGCCGGGCTGCGCCGCCTCCAGATCGTCGGGGTTGCGGATCACTTCGGGCGCGGTGCTGAGGACCATGCCGCCGCGCTGCACCTTCAGCGTCTCGCCGATCCGCTGGCGAATGCCGACCGCGAACCGCGCCGCCTTCCGGTCGGCGGGGGCAAAATCGGTGAAGCGCACCGTCGCGGTCGAATAATCCTGTCCGGCGTAAGCGGTATAGGTCTGTTCGAGCGCGTAGCGGCCGTGGCCGCTGTTCCAGTTCATGGTCCTGATGCGGACGGTGCTGCGCAAGGGGCCGTTGGCGATCAGGCCGTAGGCGTAGCGCGTATCGCCGACCGGACCGGCGTTGAAATTGCCCGTCTCGGGCGCCCTGGGCGTGAAGCGCGGGCGGCTCGGCACGTCGGGGTGGGCGGGATCGTCCATCATGGCGATGCCGCCGCCGCCGAAACTGTCGGACACTTCCATGATGTCCGATCCCAGCCCCGGATCGATCAGCGACACGGCATAGCCGTCGAGATTTTCCATGTAGAGCCGGTTGGCCATCAACTGCGGCTTGCGCTTGGCGTAGACGTCCGCGTCGGTCGGATACCAGAGCTTCCAGCCGACATTGCCGCTTTCCCAGAACGGCACCGAGTGGCGCATGTAGCTGCCGATCCCGGCATGGGTGCGATGCGGATTCCACCCGCGTGACTGGCGGCCGAGATAGATGTGGAAGGCGCGCGTCTCACCCGGCCTGAAATCGGCCATGAAGAACAGTTCGTCCCACAGCCCGTCCTGATCGAGATCATCGAGTTGATAATCGATCGCGTGGCCGCCGGTCTCGGCGAGCCGCCCGTGCGCGCCCTCGAGCGCGCGCTGCCGGGCGGACGGCGGCGCGATCGGCGTACCCGCCGGATCGACCAGCGTCATCGACAGTTCGTGGACGTCGGCCAGCATCGGCAGATCGGCGCGGCGGATCGTGACGGGGCTGTTCCCCCGCGCCTCTCCCAACGGATTGGCGACGAGGATCGTGACCCGCTCGACCGGCTTGAAGCTGTCCTGCGTGTACCATTGCACCGGCTGGCAGGTGGCGGCGCTCGCCGTGAAGGCCGCCAGCAGCGGCATGATCCTGCCTCTCATGCGTTCCTCCGCTGATGGTCGGCGAAATCGAAAAAAGCGGCGCGTCGGCGGCCTGTCCCCCAGGGACGCCGCCGCGCCGCCCATCCGCGATCAGAGCGACCAGCGCAGCCCGGCGATGAACTGCCGGCCGGTGTGGGTGATGGTGCTCTGCCGGTTGGTCACATCGACGAACTGGTCGTTGAACTGATCGGTCAGGTTGATGCCCTCGATCGTCAGCTTCAGCCGCTCGTTGATATTGTAGGAGATCTGGGCGTCCACGTTCACCGACGAATTGACGCCCTGATAGGATTGCCCCTCGGTGCTGGGCACCGCCGTCAGGTAACGCGAACGATAGGCGACCGAGCCACGGATCGCGAATTTCTTGGTCTCGTAATAGACCGTGCCGTTGGCCGCCCATTTCGACAGGCCGAGCAGCGGCTCGGTCACCGTCTGGCCCGCCGTGCTGGTGATATATTCGATGTTGGCGCTGACGTAGGTGACGTTGCCCAGCACGCCGAAGTTGGAGAGGATGCCCGGCAGGAAGGTCAGCGGCTGCTGGATGTTCAGCTCGGCGCCCTTCAGCTTGCCGCCGGGCGAATTGACCGGCTGCGAGCGGGTGAACACGTCGGTCGGCACCGCCGTCGTGCCGTTGAGCAGCGAATCCGGCAGGCCGAGCGAGCGATAGGGCACCAGTTCGCTGAAGCTCTGCGCGAAGGAACTGATGTCCTTGTAGAACAGCGCCACGGCATAGACCGAACCGCGCGTCGGATACCATTCCACCGCGAAATCGAGGTTCTTGGATTCGGTCGGCAGCAGATCGGGGTTGCCCGCGCTGAAGGTGCGGCTGCCGCCCGCGACACTCAGATTGCCGCCCGGCGAAAGCTGGGCGATGTTGCTGCGCGCCATCGTCTTGGCGGCGGCCAGGCGGGTCAGCAGGTTCGGCGTGATATCGAATACCAGATTGGCCGAAGGCAGCCAGCGGTGATATTTGCGCGTGGCGGGCACGAGGCTGGCGGTGGTGCCGAGGCTGACGTAGCCGGTCGAATCCTGGGTCGTCTTGACGTAGCGCAGGCCGAAATCGCCGCGCAGGGGGATGCCGATCCCGCTGTCGCCCAGATCGAATTCGCCCATGCCCCAGAAACCGGTGTTACGCTCGCGCGCGGTGATGAACTGGCCGCGCGCCGCCGGCACATCCACCCCGCCGACCGCGTAGAAGGGGTTGTTGCCCGCATCGACCAGCCGCATGAACGCCTGCACGTCGATCGCGGTCCAGCCGGTCGGCGTGCCGGCAGGCAGGTTGATGCCCTTGCCGAAGCCGGTGAACTGGCGGACGACGCTGGCGAATTGCGCGGCGGACAGGTTGGGCGTCACCGTCTCGCCCAGCACACGCTGGCCGCCGGTCGCGTCATATTTGAAGTCGCGATAATCGACGCCGGCGCGCAGCTTGAGCGCGTCGATCGCCTTCCATTCGAGGAAACCCTTGGCGTTCTTGAAGCTGTTGTCGACGGTCTGCGGCCGCAGGCGGATCTCCGACGTGCCGTTGATGATCGAGAAAGTGCTCGCCTGCGAGATATCCACGCCCGGCACCACCAGCGGGAAGCGCGAGGAATAATCATATTTGAAGTTGGCGGTGTTGACCGCGTCGATCGTGACGGTGTTCTGCACCGGATTGCCGAACGAACTGTCGGCATAGCCCACCATGCCGACGAACTTCAGCCGATCGCCGAACTTCTGTTCCAAGTTCGCATTGACCTGATAGAAATCGGTCTTCAGCTCGTCGTAACGCGACTGGATGCGCAGATCGACATTGTCGAACGTGCCGCGAATGATGTTGCGGTTGGCGTCGATCGTGGCTTCGCGGATGATCGTCTGGGGCTTTCCCGTGCCGGATCGGCTGAAGCTGAGCGCGCCCAGCGACGATTCCTCGCGCGTGCCCTGTAGCCGTGAATAGAGGCCGTCGATGGTGAGGAGCGTGCTGTCGGACGGGCGGAACTGGATCGATCCGGCGGCGCCGAGGCGCTTCTGGTCGATCTCGTAGCTCGACAGGCCGGGGATGCGCGGGTGGAACAGCGCGTTGTCCAGGTTCGAGCTGTTGATCTGCGCGGCGGTGTAGCCGGCGATGGTGGAGGCGGGGCTGAAGCCGCCGTTGAAGCCGCCGAAGGTCCAGCGCGTATTGTTGGCGCCTTCCTCCTTCAACACGCGCTCCTCGTAGCTGACCGACATCAGCACGCCGAAGCTGCCGTCGCTGGTGGTGGTGCTGACGAGCGCGGAGAGGCGCGGCGTCGCCTTCTCGGCGAGCGTATTGTAGCTGGTCTGGGCCGAGAAGACGGCGGTCGGCTTGTTATAATCGAACGGGCGCGAGATCTGGAGATCGACCGTGCCGCCGAGCGAGCCTTCCTCGACGTCGGCGGTGGCCGTCTTGCGGACCGCCAGGCTGTTGAACAGGTCCGACGAGAAGACGTTGAAGTCGAAGCCACGACCGCGATTGGTGCCGCCCGAGGCGTCGGTGCCGCCGCTGGTGGCGATCGCCTCCATGCCGTTGATGCGGACGCGGGTATATTCGGCGCCGAGGCCGCGCACCGTGACGTTGCGACCCTCGCCGTTGACGCGGCTGATGGTGACGCCGGGGATGCGCTGGAGCGATTCGGCCAGATTGAGATCGGGGAATTCGGCGGCGTCCTCGGCCTTGATGACGTCGATCGAGGCGGACTGCGACCGCTTGATGCCGAGCGCGCTGTTGAGGCTCTGGCGGAAGCCGGTGACGACGATCTCGGCGGTTTCGGGCTCGGCCGGGGCGGTCGCCGGCGGGGCAGGCGGGGTCGCCGGCGCCTGCTGCGCCAGCGCCGCGCCGCTCGCACAGAGCGCGAGAAGCGCGGTGCCGGCGCGGAGGCCGCGAACGATGCCGTGATGTGATGTCATACTACCTCTCCCCTGTTGCTCGCTTTCCGCGAGATTGAATTATGGTATCGCTACCATTTCTGATTTGTGCTATGCCTCATTCGGCAATGATCGATGCGATATTTGGCTTATCGGCGGTCGGTCAGCCAATGCAGCGCGTTGAGCAGGAAGCGTTGCTGCAACGGCGGCGCCATGTCGGGCAACCGGTGAAACAGGATACGCGCGCGGCCCTTGACGATCGTGAAGGCCGAAGCGCCGTTGCGGCGATCGTGATCGCGGCTATAGCCGGCCATCACCTCGATGCCGTCGCCGTCGATCACCAGCCCGTTCGACGGATGGCTCTCGATCTGGTGCAACACGCCCGCCGCCATATCGACGGGGATGCCCTCGAACAGCGGATGGGCGCGCAGGTAATTCCAATTGCCCATCCACGGCGCGCGGGTGGTGCCGACCTCGCCGTCGAAGGCCAGCAGCTTGCGGGCCGCCAACTGCTGCGCGGCGCCGCGCGCCAGCCCGTCCTCCGGCACCATCAGGAGGCAGGGCGTGCCCGCTTGCGCCGCATCGAGGATCGAGGGCGGTATCTCGCCCACGGCCAGGATCGTGCCCTGGCCGCGCCGGGGGCGCAGCTCGAGGCCAGTCTGCTCGCCGACCTGCCGCCGCGCGATCTCGTCGGCCTTCAGGCCCGAGGACACGATCAGGTCGTAGCGCCGGCCCGGCGCGAATTCCTCGACGGTGACGCCCGCGATCGCGGCGAGCTGCTTCTGGAAGGACAGGGCGATGCGCGCCGCGCCGATGCGGATCGGGCGGGGCAGGGGCCTGGCCGGGGCCGTGACCCAGATGTCGCGCTCGAAGCGGGCATCGGCCCGCCCCTCCAGCGTGACCCAGATGTCGCGCTCGAAGCGGGCATCGGCCCGCCCCTCCAGATCGACCCGGATGCGGTGAAGGCCGGGCGCCGCCAGCGGCGGCGTCTCGACCGCCTCGCCCAGCAGATAGGCGAATTGCTCGGCCGATTGCGCGGGCGCCGCGAAACGCCGCACCTCGCGCGCGGCGCCCGCCGGATCGATCACCGACACGGTCACCGCGCCGCCGAACGGCCGCCCGCTATCGTTGAACAGATAGACGTCGAGCGCGGCGCTCTCGCCCAGCGCATAGGCCAGCCGCCGCTGCTTGGCGATGGCGCGCACCGGCAGCAGGCTGCCCCGGATCAGCGCCGCATCCCCCTTGGGCTCGCGGAAATTGTCGACGATGCCGGCATGATTGTCGATCGCGGTGGTTTCCCAGCCGGAGATGCAGGCCACGTCCACATCGTCGCCGATGCGGATATTCTCCATATAATTGGCCCACGCGTCGAACTGCTTGCGGCCGAGCGAACGGAACAGCGCGTCGCTGTCGGGAAAGGCCTTGTCGAAGCCCCATTTGCGCAGGAAGGCGTCCGTCCCGCGCAATATCTCCTCATGATCCTCGCGATCATAGGCGCGTCCCGCCGGCCCCCTGGCGATATCCTTCAGCACCCGGCCATGATGATCGGGCACCGCGCAGCCCTCCATCTCGCCGAAGGCGATGATAAAGCCCTTGCCCGTCTTGCGATGGATATAATCGTCCTTGGCCTTGTAGAAGCGATCATACCATTGATCGCCGGCACCCTGGTGGCCGACCCACCAGCCGCCCCATTCCTGCTTGTCCGATCGGTAATAATGGTCGTCATAGGGCAGGTACATCGCCTGCGCGTCGCCTCGGATGACATAGCCGTCGTTGAGCACGACCGCCCGGCTCGGGTCTTCCTTGTGCATCGCCAGCAAAATCGACTGCACGTCCGGGTTGGCCAGATCGACGTTGATTTCGTTCTGGAGCGTGTAATGGGCGAGCGACGGGTGGGAGCGGAAGGCGCGCACCATCGCCACGCATTTCTCGACCATATAATCCCGCAGGAACAGGTCGGCCGGGCTGAGCGGCTTGCCCGGTTCGGGCTTGCCGATCGCGAACAGGCCGCCGCCCGGCTCCGCCACCCGCAGCAGGCCGAGTCGGTCCTGCAAATCCATCACCTCGCGCACCGCCACCTTGCGATGGAAGTGGAGGCAGTTGAGACCCAGTTCCTTGGCGACCTCCACCTCGCGGCGCGCCAGTTCGGGCGTCGGCCACATGCCATTATAGGCCCAATAGCCCCAGGAAATGGAGGAATAGAGCTTGATGCGCCGGCCGTTGAGCCGCAGCATCGCGTTCGATCCGATGCCCTCGGCCGTGAACCAGCGGAAGCCGAAATCCACCGTCCGCCGGTCGCCCGCCCATTCCACCTCCAGCCGGTAGAGCGTCGGGCTGTCGAGATCCCACAGCGTCGCGTCGGCCGATATGATGCGGAAGGTGGCGCGCGTGATGCCGCCTTCGTTGGTTGTGCCGGTCAGCTCGATCGTCGCCGGCTGCGCCCGGCCGGCGGCATCGAGCAGGCGCGCCACCGGCTTGCCCGCGCGGCCCTTGTGGTCGAGTTCGACATGCGCGGTCACGGTGCGTGGCTCGGCCGTATTGAGCACCCAGGCGTCACGGATGCGCGCGTCAATAGGATGGAGCGACAGCGTCAGCCCCCGATCCATCCCGCCGAAGCCGTGCGAACTGAACAGCTTGACCTTGCCCCAGGTCAGCGGCGCCGAATCCCGCCAGTCGAAGCGGCCGCCGGGATTGGTGATGCGGATCGCCAGTTCGTTGGCGCCGCCGGGGCGCATCGCCTCGGTCAGGTCGCACTCGAACGGCAGTTCGGCCATGATCGAATAGCCGACGAGCCTGCGGTTGAGATACACCTCCGCCCGCAGCCGTGCCCCGCGCAGGGTGAGGATCACCCGCTTGCCCCTGGCCGCAGCGGGAATGTCGAGCGGGCGGTGCCACCACGATACGCCATGATAGGCGCCGAACTGGGGCACGGCATCTTCGTCGGCGAAGCGATATTCCTCGGTCGTGTAGGGCCGCTTGCCGAACGCGCCCCAGGTGAATTGCTCGACGGTGGCGGGCAGGGTGACGGTCAGGCTGCTCTGCCCGGCCAGCGCATCCCAGCCGACGCTCGGCGGGTTAACCGGCAGGCGCGCCAGATCGACCTGCGAGGGCAGGAAGATCGCGTCGTCCTGATATTTCGCCGCGCGGTCTATCCACAGCCGCCAGCCGTCGTCCGGCACCGCGATCACCGCCGCTTGTCCCGCATCCGGTGCCGCCGCCGCCGCGACGCCGACATTGGCGGCGATCAGCCCGGCGCCCGATCCCTTGAGCATGGCGCGGCGATCGATCTGCATGGCGGTCCTCTCATGGCTGCTGCCGGATGGTCCGCCACGCTGCGGTCATCCTGTCGTGATAGCGCTACCGTCGATCGAAATGGCGACGTTGTCAATCCGTGGAGGGGCGATCACGCCCATCGCTTGCATCGCCATGCCCTTTGCCAATAAGCCCGGGGGCGATGGCGCAGCAATTCGACAAGGTGGCCAAGGGGGCGGGCCGCGCGTCGCGCAGGGGGCGTGAGAGCGTCACGATCGGGGATGTCGCCCGCCACGCCGGCGTCTCGCCGATGACCGTGTCGCGCGTCATCAACGGCGGCGTCAACGTCCGCGAGGCGACCCGCGATCAGGTCAACGCCTCGATCGCCGCGCTCCATTATGCGCCCAGCGCAGCGGCGCGCAGCCTCGCCACGGCCGACGAGACGCGGGTGGGCCTGCTCTACAGCAACCCGTCCATGTCCTATCTCGGCGAATTCCTGATCGGCGGGCTGGATCAGGCGAGCCGCAGCAACGTGCAGCTGGTGGTCGAGCGCTGCGATCTGGAGGAGCAGGAGGTGGAGACCGTGCGACGCATGCTGCGCCAGGGGATCGACGGCCTGATCCTGCCCCCGCCGCTATGCGATTCCGCCGAGATCCGCGCCGTGCTGCTGGAGGCCGGTGTGCCGGCGGTGACGGTCGCGTCGGGCCGGCCCGATATCGGCCTCGCCGCCGTCAGCATCGACGATCATCAGGCGGCCCGCCGTATGACCGAGCATCTCATCGCCCTCGGCCATGATCGCATCGGCTTCGTCACCGGCCATCCCAACCAGACCGCCAGCCTGCGCCGCCTCGATGGGTATCGCGACGCCTTGGCCGGGCGCGGCATCGCGCTGGACGAGGGGCTGATCGAGCAGGGCTATTTCACCTATCGCTCCGGCCTCGACGCGGCCGAGCGACTGTTGGCGCTCGAGACGCCGCCCACCGCGATCTTTGCCAGCAACGACGATATGGCCGCCGCCATCGTCGCCACCGCCCACCGCCATGGGCTCGACGTACCGGGCGACCTCACCGTCGTCGGCTTCGACGATACGCCGCTGGCCACCACCATCTGGCCCGAACTGACGACGATCCACCAGCCCATCGCCGCTATGTCGCGCAAGGCGATGGAATTGCTCGTTCGCGCCATCCGCGAGAGACGGGGCGGGGAGGGGGGAGACCCGGTCCACCAGACGCTCGATTTCACCCTGGTCCGCCGCCAGTCCGATGCGGCGCCACGCCGGCGACCGAAGGCGCGCCGCCACTGAACCTCTTGCCGAGCAGCGATGGTTAGCGCTACCATACGCCCAAGGAGATGGTATGACGGCAAGGCTGCGCTCACGCGACTGGTTCGCGGACCCCGCGCGATCGGACATGGTCGCGCTCTATCTCGAGCGATTCATGAACTACGGGCTCACGCCCGAGGAATTGCGTTCGGGCAAGCCGATCATCGGCATCGCCCAGACGGGCAGCGACCTGTCACCCTGCAACCGCATCCACCTCGAACTGGCCAGGCGGGTGCGCGAGGGCATCCGCGAGGCGGGCGGCATCGCCATCGAATTTCCGGTCCACCCCATCTTCGAGAATTGCCGCCGACCGACCGCCGCGCTCGATCGCAACCTCGCCTATCTCGGCCTTGTCGAAATCCTCTACGGCTATCCGATCGACGCGGTCGTCCTCACCACCGGCTGCGACAAGACGACGCCCGCCGGAATCATGGCCGCCTCGACCGTCGATATCCCCGCGATCGTCCTGTCGGGCGGGCCGATGCTGGATGGCTGGCACGAGGGCGATCTGGTCGGCTCGGGCACCGTCATCTGGCGCTCGCGCCGCAAGCTGGCGGCGGGCGAGATCGACGAGGCGGAGTTTCTCGCCCGCGCCGCCGACAGCGCGCCCTCGGCCGGCCATTGCAACACGATGGGCACCGCCTCGACCATGAATGCCGTCGCCGAAGCGCTCGGCCTGTCCCTGCCCGGCTGTGCCGCCATCCCCGCGCCCTATCGCGAGCGTGGCCAGATCGCCTATCGCACCGGCAAGCGCATCGTGGAGATGGCGCTGGAAGGGCTCAAACCCTCCGACATCCTCACCCGCGAGAGTTTCCTCAACGCCATCAAGGTGGTCAGCGCGATCGGCGGATCGTCCAACGCGCAGCCGCACATCGTCGCCATGGCGCGTCACGCCGGGGTGGAGATCCGGCCCGAGGACTGGATGGATCATGGCTATCGGGTGCCGCTGATCGTGGACATGCAGCCGGCCGGGCGTTTCCTGGGCGAGCGCTTCCACCGTGCCGGCGGCGTGCCGGCGGTGATGTGGGAATTGCTGCACGAAGGCCTGCTCGACGGCGCTTGCGGGACGGTGACCGGCGATACCATCGCCGCCAATCTGGTCGGCCGCGAGGCGCGCGATCGCGAGGTGATCCGCACCTTCGCCGATCCGCTCAAGACGGACGCGGGCTTCCTCGTCCTGTCCGGCAACCTCTTCGATTTCGCGATCATGAAGACCAGCGTCATCTCGGACGGCTTCCGGGCGCGCTATCTGTCCCGGCCGGGCGCGGAGGGCGTGTTCGAGGCGCGGGCGATCGTGTTCGACGGCGCCGACGATTATCACCACCGCATCAACGATCCCGCGCTCGCCATCGACGCCGATTGCCTGTTGGTGATGCGCGGCGCCGGGCCGATCGGCTGGCCGGGATCGGCCGAGGTGGTCAACATGCAGCCGCCCGACGCCTTGATCCAGTCCGGCATCAACTGGCTGCCGACATTGGGCGACGGCCGCCAGTCGGGCACGTCGGACAGCCCCTCGATCCTCAACGCTTCCCCCGAAAGCGCGGCCGGCGGCGGCCTGTCCTGGCTGCGCACCGGCGATATCGTGCGGGTCGATGTGAACCGGGGCCGCTGCGACGCTCTGGTGGACGACGCAGAGATCGCCCGCCGCAAGGCCGGCGAACACCCCCCCATCCCGCCGAGCAACACACCGTGGGAGGAATTGTACCGCGAAAAGACCGGCCAGTTGGGGGATGGCGCCGTATTGGATATGGCGCTGAAATACCGGCGGATCGCGGAGCGGACGCCTCGCCACAATCACTAGCCGGGGCCATTTTCCTTTTTTGAAAGCCCGGATGTCAGGGCGACCAGGCCTTCAATAGATGGAAATGGTGCTGTCGCTCCAACGTGAACCGCTCTTCCACGAGGGGACCCGGTCTACGCGGACAGGTGCCGGGCTGGCGCGAGCCTGCCACGCCGCCAAAGCGGGGCGCGCCGTTCCTTGCAAGTCTGACGATCCATTGAGATTGTCATTCCCCGCTCAGCGACACCGGCGCGCGGCTGGAGACGTTGTTGGCCTCGACCAGACGCAGCATCATCGCCAGGAACTGCTCCTGCTCGCGCGCCGAGAGGGCCTCCAGCGTGCGGCTGTGGGCGCGGGCGGCGCCCTGTTCGGCCTGTTCCAGCAGGGCCTGGCCGGCGGCGGTGATGGCGACGATCTTCATCCGCTTGTCGGTCGCCGAAACCTCGCGGCTGCAATAGCCGCGCCGTTCGAGGCGGGCGACGACATCGGCGGTGTTGGTGCGGTCGAGGCCGATGGCGCGGGCCAGCACGATCTGTTCGACGGCGCCCAGTTGGTCGAGCGCGGTCAGCACGCTGTACTGCACCGTCGTGATGCCGATTTCGGTACATTCCTCGGTGAAGAGCGCCAGATGGATCTGGTGCAGCCGCCGGATGAGGAAGCCGGGCCGGACCTGGAGCGGGCGGTTACGCCAGAGCGCGGTTTCCTTGGCGATTTTCTGCTTCATCTGCTGCCCTGGCCGGCCATCGGGGACCATCCCGCTACCCCAGTCGCGCCCGTCAGACCACCCGGAAACGCGGGATGCCGCGCGTCCTTCGCGCTGAAAATGGCGGAAAGTCCCATCAAAAATCTATCATTATACTGACGATCAGTGTACGCCCTGAATCGATGATGCCGCACTGGGGGCCGGGCCGTGATGAGTGACGATCTGCCGATTTTCGACACGCTGCTGCTGGGTGGCACGATGATGGATCCGGCGAGCGGCCGGAACGGGCGCTGGGATATCGCCATCAAGGACGGCACGATCGCCGCGATCGAACCCGATCTGTCGCAGCACGCCGCCGATACCCGGTTCGACCTGTCGGGCAGGATCGTGATCCCCGGCATGATCGACACCCATGCCCACGTCTATCAGCATGTCACCGGCAAGTTCGGGCTCAATCCCGACATGGTCGGCGTCCGCTCGGGCGTGACCACGCTCGTCGATCAGGGCGGGCCGAGCTGCATGACGATCGGCGGCTTCCGCCATTTCCTGGCCGATACGGCGGCCTCGCGGCTGTTGTGCTTCATCTCCTGCTACCTCGTCGGCGGGCTGGAGGGGCATTATTATCCCGAACTCTATGGCCCCAACGGGGTGAATGCCGATCACACCATTCGGGTCGCGCGGCAGAATCTGGATATCGTGCGCGGCATCAAGGCGCATGCCGAGATCGGCGGCCAGTCGCGCTGGGGACTGGACGTGATCCGCACCGGCAAGCAGATCAGCCGCGAGACCGGCCTGCCGCTCTACATCCACCTCGGCCAATTGTGGCCGGTGGCCGACGACGGCCGCGTGCCCGACCCCGACGAGCTGATCCGCGAGCTGCTGCCGATCATGGAGGAGGGCGACATCCTGGCGCACCCCTTCAGCCGCCACCCGGGGGGCTTCGTGTCGGAGAGCGGCGAGATCCATCCGATCATCTTCGAGGCGCTCGATCGCGGCGTGCGGATCGATGTCGGCCATGGATCGCATTTCAGCTTCGATGTGGCGCGGCGCGTGCTGGATGCGGGCATCCGCCCCTTCACGCTCGGCGCCGATCTGCACGGCTATAACGTGCGGGTGCCACAGCCGGGGATGGCGTCGGACGAGAAGGCGGGCAACCCCTTCTCCGGCGTGGCGCCGTTCAGCCTGACGATCGCGATGACCGAATTGCTGGCGCTGGGGCTGACGCTCGACGAGGTGCTGGCGACGGTGACGACCAACCCGGCGATCATGCTGCGCGAGGAAGCGCGGCTGGGCGCGCTGGCGGTGGGGCGCGAGGCGGACATCAGCGTGATCGAGCTGCTGAACGGCCGCTTCAAGCTCTCCGACAATAGCGGGGCGCAGGTGCTGGCCGAGAAGCTGGTCCGCCCGGTGATGTGCTTCCGTGCCGGTCGCCGTTTCGAGGCGGATTCGCCGCTGATTCCGGATGCGATCGCCGCCTAATCGAGCGGCGCCGGGCGGGTGAAATCGCTGGCGACAGGCTCGGCGCGGCCCGTCGCGGCGCTGGACAGGATGGCCTCGACGATATCGAGGACATGGGCGGCGAGCGTGAGATCGGTGCGGTGCGGCCGGCCCGCGAGGATCGCGGCGGCCATGTCGTCCAGCCCGGCGCCGCGATAGTCCGCAACCCGGTCGCCGCGCGCGAGGATATGGTTGGGCTCGCCATGGCGCCGCCCGTCGAGCGGGATGGTGCGGGGCTCCGGGCCGGCCTTGTCGGTCAGCACGATCTCGCCGCCGAACCAATTGGGGTTGGGGAGGGAGAGGGTGGCGGTCGTCCCCGCGATCTCCATCGCCTTCCGGCCATCGGGCTCGTCCCAGGAGAAAGCGAAGCGGACGATCGCGCCTGACGCGAGGGTGAGGGTGCCCGCGTAGCTGGTGGGCGTCTCGACCGGGAACGCCACGCCGGCGCGGGGGCCGGACAGGATCGTGCGGACGGCCGGGCCGTGGGTCGCGGTCGCCTCGACCCTGCGACACGCGCCGAGCAGGCAGACCATGTGGGTGAGGTAATAAGGCGCCATGTCGCGCACCGGCCCCATGCCGGCGGCGAACAGGGGCTCGGGCGTGGCGAGCCAGACGTTGGGGCCGCCATCCTGCAAGGTGAGTGCGCCGCCGACAGGCTGGCCGATACCGCCAACGTCGATCACCGCCCGCGCCGCCTGATGCGCGGCACCCAGGAAAGTGTCGGGCGCGCAGCCGACGCGGCGGCCGGTGGCGGCGCTGAGCGCGATGAGCGCGCGCGCCTCTTCGGCGGTGGGGGTGACGGGCTTTTCGAGATAGGCGTGCTTGCCCGCGCGCAGCGCCTGCTCCGCCAGCGCGAAATGGCTGGCGGGTGGGGTCAGGATCAGCACCACGTCCACGTCGGGCCGGGTCAGCAGCGTCGCTACGTCGGTCGCGTCGATGCCCCATGTCGCGGCGGCGCGGTGCGCGCTGTCCATCGATCGCGCGGCGCAGGCGATGGCGCGGATATGCTCGCCGCGCGCGATGCCGGCGAACCAGCTTTCGGAGATCGCGCCGCAGCCGACCACGCCGATGCCGAGCGTCATGCCGTCAGCCTCGTGGTATGGATGCCGCGCCCGATCAGGCCGCCGCTCGCGTCGAGGATCGCGAGGATCGCGGACACGGGCGTCGTTTCACCGCTCAGCTTCAGCCCGAGCTTCAGATCGGGCGGAAAGGCGGGGTGCGGGCGCAGGAAATGGTGGCTGCCCGTCTCGTCGATATGCCCTTCCAGCGAGGCATGGAGCGCCGGGGCATGGCGCAGGGCCGCCGCGCCGAAGCCGCAGGCGTCGATCACCATGCTGTCGCCGATCGAGGGCAGGGGGGTGGCCGCCGTATCCGAAAAGAGGATGCCGCGCGGCGGGGCGGATGGCGCGCGGCGCCACAGGCTTTCCCCGGCGATCGACCAGCCGACCTCCACGCCATTTCCGCCGAGGCGGGTCACCATCCCCTCGCTCCCGTCACCCCAGGCGGCCAGCAGCACGGCGCAGGCCGCCATGATGGCGTTGAGCGCGAACTGGTCGGCCTGATCGAGATGGTCGGCCATCGCGCCGCTCAGGCGGGGCCGGAGGCGGTCGCGGAGCAGGGCGTTGGCGTGGGCCACCACGCCGTGCAGATCGTCGCCGCCCGCCAGCCCCTCGGCCATCGGCGGCAGAAGGGCGATCGGTTCGGACAGAGCGACATCGAGCGTCGCCACGCTGTCGGCGATCCGCCGCAGCCGCGCGATCGCCTCGGTCGAAAACACGCCGAAGCGCAGCGCGCCCTGTGGCTTGCCGTCGTTCACGGGGGCGTAGCGGCTGAGGCCGGAGGCGCTGTCCTCGACCCGCAGCACCGCCATCGAGGGCGAGACGACGAACGCCAGCGGCGTGACGACGCCATGATCCTGCGCGGCCGCGATCCTGACCGCGCCAAGCCGGATCGCCTCGGCCGCTTCATCGAAAGACGCCGCCCAGCCCTCGAATAACATCGCCGCGATCGCCGCGTTGCGGACGGGGGCGGGGATCGCTTCGGGGCCGGCATAGGGCGGCCCCGCGTGGAGCAGCAGCCGTTCCTCGCCCGATCCGATCGCATCGCGCAGGGTCAGGGCGCCGGTGAGCATCGGGGCGGCCCGCTCCATCCGGGTTTCGAGCGGCGTGGTCATGGCGGGGTCGGTCCGGCTGGAGGTGGCCGGCCCGGCGAAACGGGTGCGGCATTTTCATCACTATACTGACGAAAAGACATTGCGGCAATTTCCCCGCGTCCGGAACCGTGCGTTTTTCACAGCGACCCGACCTCTCGGCCGATTGACGATTTCCATCGCCCAAAATATCAGCCTGCTGACGATCATATTGGATGCGGTTTGGGATCCCGAATGAAGCGAGTCGA
Source organism: Sphingomonas naphthae (assembly GCF_028607085.1). Taxonomy (NCBI): domain Bacteria; kingdom Pseudomonadati; phylum Pseudomonadota; class Alphaproteobacteria; order Sphingomonadales; family Sphingomonadaceae; genus Sphingomonas; species Sphingomonas naphthae. The sequence goes on along the minus strand of NZ_CP117411.1, from coordinate 3,286,841 downwards.
AACGAGCGAAACCGGCGCGATCCTGCCCATCACCCCGGCGGTGGAGGCGGATGGCCAGCGCAGTTCGCTGGCGCAGGGCACCTATGAGAAATTGCGCCAAAGCATCTTCGATTTCACCCTCCCGCCCGGCCAGCGTTATGCCGAGCAGGAGCTGGCGGACATGTTCGGCGTCTCCCGCACGCCGCTGCGCCTCGCGCTCCACGTCCTCGCCCACGACGGGCTGCTCGAGCATGTCGGTGGCCATAGCGGCTGGCAGATCCGGCCGCTCGATGGCGATTATTATGAGGAACTCTACGACTTCCGCATCGATCTGGAGGCGCTTGCCGTTCGCCGCATCTGCGCGTCCGGCGAGAAGCCCGACCTGTCCGACCTGCTGGCTTTCTGGACCGCGCCCAAGGGGCAACGGCAGGTCGAGGGCCCGGCCGTCGCCGAGGCGGACGAGCATTTCCACCGCTCGCTGATCCGCCTCGCGCAAAGCCCGGAGATGCTGCGGACCTATGATCGGCTGACCGATCGCATCCGCGTGATCCGCCGCCTCGATTTCGTCCGCTCCGATCGCATCGCCGCCACCTATGCCGAGCATAGCGCGATCCTGCGCGCGATCGAGGCGGGTCAGGCGGCCAGGGCCGAGCGGCTGATCCGGGGCCATATCGGCCAGTCGCGCATCGAAATCCGCAAGATCACCCTTCACCAGATCAGCCGGGCCCGCGCGGCCGGCCAGACCCTCCCGACCATCGGAGCCAAAGCATGAATCTCGTCAGACCCATCGTCGCCGATCCCGAGCCCTGCGCCGACGAGGTGATGCTCAACGACTGGCACGCGATCGGCTTCGCGGAGGATTTTCCGGCCGGCGAACTGGTGCCCGTCACCCTGCTCGGGCGCGATCTGGTCGCGTGGCGCGACAGCGGCGGCACGGTCCATGTGTGGGAGGATCTGTGCATCCATCGCGGCGCCCGCCTGTCCAAGGGCTTCATCCGGAACGATCGGGTGATCTGCCCCTATCACGGCTGGAATTACGAGGGGTCGGGCCAGTGCGTGCTGATTCCGGCCGCCCCCGGCGAGCCGCCGATGAAGAAGGCCAAAGCGCTGACGCATCACGCGCAGGAAAAGTATAATTTCGTCTGGGCCTGCATCGGCACGCCCGCGCGCGACATTCCGGCGTTCCCGGAATGGGATGACGCCAGTTTCATCAAGGTGTCGTGCGGCCCCTATCGCTTCAAATCGGGCTATCGCGCGCTCGAGAATTTCGTCGATCCCAGCCACTTCCCCTTCGTCCACGCCGGGGTCAACGGGCTGATGGACAATCCCGATCCGATCCTTCCGTACGAGGTGACCGAGGGCGAGGAGGGGCTCGTCTCCTCCGAGGTGCAGGTGACCCAGCCTTATGGCGATCCGCGCGAAGTGCCGGTGATCGCCTTCTACGCCTACCGGATCATGCGGCCGCTGGTGGCCTATTTCAAAAAGCGGCTCATCATCTCGGATCCGGCGCGCGCGCATGAGGGGAATGAGGCGGATCGCTTCTGCACCTTCCTCACCGCGCAGATGGTGGACGAGCAGACCAGCATCGTCCGCATCTGCTGCGCGATGAACTTCGATCCCGCGCCGACCCCGGCCGACGTGCGCCGCCGTCAGGATCTGGTCTACGCGCAGGATGCCGCGATCGTGGACACGCAGCGGCCCGAGCGCATTCCGGTCGATCTGCGGCAGGAACTGCACCACCGCACCGACCTGCTCGGCATGAAATATCGCGCATGGCTCGCTAGGCAGGGTGTCGCTTACGGTGTCTATTGATCTGCCCGTGGCCACGCCGATCGCGGCGCGGCTCTACGCGATCCGCTGGCTGACCGACACGATCCGCCTGTTCGAGGTGGGGCCGGCGGACGGCGCGGAGAGCCTGCCTCCGGCCAATCCCGGCGCGCATGTCGACGTGCATCTGCCGGGCGGGCTGGTGCGGCAATATTCGCTGCTGCCCGCCACCCGGCGCGATCGCTACGCCTTCGCGGTCAAGCACGAGACGGCCGGGCGCGGCGGATCGCGCTTCCTGCACGAACAGGCGCAGGTCGGCATGCCGATCGCGATCGGCCGCCCGCGCGATCTCTTCCCGCTGCACGAGGATGCGCCGCGCACCGTGCTGATCGCCGGCGGCATCGGCATCACGCCGGTGCTGTCGATGCTCGAACGGCTGCGCGCGCTCGGCCGCCCGGTCGAACTGCATTATTGGTGCAGGGAGGCCCGTGCGGCGCCCTTCGCCGATATCCTCGGCGCGGGCGGGGATTGCCACATCCACGGCTCGGATGATCCCTCGCGGCGAAGCCTGGAGGCGGTGATCGCCGACGTGCCGGCCGACGCCTATCTCTATTGCTGCGGGCCGCAGCGGATGGCGGCGATGTTCGAGGCGCTGTGCGCCGACCGGCCGGCCGATCAGGTGCGGCTGGAGCGGTTCGCGGCGGACGCCCCGCCACTCTCGGAAGACGACGGTGCGTTCGAGGTGTCGCTCGCCCGGTCGGGCACGATCGTGCGGGTCGAACCGGGGGAGACGATGCTGGAGGCGCTGATCGGCGCCGGCGTCGACATCCTCTATTCCTGCGAACAGGGCATCTGCGGCGCGTGCGAGACGCGCGTTCTGGCGGGCGAGCCCGACCATCGCGACTCGATCCGCACGGCGGCCGCGCACGACCAGCTCGGCACGATCATGCCCTGCTGCTCGCGGGCCAAGTCATCGACGCTCGTGCTGGACCTCTGAGCGAGGCGCCGAGGGCGCCACACTGGCGGCAGACGGCCATTTCGCTTTTTTCGAGGTGGTGCCTCGGCGCAAACGAATTCTCATTGGCCGGGCGCGCAATAGCATGGCGGCCAACGGAAGCGGATCACAGGATTGTTGCAAAAAAGAGACGTATGCTGATTAAATATTCGTCAGCACACTGGACAGTTTCAAAATCGTCAGCCTACTGTGCATTCCGACGAAACAAGGCCCCGACGAGAGGTCGAAACGTCTGGCCGCACAACGGCTGAAAGCAGGGTGAACCAAAAGGAACGGCGCGGTGGCGCCTGTCCGGGGCGGGCGGCATGGGCTGCCCGCCGGGCAGGGCGACGTCCCGAAGACCGTTCCGATGGCTAGGGTTTCGCCGGTCGGGTCCGGCAGGCCGGGGGAGTTTCAAGAGCTTTTGGGGATAAGGGGACTGGATATGAATGCTCTACTTCGGATCGCGCGCGCCGCCTTGCCGGTCGCGACAAGCCTCGTCGCACTGACGCCCGTCTACGCCCAGACCACCACGGCGCAGCCGGCGGCCGAAGGTCTCGGCGACATCGTCGTCACCGCCGAGAAGCGCCCCTCCGTCCTCCAGCGGACGCCGATCGCGATCAGCGTGATCGATCCCGAGGCGATCAAGCGCAACAATGTCGGCTCGGTCGAGGATCTCGCCCGCATCGCGCCCAGCTTCAGCTTCCAGGCCCAGCACACCCAGGCGATCCTCTCGATCCGCGGCGTCTCCAGCCGCGACACGTCGGAAATCGGCGATCCCGCCGTCGCGCTCAGCATCGACGGCACCTATTCGCAGCGCGCCGTCGGCCTGAACGCGGCGATCTTCGATATCGACCGGATCGAAGTGCTGCGCGGCCCGCAGGGCACGCTGCTCGGCCGCAACGCCACCGGCGGCGCGGTGAATATCGTCACCGGCAAGCCGATGCTCGATCATTTCGCCGCCTCGGTCTCGGCCGAAGCCGGCAATTACGATGCCTTCATCACCAAGGGCATGGTCAACCTGCCCGTCACCGATACGCTGGCGATCCGCGCCGCCTTCCAGACGCGCGACCATAGCGGCTATCGCGAGAATTATCCGGCGCGCGACGGCGACGACGAGCATAGCAAGGCGGCCCGCCTGACCGCGCTGTTCAAGCCGACCGACCGCTTCTCGGTCACGCTCAGCGGCGAATATACCTTCCAGAACGGCGTCGGCCCGGTGCCGCAGGCGATCGCCTGGCGCAACGGCGCGAACGGCACGACCGATTTCGAGAACAAGCCGGCCATCCCTGGCGACGGCAAGACCTTCTCGCTGACGCAGGGCGGCTTCCTCCACCTCGAGACGACCGCGATCCGCTGGAACGTGGATTATGATCTCGGCATCGCCAACATCACCTATCTCGGCGGCTTCCGCTCGGTCGATTTCAAGCGCCTCGCCAATTACGGCACGGTCTATGGCGGCCCCCGCCAGAACCTGTCGTTCAACCAGGTCGAGAAGCCGGAGACGTGGAACCACGAACTGCGCCTCACCTCCAAGGCGGGCGGCCCGCTCAAGTGGCAGATCGGCGGCTTCTACTTCCGCGAGAAGAACGACCTGACGACCCTGATCGAGGATTATCCCGGCAAGGCCGCGCTGCTGGCGCCCGCGTCGGTGCTCCAGCGCTATCGCTATCCCGACGTGGTCTCGGAATCGAAGGCGCTGTTCGGCCAGGTCGGCTACAAGCTGACCGACACGGTCGAGGTGGAGGCCGGCACGCGCTATTCGGATAACGACAAGCACCGCACGGGTTTCAACCAGATCACCAACACCAATGCCTTCTACAGCACGGGTGCGATCAACTACACCACGACCCAGCAGGCGAGCGATGCGGCGTCCAAGATCTGGACCTACCATGCCGGCCTCAACTGGCAGGCGACGCCGCGCCACCTGCTTTATGCGAAGTTCGACACGGGCTTCAAGGATGGCGGCTTCACCGATCTGGCGAGCTACGATCCCGAAAAGATCACCGCTTACGAGATCGGATCGAAGAACCGCTTCTTCGGCAACACGCTCCAGGTGAATCTGGCGGCCTTCTGGTATGATTATTCGGACCAGCAGGTCACCCAGTCGGTCAACATCAACGGCACCGCCCGCAACCTCGTCGTCAATGCCGGCAAGTCGAGGTACAAAGGCGCCGAGGTCGAGCTGAACTGGCTGGCGACCCCGGCCGATCGCTTCGATGCCTTCGTCGGCTACACCCATGCCGAATATACCAACTTCGCGGTGCTCTTTAACGGCGTGAACACCCAGCTGGCGGGCAACACCCCGCCGCAGGCGCCGCGCTGGTCGGTCAATCTGGGCTACAGCCACGATTTCGAGCTGGCGTCGGGCACGCTCACCCCGCGCCTCCAGACGCACATCGAATCCGAGACCTACTTCACCTTCTTCAACCGGGGCACCGATCGCCAGGGCGGCTACCACCGCTCCGATTTCACCCTCACCTACAAGCCGCGCAGCGGCGCGTGGCAGGTGGATGCGTTCGTGCGCAATATCGAGGATAAGCTGATCCTGAGCTATGCTTTCGATCCGACCGGTGCCACGCGATCGGCCTATGTCTATCAATATGCCCCGCCGCGCACCTTCGGTGGCCGCGTCACGGTCAACTTCTGATGGCCCGCCGCCGCATCCTGACCCTCGGGGTGCGGCGGCGACCGACCGGATATCGAAGGGTGATGGGATGACATCGCGGCGGCGGGCGGGGGCCGGCTTCGTCACGGCTCTGGCGCTGTGCCTCGCGGGATGCGGGCGCAAGGACGACGGCAGGCCCGTGGCCGAGGTGATCCACAGCTGGACGAGCGGCGGTGAATCCGCCGCCATCCACGAGATCGTCGCCGCCTACGAGAAGCGCGGCGGCCGCTGGACCGAAACCGCCGTCACCGGCATCCACGCCGGCCGCGCGCTCGCGATCAGCCGCATCGCCGGGGGCCAGCCGCCGACCGCGATGCAATGGGCGATGAGCCGCGCGGTGCAGGATTTCGGCAAGCAGGGCGTGCTGGAGCCGCTCGACGCCCGCGCCCGGCGCGAAGGCTGGCAGGGCCGCTATTCCCCCTACATCTACCGCCAGATGCAGGCCAACGGCCATATCGTGATGGAGCCGCTGGCGATCCACGGCGGCAACTGGCTCTTCATCTCGCGCCAGGCGCTCGACGCGATCGACGCGAAGCCCCCTGAGAATTGGGACGAATTCTTCGACATCGCCGCCCGGCTGCGGGCGAAAGGCTTCGTGCCGCTCGCCTTCTCGGGCGAGGCGTGGACCCAGACGCTGGTGTTCTACAACGTCATGCTGGGGGTGGGCGGCAAGGCCTTCTACCGCCGCGTGATGGATCGTCACGACGCTTCCGCCGTCTCCAGCCCGACCATGCGCCGGGTGTTCGACATCTTCGGCCGGCTGCGCGACGAGGTGGACGCCGGCGTTTCGTCGCGCACCTGGAATGCCGCGTCGGGCATGGTGATCGCCGGCAAGGCGGCGATGCAGATCGGCGGCGACTGGACCAAGGCGGAATTCATCGCCGCCGGGCAGCAGGCGGGGCGCGACTTCGCCTGCGTCCCCACCCCCGGCACGCGCGGCGCCTATATCATTTACGGCGAATCCCTCGTCTTCCCGCTCGGCCGGGGCGATCGCGGGCGCGCCGCGCGCGAGATGCTGCTCGACGTGCTGAACGATCCCGCCCTGATCCAGCGGTTCAGCGCGAAGAAGGGCGGCGTGCCCGCCCGGCTCGACGTGCAGCCGATCCACGCCGACGCCTGCACCAGATTCGCGGCCGAAACGCTCGCCGATCCCGATTCCCCGGTGCCTAACGGGCTGCTGGCGTGGGACAGCGATACCGAAGGCGAATTGCGCGACATCATCGCCCAATATTGGGTGCGCTCGCTTTCGACCGACGCGGCGATCCGATCCATGGCCAAGGTGATCCACGATGCGGCGTGAGGGCGGCTACAGCGCCGGGCCGGGCCTGATCCTGGTGCCCGCGATCCTGCTGGTGCTGCTGACCTATTATGGCAGCATCCTGTGGACGATCTACATCAGCTTCACCGATTCCAACCTGATTCCCAATTACCGGCTGGTCGGGATCGGCCATTATATCCGCCTGTGGTCGATGGATCGCTGGCACACGTCGGTCGCCAACATGCTGATCTTCGGATCGGGCTATATCGTGCTGACCCTACTGCTGGGCGGTACACTGGCCATCCTGCTCGACCGGCAGGCGCGCGGCGAGAGCATCTTCCGCACCATCTATCTCTATCCGCTGTCGATGTCCTTCATCGTCACCGGCGTGGTGTGGCAATGGCTGCTCAACCCCTCGACCGGCGTGCAGCAATTCGTCCGCGACCTCGGCTGGCAGAGCTTCACCTTCGACTGGATCGGCCGGCCGGACCGGGCGATCTACACGCTGGTGTTCGCGGGCGTCTGGCATGCCTCCGGCTATGTGATGGCGATCCTGCTGGCGGGCCTGCGCGGCATCGATCCCGAAATCTGGCGCGCCGCGCGGATCGAGGGCATTCCGGTGTGGCGGGTCTATGCCAGCGTCGTCCTGCCCTCGATGCGCGCCACCGTCGCCACCTGCGTCGTGCTGCTGGTGACCCATGTGGTGAAGGCCTACGATCTCGTCATCGCCATGACGCGCGGTGGCCCCGGCACCTCGACCGATCTGCCCGCGAAGTTCGTGGTGGATGCGATGTTCGAGCGCGGCAATGTCGCGCTCGGATCGGCCGCCGCCGTGATGCTGCTGCTGATCGTCGCCGCCGCCCTCGTGCCCTTCTACCTCTATCAGCGGAGGCAGCCGAAATGACCCCCGCGATGGCGAGCCGGGGCGGTATCGGCGGGCGCATCCTGCTTTATGCCGCGCTGATCGTGCTGGCGCTGGCCTTTGCCGCGCCCCTGTTCGTGATGGTGGCGACCTCGTTCAAGACGATGGCGGAAATCCGTCAGGGGTCGATCTTCTCGCTGCCCCATCAGATCGACCTGTCGGCCTGGCGCGATGCGTGGAGCCATGCCTGCACCGGCGCTTATTGCGAGGGGCTGAAGCCGGGTTTCGTCACCTCCTTCCAGATCGTGGTGCCGGCGGTGCTGGGATCGGTGTTCCTGGCCGCGATCAACGGCTTCGCGCTGGCGCGCTGGACGGTGCCGCATGCCGACAAGCTCGCCGCCGTGCTGTTGCTGGGCGCCTTCGTGCCCTATCAGGCCCTGCTCTATCCGATCGTCCATACCCTCGGGCTGTTCGATCTGTACGGCACGATCGGCGGGCTGGTGCTGATCCACATCCTGCTCGGCCAGCCGATCCTCACGATGATCTTCCGCACCTTCTACGCGGCCCTCCCGCACGAGATCGTGCAGGCGGCGCGGATCGACGGGGCGGGCTTCTACCGCATCTTCTTCCAGCTGATCCTGCCGCTGTCGCCCAGCATCCTCGTCGTCGCGGCGATCATGCAGACCACGGCGATCTGGAACGATTATCTCTTCGGCCTCGTGCTGGGCGGCACGGGCAATACGCCGGTCACCGTCCTCCTCAACAATATCGTCAACACCGAGACGGGCGAGGCGCGCTATAACGTCAACATGGCCGCGACCCTGCTGGCGGGGCTTCCGCCGCTCGCGGTCTATTTCCTGTCGGGGCGCTACTTCGTTCGCGGTATCGCTGCCGGGGCGGTCAAGGGATGAACATGATGAACCCCGTCAACAGGGCCACCACCGGCGGCATTTCGATCCGCAATCTTTCCAAGGCCTATGGCGCCACGATGGTGCTGAAGGATACCAGCCTGGAGATCGAGCCGGGCGAATTCACCGTCCTGCTCGGGCCGTCCGGCTGCGGCAAATCGACGCTCCTGTCGGCCATCGCCGGGCTGGAGACGGTCGACGGCGGATCGATCCACATGCGCGGCGAGGATGTCACCCATGTCGATGCCGCGCGGCGGCGCATCGGCATGGTGTTTCAATCCTACGCCCTCTACCCGAACATGACGGTGCGGGGGAACCTGTCCTTCGGCCTGAAGGTCGCCAAAGTCTCGCGCAACGAGATCGCCTGGCGGGTCGATCGGGTGGCCGAACTGCTCCAGATCACCGCTTTGCTCGATCGCAAGCCGGCGGCGCTCTCGGGCGGCCAGCGCCAGCGCGTCGCCATCGGCCGGGCGCTGGTGCGCGAGGCGGACATCTGCCTGTTCGACGAGCCGCTCTCCAACCTGGACGCCAAACTGCGGACCGAGATGCGGATGGAGCTGAAGAAGATCCACCGCACGCTCGGCACCACGATGGTCTATGTCACCCACGATCAGGTCGAGGCGCTGACCCTGGCCACCCGCGTCGCGGTGCTGCGCGGCGGCGTGGTCGAGCAATATGCCGATCCGCGCACCCTGTATGAGAAGCCCGAGACGATGTTCGTCGCCGGCTTCGTGGGTTCGCCTGCGATGAACTTCGTGCGGGGGCGCTTCGTGGCCGAAGGGCAGGGCGCGCTCCACACCGCAGACGGCATCCGCCTGTCGCTCGCCGGCTATCCCTTCCGCAAGCCGCCGGTCGCGGGCGACGAGATCATCCTCGGCCTCCGCCCCGAAGCCACTGAATTCGCGCCCGCCTCCGCCTTCGCCGCCGCCAATCCTGTCGAGATCGCGCTGATCGAGCCGATGGGCGCCGATACGCTCGTCTGGCTGAAGCTGGGCGAGCAGATGATTTCCGTCCGCGTGCCCTCCGATCGGGCGCCGTCGCCCGGCGACCGGCTCGCCATCACCTTCGACGCCGCGCGCGCGTCCGTCTTCGCGGCCGACACCGGCCTTCGCTGCTGATCCTACCGGAGTAATCCCCCGTGACGTCATCCTTTGAAAGCGCCGACCTCGTCGCGCTCGTCGCCGACCTGACGATCGACGAGAAGGTCGATCTGCTGACCGGCCACCGCATGTGGCGCACCCACGCCGTCGAGCGGCTCGGCATCCCGGCGGTGGTGATGACCGACGGCACCTATGGCGTGCGCTATTCGATCCCGCAGATCGACGGCGACGAGGAAGCGGGCCAGGATTTCGAGGGTTTCCTCTCGGTCGTCAACCGCAAGGCGCAGGAGGTGGAGACCGCCTGGGGCGTGATGAAGCCCGCGACCTGCTTCCCCAATGGATCGGCGCTCGGCTGTTCGTGGGATGTCGAGCTGACCGAGGCGATGGGCCGCGCGCTCGGCATCGAATGTCGCGCTATGGGGGTCAACATCCTGCTCGGGCCGGGCATCAACATCCGCCGCACGCCGCTCGGCGGCCGCACCTACGAATATTATTCGGAAGATCCCGTCGTCAGCGGCGACATCGCCGCCGCTTTGATCCTCGGTCTTCAGGGGCAGGGCGTCGGCGCCTCGCTCAAGCATTTCGCCTGCAACAATTGCGAGATCGAGCGGACGAGCATGAATTCGGTGGTGGACATGCGCGCGCTGCGCGAAATCTACCTGCGCGGCTTCGAGCGGGCGATCACCAGGAGCGATCCCTGGACCGTGATGAGCAGCTACAATCGGCTCAACGGCGTGCAGGCGGCCGAGAATGGCTGGCTGCTCGATGACGTGCTGCGCGGCGAATGGGGTTTCGCCGGGCTGGTCATGTCCGACTGGCACGGCATCAAGGATCGCGCCGCCGCGCTGATCGCCGGCAACGACCTCGACATGCCGGAGAGCGAGACGCGGCTTGCCGATCTGCGCGCCGCCGTGGAGACGGGCGCGGTGTCGATGGCGATCGTCGACCGGGCGTGCCTGCGCGTGCTGGAACTGGTCCGCCGCTGCAAGCAGGGCGAGGCGCTGCCCGCGCTGCCGCTCGACCCCGCCGCCCATCATGCGCTGGCGCGCCGGATCGCGGGCGAGTCGATGGTGCTGCTCAAGAACGAGGGCGCGCTGCTGCCGATCGCCGCCACCGCGCGGCGCATCGTCGTGATCGGCGCGGGCGCGGTCGAGGCGGTGATCCAGGGCTCGGGCTGCGCCACCACCACGCCGACGCAGGTCGATATCCCGCTCGACGAAATCCGCGCGCTGGCCGGCGAGGGCGTCACGGTGGAGCATTTCGCCGGCACGACCGAGGACGCCGCCGAGCGCGACGCGCTGATCGCCGAGGCGGTCGCGGGGGCGGCCGGCGCCGACGTGGTGATCCTCTTCGCCAACACCGAAGTGGGCTGGGACGGCGAGGGTTCCGATCGCACCACCCTCGCGCTCGCCCCCGGCCATGACGACCTCATCGCCGCGGTCGCCGCCGCCAATCCCGCGACGGTGGTGGTGCTGGCCAGCCCCGACGCGGTGGTGATGCCGTGGATCGATGCCGTGCCCGCCGTGATCGAGACCTTCCTGTCGGGTCAGGCGATGGGCGGTGGTCTGGCCGACATCCTGTTCGGCAAGGTCAATCCCTCGGGCAAGCTGACCAGCAGCTTCCCGCTCTCGATCCGCGATATTCCGGGCTATCTCACCTACCCCGGCGAGAATGGCGATCATGTCTATAGCGAGGGGCTGCACGTCGGCTATCGCAGCTACGACAGCCGCGCGATGCCGGTGCTGTTCCCCTTCGGCCACGGCCTGAGTTACACCCGCTTCCGCTACGACAACCTCTCGCTCGACCGCGCCATGATCCGCGACGGCGAGACGCTCACCGTCGCGTTCGACATCACCAACGCGGGCGACGTCGCGGGGCAGGAGATCGCCCAGATCTACGTCCGCTACGGCAAGCCGCGCCTGCACCGACCGGTCCACGAACTGAAGGGCTTCGCCAAGGTCGCGATCGCGCCCGGCGAGACCCGCCGCGTCGAGATCGCCATCCCGGCCGACGACCTGCGCTATTACGATCCCGTCCGGCAGGCGTGGATTCTCGATCAGGACGATGTCGTGATCGAGGTCGGCGCCTCGTCGCGCGATATCCGGCTGGAGGCGCCGCTCGAGACGCGCTCGGCCGTCGCCCGCTATCGTCTCATCGCCTGGGATACGCAGCCCGCGATCGTGCTCGACACGCCCGCCGCGCGCGACGGCTTCAACGCCTTCCTGCGCGACCGGCTGGGCATCGGCGAGGCCGAGGCGGGGCAGATGCTCGAACATTGCCGCTCCTCCTTCTTCGGCATCCTGACGACGCTCGACCGGCGCCTGCGCCAGCGCATCACCCGTGCCGAGGCGCAGCCGACGATTGACGCCATCAACGCCCGCATCCTCGCCGATGAGACCGTCGCGCCGTGAGCGCGGCGATGGGGGAGGGCGAGCGCGCCGCGCGGATCGACCTCGCGGCGGCCTATCGCATCGCCGCTCTGGAGGGGCTGGACGACGGGCTGTTCAACCATTTCTCCTGCGCGGTGCCGGGCGAGCCGGGCCATTTTCTGCTCAAGCCCTTCGGCCCCTTGTTCGAGGAAGTGACCGCCGACAGCCTCATCAAGGTCGATCTCGCCGGGCGGATCGTCGCGGGCGAGGGGCATTGGGAGCCGACCGCGTTCGAGATCCATTCGCGCATCCATCGGGCGGTGCCGCGCGCGCATTGCGTGATGCACAGTCACATGCCCTATGCCACCGCCCAGTCCGCGCTGGAGGACATGCGCCTGCTGCCCGTCAACCAGAGCGCGATGCGCTTCATCGAGCGGACGGCCTATCTTACCCGCTATGGCGGCCTCGTGCTGGACGGCGGCGAGGCGGATGCGGTGGCGCAGGCGCTGGCGGACAAGGATCTGCTGCTGATGGCCAATCACGGCGTGATGGCGATCGGCCCGACCGTGGCGGACTGCCTCTACGACCTCCATTATTTCGAGGTGGCGGCGCGCGACCAGTGGCTCGCGCGCAACGCCGGCGGCCCGCTCCGCCTGATCGACGCGGCGACCGTGCGGCTGGCGGCCGAACAGATGGTCGAGGAGCGGCGCTATGCCGCGCGCCCGCATCTGGTGGCGATGAAGCGCCGGCTTGACCGGCTGAACCCCGGCTACGTGGGCTAGATGCGCGACATCCTCGCTTTCTACAGCGCGGTCGACCCGTTCGCGCCCTGGGCCGAGGCGCTGGCGCCGCTGTTGCCCGACGTGGAGATATCGCCGGCCGATGCCGTCACCGATCCCGAACGGGTCCGCACCGCGCTCGTCTGGAAACCGCCGCCGGGCTTCTTCGCGCGCTTCCCCAACCTCGCGCTGGTCGTGAATCTGGGGGCGGGGGTCGATCGGCTGGTGGCGCGCGAGGACATCGGCGACGTGCCGATCACCCGCCTGTCCGATCCCGAAATGGGCCGGATGATGGCCAATTTCGTGCTGTTCGCGGTGCTGCGCCACGCCCGCGACATCCCCCATTTCGAGATCGCCCAGCGGCAGGCCGAATGGACCTACCGCCACCCGCGCCCGGCGCGCGACATCACCGTCGCCATCCTCGGCCTCGGCGAACTGGGCGCGCTGGCCGCCGCCGAGGTGGCGCGGCTAGGCTTCACCGTCCACGGCTGGTCGCGCAGCCCCAAGCGGATCGAAGGCGTGACCACGCATCACGGCCGCGACACGCTCGATACGGTACTGGCGGGCGCCGACATCCTCGTATCGCTCCTGCCGCTGACTGTGGAGACGCGCGGGCTGCTCGATGCGGATCGCTTCGCCGCGATGAAGCCGGGCGCCGCCTTCGTGAACGTCTCGCGCGGGCAGGTCGTGGACGAGAATGCGCTGATCGCCGCGCTCTTTTCGGGGCGGATCGGATCGGCCACGCTCGACGTGTTCGCCGCCGAGCCCCTGGCCAGGGATAGCCCGCTCTGGGCTATGCCGGGCGTGCTGGTGACGCCGCATCTGGCGTCCGTCGCGCTGCCCGAGACGGCGGCGGTGCAGATCGCGGAGAATGTCCGGCGGGTGAGCGCCGGGCTGCCCGCGATCGGCACCGTCAGCCGCAGCCGGGGCTATTGAGGATGACCATGACCAGCATCGACATCCTCGAACGGCTGATCGCCTTTCCCACCGTCAGCGGTACGCCGAACGCGGAGCTGATCGACCATGTCGAGGGGCTGCTGCGCGCGGCGGGGGCGAGCGTCACCCGCATCACCGGGCCGCTGCCGGGAAGCTGGAACCTGTGGGCCACGCTCGGCCCGGCGGACCGGCCGGGCATCGTGCTGTCGGGCCATAGCGATGTCGTCCCCGTCGCCGGCCAGCCCTGGACCATGCCGCCCTTCGCCCTGACACGGCAGGGCGACCGGCTGTTCGGACGCGGCACCGCAGATATGAAGGGCTTCGTCGCCTGCGCGATCGCCGCCTTCCTGCGTGCGTCGGAGCGCGCCGCCGACCTGCGCGCGCCGCTGCATCTGGCCTTGTCGTGCGAGGAGGAGGTCGGCTGCGTCGGCGTCCGCTCGCTCCTCGACGAGCTGGAGCGTCTCCCCGTCCGCCCGCTCTTCTGCCTCGTCGGCGAGCCCACTTCGATGCGCCTCGCCACCGGGCACAAGGGCAAGCTGGCCGCACGCGTCACCTGCGCCGGCCGCGCGGCCCATTCGGCGCTGCCGCACCTCGGCCTCAACGCCATCCACCTCGCCGCCGATTTCGTGACGGCCGCGCGGGCCGAGCAGGAGCGGCTGGCGCGCGACGGCCGGCGCGACGACGCCTTCGAGGTGCCCTTCTCCACGCTCCATGTCGGCACGATCCGGGGCGGCACCGCGCTCAACATCGTGCCCGACAGCTGCGCGCTCGATATCGAACTCCGCACCGTCCCCGGCGAGGATGGCGAGGCCGTCATGGCGCGCCTGCGCGACGCCGCCGACGCCATCGTCGCGCACCACGCCGCCGATTTCCCCGAAGCCGCGATCCTGATCGAACCGCTCAACGCCTACCCCGGCCTCGACAGCCCCGATGGGCCATGGCTGCGCTTCCTGGCCTCGCTCACCGGCGCCAACGATCGCATCAAGCTGGCGTTCGGTACGGAGGGCGGGCTGTTCGACGACAAGCTCGGCCGCCCGGTGATGATCTGCGGCCCCGGATCGATGGACCAAGGCCACAAGCCCGATGAATATGTCACCGTCGATCAACTCGCCCGCTGCGACGCGATGCTGGGCGCACTGGTCGACTGGCTGTGCCGCGCCGGGGATCTGACCCCAGACTGACCGCTACCAGTTCATCATGCCGGGGATCGATCGGGTCGAGATCGATTTCCGGCAATGCTCCTCGAACGCCGCCACCGCGCGCGTCTTGCGGATGGTGCGAGCGGTAATCATCCCCAGCTTCATCGGCGGGAAATCGTCGTCGAGATAGAGGTAGGCGAGCGGCCGGCCGTTGAGCGCCGTCAGATTCTTCGGCCGCGCCGTCAGCAGCGAGAAGCCGAGTCCCGACGCCACATAGCTGCGCACCGTCTCCGGCTGATGGCTGCGCGCCACGATGTTGAGCGGCACGCCGGCCTTCTCGAACAGCGAGGCGAAATATTCCCGGCTGACCGGCAGATCGAGCAACACGAAGGGCTGGCTCGCCAGATCCTTGAGGCTCAGGCTCCCGCTCTTGGCCAGCCCGTGGCCGGCGGGCAGCAGCACATAGGTCGGCAGCAGCGCCAGTTGCTCGAAATGCAGGTCCACCCCGTCCTGCTCGTAGGTGAGCGCGATATCGAGTTCGGCCTTGCGGATCTTGGCGACCAGCTCGGCCTCGTCATCCTCGAACATCTCCAGCGACACCTTGGGATGCGCCTCGGCGAAATCGACGCACAATTCGGGCAGCAGCAGCGGCGCGAAGGTGCGGAAGGCGCCGATACGCAGCGGCCCCGCGATCGTCGTGGTGATCTCGTCCGCCAGATCGTTGAGCGCGCCCGCCTGCTGGAGCAATTCGCGCGCCGCGATCAGGAAGCGTTGCCCGGCGGGCGTCAGCGACAGGCCCTGTGCGTGGTGGCGGAAGAACAGCTGGACGCCGAACTCAGCCTCCAGCTGCGAGATCGCCGAGGAGATCGACGGCTGCGAGATATGCACCCGTTCGGATGCGAGGGTGATGCTGTTCGCCTCACCCGCCGCCA
This sequence comes from Sphingomonas naphthae, assembly GCF_028607085.1. Classification (NCBI taxonomy): domain Bacteria; kingdom Pseudomonadati; phylum Pseudomonadota; class Alphaproteobacteria; order Sphingomonadales; family Sphingomonadaceae; genus Sphingomonas; species Sphingomonas naphthae. The sequence continues at coordinate 3,271,150 of NZ_CP117411.1, read as the reverse complement.
CGAAATAGCTGAGCTGTTTCAACGTGAAGCGCATCGCGGCCGGCCTTGAGCATGACGAATTGTGTCCGCCTGTCTAATCCCCGCCGGGCCGATATGCACGTCCGCGATGTCACAGGTCGCCGGGCACCCCATATTTGGGAGCACGGGTGGGATCGAGGCCGCGCGTGACATAATCGTGCATCTGCGGCCGCCAGATCGCCCACAGGCGGTGCAGGTCGGCGATCGGCGCGTCGCTCCAGTCGATCCGCAGGTCGATCAGCGGCCAGTCCTGATCGTCCACCACCAGCAGCCCGGCCGAATGGACCGGCCCTTCCTCGCCGCCCGCCGCCAGTGCCGCGTCCATCGCCGCCAGCAGCCGGTCGGCCAGATGATCCTCGGGCCGGGAGAGGAAGGCCGCGACCATCGCGGGCGGCACGTCGAGCGTGGTCAGCATATTGCCGGCCGCCGCCACGTCCGGCGCCAGATGATGGCCGTGGCGGCCGAGCGAATGGGCCCCGCTGTGCGCCGCGCTGCGCCCCTCGGCATCCACTGCCGTCAGCTGGCGATAGGCCGCCGTGTCCCCCGCGCGCTCGCACAGGGCGGCGATCGCGGCTTCGGCGGGCAGGCCGCTCGCCAGTTCGTACAGCCCCGCAGGACCCAGCCGGGGATCGGTGATGTTCTGCGTCGAGACCGCGCCCACGCCCGCCCGCGCATGGGCGCAGCGCGCCGCCACCGCCGGGCTCGACGAGGAGACGGCGATGCCGAACATGCCCGCCCGGGCGCAGCGCGCGGTGACCGAGAAAGTCATTCGGGGATCACCGCCGTCGCCTCGATCTCGACCAGCCATTCCGGCCGGGCCAGCGCCGACACCACCAGCCCGGTCGAAACCGGGAATACGCCACGCAACCACTGACCCATTTCGCGATACACATCCTCGCGATACCGAATGTCGATGAGGTAGACGACGACGCGGCAGACATGGGAGATGTCGCCGCCGGCCTCCTCCATCAGCATCTTGATGTTCGCCATCGCCTGCCGCGTCTGGAGCGTCGCGTCGCCGGGGAACAGGCTCTCGCGCGTGTCGAGATCCTGCGCGATCTGCCCGCGCACGAAGACGGTGCGGCCGCGCGCCACCACCGCCTGGCACAGATCGTTGTCGAGCTTCTGCTCGGGATAGGTCTCGCGCGTGTTGAACGGGCGGATGCGGTCGTGGACGGGCATGCTCTTGTCCCTCTTCGATGGTGTCAGGCGGCGGGGGCGGGGGCGGGCGTGTGCGCGGCGATATGGCCGGCAAGCCGCTCGGCATCGCCCCACACGCCCCAGATGAAGGCCGAGGCCCGGCGCGACAGCCAGGGCAGGCCGAGGAAGTAGAGCCCCGGCACCGCCGACACGCCCGCGTCGTGGATCGGCCGTCCGCCCGCGTCGAACGTGTCGATATCGATCCAGCCGAAATCGAAGGTATAGCCCGTCGCCCAGACGATCGATCCGACATCGGCGAGATCGAGGCTGAGGATCGGATCGGTCAGGCAGGCGGGATCGGCGCGCATCGCCCGCGCCTCGGGCTCCTCGGGGAAATCGAGGCCCTCGCGGGTCACATAGGCATCGGCCTGATCCAGCACCGACAGATAATCCGCGTCGCCCGCCGCGATACTGCCGGCGAGATCGGCGGCGAAGCGCATCACGCCGCCGTCGTCGCAGCCTTCGGCCCGGCCCAGCAGCACCATGCCGCGTTCGGCCAGTTCGCGGAAATCGATCGTATGGCCGCCGCGCGCGCCGCTCACGGCGATCGTGACATGTTCGGTGCCGGGGTTGGGCGTCCGCGCCTCCCAATGGCCGAGCGCGCCCAGCCACCAGCAGAAATCCTTGCCGCGATAGCGGCGGGGCGGCCGGTTGTGCGGCCCCACCGACAGGCAGACGCGCCGCCCGGCACGCAGCAGCTCGTCGGCGATCTGCACGCCCGACGATCCGGCCCCCACCACCAGCACCGCGCCCGGCGGCAGCTGATCGGGGTTGCGATAGCTGTGCGAGTGGATCTGCGGGATATCGACGCCACGCGGCACGATCGCCGGGATGCTCGGTCGCTGGAACGGCCCCGTCGCCACCACCACCCGATCGGCGACGATCGTCTCGCCCGATGTCTCGATCAGGAATCTGCCATCCTGTCGGCTCAGCCGCCGCACATCGACGCCGCTTTGGATCGGCGCATCGATCTGGCGCGCGTAGGTCTCGAAATAGTCGACCACCGCATCCTTGGCGGCGAACCCGTCCGCGTCGATGCCGGCGAATTCCAGATCGGGAAAGCGGTCATGCCAGGCCGGCCCGTTGGCCACGAGCGAATCCCACCGCCGCGTCCGCCAACTCTCCGCGATCCGATCCCGCTCGACGACGAGATGCGATACGCCCTGCTTGCGCAAATTGCCGCTCATCGCCAGCCCCGCTTGCCCGCCGCCGATGATAAGCGTGTTGATGGCCCCAGCCGGCATCCGGATCGCCCTTTATAGCGCCGACATCATCGGATGCCGATCTGGGCAGGCGAACTATGGTGCTTCAGCCGATCCAAAAACAAGGATTTGGCGTTGCGATGCTTTCCTTTTCTTGAAGAGGATCAGGCCCGGTGTGCTGTGGGATTTGAAGCGCCGAAGGTCATCAGGTCCGCGCGCCCGCTGTTGATTTGGGCCAGGATGAGGTAGCGGCACGGCCCGGTCTGATGCATGGGCACGGACCATTGCGGTCGATGGTGCGTTCCCCAAACTCTATCATGATGACGGACGGCGGAACTCCCTTGGCAATTTTATCGCGAGCCGATCGATCGGCCGGCCCCCGATGACGGCGGGATCGATCGAGCGGCGCTCCGCCGCGTGGACCGAATCGGAACGCCTCGATTGCCTGATCCAGGCCGAAATCCTCGATACGCCGTCCGAACCGGCGTTCGACGATATCGTCTGGCTGGCCAAAACGGCGTGTGACACGCCGATCGCGCTGGTCAGCCTCGTCGATGCGCAGCGCCAGTGGTTCAAGGCGAAATTCGGGGTCGGCGTGGATGAGACCCCGATCGACACGTCCGTCTGCGCGCTCGCGATCCACCATGCCGGCCTGTTCGAGATCCCCGATCTGGCCGCCGATCCACGCACCGCGGATTTTTCGCTGGTGACGGGGGCGCCGCACATCCGCTTCTACGCCGGCGTTCCGCTCGTCACCTCGGACGGGCTGCCGCTCGGCACCTTGTGCGTGATCGACACCGCGCCTCGCCCCGAGGGGCTGAACGCGATGCAACGCACGACGCTGCTCGCGCTCGGTGCCCAAATGGTCGCCCAGATCGAACTGCGCACCTTGCAGCGTCGGCGCGACACGCTCGCCGTCGCTTCGCGATCGGTGGGGATGTGGGATTGGCATGTCGGCGAGGATCTCGTCGTCGCCGATCCCCGCTTCGCCGCCCTCTATGGCGTGGATGCCGAGCGCGCGGCGCGGGGCGCGCCGATCGAGGCCTTCTTCCGCCACGTTCATCCCGAGGACCGAAGCGATCTGATGGCGCGGGTCGACAAAGCGGTGGAAACGCTCGAGCCCTTCTTCGCGGAATATCGCCTGGTCCAGCCGGACGGATCATTCCGTTGGGTCGCGGCGGAGGGGCGATGTACGATCGCGGACGATGGTGTCTCGAAGCATTTTCCCGGCGTCAGCTTTGATATCACCCAACGGCGCAGCGCCGAAGCGCGGCAGGCGGCGCTGCTCCGCCTGAGCGACATCCTGCGCGACATGGACGATCCCGCCGACATCGCCTTCGCGGCCTCGGAAATTCTCGGCCAGACGCTCGGCGTCAGCCGGGCCGGCTACGGCACGATCGATCCGATCGCCGAGACCATCACCGTCGAGCGCGACTGGAACGCGCCGGGCGTCACGACGATCGCGGGCACGCTGCAATTCCGCGACCATGGCAGCTATATCGAGGATCTGAAGCGCGGCGAAACGGTGCTGTGCACCAACGCCGACGAGGATTTGCGCACGCGCGATCAGGCGGACGTGCTGAAGGCCATCACCGCCCACTCCTTCATCAACATGCCACTGCATGAGAATGGCGCGTTCGTCGCGCTGATCTACATCAACAACGGCACCCCGCGGGTCTGGTTGCCCGAGGAGCTGCTGTTCATGGAGGAACTGGCCGCGCGCACCCGCAGCGCGACCGAGCGCCGTCGCGCGGAGCATGAACTGGCCGTGCTGACCCAATCGCTGGAACAACAGGTCGAGGAGCGGACCGCCAGCCTGATGGCGGCCGAGGAGCAGCTCCGCCAGGCGCAGAAGATGGAGGCGGTCGGCCAGCTGACCGGGGGGCTCGCGCACGATTTCAACAATATGCTCGCCGGCATCGTCGGATCGCTGGAGATGATGCAGGTCCGCATCGCGCAGGGGCGGATCGGCGAGCTGGAGAAATATGTGACGGCCGCCCAGAGCGCCTCGCGTCGCGCCGCCGCCTTGACCCATCGCCTGCTGGCCTTCTCCCGCCGCCAGACGCTCGATCCCAAGCCGACCGACATCAACCGCCTCGTCGCCGACATGGAGGATCTGATCCGCCGCACGGTCGGCCCGGCGGTGCAGGTCGAGGTGGTTGGCGCGGGCGGCCTCTGGACGACGCTGGTCGATCCGAACCAGCTCGAAAACGCGTTGCTCAACCTGTGCATCAACGCGCGCGACGCGATGCCCGAAGGCGGCCGGATCACGATCGAGACCGCCAACAAATGGCTCGATCCCCGCGCCAGCCGCGAGCGCGATCTGCCGGAGGGCCAATATCTCTCGCTCTGCGTGTCGGACACCGGCACCGGCATGACGCCGGAGACGATCAAGCGCGCCTTCGATCCCTTCTTCACCACCAAGCCGCTGGGCGAGGGGACCGGGCTCGGCCTCTCGATGATCTACGGCTTCGCCCGCCAATCGGGCGGGCAGGTGCGCGCCTATAGCGAGGTCGGCATGGGCACGACGATGTGCCTCTATCTACCCCGACACTATGGCGAGGCGGAAATGGGCAGCACCGCCGAACCGGTGTCCGATCTTCCCAAGACCGGCAAGCGCACCGTCCTCGTCGTGGACGACGAGCCCACGGTGCGGATGCTGATCTGCGAATTGCTCGAGGACATGGGCCATGCCTCGCTGGAGGCGCAGGACGGGCCGACGGCGGTGACGCTGCTCAATTCCAACACGGCGATCGATCTGCTCATCACCGACGTCGGCCTGCCCGGCGGCCTGAACGGGCGGCAGGTCGCCGATGCCGCGAAGGTGCGGCGGCCCGACCTGAAGGTGATCTTCATCACCGGCTTCGCCGAGAATGCGGTGGTCGGCAACGGGCAGCTGGAGCCCGGCATGCGGCTCGTCACCAAGCCCTTCGCGATGAACACGCTTACGGCACAGGTGGCGGACCTGCTGGCGGCCGATCGCTGAGACGTTCCGCGTAGATGGCTCGGGATCGGATGGCTCGGCTGTCGGGCTGAACGCCGGGCACCCGTCGCCGGGTGTGCGGTATGAAATGGGCGGGCTGGAATGCCGGGGCTGCGCGGTAAGTCGTCCGATCAGCTTCGGCATTCAGGGGCGGGCGTCATCGGTCGCCCGTGCCCAGCGTGATCCTGATGGTCAAGCCTCCCTCATGCCGCCCGACCGATGCCGTGCCACGATGCGCCGTCGCGATCGCCGCGACCAGGGCGAGGCCCAGGCCATAGCCCTCGGTCGAGCGGCTGCGTTCGGAGCGGCTGAAGCGCTGGAAGAGGCGGGGCACGTCTTCGGGAGGGACGCCGGGGCCGTCATCCTCCACCAGCAGGGCGAGCGTGTCCTCCACGCGCGACAGGGTGACGGTCACCTGCGTGCCGGCCGGGGTGTGGCGCAGGGCGTTGTCGAGCAGGTTAGCGAGCATCTGCTGGAGCAGGCGGCGGTCGCCTTCGAGCATGAGGCCAGGCGCGATGCGCGCGGTCATCTGGTGGCCGCCGGCCTCCGCGTCGGGCTGATAGGTTTCGATCATCGCCTCGCACAGCGCGCTCAGATCGACCGGGCGGAAACCTTCGCGCACGCGCAGCGCCTCGATCTCAGAGATGCGCAACATCGCGGCGAAGATTTCGAGCAGTTCGCGGCCCTGCGCCACCGCGCCCTCGATCGCGGCGCGCTGGTCCCCCTGCCCCTCCATCGCCAGCGCCTCCTCCAGCCGGTTTTGCAGGCGCGTGAGGGGCGTGCGCAGATCGTGGGCGATGTCGCCCGAGACGTGGCGGAGATTGTCGACCAGCATCACCATCCGGTCGAGCATGGCGTTGAGCGCGGTCGCCAGCCGGTCGAACTCGCTGCCAGATCCGTCGGCGCGCATCCGCCGGCCGAGATCGCCCGCGTTGATCGCGTCGGCCGCGCCCGCGAAGCGATCGAGCCGGCGCCGGGTGATCGTGCCGATCGTCCAGGCGCTGCCGACGCCCAGCACCAGCATCACCCCGAAGGCGACGGCGAACAGGTGGAGGATCGTCTCGTCGATCTCGTGCACCATCGCCCGATCGGCCGCGACGACGAGCGTGCCGCCGCCGGGCAGCGGCATGGTCAGCGCCTGCGCCTCGCGCTCGCGGTGGAGGCCGTGGGGCAGGAATTCCCAATAGCCGGGCTTGTGGGGCACGTCGGCGGCGAGGTCGCCGGCGATGCGGCGGTGCCGCGCGTCGGTGAGGATATAGCCGAGGCTGGCGCTGTTGCGCGCGGCGTCCCGCTGGCGGATCACGATGGCGAGGCCCGCCAGCCCGCCCTGCCGGTGCACGCCAAGCAGGGCGCGGGTCTCCAGCGCGACCCGGTGGTCGAGTTGCTGCTCCAGCGCCTCGTGCGCCACTTCGTAGACGATGGCGCCCACCGCCAGCGTGGCGAAGGCGAAGGCGAGGCTGACGATCGCGGCGAGCCCGAAGGTGGAGCGCCAGGCGCGGCGGATCATCGCTCGCGCAACATATAGCCGGCGCCGCGCACCGTCTGGATCGCATCCTCGTCGAACCCGGCATTCAGCTTGGTGCGCAGCCGGCTGAGGTGGGTCTCGACGATGTTGGTCTTGGGATCGAAATCGAAATCCCACACCCGTTCGAGCAGCATCGTGCGGGTGAGGATGCGATTGGGATTGCGCATCAGTTCGGCGAGCAGGGCGAACTCGCGCGGCTGGAGCGTCACGCGGCGGCCGGCGCGCTTCACGGTGCGGCGGTGGAGATCCACCTCGATATCGGCATGGGCCAGCCGCGACGGCTCGACCTGCGCGGCCGGGCGGCGGCCGAGCGCCACGATGCGCGCGGCCAGTTCGGAGAAAGCGAAGGGCTTGACCAGATAATCGTCGGCGCCGCCCTCCAGCCCCTCGACCCGATCGGAGACGCCGCTGACGGCGGTGAGCATCAGCACCGGGGTATTGTTGTGCGCGGCGCGCAGCATCTTCACCATCGAGAGGCCATCGAGCCCCGGCAGCATCCGATCGACGACGATCGCGTCGAAACCGCCGTCGGTCGCCTTGAACAGCCCGTCGCGCCCGTCCTCGCTCACGGTCACCTGATTGCCCGCCTCGGTCAGGCCACGGGCGATGAAGGCGCGCGTTTCGGCATCGTCCTCGACGATCAATATCCGCATCCCCGCCATCTAGCGCACCCCCACGCCCGGCGCGAGCGGAACGGGCGCACCCTGCCAGCCGCCGCCGAGCGCGCGGAACAGGGCGACCTGCGCCTGGCCGATCGCGATATCGGATTGCACCCGCTGGAGCGCGGCATTCGCCCGCGCGCGTTCGGCATCGTAGCGGATCAGCGGATCGGCATCGCCTAGCCGGACGCGGGCGGCGGCGCGGCGGGCGTAAGTGTCGGCCTCGCCCGACGCGGCGCCCAGCGCGCGGTTGCGGCGGACCTCCCCGTCGAGCGTGGCGAGGCCGCTCTCCACCTCGCGCAAGGCCCGCAGGATGGCGACGTCCCAGCTCGCGAGCGCGGCGCGTTCGGTGGCGCGCGCTTGGGTGAGCTTGGCGCGGACAGGCCCCTGGTTGGGGAAGGCCCAGCTGATGAGCGGCGAGGCGGTGGCGGCGAAGCCCCCGGCGAGCAGCCCGATCGCCCCGCCGAGGTTGACGCGCGGGTAGAGATCGGCGCGCGCCACGCCGATCCGCGCTGAGGCGGCGGCGAGCTTGCGCTCGGCCTCGCGGATGTCGGGGCGGCGCAGCAATAATGCCGATCCGTCGCCCACCGGCAGCGGGCGGGCGAGCCGGGGCAGCGCCGTGCAGCCGAGTTGCCAGCCCCGTGCGGCGGCGGGCGGCAGGCCCTGAAGCGTGGCGAGCCGGTAGAGCGCCCCGGCGCGCGCCGCCTCGAACGGCGGCAGGGTGGCGCGGGCCGCTTCCAGCAGGGTGGCGGCCTGCGACACCTCCAGCGGGGAGACTTCGCCGGCGCGATATTGCTCGCGCACCGCCGCCACGGATCGCTCTTGCGCGGCGACGATCTGGCGGGCGACATCGCCGGCGGCGGTGGCGCCGCACAGATCGACATAGGCCGCCACCGTATCGGCCACGACCGCGACGCGAACGCCGTCGAGCGCGGCGGCGCTGGCATCGGCATCGGCCTTGGCGGCGAGCGCGCCCGCGCGCAGGCGGCCGAACAGGTCGATGTCCCAGCTGGCGGTCGCCGCCACGTCATAATCGGTGGCGGAGACGTTGGCGGCGCTGGGCTGGGCGGAGGGATTATCGACCGTGGCGGCGCTTTCGAGCATCGTCTGCGGCAGGCGCAGCGCGCGGGCCTGCGACAGCGCCGCCCGCGCCCCATCCAGATTGGCGAAGGCGACGCGCAGATCGGCATTGGCCGCCAGGCTGGCGCGAACGAGGCGGTCCAGCACCGGATCGTCATACAGGCGCCACCAATCCTCCGGCACGGCATCCAGCGCGGCGACTGGCGAGGCCGCGAACGGCCCGGCCGGGACCGAGGCGGGCGGCGGGGCGGATGGGGTGGCGCAGGCGGTCGCCAGCAGCGCCGCGAGCGGGGCGAGGCGCCGGATCATGCGATCGCCTCCCGCGCGGGGGCGGGTTCGGGCTCGCGCCGCGCCTCCCAGCCGAAGCGCGCGTAGAGCGCCGGCATCAGGAACAGGTTGAGCGCGGTCGAGGAGATCAGCCCGCCGAGGATCACGATCGCCATCGGATGCTCGATCTCGTGCCCCGGCGCGTTGCCGCGCACGATCAGCGGCAATAGCGCGAGGCCGGCGCAGGTGGCGGTCATCAGGATCGGGACGAGCCGTTCCTCCGCGCCGCGCAGGATCAGCGCCGGGCCGAGAGTTTCGCCCTCCACCCGGCGGAGGTGATCGTAATGCGACAGCAGCATGATGCCGTTGCGCGCCGAAATGCCGATCACCGTGACGAAGCCCACGAGCGAGCCGAGCGACAGCACCGCGCCGGTCAGCGCCACGCCGATCACGCCGCCGACCAGCGCGAAGGGCAGGCTGAGGCCGACCAGCATGGTGATCCGGCGCGAGCGGAACTCCAGCCAGATCAGCAGCAGCACGCCCGCCAGACACAGCAGCCCGGTCAGCGCGAGCCGCTGGCGCGAGTCCTTCAGCGCGGCATATTCGCCCAGCACCTGCGGATGATAGCCCTGCGCGAACGGCACCGTGCCGACCGCGCCTTCCACCGCGCGGGCGACCGAGCCGAGATCGGCCCCGGCGACGTTCATCGTGATGTCGATGCGGCGCTGGCCGTTCTCGCGCTTGATCTCGTTCGGCGCGGGCACCACGCGGATGTCGGCCACGTCGCGAAGGCGGACGGGCGCGCCGGTGGGGGCCTGGATCATCAGGTCGCCGATCGCGTGGAGATCGCCCCGCACGCGCGGCTCGCCCCACAGGGCGACGTCGAAGGACTTCTGGTCGCGATAGATTTCGCCGACCTTCTGCCCCGCCACCAGGGTCTGCGCCTGCCGCCGCACCTCGCCGGCCGTCAGCCCGAGGGTCGCCATGTCGGCGGGGCGCGGGCGGATCTGGATCTGGGGGACGAGCACCTGTTGCTCCACCTTCAGATCGGTGACGCCCGCGATCGGCGCGATCGCGCCCTTCACCCGCTCGGCGGCGGCGCGCAGCTCGACCTGATCGGGGCCGAACACGCGGACGACGATGGTCGCGCCGGCGCCCGACAGCACCTCCTTGATGCGCTCGCGCAGATAGGTCAGCACGTCGCGGAAGAGGCCGGGATAGCCGTCCACGACCGCCTTGATGCGCTTCACGCTGGCGTCGTAATCGGCGGTCTCGTCCAGGCTGATCCACAATTCGGTGAAATTGGGGCCGACCACCTCGTCCGCCGCCTCGGCGCGGCCGATATGCGCGCCGAAGTTGCGGACGCCGGGAATGGCGCGCAATTCTTTCGAGACGCGGATGGTGATGCGGTCCATCGCCTCGATCGAGGTGCCGGGCTTCTCGACGAAGTGCATCAGGAAATCGGTTTCGCGGAAGTCCGGCAGGAACTGATCCTGGAAGCTGGCATAGCCCAGCCCCGCCAGCGCCAGCCCGCCCGCGACGATGCCCATCGCCACCTTCGGCCGACCGACGATCGGCGGCAGCATCCCGGCGTAACGCCGCTTGAGCCCGGCCACGAAGCGCGTGTCGCGCTCGGCCCTGAGCGGGGCGTGGGGCAGCAGCCACAGGCACAAAGCGGGGGTCACCACCAGCGCCACCAGCAGCGACGCGCCGATCGCCAGCACATAGGCGATGGCGAGCGGGCGAAAGAAGGTGCCGGCCACGCCGCCCAGGAAGAACACCGGCAGGAACACCAGCATCACGATCAGCGAGGCGAACACCACCGCCGATCGCACCTCCAGCGAGGCGCGCAGCACCACGTCGAACGGGCGATCGGGCGTGCCGGCATCGCGGTTGAGGCGCAGGCGGCGGGCGATATTCTCCACGTCGATGATCGCATCGTCGACCACTTCGCCCAGCGCGATGACGAGGCCGGCAATGACCATCGTGTTGATCGTCGCCCCGCTCCACAGCAGCACCAGCCCCGCGCCCAGCAACGACAGGGGGATGGCGACGAGGCTGATGGCCGCCTGCCGCCAGTCGCGCGTGAAGAGGAACAGCACGATCGCAACCAGCACGCAGCCGATCATCAGCGCCTCGCCGAGATTGTCGATCGATCGTTCGATGAAGGTGGCGGGGCGGAAGATGGTGGTGTCGATCGTCACGTCCTTCAGGCCGGGCTTCAGCTCGGCGATGGCGGCCTCGACCGCGCGGGTCAGGTCCAGCGTGTTGCCGGTCGGCTGCTTCTCGACGATCAGCATCAGGCCGGGGCCGTCGTTGATGATCGCATCGCCGATCGGCGCGGCGAAGCCGTCCACCACGCGCGCCACGTCGCCGATGCGTACGGGCGCGTCGCCCGCGACCTTGACGAGCGTGCGGGCGAGATCGTCGGCGCTCTGGACGGGGGCGGCCTGCTGCACCGCGAGCCGCTGGGTGGCGCTGTCGACGAAGCCGCCGCCGCCGATCAGCACCGCGTCGCCCGCCGCAGCGCGCAATTCGGCCAGGGTGACGCCGGCGGCGCGCAGCCGATCGGGATCGGCCAGGATCTGGAGTTGGCGGTCGCGCTGACCCCAGAGCGCGACATTGGCGACGCCCGGCACCGCCATAAGCGGCGGCCGGATCGTCCAGCGCACCAGTTCGGAAAGCTGCATCTGATCGAGCGTCTTGGAGGAAATGCCGATCTTCATCGCCCGGCTGGTCGAGGAAAGCGGCGGCAGCATCACCGGCGGGCGGGCGGCGGCGGGCAGGCGGGCCTGCGCCTGCGTCACCCGTTCCTGCACCAATTGGCGCGCGCGGATCACATCGGTGCCGGGATCGAACAGCATCACCACCGACGACAGGCCCAGCACCGATTTGGAGCGCAGGGTCTTGAGATCGGGCACGCCGTTGACCTGCGTCTCGATCGGCACGGTGACGAGGCTCTCGACCTCCTCGGTGGAAAGGCCCGGCGCCTCGGTCTGGATCTCCACCATCGGCGGGGCGAATTCGGGGAAGACGTCGAGCGGCACGGCGGTCGAGGCGCGCAGCCCCAACAGCACGAGCAATCCCGCCATCGCGAGGACGAGGACGCGCTGGGTGAGCGCGGCGCGGACGAGCCAGGCGAGCATCTTACTTGCCCGCGCCGAACTCGGTGCCGAACAATTCGGCCGCCCCCGCCGTCACCACCGCCGCCCCCGGCTCGAGACCCCGGCCGACGATGGCTTGTCCATCCGCCTGCGCCACGATCTCGATGCGGCGGCGCTGATAGGTATCGGGCGCGGTCCGCTGATAGACCCATTCGCCGCCATAGATGTCGCGCACGATCGCCGAGGCGGGCACCGCCAGCCCCGCGCCATCGTGCCGCGCGGCGAGCGGCAGGGCGACCGCGACCCGCTGGCCGACCCGCCATGCCCGATCGCGATTGTCGAGCGCGTAATAGAGATCGACCGTGCCGGCGGTGGCGTTGGCCGAGGGGGGCGCGCCGACCGGCTGCGCGGTGCGGGCCGTGGTGTCGGCGCCGAGCGCGCGGATCGCGGCGGCACGGTCGCGGCGGATCGCGGTCAGATCGCTGCCGAACACCGACACGCGTACCCACAACCGGCTCTGCCCGCCCATCGCGGCGATGCCCGGCCCCAGCAGGCGGCGCTGGGCGACGGCGGCGTCGCGCACCGCCTCCGCCGAGGCGAGCGCGGCGGCCGCCTCGTCGCGCGCCCGGATGCTGCCGGCCTCCTCGCGCACCAGCGCCTCGGCGCGGCCGAGCGCGATGCGCGCCAGCCGGGCGGCGGCGGTCGTGCGGGCGACCTCGCCATCGGCGGCGGCCTGTTGGGTGCCGATCTGGGCGAGGTTGGAGAGCGAGGTGGTCGGCACGCCGCCCGGCGCGATCGGCGGCACCACGATCTCGCCGCTCGTCTCGCGCACCGCCGCCGCCGCGCCGGCGCCGACCGTCACGGTGGCGATGCCCAGCCGCTGCCGCGCCTGGGGCGTCAGCGCTACCGTCAGCAGCTCGCTTTCGTGGGCGACAGGCGTGAGCAGGGCCGGCTTGGGCGCGGTGGGCGGCGCCGGGCTTTCCTGACAGGCCGACAGGCAAAGCGGGAGCGAGGCGAGGGGGAGGAAGCGAACCATGGCCGGGACGCTAGGGCCGGGCGATGGAGGGCAACTCTCGCCGACTATACGATATCCCAATGTTGGGGAGGAGCCATCCCCGGAGCAATCATTCGTAGTATTTGGGGCTTCGTGACGCCGCCCCGCCCCCGATCCGCCATGCCCCGGCGCGCCGCCCCGCCGTCGCGAGGGGCGCGCGCGTGAGGATCGGCATCACCGTGCCCGATGGGCTGCCCGAGGGCACGATCGCCGCGATCCGCCGCATCGCCGTCAGCTTGGCCGAGCGCGGCGCGAGCATCACGCTGGTCCATGGCCAGGCCCCGCCTGCCGCGCTCGATCCCGAACGGGATGGGGTGGAGTTGGCGGCGGCGAGCCTGCCGATCGGCCGCCTGCCCCAGTCGCTTGGCGCCTATGCGGCGGCGGCCTGCACCTATTTCCTGCTCGTGCCGATGGACGTGGTGATCGCGCCCTCGCTCGATTGCTGGCCGGTGCTGGGCGTCGTCGCCTCGATCGCGCGGCGCCGCCGCCGTCCGGGCCTCGTCGCCCGCCTCGGTGGCGAGGACGATCTCGGGCCGCCCCATCTGCTCGGCCGCTGGCGCGCCGAGCGCCGCCTGCGCCCCCTGCTCGCCCATGCCGATATCGTCGTCACCACATCCGAACTGGCGTCGGAGCGGCTCGATCGTATCGCCGGCCGCAATCTTTCCGCCTTGCTCGGCGCCGGGCTGGACGGGCGCCGCGACGTCGAGGGCCAGCCGATGACCGCGCCCGCCGAAGCCCACGAATTGCTCGAACTCTGCCAGTGGCTCGCCCACCGCCCCGGCCGGCCGGGGCGCGAGGATGGCTGGGTGGATCTGGAAAGCGCTCCCGACGCGGGGCGCATCCTCTATCTGCCGCGCAGAGTTCGCGAAGGACGAAATAGCCTCGACACCCGATAGGCCGCTGCGTCCCTTCAGGCGCCGTTCGCGCCGATCGCTCGCTCATACGGCCGGACGGTCCGTCCGAGAAATTCCCCGATATGGTCGGCGATCTCGCGATGGTGCGTCTCCAGGGCGAAATGGCCGGTATCGAGGAGGTGCACCTCCGCGTCCGGCAGATCCTTCGTATAAGCGTGGGCGCCGGCGGGGATGAACGCGGGATCGTGCCGCCCCCAGACCGCCAGCAAAGGCGGGCGATGCGCCCGAAAATAGGCGTGAAACGCCGGATAGAGCGCGACATTGCTGCGATAGTCGAGGATCAGGTCGAGCTGGATCTCCTCCGCCCCGGGCCTCGCCATATAGGCGATGTCGAGTTCGTAGCCGTCGGGTGACAGCAGGGCGGGGTCGGCGCCGGTGCCATATTGCCAGCTGCGGATCGTGTCGGGCGACAGGGACGCCCGGCACGCCTCGCGATGGGCGTCGCTCGGATCGCGCCAATAGGCCTGCCACGCGCCCCATTCGTCGCTGAAGCCATCCTCATAGGCGTTGCCGTTCTGGGAGATGATGGCGCTGATCCGCTCGGGATGCCGCATCGCGAGGCGCAGGCCGACCGGCGCGCCATAATCGAAGATATAGAGCGCGAAGCGGTCGAGCCCGAGCGCATCGACGAACCCCTCCAGAACGCCCGCCAGCGCATCGAAACTGTACGTGAAAGCGCCACGCTCGGGCGCTCTGGTCTTGCCGAATCCCGGCAGGTCCGGCGCGATCAGGCGATAGCGGTCCGCCAGGCGCGGGATCAGATCGCGGAACATGTGGCTGGCGGACGGAAAGCCGTGGAGGAGAAGGAGGACCGGCGCATCGGCCGCGCCGGCCTCCCGGTAGAAGACCTCGACCGCGCCGACCCGCAATGTGCGATACTGTACGGTGGACATGGTTTCTCCTCCCTGTGGATCAGGCGATCGCGCCCCCGTCGGCGGTCAGGGTCGTGCCCGTGATGATGCTCGCCGCCGGGCTTGCGAGAAACACCACCGCGTTCGCGATCTCGCGCGGCGTCCCGTAGCGGCCGAGCGAAGTCAATCCGCGCTGGACGTCCGCGCCTTCGCCGCCGGCGGGATTGGCATCCGTATCCGTGGCGCCGGGCTGGACGAGATTGACGGTGATGCCGCTCGGCCCCAGCTCCCGCGAGAGACCACGGGTGAAAGAGGTCAGCGCCGCCTTCGACATCGCATAGAGGGTGATGCCCGCGAACGGCACGCGCTCTCCCAAGGCCGATCCGACCGTGACGATGCGCCCGCCCTCGCCGAGATGCGGTATCACCGCCTTGGCGAACAGCAGCGGCGCCCGGACGTTCACGTCCATCACGGCCTGATAGTCGGCGATATCGGTCTCGGCGATCGTGCCCATGTGGCCGATGGCCGCGCTGTTGACGAGGATGTCGAGCCCGCCAAGGGCGGAGACAGCGTCGCCCACCGCGCGGGTGATGGCGTCGGGGTCGGCGCTGTCCGCCTGGATGGCGACGGCACGACGACCGGTCTTCTCGATGGCGTCGGCCACCTCCCGGGCGCGCTCCGTCGAATCCCGATAGGTAAACGCGACGTCGGCGCCGTTTTCGGCCAATGCCGAGGCAATCGCGGCCCCGATGCCCCGTGACCCGCCCGCCACCAATGCGCGCTTTCCGGCCAGATCGATCATGCAATCGCCCTTCCCTACCGTTTGAAACCAGATCCGATGACGTCCGCCATGTCGCGGTGGCCACGACGACCTGCTCTTCGGAGGTAGTGATCCCGCGGGAATTGTCTTGGTATCGAGAAATGTCGAACTGTGTTGCGCGGGCGGGAACGGAAGTTCGTATCCGCTATGGCGCGGGGAGCCGGACCGTCTGGCCCATCACGTCGATCGCCACTTTCCCTCTCAGTCCACGGGCGCCTCCGGCTTCGAGCAGCGCATGCGCGTCGCCGACGCGCGCCAGAGGCAGCACCGCGCCGATCACCGGCTTGATCAGGCCACGTTCGACCAGATTTGTCAGCGCATCGAGCTTGCCCCGATTCTGCCGGGTGAACACGAAATGGTAGGCGGCGTTCTTGCCCCAGGCCTCGATCAGATTCTGCGGCTGCGCGATGTCGACGATGCTGACCACCCGCCCGGCGTCCGCGAGCACGAGCCCGCTCCGCGTGAGCGTATCGCCGCCGATCGTATCGAAGACGACGTCCACCCCTCGGCCCTGCGTCAGTTCCGCTACTGCCGCGACATAGTCGTCGCGCGTGTGGTCGATCGCCTCATCCGCGCCGAGCGAACGCACGAAATCATGGTTGGCCTGGCGGGCCGTGGTGATGACCCGTGCGCCCATCGCCTTGGCAAGCTGGATCGCCATCGTGCCCACGCCACCGGCGCCGCCGTGGATCAGAATGGCTTCCTGAACGGTGAGCCGGGCGCGGGTCACCAGGGACTCCCAGACCGTGCCGCCGACCAGCGTCAGGCTGGCCGCCTCGATGTGGCTGAGATTGCGCGGTTTCCTGGCGACGAGATCAATGTCGGCGACGTGCTGTTCGGCATAGGAACCGGGGCCACCGAAGATCTTCGGCGTGTAATAGACCTCGTCACCCACGCCGAACTCGGTGACAGCCTCTCCCGTCTCCTCCACGACCCCGGAGACGTCGTGCCCGATGATGGCGGGTAGCGGCACATGATCGACGTAATCGCCGCGCCGAATCTGGTAGTCCAGAGGATTGATGGCGGTGGCGTGGACGCGCACCCGGACCTGTCGGGGTCCGACGGCCGGGACGGCCACGTCGCGCATCTCGAAGGCGTCGTAGCCCCCGAACCTGACAAGCAGGATGGCCTTCATGGAATTGGTCACGACATGCTCCTTTTCTGGTCGGGTTGCGTCATCGTCGGCTTCGTCATGTCGAGCGAGGATCCGCACGGGCCGTTTTCACGAGCGTCACCTAGCCGCGCCCGGCCAGCTGCCGCGCGCGGGTGCCGCGCCTGCTCCTCCACGCGGCTTCCGGGGCCGGCCACGACAGCGGCGGGATAGGCCCGCCGCTCCTCGACACTGTCGGGCAGGCGACGGTGGCCGGCGATGTCCCGCCCGTCGTTCCTGAAGGTGATGCGTTGCGGTTCAGTGGGCATGATCGTCTCCGCAGGGCGTCTCAATCCAGCCGCAGGACGGCCTTTCCCTTGAAGGCGCGAGACAGGAGCGCGCGGGCGACGTGATCGATCTCGCGCCAGGAGCCGATCTTCCCGATCACGGGATCCAGCTTTCCGGTGCCGAGCCGCACGGCGAGGCCCGCGAGCAGCGCGGCGGCGTCGGCCGGCTCCAGCCGCGTCAGCTCTTCGGCGAGGACGAAGCCGTAGAGCGAGGTCCCGCCGAACGCACCGCCGGAACCCAGGCGGAAGGCCTTGGCGTTGAATGTCGTGACGTCATCGCCGCCCGCGTCGCCGAACTGGACGCACATGCCACGCGGCGAGAGCCACGACAGGGCATGCCCGAGCAGCTCGCCGCCCACGCCTTCCAGAATGAGGTCATACGGCCCCAGGCGCGCGGCATCCTCGGCGCTGCCCGCGACGGCGGTCGCGCCGAGCCGCCGCAGCAGCGCGGCATCGTCCTCGCGCCGGGCGAACGCGACGACATGGGCGCCGGTCGCGGCGGCCAGCTGCACGGCGATCAGACCGACGCCGCCGGTCGCCGCCGTGACGAGCAGTCTGTCTCCTGCCCGCAGCGCCTTCTTCGAGAGCGCGATCGTCGCCGTGAGGCCGGCCACCGGCAGCACGGCTGCGAGTTCAAACGGGACATTGTCGGGGATGGGTGCAAGGAATTTCGTCGGAACGCTGACCCGCTCGGCCCAGGCGCCGTCGAATTTCAGCCCGACGACGCGATCGCCCGCGCAAAAGGCGGACCCGGCGGGCGCGGATTCGATCACGCCGGCAAAGTCCCAGCCGGGCCGTGCGCCTGCCGCCCCGGCAAGCGCGGTGCGCACCTCTCCATTGTTGAGCGAGATCGCCTCGACCGCCACCAGCGCTTCACCCGGCATCGGCACGGGGCGGTCGGCCGTCTCGATCGCAAGCCGCTGGCCGCCGGGCCTGCCGATCACGGTCACCGCACGCATCAGGTCGCCCTCACCGCGCTATACACAATTGCCTGGCGGGATAGTCGAAGGTGATGACCCCCTTGCCCCAGAGGGGCATCCCCAGCGATCCATCGACGATCCCGGCCTCGAACGCCGCCGCGCCGGACGTCAGGGCGACCTCGACGTCCGCGGCCTGAAAGGCGCCCGCCTGCAATGCCGCGATGCGCGCGACATTGCCCTGTACCGCGCCTCCGACGCCATGCCCCACCTTCCGCGCGCGGCCCGACCGCATCAACGCCAGCCCCGCCTCGCTGCGCAGGAAGGGGCCGCCAACCATCATCGCATTGTGCCGCGTCCCGAGATCCACGACGAGCTTGAGCCGGACCGGCTCCGCGCCCGGCGTCGTCCGAACATCCACGTCGACGACGGGGACATTCTCGACGATGCGTAGCGGGATCGGGGCCGCGCATGCCGGCGCGCTCCCGCTCGGCCCGAACGTCACGCGACGCTTCCGGTAATCGACCGTCACGGCACCGTGCCTGAACGCCGGCGCGCCGACCAGAAGCTCGACGGGGAAGCCGGCGGATGCCGACAATTGCCCGAGGTTCACGGAGTGTCCCGCGACATGCGCGAAGTGCAGCGGCCCCACGGTCAGGCTTTCGATGTCGATCGGCCGCAACTGCTCCGTCTGACCGCCGGCGGCCGCGACGTCGCCGACCGATGTGCCCTCGCCGAGCCCCAGCTTCCGGACCATGCTCCGATCGATCACGAGCGAGCCCGCACCGCTATCCAGCACCGCGCGCTGCGGCCGATTGTTGATGAGGGTGTCGATCGTGACGAGATTGTCGCGCAGCACGAACGGCATGCTGACAGGCCGGGAAGGGGCGCGTATCGGCGCGTCGCCCGTCGCATCGGGCGGCTGCGCTTCCGCCCGCCCGACCGGGCCGTATGCCTGCATCATGGCAACGACCATGACGCCGGCCAGCCAATCCTTGTTCATGACGGATGAATCCTTGCTCTGTTATGGGGCTTGAAGGTCATTGGGTCGCCAGCGATCCGGCGGTCGGGCAGAGATGCAGGCGGTCGCGGCCCGACATCTCGTCCCCCTGCACCTGCTCGGTCAGCCGCTCGCTGTCGCGGCGTCGGACATCGTCGACCGCCTCGTCGAAGCCGAGCGCGCGAAGACCCGAGCCCGAAGATCTGGCCCCGCATCGCCCACAATTTGTGGGGACGCAGTTCGAGCCCGATCACGAACAGGAACAGGAACATCACCACGCCCAGTTCCGAGAAATGCAATATGGAACGGGTATCGGTGAAGAAGCCGAGGACCGATGGCCCGACCAGCACGCCAGCCGTGAAGTAGCCGAGAACCGATCCCAGCCCCAGCCGGCGGAACAGCGGCACCGCGATGACGGCGGCCGCCATCAGGGTGACCGCGGGTCCAATCGTCTGCCCAAGGCTTGCGTCAGCCACGATCGCGCCCTTTCCCTTGCGTCAGTCGACGACCCGCGCCGCCCCGGGCGAACCGGCACGGACAGGCGCCGACGCCGTCGACGGCGGTGATCGGGCGGAAATCTGTCATCCCCGCGCCGCGTGCGGTAGCGGCGCCGCGCGACACTCTGTGTCGCAGTTGGCGGAACGCCGGGCGGGCTAGCGCTCCGCCGTCGCCGTCGGCCTGTAGTGGCCGTAACATTCGAGCAGCATCTCGGTGAGTACCCGTATCTTGCGCGCCGGATGCTGCCCCGGAGGCCGGATCACGTAGATGCCGAGATCGGGGCATGGGTAGCGCGGCATGACGGGGACGAGCGCACCCGAGGCCAGATGCTCGCCGATCAGCTCCTCCGGCACACCCGCGAGGCCGATTCCGGCGAGGGCGGCGGCGACGAGCGCGACAGCGTTGTCAGCCTTGAACCGCCCCTGTGGCTTCATCGGGATCGCTTTGTCCCCGTCCATCGCCATCCAGGTTTCCGTGCCTTGCATGACGACTTCATGCGTCACGAATTCCTCGGGCGTTTCGGGCGCGCCGTGTCGTTCGATATAGTCGGGGCTGGCGACATATTTCGCGGTGGTCCATCCCACCCGCCGCGCGAGCAGCGTTGAATCGGAAAGATGCCCGACCCGGATCGCGCAATCGAATCCCTCGGCGATCAGATCGACGAACCGATCGGTGTAATTGGCCTGGACATGCAGTTTCGGATGCCGCTGCGCCAGCGTCGCGAACACCGGGGCGAAGTGGGTCGGGCCGAACGTGAGCGGCGCCGCTATCCGCAGGCGACCGCGAAGTTCGCCCGCGGGCAGAATCGTCTCCCGGGCAATCTCGATTTCGGCGCAGATTCTGGCGGCGTGATCGCGGAACGTGGCGCCGGCCTCCGTCAGCGCGGCGCCTCGGGTCGTGCGCGCGAGCAGCTGGATGCCGAGATCCTCCTCGATCCGGGCGAGCCTGCGACTGACGATCGACTTGGATACGCCGAGCCGGCGTGACGCGGCCGTCACGCCGCCCGCGTCGGCGACCTCGACGAATGTCCGCAATTCTTCGATGTCCATCGCTGCGTTCCTGAAAGTGCGACACAGTGTACCGCGACCAGGCGCTATCGTATCACAAATCGCGCGGGCACTGTCCACAGGACACGGCAGCGTCTGCGGCGTGTCGATCGCAACCATGCAAGACAACAGCGGCAGCAGAGGAAAAGACCATGACCCTTCGCAACGGCCTCGACTCCCTCCTTCGCCCCGAAGACTCGGTCCTCGTCCTGATCGACCATCAGCCCTACCAGCTCGCCAACGTGAACAGCCACGATCCGCAGGCGGTGGTGAACAACACGACCGCGCTGGCGAAGATGGCCAAGGCGTTCAACGTGCCGACCATCCTCACCAGCGTCATCGCCGATCGCGGCGGCCTGCTCTTCAAGCAGCTGACCGACGTATTTCCCGATCAGGAGGTGATCGACCGCACCTTCATCAACACCTGGCAGGACAAGGTGGTCGTGGACGCGGTGAAGGCGACGGGGCGCAAGCAGCTCATCATCGCCGGCCTGTGGACCGAGGTGTGCGTCGCCATGCCCGCCATCCAGGCCGCCGGCGAGGGCTGGGACGTGACCGTCGTGACCGACGCATCGGGCGGCGTCTCGGTCGAGGCGCATCAGGTCGCGATCCAGCGCATGGTGGCGGCCGGCGTGAACATGTTGACCTGGGCGGCGGTCGGGTCCGAATGGCAGCGCGACTGGGCGCGCCTCGATACCGCCGCCCTGCTCCCCGACATCCTGATCGAGCATTTCGGCGGCAGCGGCATCGCCTATATGTGGGAGCAGCAGCTGCTCAACACCCCGGTCGGCGCCGCCGGCTGATCCCGGCGGGGACGGACATCGGACAGGCGCCTCGTCGCGTGCCGATCTCCACGCCTCTCATGCGGGGTGCGGCAGGGCTCGCCACCGCCGTCGCGGGCGCGGCGCATGCCCAGGTCACGACCGACCTGGAGCGTGCGCCGACGCTCACGATCGAACGCTATTCGGAGGATTGGTCCAGCCTCGCGGATCCCGCGAACCGGACCGGGCGCTGGACGGAGGCGTTCAAATATATCCCGCTCGACGGAAGCGGATCGACCTGGCTCACCACGGGCGTGGAGGCGCGGTCGCGTTTCGAGGGCTATCGCAACGTCAACTGGGGCTCGGCGCCCGACGACGGCTATGTCTGGCATCGCCTGATGCCTTATGCCGATCTCCACGTCGGCAAGCTGCGCCTGTTCGCGCAACCGATCCTGTCGGCGATGTCGGGTGCCGACAAGCCGAAGAAGCCGGTCGACACGACCGGTATCGACATGATGCAGGCGTTCGCCGAGGTCGAGTTCCCGATCGCGCGGGGCGCGTCCCTTCGCCTTTCGGCCGGCCGCAAGCTGGTCTCGCTCGGCGGCGGCCGGTTCATCGATACGCGCTACGGCCCCGGCATCCCGCTCCCCTTCGACGGCGCCGAAGCGGTGCTGACGGGCAGGACGGTCCAGCTGACGGCGCTGTATCTCCGGCCCGTCGATACCGCGCCCGGCGATTTCGACGACCGTCGCTCGCGCGGAAAGTCCGTATGGGGGCTCTATGCGACGCGATGGCTCGGCGGCAGCCATGCCAACGGGTTCGACGTCTACTATCTCGGCGCGCGCGATCGAAACGCGGTGTTCGATCAGGGCGCCGGCCGGCAGGTCGTCCACACCTTCGGGGGCCGGATCTTCGGGGATCACCGCCGCTGGTATTGGAACATCGAGAGCGCGATCCAGCGCGGCACCTTCGCGGGCCATCGCGTGGCCGCATGGGGCGGCGGCGGCGAGATCGGATACCGGTTCCTCAAGGCGCCGCTGCGCCCGGAGATCAGCCTCACGACCGATATCGTCTCGGGCGACAGGAACCCGGATGATCCAAGGCTCCAGACGCTCAACCCGCTCTTCCCCCGGGGCAAATATTTCGGCGCGCTGACCCCGATCGGTCCGCGCAACCTGATCCACGTCCATCCTTCGGTCACGATCCATCCGCGCCGGGATGTCGCGTTCTCGCTGTCGGGGGTGGCCTATTGGCGCGAGAGCATTCGCGACGGGATCTACGCGATCCCCGGCCTGCTCGCGCGCAGCGGCCGGGAGAGTGACGCCCGTTTCATCGGCAAGCAGGTCGAGCTGGCCGCCGCCTGGCAGGCCACGACCGAGCTTTCTCTGTCGGCTTCGGTAAGCGCGTTCGATCCGGGCCCCTTCATCCGCGATACGGGGGCCGCGCGAACGATCAGGATGGTCGGCACGATGGCGACCTTCCGGTTCTGACCAGATTACGACCTTGAAAGGGCCCCGCATGGAAATCGGTATCGACAGCTTCGCGGCCATCCTGCCCGACCCCACGACGGGCATATTGCCCTCCGCGACGGAGCGGATGGCCGATCTTCTCGACGAGGTCGAAACGGCCGACCGGGTCGGGCTCGATGTCTTCGGCATCGGCGAACATCATCGCGCCGAATTCCTCGATTCGGCGCCCGCGATCATCCTCGCGGCGGCCGCCGCGCGCACCCGCCGGATCCGGCTGGCGAGCGCCGTCACCGTGCTCGGCGCGGCCGATCCGGTGCGCGTGTTTCAGGAATTCGCGACGCTGGACCTGATCTCAAAGGGGCGCGCCGAACTCGTCGTCGGGCGCGGCTCGTTCGGTGAGGCCTTTCCCCTGTTCGGCCTGGATACGCGCGCCTACGACGACCTGTTCGCCGAGAAGCTCGACCTGTTCCTGAAACTCGGCGAGACGACCCACCTGAACTGGAACGGCCGCTTCCGGCCACCGCTCGATGGCCAGGGCGTCTTTCCGCGTCCGCATCAACCGCGCCTGCCGGTCTGGCTCGGCGTCGGGGGCACGCCGCAATCCTTCGCGCGGGCCGGCGCGCTGGGTCTGCCGCTGATGGTGGCGATCATCGGCGGCACGTTCGATCGCTTCCGCCCCCTCGTCGATCTCTATCGCGCGGCGGGCCGGCAGGCCGGACACGACCCCGGCGTGTTGAAGGTGGGGGTCCACGCCATGGGCTTCGTCGGCGACAGCGACGGAGAGGCGCGCGACTCGTTCTTTCCGGGCTGGGCGCATCTGACCGCGAAGGTCGGGCGCGAGCGCGGCTGGTCGCCGCCGACGCGGGCGCAGTTCGACGACATGGCGAGCCCCGAAGGCGCGTTCCTGATCGGTGCGCCCGCCACGGTCGCCGCCAAGATGCTCCACGCCGGCGAGGTGCTGGGCGGGGTCTCCCGGATCACCTTCCAGATGAGCACCGCATCGCTCGAGACGAGCGCGATGAAGCGATCGATCGAACTTCTCGGCGGCGAAGTCGCGCCAAAGGTTCGCGCGACGCTGGCGGCGCGCTGAGTGGCAGGTTTACCGGGGAGACGGGAGATGAAGCCACGCGCGGTTCGGCGGCGTCGGTCGGTCGTGATCACCGGCGCCGGTACGGGCCTCGGTCGTGAGATCGCCTTGGGGTTCGCGGCGAAGGGCTGGGTGGTGTTCGGCACGGCGTCGTCGGTCGCCGAGGTCAGGGATCTCACGGCCGCGTCGGGGCGCCGTGTGAGCCTCGCCGTCTGCGATGTGTCACGGATCGATGCCGTGCGCGCCTGGGCCGGGGGCGTTGCCGATGCGGTCGACGGCGCCGGCCTCGACCTTCTGGTCAACGCCGCCTGCGCCTGCCCGTACGGGCCGATCGAGCTGTTGTCGCTCGACACCCTGCGCCGCGCGTTCGAGGTGAACGTGTTCGGCGCGATTTCCGTCATCAACGCCTTCCTCCCGGCCTTGCGCATCGCGCGAGGCAAGGTCATCCAGATGAGCCGCTGGACGGCGACCGTGCCGCTCCCCTTCGACGGCGCGGCCGCCGCGTCCCTCGCCGCGATCGAGACACTCATGTCCGTCTATCGGGCTGAACTCGAGCCATGCGGCATCGAATTGCTGACCGTGCCGACCAGCGCCTGGAAGCCGGCGGACGAGGCAAGCGCATCGGCGGTGGCGGCGGCGCGGCTTGTCGATGGCATGACGCCCGCCGAGCGCGACCTTTACGGGAAGAGGCTCGGCATCGCGGCCGACCATTTCGATGGCATGCGGGGGTCGGAGATCGAGATGGCGGACGCCGCGGCACGCGTGATCGGGATCGCCGAAAGCGGACCCGCCCCGCCGGTCACCGCCATCGGCGCCGACGCCGAGACCATGTTGAGGACGGCGCGCGGGATGACGGACGCCGAGATCGGCATGCTGGCCCGCGAACGCGCCGGACTCGCGACCCAATCGACCGGGCCCTGAAAGCATCATCGCGGAGAGCAAGACATGAGCGACATCATCGACAATCCCGCCGAAAGCCGCTTCGAGCTGGCGATCGACGGCGGCAGCGCCATCGCCGCCGCTTACTACCGCCTCGAAGGCGGTCGCGTCGTCCTGACCCACACCATCGTTCCGGCGCGGTTTTCCGGCCGTGGGATCGGATCGGCGCTCGCGCGTGGCGTGTTCGACGGCATCCGCGCGAGCGGGCGAAAGGCGGTCCTCGTCTGTCCCTTCATGACCGCCTTCTTCGCGCGCCATCCGGATTACGCCGACATCGTCGACGCAGCGCCCGGCGCGGGAGAGGCGGCATGATCGAGCTGGTCATCGAACAACGCCGGCGCGATCTGGGCGGCGGCTTCGAGGTCGGGCGCGTGCTGCCCTTCGCCAGACGGCGCATGGTCGGCCCGTTCATCTTCTTCGACCATATCGGTCCGGTCGATCTTCCGCCCGGTCTCGATCCGCGCATGGACATCCGGCCGCATCCGCATATCGGCCTGTCGACCGTCAGCTACCTTTTCTCCGGCGAGATCATGCACCGCGACAGCGTGGGGATCGAGCAGGTCGTCCGCCCGCGCGAGGTCAACTGGATGACCGCCGGACGCGGCATCACGCACAGCGAACGCTTCGAGCATGCCCGCGCGGTGGGCGATCGCGTGCACGGCATCCAGGCGTGGGTCGCGCTGCCCGACGGCAAGGAGGAGATCGCGCCGTCCTTCTCCCACCATTCCGGCGACGACCTGCCGCAATGGACCGAGGCGGGCGTCGTCGGTCATCTTATCGCTGGGAGTGCGTACGGGCTGACGGCCGGTGCCGAGACGCACTCGCCGCTCTTCTACGCCCACCTCGACATGGCGGCCGGCGCCGCCGCCGAGATCCCGGCCGGCCATCCCGAACGCGCGCTCTATGTCGCCGAGGGCGCCGTCGAGATGGACGGCCGACGCTTCGACGCCGGCCGGATGCTCGTCCTCGACGCGGCGGCGTCGGGGGTGCGTGCGCTGGCGCGATCGACCGTGATGCTGCTCGGCGGCGAGCCGGTCGGCGAGCGCTTCCTCTACTGGAACTTCGTCTCGTCCTCGAAGGACCGGCTCGGGCAGGCGGCCGCCGACTGGAAGGCGGGCCGGATGAAGCTGCCCGACGCCGACAACGCCGAATTCACGCCGCTGCCGGACGAACCGCCCTTTCCGGCAGCGGTGAAATGACCGAACGTCCGTCAGGCGCCAACGAGGTTGAAGACCCCATGACCGAGAAGCATGCCGGGATAAGGCTGCCGCCACGCCTTCTGCCGTTTCCGCGCTCGATCAGCCCGGAGGCGGGGGCGGCGCTTCGGCGGCTTGTCGGGGAGGACGGCACGCCCTTGAACGCGCGCCACGCCATGCCCCCACCGGAGGACCATGACGCCTGGCGTCTGCTCAAGGCCGCCGCGGATGCCCAATATGCCGTCGCGGTGAAGGGGCTTGCCGGAATTCTGAGGGCCAGCGCGCGGACCATGCGGATCGGTGAATCGACGATCCATGTCGCGACCCCGGAGACGCCCGAGCGGACGGATTGCGCCTATATCGACCTGCATGGCGGAGCGCTGGTGCTGGGCGGTGGGGAGGCCTGCAAGGCGGGCGCCCGGATGCAGGCGGACCAGCACGGCGTTGTCTGCTACGGCGTGGACTATCGCATGCCGCCCGACCATCCCTATCCGGCGGCGCTCGACGATTGTCTGGCCGCCTACCGCCATGTTCTCGCGCATCATGCCCCGGCGAACATCGTGATCGGCGGCCGATCCGCCGGTGGCAATCTGGCGGTCGCCATGCTCCTGCGGGGGCGGGACGAGGGTTTGCCCATGCCGGCGGCGATGGTCCTGTTGTCGCCCGAAGTCGATCTGACCGAATCCGGTGACAGTTTCCAGGTCAACCGGCTGGCGGATGTGGTGCTCCCCGGTTCGCTGATGGCCAACAACCTGTTGTACGCGCACGGCGCCGATCTCGCGCATCCCTATCTTTCGCCGCTGTTCGGCGACCTGCGGGGTCTGCCTCGCGCCTTCATCCAGTCCGGAACGCGCGACCTGTTTCTGTCCAATGCCGTGCGCCTGCACCGGACGCTGCGGCGCTCCGGCGTGCCGGCCGAACTGCACGTGTTCGAGGCGATGCCGCACGGCGGCTTCATGGGCAACACGCCCGAGGATCGCGAACTGGCGGACGAGGTGTCCCGCTTCGTCCGGTCCAGCTGGGGCGCGCCGGCCTGATCGCCGTCCCGGTCGATGGTCGGCTGCTCTGTCGCGAAGGCTGGCCCGTCAGGCTTTCAGGACGAAGGGGATCTTCACCAGCCCGCGCACCATCACGCCATGGCCGTCGCGCATCGTCGGCGACCAGCGCCAGCCCTTCACCGCGCTCAGCGCCGCCTTGTCGAGCAGGTCGACGCCGCTGCTCTGCGCCACGCTGATCTCGCTCACCCGGCCGTCCTCGCCCAGCAGCACCATCAGCACGACGATGCCCTGCTCACGCTTGCGGCGCGATTCCAGCGGATAGCGCGGCGGGCTGGCGGAGATCATCTTGGAGGACAGATCGCCCGCGTCGGCGGGGCCGGCGGCCGGCTGCGGCGCGGCCGGGGCGGCGGGCGCGACGATCACCGCCTGCGGCGGCGGGGGCGTCGGCGTGCTGGCGACCGGCGGCGGGGCGGGCGCCGAAACCGGCACGATCGGCGGCGGGGTCACGATCGCCGGCTGCACCTTCACCACGGCCGGATCGGGCTGCGGGGCGGGCGGCGGCGGTGGCGGGGGCGGCTCGATCGCGAGATCGACGACCGACAGGCTGCGATGCTTCTTGTGGACGTGGACGATATCGAGCGCGACGAAGGCATAGAGCAAGGCCACGACCAGCCCGACCGACAGCGCCATGGAGGGCCAGTCGAACCGGCGGTCCTCGCCATAGCGGCCCGAGGCGACGAACGGCATGCCGCTGCCGTCGATGGCGATCCCTGCGGTAATGGCGCTTTGCTGTCCCATCCGGCTTTCCATCGGCTGGCCGGCCGCAAACCCCCTGGCGGCCGAGTCGCTTCTATTGAGAGGCAGTCGCAAGGCCAAGCCGGATTCGCACCCGCGGCCCTGAATTTGTGACGGCGTGTGTCCCGCCGCCTACAGGACGTCGGCCAGGCGGCGCAGATCGGGCTCGGCGCGCTCGCCCAGCCACAGCCGCACCCTGGCGAGAAAGGCGGGCGTGGCCGTCGCCGGGATCGCCATGATCCAGCGCGTCGCGCCCGCGATGTCGCCCGCCGCGATCCGCATCCGGGCATGGTTGAACTGGCCCCGGAAATCGCCACCCTCGGCCGCGCGCGCATAATGGGCGGCGGCGGCGGCCATGTCGGCCTCCACCACCCAGCCATCCTCGTGGAAGCTGCCGACCATGTTGATCGACTTGGCATGGCCCAGCGCCGCCGCCTTCTCGAACAGCGCGAGCGCCGCCGGGCGATCCCGCGTCACGCCCTCGCCCAGCGAGAGCAGGGTCGCGAGATTGTACAGGCCCCAGTCGAGGCCGCGATCGGCTGCGGCGCGATACCATCGGGCGGCAAGCGCCGGATCGGCCTTGACCCCCCAGCCTTTCTCGCAACAGCGGCCGACCATGTTCATCGCCATGGCATGGCCGCCGCGCGCCGCCCGATCGAACCAGCGCACCGCCTCGCCCGGCGCGCGGGCGACGCCGCGCCCGTCGAGCAGCATCTGGCCGAACAGCAGCATCGCCTCGATCGAGCCCTGCTCGGCCGCCGCCTTCACGATCGCCGCCGTCCGCTCGGGTGGCCCGGACAGCGCCTCGCGCAGCCCGGCGGCATCCATCGCGTTGAGGTCGGCGATCGTCGTCATGGGGTCGCTCAGTATTTCACGCTGAGCGTGGCGATCGCGGTGCGCCCCGGCGCTTGGTTGGCGTAGTGGGCCGTGAAGGCGCGATCATAATAACGCTTGTTGGTCAGGTTGTTGACGTTGACCTGCAACTGGAGCGCATCGCTGATCTTGTACGAGGCATTGGCGTCGAAGCGCCAGTAACCCGGCACCATGCGCGCGAACGGGCGGGTGATGACGAGCGCGCCGTTCGTCACGGCGCGCGTGTCCGAATAGCCGCCATAGACCTTGCTCATGTAGATCGCGCCACCGCCGAGGGTGAAGGCGGGGGTGATCTTGTAATTGGTGAAGGCCGTCATGCTGTGCTTCGGCGTGTTGGGGAATTGCTTGCCCGTGTTCACCGAGGGGGCGAAATAATTGACGCCGTTGACGGTGGTGGTGGTGATGCCGCCATCGACGATCTTGGAGTCCATGTAGGTGTAGCCGCCGAACACGTTCCAGGCTTCGGTGATGTTGCCGTTGAAGCCCAGTTCGATGCCCTTGATGAGCCGCTCGCCGATATAGGCGACGACGCCGTTCTCGGCGGTGGCGCGGGCGTTCTTGGTCTCGGTGCGGAACGCCGCGATCGTCAGCGACAGGCTCTCCTGGAACAGGTTGGCCTTGGCGCCGATCTCGTAGGATTTGGTCTTCTCCACCTTCAGCGCATCGGTCAGCGCCTGCGAGGTGACGTTGACGGCATTGCCCTCCGATCCCTGCGCCAGGAACGAGCCCGGCGGCGTGGCCGAGGTCGAGGTCGAGGCGTAGAGGCTGCTCTCGGCGGTCGGCTTGAAGACCACGCCGGCCTGATAGGTCCACAGGTCGTCCTCGCGCGTATAGGTCGCGCGATCGAGGTTGGTCGCGGTGGCGGCCAGACCCGGCAGGATGGCCGTCTGGTAGCGATCGAAGCGGCCACCCAGATTCACCAGCAGCGCGTCGGTGATGGTGATCGTGTCGAACAGCGAGGCGCCCTTGGTCGTCGCGCGCGACAGGGTGCGCGTCCTGGGCAGGCTCTTCTCGATCGTCGCCTGCACCGTCGAACCGTCGGCGGCGTAGCTCACCCACGGGTCGGACGGGTTCGGCGCGTCGATCGTGGTGCAATTGTAGCGCGCGATCATCGCCGCCGAGCAGCGCGGCGAGATCGTCGATCCGGTCGCGATCGCCGCGCCGGTCAGCGCATTCGACACATAGGTGCCGTTGGCCGAGCGCTCGTTGCTATATTCCAGCGAGGCGGCGAAGCTGTGCTTCACGCCGCCGGTATCGAACGTGCCGAAGAAATCGGTCTGGTTGATGAGGCCCTGCGACGTGCTGTAGCGCGTGTTGGCGCGGCGCCACACGAGGCCGCCGGCGGTCGCCGTGGCGGCGGCGCTGGTGCCATAGACATTGCCCTGCTGGTCGTCCGGCTGGGTCCACACATAGCCCTGGCTGCTGCGGCCGTAACGCGATGTGTTGCGCAGCGTCACGCCACCGAAATCATGCTCGGCGCGCAGGGTGAAATTGTCGACGTTGGTCTTGCGGAAGTCGCGATCCTTCAGGCCGTAGAAGGCGCCGCGCGGTACGCTGACGGTGCGGCCGCCGATCGTGGTGAAGTTCCGCGCCGGGCTGGTCTCGGTGACGCCCGCCGGGAAATTGGCGGCGGTGTAGAGATATGGGATGCCCGAATCCGGCAGCTCGTCGGTCTCGAGGTGATAGTAGCTGGCGGTCAGGCTGGTCGGGCCGGTCAGGCCGATCTTGACCGAGGGGGCGATGCCCCAGCGCTTCTGGAAGAGGGCGTCGCGGCCGGCGACGTCCTGATCGTGCCACATCGCGTTGAAGCGCACGCCGACGAAGTCGCCGAGCGGCTGGTTCACGTCGAGCGTGGCGCGCTTGTAATCGGCGTTGCCGTAGCTGGCCGAGGCGGCGACGAAGCGATCCGCGGTCGGCATCTTGGTGACGAGGTTGAGCGTGCCGCCGGCGTTGCCGCGCCCGCCCATCGCGCTGTCCGATCCCTTGACCACCTCGATCGATTCCACCGCGAACACCTCGCGGCTCTGCGCGCCGATGTCGCGCACGCCGTCGAGATAGGTGCTGGCCTGGCTGTCGAAGCCGCGGATGAAGGGGCGGTCGCCCAGCGGATTGCCGCCTTCGCCGGCGCCCATGGTGATGCCCGGCACCGTGCGCAGCGCCTCCGACAGCGTCGCCGAGGCGGTATCCTTGATGACCTGCGCGGGGATCACGGTGACCGAGCGCGGCGTGTTCACCAGCGGCGCGGTCGCCTTGGGGCTGTCGAGCTTGTCGGTCTTGTAGCTGCCCTCGTCGATCGCGGTATCGGTGACGGTGACGCCGCCCAGTTCGGCCGGCTTGGCTTCCTTGGGCGGCTGCGCCTGCGCCAGCGCCGGCGCGGAGACCAGCAGGCCCACGCAGCTCATCGCCAGGAAGGCGGGCTGATTGGCCTGCGCACGACCGAACTTTTCAGCGGTTTCCACGGAGCTTTCCCTTTCGACACTAAGTTGCATTATCGCAATCTTCGAAGCGCTATTGAGTGCGATTTGCAATAAGGTCAAGGGCGAGGTCGAACTTTTGTGGGGTGGCGTTCACGGGATCATGGCAGGCGCATGCGAGCCACCCCCCATCTCGGGTCTCACACGCGGTAACGAGAGGGGCCGTGGCATGCCCGATTGACCCTGGGCGGCGGCCCGGCCATCTGATCGTCATGACCACCGAAATCTCCCGCCGTGGCGCCCTCGCCGGCATCGCCGCCACCTCCGTCGCCGCCACCTCTGTCGCTGTCGCCGCCCGCGCGGCGGTGCCCGCGACCGATGCGGCGGCGCTGCTCGATCGCTTCGCCTGGCGGTTGCTGGAGATCGGCCCCGAGCGCGCCACCGCGCTGGGCGTGGATAGCGGCGCGCATGCGGGCCTGCGCCGCAAGCTGGAGGATCGATCGCCTGCCGGCGTGGCGGCGCAGCGCGCCTTTCTCCGGGGCGCGCTGGCCGAACTGGCGCGGCTGCCGCGCACCGGGCTCGACCCGACCACGCTCACCAGCCTCGCCGTGGCCGAAAGCGCCTTCCGCACCGCGCTCGATGGCATGGCATTGCCCTATGGCGTCGCCACGATCGGCGACTGGCGCAACACGCCTTATGGCGTCATCCAGAATGTCGGTTCGTGGCTCGACGTGCCGCAATTGCTCGATGGCGACCAGCCGGTGCGCGACGCGGCGGATGCGGAGGCCTATCTCGCCCGCCTCGCCGCCATGCCCGCGCAGCTCGATGGGGAGACCGCGCGCATCCGCATGGCGCGCGAACAGGGTCTGGTGCCGCCTGCCTTCCTGCTCGACAAGACGATCGCGGGCATGACGCGCACCATCGCCGACGCGGCGAAGGCCGATGGCGCGCTGGTCGGGCCGCTCGCCCGCAAGGTCGCGGCGATCCCCGGCCGATGGGTCGATCGCGCGCAGGGCATCGCTCGGTCGGCGATCGTGCCCGCGCTGGAGCGGCAGCTCACCGAATTGCGCGCCGAACGCGCCGTGGCGAGCGACGCGCCCGGCCTCGGCGTGCGGCCGCATGGGCCCGAATGGTATGCCTGGGGGCTACGCGCGGGCACCACCACGCGGCGCAGCGCCGCCGACATCCACGCCTTCGGGCGCGCCCGGCTGGCCGAATTGCAGGCGCGGATGGACCCGATCCTGCGCGGCCAGGGGCTGACCGAGGGCAGCGTCGCCGATCGCGCGACCGCCCTCCAGCACCGGCCCGGCATCGGCTTTCCCGATGGCGACGAGGGCCGGCGCCAGATCGTCGCCTACATGCAGGGCCGGATCGATGCGATCCGCCCGCGCCTGGGCCAGGTGTTCCGCCGCCTGACGCGCGGCAATCTCGAAATCCGGCGGATGCCGCTCGCGCAGGAACCCGGCGCGCCCGCCGCTTATGGCGGCCCCGGCTCGATCGACGGCCGGGTGCCGGGCAAGGTGTGGGTCAATCTCGGCGATCCCTCGATCCACAATCGGGTGACGATCCCCGACCTGCTGTTTCACGAGGGTATTCCCGGCCATGTCTGGCAGGGGGAATATGCCCAGCAACTGCCGCTGATCCGCTCGATCCTGGCGTTCAACGCTTATTCGGAGGGGTGGGCGCTCTATGCCGAGCAGCTCGCCGACGAACTCGGCATCTATGCCGACGATCCGGCCGGGCAGCTCGGTTATCTGATGGGGCTGGCGTGGCGCGCGGTGCGGCTGATCGTCGATACCGGCATCCATGCGATGGGCTGGTCGCGCGACAAGGCGCTGGCCGAGTTCGTCGCCGCGACCGGCCTGCCGCGCAGCAATGCCGAGAGCGAGATCGACCGCTATTGCGCGTGGCCGGGGCAGGCCTGCGGCTATGAGATCGGCCATGCGGAGATCGTGGCGCAGCGCGACCGGGCCCGGGCCGCGCTGGGCGCCCGTTTCGATCTGCGGGATTTCAACCAGACGGTAGTCGACGGCGGCAATGTCCCGCTCGACGTGCTGGCGGGCAATGTGTCGCGCTACATCGGGGGTGGGAACGCCTGAGGCTTGCACGGCGCGCCCGCCGACGCCAATCAGCCCGCATGCGCCTTGCCCTGTTTGAACCCGAGATTGCCGGAAACGTCGGTGCGGTCCTGCGGCTGGGGGCCTGCCTGGGTGCGGCCGTGGACCTCATCGAGCCGATGGGATTTGCATGGGATGATCGCCGCGTGCGGCGAACCGCCATGGATTATATCGATCATGTCATGGTCACGCGCCACGCCGGCTTCGACGCTTTCCGGGCGACGGTCGGCGCGCAGAGGCTGATCCTGTTCACCACCAGGAGCCGGCAATCATCCTATGACTTCCGGTTTCGCGCCGATGATATCCTGCTCTTCGGAAAGGAAAGCGCGGGCGTGCCGGCCGCCGTCGCGGATGCCTGCGATGCGCGGGTTCGTATTCCGATGCAGCCTCATGTGCGGTCGATGAATCTCGCCACAACGGCGGCGCTGGCGCTCGGTGAAGCCTTGCGCCAGACCGCCACACTGCCCGGTTAGGGCCTTGCGGGGTGTCGGCCGTCCCGTACGGCGCCGCGCACCCTTTCCGCGATATCCGCCAGCACCGGCGGCAGATCGCCCAGCAGATGCTCCCCCTCGGGCGTCGCCGCCCAGCCGATCGAGCGCAGCGGATCGAAGCCGATCAGGCGGGGCCGGGCGATGCCGTCGGCGCGGTAGGACAGGGGCATCACCGTCAGGCCGAGGCCGGCCGCGACCATCTGCATCACCCGTTCGTCGTTGGTCGAGCGGAGGGCGAAATGGGGGCGGACGCCGCGTTCGGTGAAGAAGCGGCTCGTTTCCGACAAGACCTCGCAATGGCGGCGGACGATCATCACCTCGTGGGCGAGTTGCTCGGCCGCGATGGCGTCGCGGGCCGCCAGCGGATGGTCAGCCGCGATCGCCAGCGCATAGCCCTCGGTACAGACCGGCCGCTCGGCGAAACGATCGGCGCCGCGCGCGATCAGGGTGAGCGCGATATCGACGCGGCGCTTGGCGAGATGGCCGACCAGTTCGCGCTCGCTGCCGAACAACAGCTCGAACCGATGGGTCAGGCCGGGGCGGGTGTGGGCGACCGAGGCGGCGACGATGCCGGCGGGGATGCTCGCCAGCACGCCCAGCCGCAGCGTCGGCAGATCGCTCGCCTGTCCCATCGATTGCATCGCCAGATTGAACTCACGCTCGATCCGCCGCGCGTGGCCGAGAAAGCGCGTGCCCCCGTCCGTCAATTCCACGCGTTGGTTGGAGCGGACGAACAGGGGCAGCCCCAAGGTGCGCTCCAGCTTGGCGATGCCGACCGAGAGCGTCGGCTGGGAGACGGCGCAATGGCTGGCGGCGCGCGAGAAATTGCCCTGATCGACCACGGCGAGGAAGTAGCGCAGCAGGTAGCGATCGAGCATCATGCATAGATATCGTCAATGATGTGCTTAGCGAAGGTTCAATTTTCATGAAGCGCGCAAGATCGCTACAAGCGGCGGCAGGAGAGACAAACCCATGACCGATTTCGATTTCGCCCTCGGCGAGACCGCCGACATGATCCGCGAGAGCACCGCGCGTTTCGCCACCGATCGCATCGCCCCGCTGGCCGCCGAGATCGACGCCAAAGATTGGTTCCCGCGCGAGCTGTGGCCGGCGATGGGCGAGCTCGGCCTGCACGGCATCACCGTGGAGGAGGACTATGGCGGGCTCGGCCTCGGCTATCTCGAGCATGTCGTGGCGCAGGAGGAAGTGGCGCGCGCCTCGGCCTCGATCGGGCTCAGCTACGGCGCCCACTCCAACCTGTGCGTCAACCAGATCCGCCGCTGGGGCAGCCCGGCGCAGAAGGCGAAATATCTGCCGAAGCTGGTGTCGGGCGAGCATGTCGGCAGCCTCGCCATGTCCGAGGCGGGCGCCGGTTCCGACGTGGTCGGCATGAAGCTGAAGGCCGAGAAGAAGGGTGACCGCTACATCCTCAACGGCACCAAATTCTGGATCACCAACGCGGCCTATGCCGACACTTTGGTCGTCTACGCCAAGACGGGCGAGGGATCGAAGGGCATCACCACCTTCCTGATCGAGAAGGATTTCAAGGGTTTCTCGATCGGCCAGAAGATCGACAAGATGGGCATGCGCGGATCGCCCACCGCCGAGCTGGTGTTCGACGATTGCGAGGTGCCGGAAGAGAATGTGATGGGTGCGGTCGGCGGCGGCGTCGGCATCCTGATGTCCGGCCTCGATTATGAGCGCACCGTGCTGTCGGGCATCCAGCTGGGCATCATGCAGGCCTGCCTCGACGTGGTGCTGCCCTATGTCCGCGAGCGCAAGCAGTTCGGCAAACCGATCGGGGCCTTCCAGCTGATGCAGGCCAAGATCGCCGACATGTATGTCGCGCTCAATTCGGCGCGCGCCTATGTCTATGCCGTC
Organism: Sphingomonas naphthae; assembly: GCF_028607085.1. Classification (NCBI taxonomy): domain Bacteria; kingdom Pseudomonadati; phylum Pseudomonadota; class Alphaproteobacteria; order Sphingomonadales; family Sphingomonadaceae; genus Sphingomonas; species Sphingomonas naphthae. Next base: position 3,235,554 of record NZ_CP117411.1, on the reverse strand, counting down.
GCCCGCGCCTGCGATGCCGGCAGGACGACCCGCTTCGACGCGGCCGGCGCGATCCTTCTGGCGTCGGAAAATGCCATGAAGGTTTCGCTGGAGGCTGTGCAGGCGCTCGGCGGGGCCGGCTATACCAAGGACTGGCCGGTCGAACGCTTCATGCGCGACGCCAAGCTGCTCGATATCGGCGCGGGCACCAACGAGATCCGCCGGATGCTGATCGGCCGCGAGCTGATCGGCTGAAAATACCCCCGGTGCGATGAAAGCCCGCGCGTGGCGGGCCGGATCGCGCCGCATGTTGTCGCCCCTCGAGCCCGTGGATAAGCCCGATCGCATGAGCGCCCCCGTCCTCCCCACCCTCGTCTCCGCCGACGATGCCGGCTTCCGCGCCAATGCGGCGCACAATCGCGCATTGGCCGAGCGGCTGCGCGCCGATGTCGCGAAAGCGGCGCTGGGCGGCACCGAGGCGTCGCGCGAGCGCCATGTCTCGCGCGGCAAGCTGCTGCCGCGCGATCGGGTGGAGCGGCTGCTCGATCCGGGCTCGTCCTTCCTCGAGGTCGGCCAGCTCGCCGCCAATGGAATGTATGGCGACGAGGTGCCCGGCGCCGGCATCATCGCCGGCATCGGCCAGGTTTCCGGCCGCACCTGCATGATCGCCTCCAACGACGCGACCGTGAAGGGCGGCACTTATTTCCCGATGACGGTGAAGAAGCATCTGCGCGCGCAGGAGATCGCGGCGGAGAACCGCCTGCCGTGCATCTACCTCGTCGACAGCGGCGGCGCGAACCTGCCCAACCAGGCCGAGGTTTTTCCCGATCGCGAGCATTTCGGCCGCATCTTCTTCAACCAGGCCAATATGTCGGCGCGCGGCATCCCGCAGATCGCCTGCGTGATGGGCAGTTGCACCGCCGGCGGCGCCTATGTGCCCGCCATGTCGGACGAGAGCGTCATCGTCCGCAACCAGGGCACGATCTTCCTCGCCGGCCCGCCGCTGGTGCAGGCCGCCACGGGCGAGATCATCTCGGCCGAGGAACTGGGCGGCGCTGACACGCACGGCCGCCGCTCCGGCGTGGTCGATCATGTCGCCGAGAATGACGAGCATGCGCTGACGATCGTGCGCGACATCGTTTCGTCGCTCGCCCCCGACGCGCGGCCCGATGTCAACCTGCGCGAGCCGCGCCCGCCGAAATACGACCCCACCGATCTCTACGGTATCGTCCCGCAGGACGTGCGCGCGCCCTATGACGTGCATGAGGTGATCGCGCGGCTGGTCGACGGATCGGAATTCCACGAGTTCAAGGCGCTGTACGGCACGTCGCTGGTGTGCGGCTTCGCCCATATCTGGGGCATTCCGGTCGCGATCCTCGCCAACAATGGCGTGCTGTTTTCGGAAAGCGCGCAGAAGGGCGCGCATTTCATCGAACTGGCGTGCCAGCGGCGCATCCCCCTGCTGTTCCTCCAGAATATCTCGGGCTTCATGGTCGGCGGCAAATATGAGGCGGAGGGCATCGCCAAGCATGGCGCGAAACTCGTCACCGCCGTCGCCACCGCGACCGTGCCCAAGATCACCGTGCTGATCGGCGGCAGCTTCGGCGCGGGCAATTACGGCATGTGCGGCCGGGCTTATGGCCCCCGCTTCCTCTTCAGCTGGCCGAACAGCCGGATCAGCGTGATGGGCGGCGAGCAGGCCGCCTCGGTGCTCGCCACCGTCCACCGCGATGCCGCCAAGTGGAGCCCGGAGGAAGCCGAAGCCTTCAAGGCGCCGGTGCGCGCCAAATATGAGGAAGAGGGCAACCCCTGGTACGCCACCGCGAACCTGTGGGACGACGGCATCATCGACCCCGCCCAAACCCGCGACGTCCTCGGCCTCGCCTTCGCCGCCACGCTGAACGCCCCGATTGCGGAGCGCCCGGCGTTCGGCGTGTTCCGGATGTGATGGGGGTGGCTAGACTGCCCTCATTCCTCCCCGAGCTTTGCTCGGGGAGGGGGACCACCCGGCGCAGCCGGGTGGTGGAGGGGTCTGCGCCCCCCCGCCACTTGCGCGATAAACGTGACGACACCCTCCAGATTGCCCAGGACGTCAACCGCCGGCACCCTGAGCGTCTCGATCCCCCGTGCCGCCAGCCACGCATCCCTGCGCGCATCCGCCTCCGGCCGGTCGCCGCGACCATGCGCCTCGCCATCCACCTCGACGCACAGCTTGGCCGCGTCGCAGTAGAAGTCGAGCGTGTACGGTCCGGCGGCGTGCTGCTTGCGCCATTTATGGCCCGCACCGCGCCGGCGAAGCTGCTGCCACAACAGCACTTCGGGCAAGCTCATCGCGCGTCGCAATTCGCGCGATCGGCGGAAAGCCGTGGTCGTGCCCCTAATCATGCCGCCCGCGCCCCACTGCGTCGCGATGACCCCTCCGTCAGTGCTTCGCACTGCCACCTCCCCGAGACAAGCTCGGGGAGGAGTTAGGATATGCCGATGATCCGTTCCCTCCTCATCGCCAATCGCGGCGAGATCGCCTGTCGTGTCATCCGCACCGCGCGGCGGCTCGGTATCCGCACCGTCGCGGTCTATTCGGATGCGGACGCCCAAGCGCTCCACGTCCGCTCCGCCGACGAGGCGGTGCACATCGGCCCGTCGCCGGTGCGCGAGAGCTATCTGCTGGGCGATCGGATCATCGCGGCGGCCAAGGCGACCGGTGCCGAGGCGATCCATCCCGGTTACGGCTTCCTCTCCGAAAACGCCGCCTTCGCGCAAGCGGTGCTGGATGCCGGGCTGATCTGGGTCGGCCCCAACCCGGCCTCGATCACCGCCATGGGCCTGAAGGACGCCGCCAAGAAACTGATGCAGGAAGCCGGCGTGCCCACCACGCCCGGCTATCTCGGCGAGGACCAGAGCGAGGCGCGGCTGAAAGCGGAGGCGGATGCGATCGGCTATCCGGTGCTCATCAAGGCGGTCGCGGGCGGCGGCGGCAAGGGGATGCGGAAGGTGGATGACGCCGCCGACTTCCTCGATGCCCTCGCCTCCTGCCAGCGCGAGGCCGCCTCGTCGTTCGGCAACGAACAGGTGCTGCTGGAAAAATGGGTCACCAACCCGCGCCATATCGAGGTGCAGGTGTTCGGCGACACGCATGGCAACGTCGTCCATCTGTTCGAGCGCGACTGCTCGCTCCAGCGCCGCCACCAGAAGGTGATCGAGGAAGCGCCCGCCCCCGGCATGGACGCCGAAACGCGCGCGGCGGTGTGCCGGGCGGCGGTCGATGCGGCCAGGGCGGTCGATTATGTCGGCGCGGGCACGATCGAATTCATCGCCGACGGATCGGAGGGCCTGCGCGCCGACCGCATCTGGTTCATGGAGATGAACACGCGGCTTCAGGTCGAGCATCCGGTGACCGAGGAGATCACCGGCCAGGATCTGGTCGAATGGCAACTCCGCGTCGCCTCCGGCGAACCGTTGCCCAAGGCGCAGGACGAACTGTCGATCACCGGCTGGGCGATGGAAACCCGCCTCTATGCCGAGGATCCGGCCAAGGGCTTCCTGCCGAGCATCGGCACGCTGGAGCGGTTCGACATCGGCCCCTCCTACCGCACCGATACCGGGGTCGAGCAGGGCGCCGAAATCTCGCCCTTCTACGATCCGATGATCGCCAAGCTGATCGCCTGGGGCCCGGATCGCGATGCCGCCCGCCGCAAGCTGGCGGCGACCTTGGAGGCGACCGCGATCTGGCCGCTCAAGACCAACGCCGGCTTTCTGGTAAAGGCGCTCCACCACCCCGCCTTCGCCGAGGCGCGGCTCGACACCGGCCTGATCGCGCGCGAGGGCGATGCGCTGCTGCCCGACGCCACGCCGTCCGCCGCCGCGCTGGCCAGAGGTGCCGCCACGCTCGCTGCCCCCGGCCGGATCGGCGGCTTCCGCCTCAACGCGGCCCCGCGCAACGAAGGCCGGTTCCTGCTCGATGGCGAGGCGGTGACAGTGGCCGTCGCGCCCTCCGACGCCACCAATGTCGCCACCAGCGCGATCGTCGCCGAGGCCGGGCAGGTGTGGCAGCTCCTGCCGTGGCGCGCGGGCGGGGCCGGCAAGGCGGATGCCTCCGACGGCGCGATCCTCTCCCCCATGCCCGGCCGCATCATCGCGGTCGCCGTGACGCAGGGCGAGACGGTCACCAAGGGCCAGAAGCTCCTCACCCTCGAAGCGATGAAGATGGAACACAGCCTCCTCGCCCCCTTCGACGGCGTGGTCGCCACCCTCAACGCCGGCGAGGGTGGGCAGGTGAGCGAAGGGACGGTGCTGGTGAAGATCGAGCCGGCGGAGGCGGCCTGACGATCATCTCGCGGCAGCCGGCATTGCCGCGCGCGGCCGGCTCCCAGCCTTCCCCTCTGTCATAGCCGCATGTATGCTCCCATCGCCGATCCGACATCGGCGATGTCGTGCGGGGGGCAAGTCGCATGCGCAGACGGACGATCCTGATTCTGGCGACGGGCCTGGCGATCCTCGCGGCGATCCTGCCGCTGGTCGCCTGCGGCTATATCTCGCGCGAGCGGGCGATCGCGGCCGAGCAGGCGCATCTGTCGGATTATGCGCGCTGGGCGCTCAAGCGATCGAGCCAGACGCTGGCCGACGGCATGGAGGTGTTGCGCTTCGCCGCCGCCGCCCGCCCGCGCGATTGCTCGCCGGCGCACATTGCCCGGCTGCGGCAATTGGTGCTGGAGTCGCAGGTGGTGGAGGAGATCGGCTTCTATCGCGGCGACCGCCTCGAATGCACCAGCTGGGCGGTGGTCGGCAAGGCGATGACGCCGAGCCAGCCGGATCAATGGCTGGCGGGCGGCCACCGCCTCTATGTCGGCATCAAGCCGGAAATCCTAGGCGGCGATCCGATGCTGGTGCTGAGCAACGGATCGGACGACGCGCTCATCAACCCCCGCCGCATGGTGGACGTGCTGACCGACGGCAAACTGACGGTCGGCGTCGCCACCGCCAAAGGCGATTTGATCGCGCTCAACGGCAAGGCGGATGCCGCGCTGGTGCATCGACTGAGCCGCCAGATCGTGACCGGGCTGGACGATCGCCACATCTTCGCCTCGGCGCGGGGGCCGGGCCTGATCGCCTTCGCCATCTCTGATCGCGCGCTGGTGCAGGCCAAGATCAATCGCGAGCTGGAATTGCTGATCCCGGTCGGCCTGTTCGTCTCGGCCGTGCTGGTCGGCGTGATCGTGTGGGTGTCGCGCCAGCGCCTGTCGCCGCGACGCGAGCTGGAGATCGCCGTCGCCCGCCGCGAATTTTTCTTCCAATATCAGCCGATCATCGATCTGGCGAAGGGCCGCTGCATCGGCGCCGAGGCGCTGATCCGCTGGAAGCGGCCCGACGGCAGCTGGGTCTCGCCGGACCTGTTCATCCCGCTGGCCGAGCAGAGCGGGCTCATCACCGCCATCACCAACCAGCTGATCGAGCGGGTGGTGGGCGATCTGGCGCCGATGCTGATCGACGAGCCCGACGCGCATATCGCGATCAACCTGTCGGCGCAGGACATGGAGGATGGCGGCTTCCTGCCGGTGCTGGAGGCCGCGCTGGTGCGATCGGGCGTGGCCCCGCCGCAGATCTGGCTGGAGGCGACCGAGCGCGGCTTCCTCCACGCCGACACCGCCCGCCGCACGATCGAGGCGGCCCGCGCGCGCGGCCATGTCGTCGCGATCGACGATTTCGGGACGGGCTATTCCAGCCTGTCGCTGCTGGAGGGCCTGCCGCTCGACACGCTCAAGATCGACAAGAGCTTCATCGACGCGATCGGCCGCGATGCCGCGACCAGCGTGGTGACGCCGCACATCATCGACATGGCGCACGGGCTGAACTTCAAGATCGTCGCCGAGGGTGTCGAGACGATCGAGCAGGAGGCCTATATCCGCAAGGCCGGGGTGCAATTCGCGCAGGGCTGGTTCTATTCGAAGGCGCTGCCGCCCGAGGATTTCACCGCTTTCTATCACGCCTATAACGCGCGCCGCCCGAAACTGATGGCGGTGGCCTGAAGGGCAGGGGGGCGCCGTGGATGCGGCGCCTCCCCCGTCCGCTCAGAATTTATAGATGACCGACGCCTGGAAGCTGCGCGGCCGCTCCGGCAACACGATCGTGCTGCCGAACAACTCGGTGAAGTTGGCGCGGAAATAGGTTTCGTTGGTCACATTCTTCACCGTGCCGCGGAACAGCCAGCTTCCCGTCTGGAAGGACGCGCCGAGGTCGAGCAGCGTATAGGCGGGCAGCTTCACCGCCTGCGACTGGCCGGAGAAGACCGAATCCACCTTCACGACGCTGCCGCTGAAGGCGAGGCCGTTGTCGAACGAATAGGTCGCGGTCAGCGAGTAGAGATTCTCCGGGATGCCGGCGCGGCGCGAGGCATTCTTGTTGGGGATCGGCACCAGGCCGATCGGCTGGCCGCCCAGATACAGCGCCGGATTGGTCACATTGACCAGATCCTGGATGCCGAAGAAGCTGAACAACGTGCCATCGTTGAGCGCCGTCAGATTATAGACGTTGGTGTGGGTATAGGCGCCGGTGACGAGGAAATGCTTGTCCACCGACCAGCGGAATTCCGCCTCGACGCCCTTGGTCTCGACCGCCTGGTTCACGGTGATCGACTGGATGTTGAAATCGGTGCGCTTCTGTTTGTAGACCGACACGGCGGCATATAATTTGTTGTTGAGGAAGCTGCCCTTGATGCCCGCCTCGCGCAGTTTCGAGGCCGAGACGAAGGTGCCGCCGACCACGTCCGCCGGATAGATTTCCGCGCCCTGCCCGGTGATGACGACCGACTGCTTCGACAGCGTCACATAGGGCACCAGCCCGAACGGCAGCTTGTACGAAACGCTGCCGTTCCACGACCAGGCGCCCTTGTCACCCTTGGCGGCCACCACCGCCGGCGCGATTTCCAGCTTGGCCGGATTGTTGCGCGAGGTGACGTGGATGCTGTCGTAGCGGGCGCCCAGCACCAGATCGAGGCCGAAATCGAAATCGAGATCGGTCAGGCCGGCGAAGCCATAATCGGTAAAGTGGCCCTTGGCGTAATTGGTGTAATTGCAGTCGCATTCCGTCGACAGCAGGCGATCGGACAGCGCGGTATAGCCCTGGGTGAGATCGACGCGGTGGAAGAATTCATAGTTGAAGTCGTCGCCGTGCAGGAACTTCGTGTAGCGGATCGACGGCGAGAGCTGGAAGGAGAATTTGCCCAGATCGGAGGTGACCGTCTTGGACGCGACGATCTTGTCCTCGATCACCCAGCTCTTGTGGAATTGGGAGAAGCCGTAGGCATTCTCGTTGAGGTTATGATAACCATCGTAGAAGAACTGGTTCTTGATCTCCAGATCGTCGCCCGGCTCGAAGATGGTGTCGAAATAGCCGGTCCACGCCTTGTTCTTCAAAACGTCGGTCTCGCCGGTCAGCACGTTCTTGCGGCTGAGCGTGGTCGTGCCGACATTCTGAAGGCTGAGATACGGGTAGGTCGAGGTGAAGCAGGCGTTGGTGAAGGAGGCGGCGAACGGGCTGCCGCCGCCGCAGGCGAAGGAGCCGAACGGGTTGAACACGCCGACCCGGTTGAATTCGCCCTGCGAGATCTGGCCGTCGCCGCTGGTGTCGAGCGGGCGGGCGGTGCCGGTGATATAGGTGCCGTTGTCGACCAGCGCCTGCGTCAGGCGGTTCCAGCCGCCGTTCTGCTGGCCGTCATACTTCTGGTACATGCCGCCGAATTCGATGCGCACGGTGTCGGTCAGCTGATTGTCGAACGCGCCCTGCAGGATCGTCTGGTTGGTCGACATGTTGCGGTAGTAACTGCCGCTGTCCTCGATCTCGGCATACAGGCTGTAGCCGAATTCCGAGCCGCCGATCTTGGCCGGGCCGCGCAGCTGCGCCTTCAGGACATTCTTGTCCCAGCTGCCACGCGTATAGCTGATCTCGCCCTCGGGGCCGGACATCAGCGCGCCGCCCTTCACCCGCGCCGACAGCGGCACGAAATTCATGTAGCCGCCGGTCTTTGACGGGCCGTAGATCGGCGATGCGGGGCCGCGCACGATGTCGATCCGGTCGGACGCGCCGATGGGGGTCGGGTAATTGCCCGGATTGTCGAGGCGGCGGACGCCCCGGAAATAGACCTCGCCCGGCGTGCCGCGAATATCGAGCGCGCCGCCGACGCCGAAGAAGGAGTTGGTGAAGGTGCCCGGCGCCTGCGCGACCAGATCGTAGATGTCGGTGATGCCGAACCGCTCGATCTGCTCCTTGCTGATCGTCGAGGCGGAGCGCGGCGTATCGACCAGCGTCTTGTTGAAGCCGAAGATCGTGCCGACATCCTTGTTCGGCAGCGCGTCGAGCTGGCCGGTGACGACGATCTCTTCGTCCTGGGCGGCCTCCGCGGAGGCTGTCGTGGTCTGCGACCATGCGGGCGCGGCGATCGCGGTACAGCAGAGCAGCGCCGCCGACAGCGGGAGGCGCCTTCGCCGCGCAGCCCCATGCTGCGGCGCAGCGGGAGCTTTTGCGAACGCGGGTCGAGTGTCAGCCATGATGATGTTGCCCCCTGTTATCCGGAAAAGCGCGCCATATCCCCCTGGGCGCCTGTTCCGGCGGTGACTTTCGCTGGCGTCCTCTCCACTTCCGCTTGTTCTGAATGTCGCGTCGCACCATCGTAATGTTGCCGTCGCTTGACTGTAAAGGGAAAGTTGAAAGCTCGTGCCCGACTTGGGGAGGATTGCGCTATCCCCTTGTTTATAGACACGATTTCCAATCGCGGAAAGACGCGGCTTTCCGCCGTCCATCACGATCGTCCGGCCATCGGCGGAATCGCGCGGGAAAATCCGTCGGGGCGATCAATCGCGTGGCCGCATTGCCTCCCCGCGCGGGTTGCGGGAAGGCCGGCATGACCGGACGGGAGAGGAACCTTGGCCACCATGAAGATGCACGAGCGCATCGTCGAACTTCTTCAGGCGGAGGGGATCGACACCATCTTCGGCATCCCCGATCCCAGCTTCTTCGCGATGTTCATGACCGCCGAGGCGCGGGGCATGAACGTCGTGGCGCCGCATCACGAACAGGCCGGCGCGCTGATGGCGGACGGCCTCTATCGGCTGACCGGCAAGCCCGGCGTGATGGGGATCAACAAGGGGCCGGGTGTCGCCAATATCGCGGCGGGCGTGGCCTATCTGGTCAAGGAAAATGTCCCCGCCGTGTTCATCATGGCGCAGCGCCAGCGCGTCTACGAACAGCGCGTCCGGCGCGGCAAGATGCAATATCTCAGCCAGCCGCCGCTGTTCGAAGGCATGATGAAATATATCGGCACGATCGAATATCCCGATCAGGTCGACGAGATTTTCCACGAGGCGTTCCGCCGCGCCACCAACGGCGTGCCCGGCCCGACGATGGTGGAACTGCCCTTGAGCGTCGCGCAGGCGCAGCTCGATCTGCCGCCCGCGCCGCCGCCGCACCGCTATCGCCTCGTCCGCCAGCAGGCCGGCACCGATGCCGTGGCCGAGGCCGCGCGCCTGCTCGGCGAGGCGGAGATGCCGGTGATGCTGGTGGGCCAGGGCGCCTTCGCCTCTCGCGCCCATGCCGATCTGGCGGCGCTGGCCCGCAAGCTCAATTGCCCGATCCTGGCGACCCCGTCGGTCGAGGCGGTGCTGGAGGGGCTCGACGGCCACAGCTTCCCTTATGGCTCGGCCGCCGCGACCGAGGCGGTGGCCAGGGCCGACGTCGTCCTCGCGATCGGCACCGAGATCGGCGAGAACATGCATTACGGCCGGGGCGTCCACTGGGCGAAGGGCAAGGCCGATCGCAAGTGGATCTATATCGAGCGCGACCCGACCGCGATCGGCGTCAACCGCCCGATCGACGTGCCGCTGGTGGGCGACCTGCTCGCCGTCGTGCCGCAGTTGACCAAGGCGCTCGGCGCGCCACGCGCCGTGCCGGCCGAGATGGCGGGTTGGGCCAGGGCGCATGCCGATCAGAAAGCCGCGCTGACCGCGTCCATCTCCACCGTGTCGCAGCCGATCCACACCGGCCGCCTCGCGATCGAGGCGACGCGGGTGCTGCCGAAGGACGCCGTGATCGTGCGCGACGGCGGCGCCTCGTCGATGTGGTTCTCCGCGCTGATGCAGATCACCCCGCGCGATGCGATGTGGAACAGCAATTACGGCGCGATCGGGCCCGGCCTGCCCTATGCGATCGGCGCGCAGATGGCGATCGGGCCGGATCGGCGGGCGGTGCTGCTGACGGGCGATTCCTCGGTACTGTTCCACATCGCCGAGCTGGAGACGGCGGTGCGCAAGAATTTGCCCGTCATCGTGATCGTCGCGGTGGACCATGCCTGGGGCATCGAGGTCGCCTCCTACAAGGCGAATTTCGGCGCCGACACGCCGACGCCGGAGGCCAGATGGTCGCCCGCCGTGCGGCTCGACAAGACGGCCGAGAGCTTCGGCGCCTATGGCGAATATGTCGACCGCGCCGAGGATATCGCCCCCGCCGTCGAACGCGCCATCGCCACGGGCCGGCCGGCGCTGATCCACGTCGAGGTCGATCGCGAGGCCAACAGCACCTTCGTCGGCCTGCCCGGCATGGGCGAATTCCGCACCTGGTATGGCGAGGAAGGCGACAATCTCGGCGTCATCGGCGGCGCGCCCACCGCGACGGCCGCCAAGCCGGGCGAAGCGCCGATGGGGCAGGGCAGCGGTTACTGAGGCACCCGCCCGCCTCTTGGCCCTCTCCCACCTTCGCGGGAGAGGGTTGGGTGAGGGTCTTCTTCTTCTTCAAACCCCACCCGCAAGAAATCCCTTGACAAATAGGAACATTACGTAAACATACGCCATCGTCGAATCGCCAAAGGCCAAGGCGAAACGGCAAGCATCCGCTGACGGGCTTGCCCGCCATCGGAACGACCGGCGCGAAGTCATCCGGTTCACCCCGACGATGCATCGCGACAGGTCCGGCGATTATCTCAGGCGGCCCAGCCAAACCGGCCAGTAGCCCGCAAGGGCGAAAACCCAAGGGGCCACCGTCACCGGACACCCCCAGCGCGGGCCTGCGGCGGCCCGCACCAGTGCTGTAAAAGTCCGCCCGGATGCCCGTGGCAGGACGCGCCGGTCGAAACGCTTCTTCCTACACGACGGCAGAGGTGCGCGCGATGCGATCCTATTTTTTCTTTCCGTCACCCCGGACCTGTTCCGGGGTCCACCGTGCCGCCCACACACCGGCCCGGATGTTCGCGACGCGGTGGAGACCGGGAGAAGAACGGCATGACGGTCAATGACGGCTATCGCCCCAATTTCAGACGTTGAAGATCGAAGCCCCGAAAGCTAATTTGGGCCGGTAGCGGACTGGCGGGTTTCGGAACGCTGTAGTGTGAAAGCCGACTTTCGATATGGAAGTTTACGTGATGGTTGGATGGCCCTGACCGCCCGTACGAGCTCGACGACAAATGCAAACGTGAACCTGTTCCAGCTAGTGCGTAAGCACCCTGCTTGCGACATCGGCGCCCCGCTTTAGTTTCTTCCTATGAACGAGCCCAAACGACATCACTGGTGGCCCGAGGTCCAGTCGGGTCAATGGGCGGGAACAGATGGTATGCTCCATGTCGTGCGTGCCGACGGAACGACATTTCGCGCACCGCCCTCCAAGGTCGGCGTCGAAGGCGAACTCTACACGAGGCTCGATCCGAGCGGCGCCAAAGACCGCGACATCGAGCGCTGGTTTTCGCGTGAGATCGAGACGCCGTTTGCGGGCGCGTTGGCACAGCTGCTTACCTTGGAAGGGATCGAGCGGCGGAAGTTTCCGGGGCACGGTGACCCGGTCAAGCGCAAGGAAGTGCAGGAGTTGGGCTTCATCGTCGGCGACTATGACGAGCGGATGCCGCTGACCGTACCGGTCCGCCATGCGATCGCAAATTACCTTGCGGCCTTGGTTGTGCGCAGCCCGTCCTATCTCACTAAGCTCACCGACTGGCATTGGGCCAACAACGGCACGAGCGGCCTGCCCGTCGATCCCGCGATCTTTCGCGGCTTCGCACTCGAAAATATGCTCTTCCTCTATGATGTGTATCGCGAGGCGATTGCGGGCGGCTATATCAATCTGATGATCGCGGATTGTGGCCGGGAGTTTCTTTTCGCGGACGGCGGCGTGACGGCCCGGGAGCCGTGGAGCAAGCGGCCGATGCCGTTCGATCTTTATGCGCCACTGACCCCCAAGCTGGCCTTCAACGTGCTGCCATTGCCCGACGCCTATACAGGCGGCCTGTGGATATCACGGATCAACGCGCGCGGCGTTGCCCGCTTCAATCGCATGATGCTTGCTGATGCCAAGAGCTTCGTTTTCTCGAAATCGCCGACGCCGCTCGACTTTATCGCGAAGCATCTCGGGGTGCCGGCGCCGTCACCATTCGGGTCGCGCTGGATCGATGGCAGACTGGAGACGAAATATGACCGGAGCCGCGATCGGCCTCTATGACGCCTGCGCGTGGGCATTCCATCCAATAACTTCAGTTCAATCGCTACGAGCATGGTCGGTAGCTTCCGCGCTTAACCAGTGTCGGGACTAACGACCGCTATTGGGGCGCGTAGCTGCCGTGCCTGCAAGGTCATCAAAACGGCAATCAACGACCAAAACCTACCCGCACCGGCCTACCCCGCCTGCTCCCGCACCCACACCGCCACGAACCGCCGCCGGTCGATCCGCCACCCCTCGTCCGTCCGCACCAGATCGTCGTCATACCAGCCGCAGGCGTGGCGCACCGCGCCGCCCGGCGCGCGTGGCATCAGGATCGCGTCGACATAGCAGCGGCTGGTCGCCGCATCGGCGCCGCCCCCGATCACGATGTTGGTGATGCGGTGGAGCGTCTGGCCGAAGGCGTCGTGGCCGCGCGCCATATGGCTCACCAGCGCCTCGCGGTCGATCCAGCGGCCGAAGGCGCCATAGTCCGCCTCCAGCCCCGCCGTGAAGCAGGTCGCCAGCATCGCCCAGTCGCGGCGGTCGATCGCGGTGGCGTAGCGGATCAGCAGCGCGCCGATCGCCGCGTCGCGCTCGATCCGCAGGGCCGGGCTCATGGCCGGGCGGGCTCCTCCAGCAGGCCCGCCGCGCGCAGCGCGTCGCCGACGCCGGCGATATAATCGAGGTGTTCGTCGGCGGTGGCGAAGCCCTGCCCCATCGTGTTGATCGAGGCATGGCTGCCGCCGATGTCCCGCCAGCGGGCGACCGTCTCCACCACCGCCTCGGACGTCTTGGCGCGCAGCATGTTGATGTGCAGCCCGAACGTATCGGGGTCGCGGCCCTCGGCGCGGACGAAGTCGCGCAGGCGCGGCGTCACCTCGAAGGCGTCGGCGGCGCCGTCGGCGAAGATGAAGCCGTCGGCGATGGCGGCGGCGCGCTTGAGCGCCACGTCGGCGAACCCGCCCAGCCAGATCGGGATCGGGCGCCTGGGTTTCGGGTTCAGCGCGGCGCGATCGATCCGGTCGAAGCGGCCCTCGAAATCGACCAGCGGATCGGACCAGAGCGCGCGCAACAGCCCGACCTGCTCGCCGACCCGCGCGCCGCGCGTCGCGAAATCCTGCCCCAGCGCGTCATATTCGATATAATTCCAGCCGATGCCCACCCCCATGCGAAACCGCGCGCCCGACAGCAGATCGAGATCGGCCGCCTGCCGCGCGACGAGCGCCGTCTGGCGCTGCGGCAGGATCAGGATGCCGGTGACGAATTCGATCCGCCGGGTGATCGCGGCAAGATAGGCGAACAGCACGAACGGATCGTGGAAGGGGTGATGTTCGGTATACGGCCCCCACAATTTCGGCTCGCGATCATGCGGGCCGCCGACGACATGGTCGTAGGCCAGCAGATGATCGAACCCCAATTGCTCGACCGCCACGCCGATGCGCCCCACCGCCAGCGGATCGCCGCCGAGTTCGGTCTGCGGATAGATGACGCCGATTTTCATGGGGGATGCTCCGGTGAAAGGGGGGCGGGTCAGCCGCCGGCGAGGAAGCCGCCGTCGACCGGCAGGCAGACGCCCGTGACGAAGCTGGCGGCGGGCGAGGCGAGGAACAATGCCGCGCCGCCGATCTCCACCGGGTCGCCCACGCGGCGCAGCATCAGCCGCTGCTCGAACACCGCCTTCATCGCCGGTTCGTCGAACAAGGGCAGGTTGGTTTCGGTGCGGAAGGGGCCGGGCAGCAGCGCGTTGCAAGTGATGCCGTGCGCCCCGAATTCGGCGGCATGGCTGCGCGTCATCGCGTTCATCGCGCCCTTGGCGATGATATAGGCGCTGTCGCCGGCCCGCGCGAAATCGGCCGCGACCGAACTCATGTTGATGATCCGGCCATAGCCGCCGCGCGCCATCAACGTGGCGGCCTGTTTCGAGAGGGTGAAGGCGGCGACCAGATCGACATCCAGCATGTGGCGCAGCGCGGCGCCGTCGATCTCGGCGATCGGCCGGCGCATGCGGATGCCGACATTGTTGACGAGGATGTCGAGCCGGCCATGCCGCGCCACGATCGCGTCGAGCGCGGCGCTGGCGGCGGCTTCGTCCGAGACGTCGAAGGGGGCGGCACGCGCGGCGATCCCCTCGGCCAGCAGCCGATCGACCGCCGCCTCCACCCGCCCCGCGTCGGTGCCGTTGAGGTGCACCGTCGCACCCGCCTGGCCCAGCGCACGGGCGATCTCCAGCCCCAGCCCGCGCGTCGATCCGGTGACGAGCGCCACCCGGCCGGTCAGGTCGAACGCAAGGGTCACGCCCGGAACCGGGCGATGACCTCTTCGGCGTACCAGGCGGCGTTTTCGAGGAAGCCGGCGCGGCTGGGGGCGGGCAGCGGGGTCCACACCCAGTTCGCCCCGGCCTCGTGCAGCTGGTGGACCGCTTCGAGGAACTGGTCCGCCTCGGCCCGGTCGAGCGCCTTGGGCGTCACCGGCGGGCGCGGGGCGATGTCGAACGGGCCGGTCTGGCCATATTCCTCGCGCAATTCGCGCAGCCGCGCGGTCTTTTCCGCGAAATGCCGCATCGACACGACCGACGCCTTCATGATGATCGGGTCGTTGGTCGGCACGCTGAAATGGGGGATCCAGCCGTCGCCCAGCCTGGCCGCGCGCACGATCGCCGCGTCGCTGCCGCCGCCGATCCAGATCGGCGGGGTGGGCGACGGCACGGGCCGCGCCTCGTTGCCCGTCGCGTGGAAATAGCGGCCCTGCTTCACGATCGGGCCGCCCGCCCACACCTGCCGGATCGTCTCCAGCGCCTCGTCGGTCAGCGGCCCGCGTTCCTTGAAGGGCACGCCCAGCGCCTCGAACTCGGCCTTCTGATAGCCGATGCCGACGCCCAGCATCAGCCGGTTGTCGGACAGCACCGCCAGGGTCGAGGCGGCCTTGGCGGTGAGGAACGGGTTGCGATAGGGCAGGACGAGGACGTTCGTGTAGACCTTCAGCCGGCTCGTCATCGCCGCGACGAAGGCGAGCGCGGTGAAGGGATCGACGCAATCGTGCCCCGTCGGGTCGCTGCGCAGCCATTCGGCATCGGGGATGGGATGTTCGGAGGTCGAGACCCCGTCGATCCCCAGCGCCTCGACACCCTGCGCTAGCTCGCGCACCGCCGCCATCGACTGGAATTCGCCGGGCGGGCTGATGTGGCCGATCGGCAGGGGCACCCCGAACTTCATGCGACGATCCCCTGCGCCGTATCCCGATCCACCGGGCGCATCACCAGCGCACCGTCGTCTGGATCACCACCTCGCGCGGGCGGTTGAAATTGCCGACATATTGGTTGGCGTTGCTGCTGCCCGACCAGCCGTTGGCGTTGAGCATGTAATAGGAATTGGTCAGGTTGCGGCCGATCACCGCCACCTCGATCGGGCCGTCCTGCGGGCCGAGGTGGATGCCGCCGTTGACCAGCCAATAATCCTTCTGGAAACCGCCCGGCGCATAATCGGTCGCCGTCTGGAACGAGCCGCTGTGCGATGCCGAGGCCGACAGCTTGAGATCCCAGCCGGGGATCAGATCGGAATCGTAATCGGCGCCGACCTGATAGGTGAATTTCGGCGCGCGCAGCAGCGCCTTGCCGGCGAGATCCTGCCGGCCGGACACGCAGCCCTGCGCCGCCGTCTGCCCGACATAGCAAGGCGCCGTCGGGAAGCTGGTGTAGCGTGCCCGATTGTAGCCGAAATTGCCCGAAAGGCTCAGGCCGCGCACGGCCAGCCAGTTGAACGAGCCCTGCACGCCCTGGATGCGCGCCGAGGCGGCATTCTGGAGCGTGAAGTTGATCGTCTGCGAATTGTAGGAGACGACCTGGAGGTTGCGGTAATTGTAGCGATAGCCGACCACGTCGAAACGCAGCTTGCGATCGAACAGGGTCGCCTTGTAGCCGCCCTCGAAACCCTTCACCTTTTCCGGCTCGAACTGGAGGCCGTTGTTGGCGACGACGGTGGTCAGCTGGAACGGGGTGGAGATGCCGCCGCCCTTGTAGCCGGTCTTGTACGCCGCATAGACGGTGTGGTCGCGGCTCGGTTTCCACGTCAGCGCCGCTTCCGGCGAGACGTTGCTGTCCGAGAAGCGCGATTGCAGCAGGCGGCCGGCGGCGAACAGGGCGCGGCCCGTCGCGCTGTTGGGGTTGTTGTCGATGTTCATCAGCCGGGCGCGCTTCTCGTCATAGCTCCAGCGCGCGCCGCCGCTCAGCTCCAGCGTCGGAACGATCGCCCAGGTCGCCTGGCCGAAGGCGGAGTAATAATCGCCCGCCGTGGTGGTATCGATGTTCGAGGTGGAATAATTGTTCGCCAGCGGGTTGAACACGTGGAACAGGTCGGCCGAGTTGAAATAGGGCCGGTTGAAATGTTCGTAATAGATGCCGGCCATCAGGTTGATCGGCCCGTCGAAATCGCTGTTGGCACGGATTTCCTGCGTGAGCAGGCTGTATTTGTCGCGCGTGGTGGCGAAGATCGTGGCGAAGGGGCTCCAGTCCGATACCGCCATGAACTTGACCAGCTGTTCGTAATAGCCACTCGTCGTCGAGAGCGAGAAATTATCGAACTTCTTGGTCATCGTCAGCGAGACGAGGCCCAGATCGGAATCGAGATAGGGCTTGCCGCCATTGGCATAAGGGAAGTTGGCGGCATATTGCGCGGCGACGCCGCCGTGCGATTTCACCCGATCCTTGGCGCAATCGCCATTGGGGATGGGGATCGTGCCCAGCAGTACCGGCGTCACCTGCCCGTTGATGCAGAAGGGTTCGCTGTTGCCGTTGGAGGCGTTGCGGCGCTGGCGGTTGAGAAGCAGCTTGAGCTTCGCCTCGAAACCGTCGCTGGGAGTCCAGAACAGGGTGAGGCGGCCGGCATAGTCCCGGCTGGAGGGGCCGCGATCGCCGTTGATCGCGCCCGGATCGATCACGGTGGGGTTGATGATGTCGCGCACCACCGGGGCGATATTCTTGATATAGCCCTTCATCGTGCTGATCCGGTAGGCGAAGCGTGCCTTCAGCGCGTCTGTAAGCGGGCCGGAGATGGCGCCTTCGCCAAAGGCCTGGTCGGACACGAATTCATAGCCGGCGGTGCCATAGGCCTCGAACCGGTTGGTCGGGTCGGCGGAGCGCAGGGAAATCACGCCGGCAGGAGAGTTCTTGCCGAAGAACAGGGCCTGCGGGCCTTGCAGCACCTGCACCGAGGCGAGATCGAACACGGCGGCGGTGACGACCTGGCCACGGCTGAGCGGCACGTCGTCGATCTCGACGGCGACGCTCTGGTCCAGGCCGGAATCGTTGCTCGCCGAGCTGACGCCGCGGATCGTGAGCAGCGCGCCGGTCCCCGAGCCGCTCTGCGAGATGCTCACCTGTGGCGCGAGTTCGCCGACCTTGGCGAGATCGCTGGCGAGGTTGTTCTGAATCTGCACGCCGCTGATCGCGGTGACGGCGACGGGCACGCTTTGCAGCGTCTCCTCCCGCTTGCGGGCGGTGACGACGATGTCGCCGAGCTGGTCGCCGGGGGCGGAAGCGGCGGGCGCCGGGGCGGGCGCCGTCTGCGCGGTCGCGGCTTGCGCGGTCACCAGCAACGTCGCCGCGCTGCCGAGCCATGCCATTTTGAATGCGGTGGTCATCATCTGTCTCCCTGTTGCCGTGGGCCGGGTCTGATGCCCGGCTCCCGATCG
Source organism: Sphingomonas naphthae (assembly GCF_028607085.1). Taxonomy (NCBI): domain Bacteria; kingdom Pseudomonadati; phylum Pseudomonadota; class Alphaproteobacteria; order Sphingomonadales; family Sphingomonadaceae; genus Sphingomonas; species Sphingomonas naphthae. The sequence goes on along the minus strand of NZ_CP117411.1, from coordinate 3,217,443 downwards.
CGACGCGGGGCTTGGCCCCCACGCCAACGTCCGCGTGCATGCCGCGTCGATCGGCGCGCTTATGCCTGAAGCAGCTGGAGAAACGGTTGCGAAAACGGCGGTTTACCGCCGATATCGCCCTGCCGATGTCTGCGCTTTCCGGCTTCAGCCGAACAAGGCGTCGGGCGCTTCCAGCCGGTCGCGCAGGTCGGCCAGCCAGCGGGCGCCGGTCGCGCCGTCGATGATGCGATGGTCGCAGGTCATCGTCAGCGTCATCATCGTCTCGGCCACGAAACCGCCGCCGCGCGACACCACCCGCTCCTCCGCCGCGCCGACCGACAGGATGGCCGACTGGGGCGGATTGATGATCGAGCCGAAGCTCGACACGCCGAACATGCCGAGGTTGGAGACGGTGAAGGTGCCGCCGACATAATCGTCGGGCTGGAGCCGGCCGATCCGCGCGCGGGCGGCCAGGTCGCGGGTCTCGGCGGAGATGTCGGTCACGCTCTTGGTGTCGGCGGCGCGCACGATCGGCGTCATCAGCCCGCCGTCGGTCGCCACCGCGATCGAGATGTCGGCGTGACGGTGCGCGACCAGCCCGACCGGCGTGAAGCTGGAATTGACCGCCGGCAGCGCCATCAGCGACGCGGCGCTCGCCTTGACGAGCAGGTCGTTGACCGAGACGCGCGCGTCATGCCCGGCATTCCAGCCCTTGCGCGCCGCCAGCAGCGCGTCGAGCCGGACGTGCATCGTCAGCGGAAAGGACGGCACCTCGCGCGCGGCCTCGCCCAGCCGCTGGGCGATGAACTTCTGGATGCGGGGCGTGGGCTTCAGCGCATAGGTGTCGCGGCGGATGCCGAGGGCTTCGAGCTGGGCGACGATATCGTCGGCGATCGGCTGGTTCATGCCAGGTCCGCGCCTTCGAGGCGCGCGGCGGCCAGCTTTCGCAGCTCGCTCGACTTGATCTTGTTGCTGCCGGTGGTGGCGAACTCCTCCTCCCGAAAGAAGAGGATGCGGCGCGGCACCTTGTAGCTGGCGAGCTTCTGCTTGGCGAAATCGCGGATCGCGGTGTCGCTCGGTGCCTCTCCGGCGAAGGGGATCACGCAGGCGACGACGATCTCGCCCAAGGTCTCGTGCGGCACGCCCACGGTCATGCTGATCTTCACGCCGGGGCAGGCGGCGATCACCTCGTCGATCTCCAGCGGGGAGACGTTGGCGCCGCCTGTCTTGATGATGTCGGTCAGCCGGCCTTCCCAATAGAGGCGGTTGCCTTCGTCGACGTAGCCGCCGTCGCCGGTGCGGAAGAAGCCCTCGCCGTCGAGCGTCTCGTCCAGCGGCACGCCGATATAGCCCAGCATCAGCGTCGGCCCCTTCACCGCGATCTCGCCGCGCTCGCCCATCGGCACGACCGCGCCGGTGATCGGATCGACGATCTTGAACGCATTGCCCGGCTGCGGCTCGCCATGGCTGCGGTTGATCCGCGCGACCGGCGTGCCCGAAGGGAAGATCGAGCTGATCGTGAAGGTCTCGGTATTGCCGTACGCGGCGACCGGCTCCTGCCAGTCGGTCGCCACGGTCGGGTGGCGGCCGAGCGGCGTATCCCGGCCGACGAACTTGAGCGCGCTGAGATCGGTGGCGGCGAAGGAGGGTGCGTCGGCCAGCTGCTTGGACTGGTGGGGCCAGCACACCGGCATGGTCACGCGCTCCATCTCCATCAGGCGCAACGCTTCGTCGGCCGCGAAGGTCGATTGCAGGACGAGGCTGCCGCCGCTCGACAGCGTGCCGCCCAGCCCCTGCGCGAAATTGCCGGACCAGAAGAAGCCGTTGGCCGACCAGCAGCGAAGCGGTTCAGCGATGTTGTAGATGCGCCGCCAGCGCCAGAGCTGGAGGCAGACGCCGCGATGCGCGTTGAGGATGCCCTTGGGCTTGCTGGTCGAACCGGAGGAGAAGAACAGCAGGCCGGGATCTGCCGGCGCGACGGTGGCGGCTGTCGCGTCGATCAGGCTTTCGGGCACCGCCTGCCCGCGCTTCAGAAACGCCGCCCAGCCCTCGATCGCGCCCGCGCCGTCGCCCGCGCCCGGCCCGGTCATCGCCAGATGACGCAGGAAGGGAAAGGCCAGGCTCTCGACCGCGCCGGGGGCGGCGGTGGCGATCTCGGGCACCAGATCGGCGAGGATCGCGGCGAAATCCTTCTTCAGCACATGCCGTTCGAGCAGCACGACCGAGCAGGCGGAATCCTTGAGCAGATGGACCAGCTCGGCCGGCGTTGAGAAGGTGCTAAGACCGACCGCCACGCCACCCGCCAGCGCCGTGCCGAAGGTGGCGGAAAGCCATTCGGGCCGGTTGGTCATCAGCACGCCGACGCGCGTACCCTTGCCGACCCCGCAGGCGACCAGCGCACGCGCCACCGCCACCGCCTCGGCCCACAATTCGGCATAGCTCCAGCGGGTCACGCCGCCGGCCTCGTGCATCACGAGCGCTTCGTTGTCGGCGTAGCGGGTCGCCACCTCGCGCAGATAGCCGCCGAGGGTGAGGGCGCCCAGGCCCTGTTCCTCCGCCAGCGGCAGCCCGTGGATGATCGACGGGCGGGCGCCCGTGCCGGACCCGATCTCTTCGGCCATCATCGCCTCCCCCAGTCAGATCGGGCCATGCCCGCGTCGTTCGGCTGGCCGGCCCCTCATGCGCGCGGGGGGCCGTGCCGCCGATCCGTCCCTCGGTCTCCGGACCTCAGCGATTGACGTCCACGACGTATCGGCCGCGCACCGTGCCATCCATCAGCTTGCCCGCCGCCTCGATCGCTTCGGCCAGGCCGATGTCGGTCGCGATCGTCTCCAGCGCGGCGGGGTCGAGATCGCGGGCGAGCCGCTCCCAGGCCTTCAGGCGCGGCGCCTTGGGCGCCATCACGCTGTCGATGCCGAGCAGGCTCACGCCGCGCAGGATGAAGGGCATCACGCTCGACGGGAAATCGGAGCCGCCGGCCAGACCACAGGCCGCCACCGCGCCGCCATAACGCGTCGCCGCGCAGATGTTGGCGAGCGTGGTGCTGCCGACGGAATCGATCGCGCCGGCCCAGCGCTCCTTTTGGAAGGGCTTGCCGGGGGCGGACAGCTCGTTGCGATCGACGATCGTCGTCGCGCCCAATTCCTTGAGATAGGCTTCCTCGGAGGCCTTGCCGGTCGAGGCGGCGACGGTGTAGCCGGCCTTCACCAGCAGGGTGATGGCGAAGCTGCCCACGCCGCCGGTGGCGCCGGTGACGAGGATTTCGCCCGCCGCCGGATCGACGCCCTTCTGCACCAGCGCCTCGACGCACAGGCTGGCGGTATAGCCGGCCGTGCCGATCGCCATCGCCTGGCGCGGGGTGAAGGCGGCGGGCAGCGGCACCAGCCAGTCGCCCTTCAGCTTCGCCTTCTGGGCGAGCCCGCCCCAATGGCCCTCGCCCACGCCCCAGCCGTTCAGCACGACCTTGTCGCCGGCCTTGAAATCCGGGTTGCTGCTTTCGGAAACCGTGCCGGCCAGATCGATACCGGGCACCATCGGGAATTTCCGCACGACCGGCCCCTTGCCGGTGATCGCCAGGCCGTCCTTATAGTTGAGCGTCGAATATTCGACGTCGATCGTGACGTCGCCGTCGGGAAGCTGCGCCTCGTCCAGCTGGGTCAGTTCGACCTTCAGGCCGGCATCGGTCTTGTCGATCAGGATAGCGGAAAACATGGGGCAATCGCTCCGAAAGCTGTGCAAGCCCCCGGCTGATGGAAGTGCGGGGAGGGCGAGTCAAATCCGCCGCCGCCGCCGCAATCCACATATCTGCCCCGCGATGTTTGGCTATTCGCCCGCGATCGGCGGCGCCCCGCCGCGCTTCTTCACCCGATCGAGCACGTCGGGATAATGTTCGGCGCGCATCGTGCCGAACAGCGACAGGCGCAGACATTCGTCGGCGAAGCGCTGGGCGAGCGCGCCGCGCCGGTCGGCCGCGTCGCCGCGCGCCTCGGCCCATACCGGCCACAGGAAGGTGCCGGCCATCATGATGACGGTCAGCGCCTCGGTATCGATGCCGGGCTGCGCCAGATCGGTCGCGGCGAAGCGGTTGATCGATTCCAGATATTCGCGCCAGAACACATCGCTGGAGGGATCGGGCGAGGCCAGCACGGTCAGCAGCCAGATGCGGCACAGCGCAGGATTGGCCATGGCGAAACCCGCCATCCGGTCGCTCAGCTCGGCCACGTCGACCGTCTCGACCGGGCGGCCGCGCACCTGTTCGGGATCGCCGAACACCGCGCGATAGAGTTTCCACGAGACCCATTCGGTGGTCGCCCTGACCAGTTTCTCGCGCGTCTCGAAATGCTGGTAGGCGGTGCCGCGATTGACGCCGGCGAGATGCGCCACTTCGGACAGGCTCAGCCCCTCCGGCCCGTCCTGCGCCAGGCGGACGCAGGCGGCCTCTAGGATCGCTTCGCGCGTCGCCTGGGGATCGCGCGCGCGCCGCTTGCGTGCCGTTGCCGCTATGTCCATGTCGCTCCGTCGCATGCCTGTCCGCCCCTCCATAACGACAGGAAGGCGCGCGCGACAAGGAAGGCGGGCCCGCGCCGAAACCGCCGGGGCGATGGGATCGGCGGCTCGATTGACCCCTTCGACCGACGCTGCCTAGCACCCTGACCCAAAAGGGGAGGATCGGCGATGGCATGGATCGAGGTGGGCGGCATCGGCATCGCCTATGACGTCATCGGCGAGGGCGCCGAGACGGTCGCGATCACACCGGGCGGCCGCTTCGCCCGCGACACGCCGGGGGTGCGCCCGCTCGCCGAGAAACTGGCGGCGGCGGGCAAGCGCGCGCTGATCTGGGATCGGCCCAACACCGGCGAATCCGATCTGTGTTTCGCGGGCGAGACCGAATCCTTCCAGAATGCCGATGCGCTGGCCGGGCTGCTCCGCGCGCTCGATTTCGGGCCGACCTATGTGGTGGCGGGGTCGGGCGGATCGCGCGAGGCGCTGATGACGGCGATCCGCCATCCCGAGATGGTGCGCCGCCTGTTCGTCCTGTGGATCAGCGGCGGGGGCGTGGGGCTGGGCAGCCTGCCTTTCTCCTACTGCCACCAGTCCGCGATGATGGCGGCTTACGGCGGCATGGCGGCGGTCGCCGAGCTGCCCGACTGGGCCACCCAGATCGCCCGCAACCCCGGCAATCGCGACCGGCTGCTCGCGCAGGATCCGATGGCCTTCATCGCGATCATGAAGCGGTGGGCCGCCGCCTTCTTCCCCGGCCCCGATTGCCCCGTGCCCGGCATCACCGCCGCGCAACTCGGCGCGCTGAACATCCCGGTGACGGTGCTGCGCAGCGGTCTCTCCGATGTCCACCACCCGCGCGAGACCAGCGAGGCGGTCCACGCCCTCATCCCCGGCGCGACCCTCGCCGAGCCGCCGTGGGGCGACCGCGAATGGATCGAGCGGCTGTTGAATCAGGGAAGCGGCGCGGGCCTCTTCGCCAGCTGGCCGATGCTTGCCGAGCAGATTGTGGCGTTCGAGCGGGGCTAATCGGCCGAAGAACATCGCCGCGCCGATACTCGCGGGGCGGCGCGCGCGCGCGGCTTGAGAAGCCCGCCGGTTTGCCCGAACCTCCGCGCGACAGGATGCGTCCGGCCCCTCGCGCGGCAGGGATGCGCTGGCGAACAGGAGAGGCGTATTTGATGCTGACCAACAGCCACCACCCCGATGCGGCGACGCAGGTCGAGATGTTTCGCCGCATGGCGCTGCTCAAGGCCAATGACGAACGCAGCCGCAAGGTCGTCACCGCCGGCCGGCTGGCGATTCCCTATTACAGCTATCGCGGGCAGGAGGTGATTCCGGCGGCGATGTCGGTGAACCTGACCGACCAGGATTATCTCTGCACCATCTATCGCGGCATCCATGACGTCATCGCCAAGGGCACGCCGCTGAAGGCGGTGTGGGCGGAGATCGCGGGCCGGGTGAACGGCACCTGCAAGGGCAAGGGCGGCCCGATGCACCTGACCTATCCGTCGAAGGGCGTGATGGTGACGACGGGCATCGTCGGCTCGTCGATGCCGATCGCCAACGGCCTCGCCTGGGCGGCGCAGCTGTCGGGCGACGGGCGGGTCGCGGTCGCCACATTCGGCGACGGCGCGTCGAACATCGGCGCCTTTCATGAATCGCTCAATCTGGCGTCGGTGTGGAAGCTGCCGGTGATCTTCCTGTGCTCCAACAACCGCTGGGGCGAGCATACCGCTTATGGCAAGACCACGCCGGTCGCGCGCATTTCCGATCGCGCGGCCGCTTATGGCATGGCCGGCATCCATGTCGACGGCAACGATCCGCTGGCGATGTACGCCGCCGCCCGCGAGGCGGTCGAGCGCGCCCGCGCGGGCGAGGGGCCGACCCTGATCGAGGCGATGACCTTCCGTTTCCACGGCCACGTCTTCGGCGATGCCGATCGCTACATGGACAAGGCCGAGAAAGCCAAATGGGTCGCGGCCGATCCCTATCCCGCCTTCCGCGCGCGGCTGATCGCCGAGGGGCTGGCGAGCGAGGAAACATTGGCGGGGTTTGAGGCCGACGCCGAGGCGCAGCTCGACGAAGCGGTCGAATATGCGCTGGGCGCCGAATTTCCGGGGCTCGAGGAATTGTCCACCGACGTGTTTGGAGAGGCGGCATGAGCGATACGCTGCTGGCGGAAAAGCCCGCCGAGAAGACTGCCAAGCCGATCACCGTGCTGGAGGCGCTCAACCAGGCGCTGGCCGATGCCATGGCCGAGGACGACACGATCCTCGTGCTGGGCGAGGATGTGGCGGACCCGGAGGAGGGCGGCGTCACCGGCGTGACGCGCGGGCTTTCCACCCGCTTCGGCGACAAGAGGGTACGCTCCACCCCCATTTCCGAACAGGCGATCATCGGCGCGGCGATCGGCGCCAGCCTCGCCGGCTACAAGCCCGTGGCCGAAATCATGCTGATGAACTTCACCACGGTCGCGATGGACATGATCGTCAACCATGCGGCGAAACTGCGCTACATGTCCGGCGGGCAGACCAACGTGCCGATCGTGATCCGCACGATGACGGGGGCGGGCTTCTCCACCGGCGGCCAGCATGCCGATTTCCTTGAGGCGTGGTTCGCCCACACCGCCGGCATCAAGGTGGTGATCCCTTCCAATTCGGCCGACGCCTACGGGCTGATGCGCTCGGCGATCGACGATCCCGATCCGGTGCTGTTCGTGGAGAACATGCCCAATTACTGGACGCCCTATCCCCGTTTCGATCCCGGCCATCGCGTGCCGATCGGCAAGGCGCGGGTCGCGGCCGAGGGCAGCGACATCACCATCGTCAGCTATGCGCGGATGATGAACGAGGCGCAGGGCGCCGCTGCCAGGCTGGCGGAATCCGGTATCAGCGTGGAACTGATCGACCTGCGGACGATCGCGCCGTGGGATCAGGAAACCGTGCTGGCGTCGGTCGCCAAGACCGGCCGTTGCCTCGTCGTGCATGAGGCGGTGGTGCCCTTCGGCGTCGGCGCGGAGATCGCGGCGGTGGTGTCCGAGAAGCTCTTCGGCAAGCTCAAGGCGCCGGTCGGCCGGGTCGGCGCGCCGTTCAATCCGGTGCCTTTCTCCAAGCCGCTGGAAGACGCCCACATCCCCAACGCCGCCCGCATCGCCGACGCGGCCCTCGCTCTCGTCAAGGGACATAGCAACTGATGGCCACCGAAATCCTGCTCCCCAAGATCGGCTTCTCGATGAACGAGGGGGTGCTGGCCGAATGGCTCGCGGAGGACGGCGCCAGCGTCACCGAAGGCCAGCCCTTGTTCCTGCTGGAAGCCGACAAGTCCGCCAACGAGGTGGAGGCGCCGGCCAGCGGCACGCTGCGGATCGGCGCCGAGGCGGGCGAGACCTACACCGTCGGCGCCGTGCTCGGCACGATCGAGTAAGCGGGCGCGGGCTGTCGTGCCGGACCGAGGCTTCCGGCTGACGATACGACCCTATAGTTTCGGCAGCAGCACCTTGCCGTTGCGGTCGCTGTCCAATGCCCAGTGCCGGCCCACCGCCACCATCGGCAGCCCGCCGTAGAGGTGGGGGAAGAGCGCGCCGCCGCGCGAGGGTTCCCAGCGGATGTGATTGCCCACCGCCTTCAGATCGACTTCGAGCAGGATCAGGCCGACCTGCCCCTCGAAATGCTTGTCCACCGTGCCGCGCAGTTGCTCGGCGGTGGAAAGGTGGATGTAGCCGTCGTGGATGTCCACGGGGGCGCCCGAGAAGAAGCCGTTGGTCTGCAGCCTGTTCCACTGTTCCGCCGTCATCACCTTATAGGCGATCTCGGCCTTCTTCTCGTCCGCCATCCTCTGCCTCCAAAAATCGGCTGTTCTCAGCCTTCTCCGCCGTCGGCGGCATCGTCGCCGATGGTCGCGTCATTCTCGCCGTCGCTGGTCGCCAACGCACCGTCGCCCAGATGGGTCTCGGCCTCGTCCTCGCTTTCCTCGATCCGTGCGGCGCCCACGACATGCTCGCCGTCCGCCACATGGAACAGCCGCACGCCGGCCGACCCGCGCCCGATCACGCGCGTGTCGCCCACCGACATGCGGATCAGCTTGGCCTGATCGGTGACGAGCATCAGCTGCTCGCCCTTGTGCGCCGGGAAGCTGGCGACGACCGGGCCGTTGCGGCCGAGATTGTCGATATTGGTGATGCCCTGACCGCCACGGCCGATGCGGCGATATTCATAGGCCGAGCTGCGCTTGCCATAGCCGTTGGCGCAGACCGTCATGATGAACTCCTCCCGCTCGGCCATTTCGGCGACGAGGGCGGGGTCGAGATCGGTGGCACGCTCGCCTTCCTTCCACGGCGCGGCGCGCAGATAGGCTTCGCGCGTCTCGGTGTCCTGATCCCATGGCGTGCTCTTCAGGATCGACAGTGAGATCACCTCGTCGTCGCCGAGCAGCTTGGCGCCGCGCACGCCGGATGCGGTGCGGCTCTGGAACTCGCGCACGTCGGTCGAGCGGAAGCGGATCGCCTTGCCGTTGCGGGTGGCGAGCAGCACGTCATCCTCTTCGGTCAGCAGGGTCACGCCGATCAGCCGGTCGCTCGTGTCCTCGCTCTCGTCGTCGGTGCCGAAGCGCATCGCCAGCTTGCCGGCGGTGCGGATGTTGGTGAAGGCATCCATGGAGTTCCGGCGGACCAGCCCCTTGGCGGTCGCGAACAGGATGTGGAGATTGCCCCACTCCGCCTCGTCCTCGGGCAGCGGCAGCACGGTCGAGATCGTCTCGCCGGGCGCCAGCGGGAGGAGGTTTATCATCGGCCGGCCGCGCGCCTGCGGGGCGCCTTCGGGCAGGCGATAGACCTTCTTGCGATAGACCTTGCCGTGGGTGGAGAAGAACAGCACCGGCGTGTGCGTCGAGGTGACGAACAGAGCGGTGACGGCATCCTCGTCCTTGGTGCCCATGCCCGAACGGCCCTTGCCGCCGCGCCGCTGGGCGCGGAAGGCATCGAGCGGGGTGCGCTTGATGTAGCCGCCGAGCGTGACGGTGACGACCATGTCCTCGCGCTCGATCAGATCCTCATCGTCGATATCGTCGCCGGCGGGCGCGATCTCGGTCTTGCGGGGGGTGGCGAAGGCCGCGAGGATCGCGTCCAGCTCCTCGCCCATCACTTCATAGAGGCGGCCGCGATTGCCCAGGATGAAGAGCAGCTCGCCGATGACGGTCGCCAGCCCCTCCAGCTCGTTGCCGATCTCGTCGCGGCCGAGCGCCGTCAGTCGGTGCAGGCGTAGATCGAGGATCGCGCGGACCTGCGCTTCGGACAGGCGATAGGCGGTGCCGTCGCCGCCGACATGCTCGACCGATTCGACCAGCTTGATGTAGGGCGCGATCTCGGCGACCGGCCATTCGCGCGCCAGCAGCGCGGCGCGGGCCTCGGCGGGCGAGGACGAGCCCCGGATGATCCGCACCACCTCGTCCAGATTGGTGACGGCGATGACGAGGCCGAGCAACAGATGCGCCCGCTCGCGCGCCTTCAGCAGCTCATATTTCGAGCGGCGGGTGATGACTTCCTCACGGAAGGAGACGAACGCCTGGATGATCTCCTTGAGGCTCAGCACTTCCGGCCGGCCGCTGCGCAGCGCCAGCATATTGGCCGGGAAGCTCGTCTGCGCCGACGTGTGGCGCCACAGCTGGTTCAGCACCACCTCGGGCGTGGCGTCGCGCTTCAGCTCCATCACGATGCGCACGCCGAAGCGGTTGCTCTCGTCGCGGATGTCGGAAATGCCCTCGATCCGCTTGTCTTTCGCGGCCTCGGCGATGCCTTCGACCAGCCCGGCCTTGCCGACCTGATAGGGGATTTCGGTGAGGACGATGGCGCGCTTCTCGCCGCGCCCTTCCTCGATCACATGGCGCGAGCGCATGATGATCGATCCGCGCCCGACGGTATAGGCGTTGCGCGCGCCGCCCCGGCCGAGGATGAGGCCGCCGGTCGGGAAATCGGGGCCGGGCACGATCTCCATCAGCTCTTCCAGGCTGATGAGTTCGCCGCCCAGCACTTCCTTGGCGATATACGCCTTACAGGCGGCGATCACTTCGCCCAGATTGTGCGGCGGAATGTTGGTCGCCATGCCGACGGCGATGCCGCCCGCGCCGTTGACCAGCAGATTGGGGAAGCGCGCCGGCAGCACGGAAGGCTCGTCGCGCGACCCGTCGTAATTCGGCTGGAAGTTGACCGTGTCCTTGTCGATATCCTCCAAGAGCGCCATCGCCGCCTTGGAGAGACGCGCCTCGGTATAGCGCATCGACGCGGGCATATCCGGGTCCATCGACCCGAAATTGCCCTGGCCGTCGACCAGCATGACGCGCATCGCCCAATCCTGCGCCATGCGGGCCAGCGCCATGTAGATCGAGCTGTCGCCGTGCGGATGGTAATTACCCATCACGTCGCCGACGATCTTGGCGGATTTGCGATACGGCCGGCCGGGGACGAAGCCGCCTTCCTGGCTGGCGTAGAGGATGCGGCGGTGGACCGGCTTCAGGCCATCGCGCACGTCGGGCAGCGCGCGCGCGACGATGACCGACATGGCATAGTCGAGATAGCTCGACTTCATCTCGTCGACGATGTTGATGGGCGAGATGTCGCTGTTCTCGATGGTCGGCGGGACGCTGGCCAAATCTGGGTTCCGGTGATGCTAGGATGAAAGGGGGCTATCTAGTCCCGCAGCGAGGCGAACGCCAGCCCTCGCGTACGCACGTACGCGTACAGGCGCGCGGGCGCGGCGTTCAGGCGGTCGCGAGGATGGTCAGCACCAGTTCGCGGCGGGCGACGAAGCCCAGCCGCTCGTACAGCGCGACCGCCGCCGCATTGCCGGGATAGCAATGGAGAAAGGGCGTCTCGCCGCGCGCCGCGATGCGATTGGCGATGAAGGCGGTCAGCGCGCGCGCCAGCCCCCGGCCGCGCGCGTCGGGGTGGGTGCAGATGCCGCTGACTTCGCTCAGGCCGTCCATCCGCATCCGCTCGCCCGCCATGGCGATCAGCCGCCCGTCCTGCTTCACCCCGACGAAGGGCGAGAGGCGGTGGGTCAGGTCGTGGAACGGGCCGGGCACGGTGAGGTGGGCGAGCGCCCGCATCGCCGGGGCGTCGGCCTCGGTCAGCGGCTCGGGCTGGAAATCGGGATCGGCCGGCGCGGGGGTCTCGGCGACCATCTGGAGCAGACCGGCGGAGCGGGTGACGATCGTGCCCGGCGGCGGCGCGAGCGCCAAATCGTCCACCAGCCACAGCGCGCCACCGGGCGGGATCAGGGCGGGCAAAGCGGCGAGGGCAGCCTCGCTCCGGTCTGGCGTGGCGGCGAAGGGGCCGTAGGCGGGGTCGAGCCGCAGCGCGCGGGCGTCACCCTCGGCCAGATGCGCCCAGCCGCTCGTCAGCGCCGACCAGATCGGCCGGTCGAGCGGGCTCAGCCCTTCACGAAGCGCCATGTCGTCTCGTCCGATCCGTCCGCCACCCAGCGATAGCCGTCGCTGTCGAAGCCCTTGAGGTCGTCGGCGCTCTCGGGGCGATGTTCGGCGATCCAGCGCGCCATCATGCCGCGCGCCCGCTTCGCGCCGAAACTGTTGAAGCGCAGCCCCTTGGGGCCATCCTCGCGGAAATCGATCGTCAGGATGCGCGCGCCCTTCGGCGGGGCCTGCGCCACGACATGCCAATATTCCTGGCTGGCGAGGTTCACGATCAGGCCCGATCCGTCGGCTTCGAGATCGTCTGCCAGCAGCTTGGAGACGCGATCGCCCCACCAGCCGTAGAGATCCTTCTTTCGCCCCGGCGCCCAGCGCGTGCCCATTTCCAGCCGGTAGGGGCGGATGCGATCGAGCGGACGCAGCAGGCCGTACAGGCCGGAAAGGATGCGGACATGATCCTGCGCGAAGGCGACCCCGGCTTCTTCGAGGCTCTTCACCTCGAAGCCGATATAGACGTCGCCGGCGAAGGCGTAGATCGCCGGCCGCGCCTCGGCTTCATCGAAGTGCCGGAAGCGATCGACGTTCAGCTTGGCCAGTTTCTCCGAAATCCCCATCAGCCGGATGAGCTTGGGCGCGGTGAGTTTCGCCGCCGCATGCGCCAGCACCTCCGCCTCCGGCCCGAAACGCGGTTCGGTCGGGTCCAGCGGCGGGAGGGGGCTCTGATAGTCGAGCGACTTGGCGGGGCTGATGAGCGCGAGCATATCCGGCCGCTATCACCGCTTGAGGCGGCGTTAAAGCCGGGTTCAGCGCGGGATCGGCATGGCAAAGGCTGTTCGGCGCGCTTGCTAAGGGAACAATGCTCGGCTTAGACCGTCGCCCCGGATGAGCGGGCGCTTCCCCCTACGCGCGCCCGATGAGGAGGCTTGAACTGATGAAACCGGTTTCGACATTCGCTTTGGGCCTGGCGCTCGCGCTTGGCACGGCCGCCGTCGTCGTGACGCCCGCCACCGCCGCCAAGAAGGAAGAGCCGGCCAAGGCGAAACTGACCCCCGCGGTCCAGAACGCCGCCGCCGCCGCGCAGAAGGCGATCGCGGCGGGCGATTTCCCCGGCGCCGCCGCGCAGCTCACCACCGCCAAGGCGGCGATCGTGAGCGACGACGACAAGAACGTCGTCGGCACGCTGATGGTGCAGAACGGCCAGAAGTCCAACGATCAGGCTTCGGTGCGCGACGGCGTGAACCTCATGCTGGAAAGCAACAAGGCCAGCGCCAACGACCAGGCGGTGCTCTACGGCCTCAAGGGCCAGTTCCAGAGCCAGGCCAAGGATCTGGCCGGCGCCGAGGCTTCCTATCTGAAGGCGCTCGAGGTCGGCTCGACCGAGCCCAACATGGTCCCGCTGATCGTGCAGACCAAGAGCCAGCAGGGCAAGACGCTCGACGCGCTGAACTTCCTCAACGCCGAGATCGCCAAGAAGCTGGCGGCTGGCCAGACCGTGCCGAACGACTGGTTCGCGCGCGGCATCAACGACGGCTATGCCGCCAAGTCGACCGCGCCCGATTTCGCCGCGACCAAGGACGCGACGATCTCGCTGACCGAAAAGTGGGTCGGCGCCTATCCCACCAAGAGCAACTGGCGTGACACGCTGGTGATCTATCGCGACATGAGCCGCCTGCCGGCCGACGCCGAGCTGGACGGCTATCGCCTGCTCCGCACGATCGGCGGCCTGAAGGGCGAGCGCGATTACATGGACTACGTCTCGTCGGTCTATCTGCGCTACCCGGCGGAGGCCAAGGCGGTGCTGGACGAGGCGGTCGCCGCCGGCCAGATCAACCTGGCATCGAACAAGGGCGCGTCGGAGATCAACACGCTGGTCGCCGGCAAGCTCGCCGCCGACAAGGCGTCGCTCGCCGCCGGTGCCAAGGGCGCCGCGACGGCCGCCAACGGCAAGGCGGCGATGAGCACGGCCGACGCCTATCTCGGCTATGGCGAGTGGCAGAAGGCGATCGATCTCTACAAGGTGGCGATCAGCAAGGGTGGAGTCGATCTCGACATCGCCAACCTCCACCTCGGCATGGCCCAGGCCCGCGCCGGCCAGGCCGCCGAAGCCAAGACGACCCTAGCCAGCGTGAAGGGCAGCCGCGCCCAGCTCGCCAAATTCTGGCTGGTCTATCTGGACCACCCCGTCACCGCCTGATCCCGGCGATCACGGGTTGAGAAAAGGGCTCGCCGGGCGACCGGCGGGCCTTTTTCCTGCTCCGTGCTCCGGCGAAGGCCGGAGCCCAGGGTTACAGAGCGTGGCGCCCGCGACCTTGCGTTCCTGCCTTCGCAGGAACATGTCGTTTAGGAATTACGCCCCATCCACCGGGATACCCGGCTGATCCTTCGACGTGCGAATCACCAGCGAGGTCTTCACGCTCACCACGTTAGGCGCGGGGGTGATCTTGGAGGTCAGGAAGGTCTGGAAGCTCTGGAGATCGTGGGCGACGATCTTCAGGATGAAATCGATCTCGCCATTGAGCATATGGCATTCGCGGATTTCGGGCTGCGCCGCGACATGATCCTGAAAAGCGCGCAGATCGTCCTCGGCCTGGCTCTTGAGGCTGACCATCGCGAACACGGTGATGCCATAGCCGAGCGCGGGGGCGGACAGGCGCGCGTGATAGCTCTCGATCGCGCCGGCTTCCTCCAGCGCGCGCACCCGGCGCAGGCAGGGCGGGGCGGTCAGGCCGGCGCGGCGGGCCAGCTCGACATTGGTCATGCGGCCGTCTTCCTGCAACGCCGCGAGAATCGTGCGGTCGATCTGATCGAGCGGAAGCGAACGGGCCACGGCATCATCCTTTCTGTGGATTGCCATTAGTTATAATTATCTGTCGCGGGCCTGCAATCCTCGGCTCGGTTGCAGTGCAAATAAATGCTTCTCCCCGATGCGCGCATGGCATATTTTGGGCGCTGCCCGGCCATGGGGGATGGCCGGCGGGAGACCTGCGACCCGTGCGTTACGACGATATGCTCGCGACTGTGCTCGCCCAGCCGCAGCGGGACGAAGGCGCGCGGCTGCGCGTCTGGCGCCAGATCGTCGATCTGCTGGCGCAGGGCCGCCATGGCGCCAGTCAGGCCACGATCGATCGCGCTTATGCCGTCGCCCGCCAGATCCGGCCCGAAATCCCGCTGCCGGTGCGCGCCTCGGCGGCGGCGGCCTGCATCACCGGCCGCGTCCCCGCCGCGCTGATCGCCTTCTTCGCCGAGGAGGATCCCGAGATCGCCGGGCCTCTGCTGTCGGCCGCGACGCTCGACGCCGACGAATGGCTGGCGATCCTGCCGATGCTCTCCACCTTCGCCAAGGGGCGGCTGCGGGCGCGCGAGGATCTGCCCGAGGCGCTGGCCTATGCGCTCGGCGTCGCGCTCGATCCGCAGGAAAGCGGCAGCCAGATCAGCGACCTGCTCACCCGCATCGAGGCGTTCCGCAAGCGCGCGCCCGATCCGGTGCCGGCGCCCGCCGCACCGGTCGCGCCGCCACGCCCGGCCGCGCCGTCGATCGCGGTGACGATCGACAGCTTCCGCTTCACCGTGGACGAGGCCGGCATCCTCACCCCGCGCGAGCCCGCCCCCGCCGGCATCCCGCGCATGTCGATCGCGGGTGTCGCCGAAACGCCGGATCATGGCGTGGATGGCCATGCGGCCGGGGCATGGCGCCGCCGCGCCGCCTTCAGCGAGGCGCGGCTGTCGATCGGCGGCACGGGGCCGGGCGCCGGCCCGTGGCGCATTTCCGCCGAACCCTGCTTCGCCGCCCCCGACGGGCGATTCGTCGGCTATGCCGGTGAGGCGCGCCGCCCCCGTGTCGAGGAAGCGGCCGATACCACGCTCCAGCCCGAGCCGCCGGTCGAGACCCCCGCCATTGCCCCGCCCGAACCCGCGCGGATCGCGCTGTTGATGGAGGCATTGCGCGGCCCGATCGACGCGATCGGCCTCCTCGCCCCCGGCGCGCCCATGGCGTCCGGCCGCGCGACGGTGGCGTTGCGCCTGCTCGGCGGCACCGGCGCGGAGACCGAGAGCGAGGTGCCCTATGACGACCGGCTCGACGCCGCCGCCATCCTCAGCCGCCTCCACGCCGCCTATCAGCCCGAGATGACCGAGCGCGGCGTGCGGCTGTCGTTCCGCATCGCCGCCGGCCTGCCGCCGATTGCCGCCGATCCCGGCGCGGTCGAGCGGATGTTCGCGCGATTGCTCGCCTCCACCCTCGGCATCGCCCGGCGCGGCGAATGCGTTGCCGCCCGCGTCGGGCTCGACCGGCGCGACGGCAGCCTGCTGTCGATCTCGCTGTCCCGCCCCGGCGCGCTGATGGGGCTGGACGAGCGCACCCTGCTCGGCCCCGCGCTCGATGCCGAGGGCGACTTTCCGGACGCGCCGCGCCTGGCGCTCAGCTTCGCGATCCGCCTCGTCCGCAATCTGGCGGGCGACGCCGGCGGCCGGCTCGATATCGCGCCCGACCGTTTCGTGCTGACCTTGCCGCTGGTCGATACCCGCGTCGCCGTGGAGCAGCAGGGCTGACCTTGCCAGCCGCGCGGGCCCTCCGCTATGGCCGCGCGGTCTTGGCGGGGCCTGTAGCTCAATGGTTAGAGCTGGCCGCTCATAACGGCTAGGTTGCGGGTTCGAGTCCTGCCGGGCCCACCAAGGCATGGGCTTTTATACCCGAAACGGGGGTGTCCCCCGGCGGCGGCCGCGATAAAGCGGCGGGCGGAGAGTGCCCGAAACCATGTCGTTCGAATTGTACCGCAGCGCCAACCTCCTCGTCCGCTGCGTGCCGGCGGAGGACCAGACCCGCTGGGTGGTCGGCTTCGACAATTACGATCCCGACGCCGGGCTCCACAGCGAGGGCTTCGGCGAGGCGTTCTGCGCCCGTCGCGGGATTTCCTATGTCGGGGTGATCGGTCGCGGCAACCATTGGTATCAATATGGCGATCTGCCCGATGCGCTCGCCGCCGTCGCCCGCGCGGTGCGCGGCGCGGCGCGGGTGATGACCTACGGCTCCAGCATGGGCGGCTATGCGGCGCTGCGCTGCGCCGATGCGGTGGGCGCCAGTGCGGTGCTGGCTTTGTCCCCGCAATATAGCAGCGATTCCGCCGTGGTGCCGTTCGAGGGGCGCTGGCGGCAAGAGGCGCAGGCGATCGACTGGCTGCCAGCGTTCGGCGGCCCGCTGCGCTGCGCCTGCCGCCCGGTCGTGGTGTATGATTCCAGCGCGGAGGACGGGCGGCACGTCGCGCTGATCGCGGCGGACACCGCGATCGATGCCGTGCCGCTGCCTTATGTCGGCCATCCGGCGGGCAGCTTCCTGATCTCGGTCGATCTGCTCGAACCGCTGGTCGGGGCGGTGCTGGACGGTCGTTTCGATCGGGCGGCGTTTCTGGCGAATGCCGATGCGCTCCGGCGGCAGGATCCGTTCTATCTGGTCGAGCTGGCCCGTCGCCAGCCGGTCTGGCGGCCGAGGCTGGGGCTGGCGCTCGCCCGCCTCGCCTTCGCGAAGCGGCCGCAGATGGATTATTTCCACCATGTGCTGGCGACCCGGCTCGATCTGGCCGGGCAGCGCGAGGAAGGGCTTGAGCGACATCGCGCGGCGGCCGAAATGTCGGGCGGGCTGATGTCCTATGCCTTGCCCTACAGCATGGCGCTTGCCCGATCGGGCGACATGGCCACCGCGATCGCCATCGCGCGGCGGATCGTTCTCCGCAATCCGGGCCATGCCCACCTCCACAATTGGCTCGCGGACCTGCTGCGGCTGGAGGGGAAATGGCGCGACGCGGCGGGGGAGGCGCGCACGGCGGCGACGCTCGCGCCGGCCAATCCCTTCTATCGCGACCGGGCCGCGCTCTACGATCCGCTGTCGGCGCGTGCCTGGTCGCGCGGGCTGCGCGAGACGTGGCGCCGCTGGCGATCGCGGCCGATCGAATGGGCATGAGCCCTGGAATGCGCGCTTTCCGGCCATCCGGGCGCCATCGCAACTTGTCCTGAGCGCCATAGCTTTCTACCGGGGTCACATCATGACCACCATTCGCCCCAAGCTCGGCCTCAAGCCGACGCCCGCCGATGCCGATCCGGTTCCGCTGCTGACCGATGCGATCGCCACGCGGCGCGCCATCGAAGCCGTCTACAATCGCGATACGATCCGGCTCGCGCCGCATGTCCTGTACCGGCGGGACGATACGCTCTTCCTCGATGGCGTGGTGATGCAGCGCAACGGCGCGCCCCCGCGTGAGGCCAAGCTGGGCGCCTTCCGCCTGACCGGCCTCACCCGGCTGCGGATGGCCCCCGACAGCTTCGCGCCGATCGCGACCTTCGATCCCGCCGAGGAACGCTATGGCGACAATGTCGTGGCGATCGTGACCCGCTGACGCGACCGGCCCCCTTTTTGGGGCGTGCCGGGCGGAAATATGTGGAGGCCCGACCGGGAATCGAACCCGGGTGCAAGGATTTGCAGTCCTCTGCGTCACCACTCCGCCATCGGGCCCCGATTCAGGAGGACCGGGCCAATGCGCGACTTTGATGCAGGCGTCAACGCCGCTTGGCGATTTCCGATGGCCCGGACGATTAAACCATAATGGATCGTCGTCGTTATGACTCGGCGAGGCGCTTGGACGCGGCCTCGTCAACTTGGGGCCGTCGGCGCGTCGCGCAGGCGGCCTCTTTGCGGTGCGCGTTTTCCTGTGTCCGCAATGCTCTAGGAGCCCCCCTATCTCCCCGCTATAGCGCGTCGGTTCGGTGCCTGCCCGGCCAACTCCATTTGGGGCTTGAGTCGGTGCGAGGTGTATTGTATCACTATGACAGTTGATAGAGGGGGCCGGCTGCCGTGACCGACCAGAATTTCGAGACGATGCGCCGCGCGATGGTGTCGAACCAGCTGCGCACCACCGCCGTCAACGATCCGCGCGTCGTCGATGCGATGGGCGCCGTCGCGCGCGAGAAGCATGTCCCGGCCGACAAGCTCGCCATCGCCTATGTCGATATCGCCCTGCCGCTCGGCAACGGCCGCGCGCTCAACCCGCCGATGGTGACCGGCCGGCTGCTGACCGAGGCGCGCGTCCGCAAGGGGGAGCGCGTCCTCGTCGTGGGGTCCGCGACCGGCTATGCCGCCGCGATCCTCGCCGAACTCGGCGCGCAGGTGACCGCGCTGGAGGAGGATGCCGGTCTGACCGCGCTCGCCGCCGCCGCCGATCTGGCCGCCAGCGTCGCCACCGTCGAAGGCCCGCTCGCCGAGGGCTGGGCCGCCGCCGGCCCCTACGACCTGATCCTCATCGATGGCGCGGTCGAGGCCGTGCCGCCGGCGCTGATCGCCCAGCTCGCCGATGGCGGCCGGATCGCCACCGGCCTCGTCGATGGCGGCGTCACCCGTCTGGCGATCGGCCGCAAGGAAGGCGCCGGCTTCGGCCTGCTGCCCTTCGCCGATGCCGAGGTGGTGCGCCTGCCCGGTTTCGCCGCCCCGCCCGGTTTCCGTTTCTAGCACGCTCCTCTTCTCAGGTCTGAACCCATGATCGGTCTGCCCCGTCTTGCCGTGCGCGTCGCGCTCGCCTCCACCGCCGCGCTCGCGCTGATGCCCGCCGCGCACGGGGAGACGCTGCGCGACGCGCTGGTGCAGACCTATCGCACCAACCCGGACCTGACCGGCCAGCGCGCCAGCCTGCGCGGCACGGACGAGGGGCTCGCCATCGCCAAGTCGGGCGCGCGGCCGATCCTGAACGGCACCGCCGGGCTCCAGCAGGATACCGATGATCTCGGCAGCTTCCGCAGCTCCGGCCGGTCGCTCACCGTCGGCGCGACCGCCTCGTTGCCGATCTATTCGGGCGGGCAGGTGCGCAACGGCATCCGCGCCGCTGACGCACGGGTCGATGCCGGCCGCGCCGATCTGCGCCAGACCGAGGGCAATATCTTCACCCAGGCGGTGAGCGCCTACATGGACGTGCTGCGGGATATCGCGGTGGTCGATCTCAACGCCGCCAACGTGCGCGTGCTCGATACCAATCTGGAGGCGACGCGCGATCGTTTCCAGGTGGGCGACCTCACCCGCACCGACGTCGCCCAGTCCGAGGCGCGGCTCGCCGGCGCCCGCGCGACGCTCGCCGCCTCGCAGGGCCGGCTGACGACCAGCCGCGAAACCTATCGCCGCGTCATCGGATCGTGGCCCGGCCCGCTCGATCAGCCGCCGCCGCTGCCGCCGCTGCCCGCCAACCCGGACGAGGCCGAGGAGGTGGCGCTCGGCAATGCCCCCGCGCTCGCCTCGATCCAGGCCAATGTGGAGGCGGCGCGGCGCGAGGTGAACGTCGCCCGGGGCACGCGCCTGCCCGTGCTGTCGGTCACGTCGAGCGCCAATTACGTCGATTATCTCAACTCGCGGAACCTCGGCACCGGCGTGCCGGCGGGGACGCGGGTGGACGACACCTTCTCCAGCGGCAGCGTCGGCCTGTCGATGCGGTTGCCGCTCTATCAGGGTGGCCTGGCCGGTGCGCGGGTGCGGCAGGCGCAGGCGTTCCAGCAGCAGGCGGTGGAACAAAGCGTCGGCGTCGAGCGCGCGGTGATATCCAGCGTGCGCGCGGCCTTCGCCAGCTATCGCGCGGCGGGCGAGACGATCCGCTCGAGCGAGGCCGCCGTCTCCGCCAACCGCCTCGCGCTGGAAGGCGTCCGCGCCGAGCAGACGGTCGGTTCGCGCCAGATCCTCGACGTGCTGAACGCCGAGCAGGAGTTGCTCAACAGCCAGGTCACGCTTGTGACGGCGCAACGCGACCAATATGTCGCGGGCTTCGCGCTGCTGAATGCGATGGGCCGTGCCGAGATGGCCGCGCTCAACCTGGAGGGCGGCGCGCTCTACGATCCGACGGTGAACTATCGCCGGGCGCGGCGGGCGATTTCGGACTGGGGCGAGACCCCGGTGCGCGGCCCGGAGGCGACCCGCACCACCGGCCCCACGCCGGTCGAACCGGCGCCGAACGCCAAGATGGATTACTCGGGCAGCGAAGGGCCGATGCCCGCGAAATCTTCGATCGTGACAGGCCCGAAAAACTAGGCGATACGAACGTCCATGGACAAGGGTAGCAACGAACCTTCCATGGACGATATTCTGGCGTCCATTCAGCGCATCATCACCGACGACGCGGTCGCCGGGCTCGGCGCCGCGCGCCGCAAGCCGGCCGCCGATCCGGTGCCGGCGGCCCCCGCGCGGCCGGCGCCGCCGCCCCCGCCGGAGGATGTCCTCGAACTGACCAGCCCGGTGCCGGAGCCGGCAGCGCCGCCGGTGCTGGAGGCGCCACTGGTGCTGACCCCGCCCGATCCCGTGCCCGATCCGGTCGAAACCAAGATCGAATGGCCGCCCGAGCCGGAGCCGGCCCCGGTCGAGACGCCCGTGGCGAAGGCCGCGCCGGAACCCGAACCCGTCTCGCCGATCCCGGCGCCGACGCTCGCCACCATCCCTGCCCCCACCCCCGCCATCGTGAGTGCCATGACGCAAAGCGAACCCGCGCCCGACACGCTCGTCTCCGACACCGCCTCCAAGGCCAGTCGGAGCGCACTCGACAGCCTCGCCACCCTCGTCGCCCCCAAGCCCGTCGAAGCGCGGACGCTGGAGGATGTGGTGTCCGATCTCTTGAAGCCGATGCTCAAGGACTGGCTCGACGAGAAGCTGCCCGAGATGGTCGAGCAGATGGTCGCCAAGGAAATCGCCCGCATCAGCGGCCGCGACGGCTTATTGGTCGAGCGGCACGAGCCACGCCGCCGCCGCGTCCGGGGTCACCTTGCCCGCATCCCGATCCACCATATAATTCGCCTGACGCATCCGATCGACCGGGATCGCGCCGATCAGCGGGCGGAGCGCATCGATGAAGCGGGCATCTCGCGCATAAGCGGGCGAGACCAGCAGCAGCGCGTCATAGGCCGGGAGCGCGCCCTTCGGGTCGTCCAGCACCACCAGCCGGTCGGCGGCGATGCGGCCGTCCGAGGAGAAGGCGGAGATCACGTCCGCCCGGCCGCTCGCCAGCGCGCGATACATGAAGGTGGGGTTGTAGGCCGCCGTCTCGCGGAAGCGCAGGCTATAGGCGTCGCGCACCGCCTGCCACTCCGGGCGGTTGAGGAATTCGAGATCGGCGCCCAGTGATAGCGAGGGGCTGCGCGGCGTGAGATCGGCGAGCGTCCTGATCCCGCCCTTCCGCGCGCCCTCGCCGGTCATCGCCAGCGCATAGGCATTCTCGAAGCCGAGCCGGCCGACGACGTTCACGCCCGACGTCCTGGCCGCCCACAGGCCGATCTGGCCGACCATCTCGGTGCGCGAGACCTTGCCGGTGCGGCCCATCACCCCGGTCCACAAGGTGCCCGAATAATCGACATAGACGTCCACATCGCCGGCCGCGAGCGCGCGCCAAGCGATCGCCGAGCCCAGCCCCTCGCGATAGCGCACCGTGAAGCCGGCGCGCTCCAGCCGCGCGCCTATCGCGCGGGCGAGGATATATTGCTCGGAGAAATTCTTGGCGCCGACCGTGACGATCGGGCGGGGGCCACCCGACGCCGGGATCGCCTCGGGCGCGAGCGGCGCGAGGGCGAGCGCGATGCCGGCCAGCAGGATCGCGCCGCCCGCCAGCGCGCGCCAGCGGGTCCGCAAGGCCAGCCCGCTCTCCACCAGCCCCAGCGCCAGATCGGTGACGATCGCCAGCCCGGCAGCCGCGACGCACCCCGCCAGCACCAGCGACCAATTCTCCGTCTGGAGCCCTGCGAAGATCGGATTGCCGAGGGTGGGCTGGCCGACCGTGGTGGCCAATGTCGCCGCGCCGATCGTCCACACGGCGGCGGTGCGGATGCCCGCCATCAGCACGGGCGCGGCGAGCGGCAGTTCGACGAGGCGCAGGCGCTGCCCCGCCGTCATCCCCATGCCGACCGCCGCCTGGATCACCGCGCGATCGATCCCCGCCAGCGCCGCCACGCCGTTCCGCAGGATCGGCAGCAACGCATAGAGCGTCAGCGCGCACAGCGCCGGCAGGAAGCCCAGCGCCGGAATCCGCCCACCCACCAGCGCCGACAGCGCCAGCAGCAAAGGATAGAAGAGCGCCAGCAGCGCCAGCCCCGGTATCGTCTGGATCAGCCCGGCCGCGCCCAGCAGCACCCGCCCCGCCACCGGCCGCCGCGCGGCGAGCAGCGCCAGCGGCAGGCCGATCAGGATCGCCAGCGCCACCGCCGCCGCCGACAGCAGCACATGCCCCGCCAGCAGCGGCCCCAGCCCCGAAAAGGCCGCGCTCACGCCGTCGCCCCGTCGCGCAGGGCGATCAGCCGCTCGACCTGCCCCAGCGGCACCTCCACCAGCGCGGTCGCGTGGCGCCCGGCCTTGCCGGCGAGGATGTCGGCGGGCGTCGCGTCCGCCACGATCATCCCCTTGCGCATCACCACCACCCGATCGGCCAGCAGCAGCGCCTCGGCCATGTCGTGCGTCACCATCAGCGTCGTCAGGCCGAGATCGTCGTGGAGCTTGCGGACGGCCTTGCCCAGCGCGTCGCGGGTGACGGGGTCGAGCGCGCCGAACGGCTCGTCCATCAGCAGCAGCTTGGCACCACCCGCCAGCGCGCGGGCCACGCCCACCCGCTGCGCCTCGCCGCCGGAAAGCTCGCCCGGCATCCGCCCGGCATAGTCCGCCGGCAGACCGACCAGATCGAGCAACGCCGCCACGTCGGCGGGCTCGCCGCCGGCGATGCGCGGGCCGATCGCGATATTCTCGGCCACGTCCATGTGCGGGAACAGCCCGATATTCTGAAAGACATAGCCGATCGAGCGGCGCAGCATCACCGGATCGCTTTTGCGCACGTCCCGCCCGCCGACCCGCACCGCGCCGCGCGTCGGATCGACCAGCCGGTTGATCGTCTTGAGCAGGGTCGACTTGCCCGAGCCCGACTGGCCGACGATCGCGGTGAAGCTGCCCGCCGCCGCCGTCATCGAGACGTCGCCCAAGGCGCGCGCCTCGCCATATTTCTTGACGACCCGGTCGATGACGACCGAGGGACCGCTCACTCCACGATCGCGTCGATGGCGTGGGCCAGCGCCACGTCGCGGGTGGAAAGCCCGCCGGCGTCATGAGTCGTCAGAACGATATCGACCCGGTTGTACACGTTGGACCATTCGGGGTGATGGTCGGCCTTTTCCGCCAGCATCGCGACATGCGTCATGAAGGCGAAGGCTTCCGCGAAATCGGCGAAGGCGAAATGGCGGACGATGGCGTCGCGCTTGCCTTCCACGCTCTCCCATTCGGGCAGGTCGGCCAGCGCGGCGGCGCGCTCGTCGGCGGTGAGCCGCTTGATCGGCATATCCTCTCCCTCGCTGGCCATCGTGGCCGGCGCCCTCTATGTCCCGAGCGATGGAGCCAGGTCAAACCTTCGCGCCCGATGCCGACCGGATCGAGGCGATCGCCCGCGCGACGATGGCGCGCCTGCCCGACGCGTTCCGCGCGCATCTCGGCGGCGTCGTGCTGCGGGTGGAGGAACTGGCCGAGGACGAGGTGCTGGATTCGCTGGGCATCGAGGATCCGTTCGCGCTGTCGGGTCTCTATCAGGGCCGGCCGGTGGGCGAGAAATCGAGCCTGGAAAGCGGCGCGCTGCCCGACATGATCTTCCTCTACCGCCGCGCCCTGATCGACGAATGGGCCGAGGGCGACGTGTCGCTGGAACAACTCGTCGCGCATGTGCTGATCCACGAGGTCGGCCATCATTTCGGCCTGTCGGACGCCGACATGCACGCGCTGGAAGACGCGGCCGGGTGATTGGCGGGTCGCTGGCGCTGTCGGGCGTCGCCTGCCTGCGTGGGCACCGGCTGCTGTTCGAGGGGCTCGATCTGGCGCTGGCGCCGGGCGAGGCGGCGCTGGTGACCGGGCCGAACGGGCGCGGCAAATCGAGCCTTCTCCGCATCATCGCAGGGCTGCTGCGTCCGGCGGCGGGCTATGTCGCGGTCGAAGGGCGCGTGGCCTTGGCGGCCGAGGCGGCGGGGCTGGACGAGCGGCTGCCCTTGGCACGCGCGCTCGGCTTCTGGGCGGGGATCGACGGGGCGGGCGCGGATAGCGTCGCGGCGGCCTGCGTGGCGATGGGCATCGGCCCGCTCGCGGTGGTGCCGGTGCGGCTGTTCTCGACCGGGCAGAGGAAGCGCGCGGTGCTGGCGCGGACGATCGCCAGCGGGGCGGGCGTGTGGTTGCTCGACGAGCCGGGCAACGGGCTCGACGGCGAGGGGCTGGCGCTGCTGGGCGCGGCGGTCGCGGCGCATCGGGCGGGCGGTGGCGTGGTGGTGGCGGCCAGCCATCAGCCGCTCGACCTGCCGGGCGCGACGGTGCTCGCCCTATGAGGCTTGTGGCCATCCTGCTCCGGCGCGAGCTGGCACGGGCCTATGCCGGCGGCGGGGCGGTGCTGCCGCTGATCTTCTTCCTGCTGGTGGCGACCTTGTTCCCCTTCGCGATCGGGCCGGATGCGCGGCTGCTGGCGAAGATCGGCGGCGGGGCCCTGTGGGTCGCGGCGCTGCTGGCGGCGCTGTTGCCGATCGACCGGCTGGTCGAACCCGATCTGGCCAGCGGCACGATCGACCAGCTCGCGGTACGCGGCGTGGCCGACGAGACGATCGCGGCGATCAAGATCCTCGGCCACTGGCTGGGCTTCGGCCCGCCGCTGATGCTGGCGGCGATCCCGGCGGCGGGGTTGCTGTCGCTCAATCAGGGCGCGCTGGTGGCGCTGGAGGCCGGGCTGCTGCTCGGCACGCCGGGGCTGGCGGCGCTGGCGGTGACGACGGCGGCGCTGACGGCGGGGCTGCGCGGCGCCGGGGCGCTGGCGGGGCTGCTGCTGCTGCCGCTGGCGGTGCCGCTGCTGATCTTCGGGGCGGGGGCGCTGGCGGACGATGGGTTGGGGGCGCTGCGGTTGCTGGCGGCGGCGAGCCTGGTGCTGCTGGCGGCGGGGCCGTTCGCCGCCGGCGCGGCGATGCGGGCGGCGCGGGAGTGAGCAGAGTGTCGCCCCGGCCTGCGCCGGGGCGACGCTTCATTGTTCAATCCCGCACCCACCTTGCGAAGATCGCGGTCGGCAGCAGCAGCCCGCGCGCTTCCTCGCGCACCGCCATCTCGCCCACCTCGACCCGTCCGCCCAGTTCGGCGGTCGCCTGGCGCAGCAATTCGCCGATCGCCAGCGCGGACATGCGGACGGCGTAGACCGTCAGCACCAGGAATTTCGATTTCGCGTCGAGCAAATTGCGGCAGTGGGTGATGAGGCCGGGAAGATGCTCCTCCAGCCGCCACACCTCGCCATCGGGGCCGCGCCCGAATTTGGGGGGATCGAGCATGATCCCGTCGTAGCGGCGGCCGCGCCGAACCTCGCGCGCGGCGAACTTCACCGCGTCGTCCACCATCCAGCGGATTGGGCGATCGGCCATGTCGGCCAGAAAGGCATTGGCCTTGCCGGCATCGACCGACTTCTTCGACGCATCGACATGGGTGACCCGCGCGCCCTTCGCAGCCAGCGCGAGGCTGCCGACGCCGGTATAGCCGAACAGGTTGAGCATATCGTCGCCCTCGGCGGTGCGGTCGCGCATCCACGACCATTGCGGCGCCATGTCGGGGAAGAAGGCGAGGTGGCGGAAGGGGGTGTTCTGGGCGAGGAAGCGCACGTCCTCCCACTTCATGTGCCAGCCGCCGCGCGGCACTTCGCGGCTGAGCTGCCACTTGCCGCCGCCGTCCTCGTCCGACGCGGCGATGAAGTCGCCGTCGGCCTCCCAGTTCGCCGTGGCGGGCGCCCACATCGCCTGCGGCTCGGGGCGGATGAAGCGGAAGCCGGCATAGCGTTCCAGCTTCCGGCCGTGGCCCGAATCGACGAGGCCGTAATCGTCCCACGGTTCGGTCACGAGGGTGAGGAGATCGTTCATGGCGCGGCAGGTGGCATAAAGGGCAGGGTGTAGGACAGCCCTAAAATCCTCCCCTGTAAGGGGAGGTGGCACGCGAAGCGTGACGGAGGGGTGTCACGCTATCGAGGGCGGGTCACCCCTCCACCAGCCTGCGGCTGGTCCCCCTCCCCTTGCAGGGGAGGATTTCAGGCCGCCGCCTTCAGCTTTCCACCCACCGTCGCCAGCGCCTCGCCGCCGGCCAGCGCCGCCGCGCCCGCCGCGCGCGCCGCCTCCACCGTCACCGCCTCGATCTGGGCGACCGTTTCCGCCACCGGCACGATGCGGCCGTGGATCTGGAGCTGGCGGGCGAAATGGTCGCAGCGGGCCGCCACGCCCTCGAGGCCCATCAGCAGGCTCGCCTTGGCCTGCGCGCGGGCACGGGCGAGTTCGGCTTCGGTGAGGCTCTCGGCGGTCTCGGCCATCACCCGGCGGGCCAGCGTCAGCGCCTCGCCCGCCTGCGCCTGCGCGGCCGCGCAATAGAGGCCGAGCACGCCGACATCGGCATAAGGCTGGGCATAGGCATAGATCGAATAGGCCAGTCCACGCGCCTCGCGCACCTCCTGAAACAGCCGCGAGGACATGCCGCCGCCGGCCGCGCTGGCGAACAGCGACAAAGCGGCATGGGCCGGGTCGGTCTGCGACGTGCCCGGCCACGCCAGCGCGAGATGCAGCTGATCGAAGCGGCGACGATCGTGGTGGACGCCGCCCGCGAAGCTGGCCGACGGCGCGGTGGGGGCGGAGCCCGCCGCCAGATCGCCGAAGCGCGCCTCGACCTGTTTCAGGAAACGATCGGGATCGATCTTTCCGGCGGCCGCGACCACCATGTCGGCGGGGCGATATTGCGTCTCGGTCCAGCGGTGGAGCGCCGCCTTGTCGATCGCGGCGATGCTGGCCTCGTTGCCCAGCACCGGCGCGCCGAGCGGCTGGCCGGGGAAGCAGGCGGCCTGCAAATGATCGAAGATGATGTCGTCGGGCGTGTCGCGCGCCTCGCCCAGTTCGGCCAGCACCACGCCCTTCTCGCGCTCCAGCTCGTCCGCGTCGAAGCGCGGCGCGCGGACGAGATCGGCGATCAGGTCCAGGCCGAGCGTCAGATCGTCCGCCAGCAGGCGGGCGTGATAGACGGTATGGTCGCGCGCGGTCCAAGCGTTGAGCGAGCCGCCGACATCCTCGATATCCTCGGCGATGGCGCGGGCGTCGCGGGCGCCGGCGCCCTTGAACACCATATGCTCGACCATGTGGGCGAGGCCTTCCAGCCCCGCCGGTTCCGAGCGCGCGCCGACATTGGCGTAGATGCCGGTCGCCAGCGTCTCGACCCCCGCCATCGGCTCGACCGCGACGGTGAGCCCGTTGGACAGGCGATGGACCTGCGGCGTCACGCCGGCTCCGCCACGCGGGCGGGCGTACCGTGGGCGACGATATGCTCTTGAATCGCGCCGAGCGTCGCCGGCAGCGTCGCGTAGCGCTCCTCGCGCTCGAACAGGCCGGAGATGCGCGCGGGCAGGCCGGGGCGCTGGCCGGTCGCGCGCTCGACTGCGTCGCGGAACTTGGCCGGGTGGGCGGTGGCGAGCGTCACCACCGGCACGTCGGCCGGCAGATCGGCCGCGCGCGCCGCCGAGAGGCCGATCGCGCTGTGCGGATCGATGATCTGGCCGGTTTCCTGAAAGCCCCAGCGCATCGCCAGCGCCATTTCGTCGGGATCGACGCGGGCGGAGACGAACAGCCCGGCGGCCTCGGCGCGCTGCGCCTCGCTCAGGGTCATGCGCCTGTCCGCCTCGAACCCGGCCATCGCCGCCGACAGCGCGGCGCCGTCGCGGCCGTGCAGATCGAACAGCAGCCGCTCGAAATTGGAGGACACCTGAATGTCCATCGAGGGGGCGGCGGTGGGCGTGACCGTGCCGGTCGAATAGTCGCCCGCCGAAAGCGCGCGGTGGAGGATATCGTTGACGTTGGTGGCGACGATCAGTTTCGCGACCGGCAGGCCCATCTTCGCGGCGGCATAGCCCGCGAACACATCCCCGAAATTACCGGTCGGCACCGAGAAGGCGACCGCGCGATCGGGCGCGCCGAGGCGGACGGCGGCGTAGAAATAATAGACGAGCTGGGCCATCAGCCGCGCCCAGTTGATCGAATTGACCGCGCCGAGGCGATAGCGGCCGGCGAAATCCGTGTCGGCGAAGGCGGCCTTCACGATCGCCTGCGCATCGTCGAAGCTGCCGTCGATCGCGATATTGTGGATGTTGGGCGCCAGCACGGTCGTCATCTGGCGGCGCTGCACATCCGACACGCGGCCGGCCGGGTGGAGCATGAACACATCGACCTTGGCGCGGCCCGCCAGCGCGTCGATCGCCGCCGATCCGGTGTCGCCGCTGGTCGCGCCGATGATCGTGAGGTGGGTATCGCGGCTCGACAGGAAGCGCTCGAACAGCAGGCCGAGCAGCTGGAGCGCGACATCCTTGAAGGCGAGCGTCGGCCCGTGGAACAGCTCCAACAGGAAATGGCGCTGGTCGAGCTGCACCAATGGCGTGACGGCGGCATGGGCGAAGCGGCCGTAGGCGGCGGCGCACAGGGCGCGCAGCCCCGCCTCGTCGATCGCGTCCGCCACGAACGGCTTCATCACCGCGACGGCGGTGTCGACGTAGGACAGGCCCTTGAGCGCGGCGATCTGGTCCGAGGTGAAGACCGGCCAGGATTCGGGCAGATACAGCCCCCCATCCGACGCGAGGCCGGCGAGAGTGACATCTTCGAAGCCGAGCGCGGCGGCCGCGCCTCTGGTGCTGACATAGCGCATATCGGTCGCGCGCTTAGCGGCAGGGGGCCAAAGACTCCAGACAAACCTTGTCCGGGCGGATCCGGCGCCGAAAATGGCGCGCCGCCACGGCCGCTATGCCGCTGAATCACGCGCCTTCCCTTTTGCCCCGCCCGGCGCTAAGGCGGCGCGAATTTTTTCGGACAGCATGAAGATCGAGGGCGCGAAGGTTTGGCCAAGGAAGAATTTCTGGAATTGCGCGGGCAGGTGATCGAACTGCTGCCCAACGCCACGTTCCGCGTCCGGCTGGAGAATGACCATGTCATCCTCGGCCACACGGCGGGCAAGATGCGCAAGAACCGCATCCGCGTGCTCGTGGGTGACGAAGTGCTGGTCGAGCTGACCCCGTACGACCTGACCAAGGGTCGCATCACCTATCGCTTCAAGTAAGGCCGGCCGGGCCGCGATGCCTGAGCCCCGCCTGATCCTCGCCTCCGCCAGCCCCCGCCGGGTCGAGCTGCTCGCGCGGATCGGCGTGACGGCGGCCGCGATCGACCCCGCCGACATCGACGAAGGCGCGCGCGCCGCCGAGGCGCCGCCCGCTTACGCCCGCCGCATCGCCGCTGCCAAGGCCGCCACCGTCGCCGCGCGCCACCCGGACGCGCTGGTGCTGGCCGCCGACACGGTGGTCGCCGCCGGCCGCCGCATCCTGCCCAAGGCCGAGGACGAGGCGACGGCGCGGGAATGCCTCGGCCTGCTCTCCGGCCGGCGGCATCGCGTGCTGAGCGCGGTGACGCTGATCCTGCCCGACGGCGCGGCGCGCCATCGCCTGTCCACCACGATCGTCGCCTTCAAGCCGCTGACCGCCGCCGAGATCGACGCCTATGTCGCGGGCGGCGAGTGGCAGGGCAAGGCGGGCGGCTATGCCATCCAGGGCCATGCCGAGGCGTGGGTGCGGATGCTGGCGGGGAGCCATTCGGGCGTCGTCGGCCTGCCGCTGTTCGAGACGCGGGCACTGCTCGTGTCGGCCGGATATCCGCTTGTCTGAGGGGGCTCCCCATGGCTGAGTGGATTTACGAAGCGGGCATCGGCGAGGCCCGCGCCGCGCTGGTGGATGGCGGCGACATTCTGGAAGTGCTGATCGAGCGCGCGGGCGCCGGCGTGCGGGCCGGGGCGGTGCTGCCCGTCCGCCTGCGCCGCCGCGCGGACGCGACCGGGCGCGGGCTGGTCGAGCTGCCCGATGGCGGCGAGGCCTTGCTCGATACGGTGCCGCCGGCCACGCCCGAGGGCGCCACGATCCATGCCGAAGTGGCGCGCGAGGCGATCCCCGAGGGGCGTGCGATGAAACCGGCCCGGCTGCGCGCGACCGAGGCGAGCTTGCGCGAAGCGCCCGCACTGGCCGAGCGGATCGCGGCGGGCGGGCATCGTGTCGTCACGCTGGCCGGGCACCAGCCCGATGCGCTGGAGGCAGCGGGCTGGTCCGAGGCGCTGGGCGAGGCGGCGAGCGGGATCGTCGCGCGCGACGCGGCCCGGCTCCAGATTTCGCTGACCCCGGCGATGACCTTGATCGACGTGGACGGGACGCGCGCGCCGGCCGAGCTGGCGGTGATCGGCGCGCGGATGAGCGGGGCGGCGATCCGCCGCTTCGATATCGGCGGGTCGATCGGCATCGATCTGCCGACCCTGGCCGGCAAGGCCGAGCGGCAGGCCGCCGCCGCCGCGCTGGATGCCGCGCTGCCGCCGCCGTTCGAGCGCACCGCCTTCAACGGCTTCGGCTTCCTCCAGATCGTGCGGCGGCGCCTGCGCCCGTCGATCCCCGAACTGATGCAGCACGATCCCGCGCTCGCCGCCGCGCTCGCCCTGCTGCGCCGGGCGGAGCGCGAGCCGGGGGCGGGCGCGCGGACGCTGGTGGCGGCGCCCGCCGTCGTCGCGAAGCTGGCACCCGCCTGGATCGAGGAACTGCGCCGTCGCGTCGGTGCGGGCATCGCCTTGCGGGCGGAGGCGGCGCTCGCCATATCCGCCGGCCATGTCCATGTCGAACATCAAGCCTGAACGCGCCCGTCGCGGCAGCGGCTGCCCCACCTGCGGCAAGCCCTCCGCCGCCGCGCACATCCCCTTTTGCAGCCAGGGCTGCCGCGATCGCGATCTGCTGCAATGGCTGTCCGACGGGCATCGCATCCCCGGCCCGCCGGTGGACGAGGAGGATCGCGATTCGGGCGATTGAGGCCTCGTCTTTTGGGGCTGGACAGGCAACCCGCCCCGCCCCTATAGGCCCCGCTCCGCCAGCAATGGCGTGAGCCCGGGTAGCTCAGTTGGTAGAGCACGTGACTGAAAATCACGGTGTCGGCGGTTCGATCCCGTCCCCGGGCACCACAATCGGACAGCGATACGATACCCTCTGGTCGAAGCTGTGCGAAGGACTGGTCCGGATCGGAGGCCAGACCTGTCTCGTTGCGTGGCTCCTTCTCGTCTCCGACCTTGATCGAAGCGCGAACTGGCAATCTCCTGACTTGCTACGCTAGGCTGCGATCGGCTTGCGCGGCCTCGGGCGCCGATCGCCGCCGTAATCGGAACTGGATGGGTGATGAAAGTCTACGACTGTTTCATGGTCTTCAACGAGATCGATCTTCTCGAAATTCGGCTGAACGAACTTGATCCGGTCATCGATGTCTTTGTGATCGTCGAATCCAATACGACGTTCCAGGGGGACGCCAAGCCGCTCCATTTTCAGGATAACAAGGAGCGGTTTGCCCGTTTTCTGCCGAAGATCAGGCATTTCGTGTTCGACGGGCGCTACGATGCGGAAACGCCATGGCAGCGAGAGTTCGGCCAACGCAACGCCCTCTCGCGGGGATTTGAAGATGCGGCAGATGCCGACATCATCATAATTTCCGACGTTGACGAAATCGTGCGTGCCGACGTGGTGAAGAGGATCCAGCCGGTCGAGCAAATCACGTTTCTGCAGATGGAAACCTACATTTTCTATCTGAACTGGGTGAGCGATGTCGTGTGGAACATGGCCTATGCGGCTCCGGCGCAATATATACGCCGCTACGTCCCCGATCTGAACGCTCCACGGTTCGAGCGGCAGACTCTCCTGAGCGACGATGATCCCGAACGACGCGCCGATGTCATGGGTCATGCGGGATGGCATCTCAGTTGGCTGGGGGGCTCCGAAAAGATCCTTCTGAAGATGAATTCCTTCTCCCATGTCGAGCCGGAAGCAAGGGTCAATGTCGATCCCGTCAAGATATTGCGGTCTCTCGAAAAACGGTCGTTCTTCGGTATCCACCAACTGAGCGTGACTTCGCTTGACCGCCTGCCCAGGGCTGTTCGCGAGAATGCGGATTATCTGCGTGCCAATGGCTTCATTTTCGACGAGCCGACGGCTGGGTCGAGCTAATTGCAACCAGCCTCCGAGCCGAGGCACCGAAACGCCGATCTGGTGACGGGCTGGTCTGCATGCCCCATTACCAGATTCAGCAAAGTTTCAAATCGCAACCTTGTGCATTTCCATTAGTGTGCTAACTAATGGAAATGACTCGGGCGGATCTCGAACGGACACTGGCGCGGCGGTTGAACCCCGTGTCGCGCGCGTGGCAGCAGGTGGCCGATCTGGCGCTGGCGCGGCTGGGCGTGTCGCATTCGACCGGCTGGTGCCTCGTCCACCTCGATCGCATGGGGCAGGGTGCGCGGCAGAGCGATCTGGCGCGCGAAATCGGCGTGACCGAGCCGTCGCTCGTCCGCACGCTGCACCAGCTGGAAGCGACCGGCATGGTCGAGCGGCGGACCGATCCCGAGGATCGCCGCGCCAACCACCTCGTGCTGACCGCGCAGGGGCATGAACTGGCGGCGGGCATCGAGGCGGCGTTCGTGGCGCTGCGGGCGGAATTGCTCGCCGACGTGCCCTCCACCGATATCGAGGCGACGCTCCGCCTGTGCGACGCGGTGACGCAGCGGATCGCCGATCGCCGCATCCAGCCATGACCGATCGTTTTGGCTGGGCGCCCGCCCTTTTCTCCCTGAAATGCTTCGTGGCGGCCATGCTGGCGCTGTTCGTGGCGCTCAGCATCGGGCTGGAGCGGCCCTATTGGGCGTTCCTGACCTCCTATATCGTCGCGCAGCCGCTGGCGGGCGCGGTGATCTCCAAGGCGGTCTATCGCGTGATCGGCACGATCGTCGGCGGGGCGATGGCGGTGCTGATGGTGCCGCCGCTCGTCAATTCGCCCGAACTGCTCACCCTGGCGATGGCCTCGTGGCTGGGGCTGTGCGTGTTCGTCTCGCTGCTCGATCGCACCCCGCGCGCCTATATGTTCGTGCTGGCGGGCTATAGCGCCTGCCTGATCGTATTCCCCAGCGTCGAGACGCCGGACCAGATCTTCACCGTGGCCGTGCTGCGCGCGCAGGAGATCATCATCGGCATCGCCTGTGGCAGCCTGGTCCACAGCCTGATCCTGCCGGGCAGTGTGACCGACCTGCTGTTCGCGCGCGTCGCCACGATCCTGCGCGATGCCGAACGCTGGTCGCGCGATTCGCTGGGCGAGGTGCCGGCGCCCACCATCGCGCCGGAGCGGCAGCGGCTGGCGCAGGACGTGCTGGAGCTGCATCAGCTTTCCAGCCACCTGCCGTTCGACATTTCGCGCCTGTCGCCGCGCGTGCAGACGGTGCGCGCGTTGCAGGATCAGCTCGCCCTGTTGCTGCCGCTGGGCGCGGCGGTCGACGATCGGCTGGCCACCTTGCGTCAGGAAGGGCCGCTACCGGCGGAACTGGCGGCGCTGATCGTCGACGTCCGCGACTGGCTGGGCGATCCGGGTGACGATGCGGAGGTGCGCCATGCCGCTGCCGAGGCGCTGCGCGCGCGCTGCACGGCGCTGGAGCCGGATACGACGGCGATGGGCTGGCGCGCCATGCTGCGCCTCAGCCTGCTCGCGCGCCTGTCGCGCCTGATCGCCGCGCACCGCGACTGCCGCGACCTGAAGGATCAGATGCTGAGCCACAGCCGCCGCCCGGTGACGCCGCGCGTCGCGACCCTGCTGGAAGGCCAGCGCGGCCGGCCGTTGCATCGCGATTATGCTGGCGCGCTGCGCGGGGCGATCGGCGCCTTCATCACGATCGTCGTCGGCTGCGCACTGTGGATCGGCAGCGGATCGGCGGAGTTTTCGACCTCGGTGATGCTGGCCGGCGTGTTCCTCGCGCTCTTTTCGGCCACCGACGATCCGGTGCTGCCGCTCAAGGGCTTCATGATCGGCACCGGCATCGCGACGCTGGTCGGCCTGCTCTATGGCTTCGTGATCCTGCCCCGGATCGACGGTTTTCCGATGCTGGCGGCGGCGATGGCGCCAATGCTGCTGATCGGCGGCACGATGATGGCGATGCCGCGCACCAATCTGATAGCGCTGGCGGCGATGCTGGGGCTCGGCAGCCCGGCCTTGCTGGCGGATCGCTATCTCGACGAATTCGCCATCTTCACCAATGCCGCGATCGCGCAGCTGGTGGGCGTGTGGTTCGCGATCGTGATGGCGGGGCTGCTGGGCTCGGCCGGAGCGGAGGGCGCGATCCGCCGCATCATCCGCGCCGGCTGGGCCGATATCGCCGCGCGCAGCAACGTGATGGCGGCGCCCGATCTGCAAGGCTGGATCAACCGGATGCTCGACCGGCTGGCGCTGCTCGCACCGCGCCTCGCCGCGCGCGGGCGGGATAGCGGGCGGCCGATCTACGACGCGTTGCGCGACATGCGGTCGGGCGTGGCGATCGGCGAGCTGCGCCAGCTCCGCCTCGATCTGCCGCCCGCCGATCGCGCGCCGGTGACGCATCTGCTGGAGGATGTCGGGGCTTATTATGGCGGGCTCGATCCCGATGCGCCGAAGCCCGCGCCGATCGGCCTGCTCGCGCATATCGACGCGGCGATGGCGCGGCTGGCCGGCCATCCCGATGCGGGCGCGCGCCGCACCGGCCTGCTCGCGCTGCTCAGCCTGCGCCGAAATCTGTTCCCAAGCGCAGCCGCCTATCGGAGCATCGCGGCATGATCGGCGAAGTCTCGATCGGTGGCGTCTTCGTGCCGACCCTGCTGTTGCTCGGCATCGCCGCCGCGCTGCTGACGGCGGTGGTGGTGCGGCTGTTCGCCGCCTTCGGCCTCTATCGCTTCGTCGCCTATCGGGCGCTCGTCGATCTGTGCCTGTTCGTCCTGATCCTGGGCCTGCTGGCCTTTCTGCTTCCCCTCTTTGGTATCACCCCATGAAGAAACTGATCCCCCTTCTCACCCGCAGCGCCGCGACCATCCTGATCGTCGCGGTGGCGCTCGCCGTCGCGATCTGGATGTGGACCCACTATGAGCGCAGCCCGTGGACGCGCGACGGGCGGGTGCGCGCCGATGTGGTGCGCGTGACGCCGGATATCGGCGGGCTGGTGACGGCGGTGGCGATCCACGACAATCAGAACGTCCGCGCGGGCGATCTGCTGTTCGTGATCGATCGACCGCGCTACCGGCTGGCGCTGGAGCAGGCCGACGCGCAGATCGCCAGCGCGCGCGCCACGCTCGGGCAGGCGCAGCGCGAGGCGCGGCGAGATCTGGCGCTGGGCGATCTGGTCGCGGCCGAGGCGCACGAGCAGAATGTCGCGCGGGTCGCGACGGCTGAGGCCGCGCTGGCGCAGGCGATGGTGGCGCGCGACGCCGCCCGGCTCAATTTGCGGCGGACGGAGGTGAAGGCCTCGGTCAACGGGGTCGTCACCAATCTCGATCTGCATCCGGGCGATTATGTCGGCGCGGGGACGCAGGCGATGGCGCTGATCGACCGCGACAGCCTCAGGGTCGAGGGCTATTTCGAGGAAACCAAGCTGCCGCGCATCCGGATCGGCGCGCCGGTGTTGATCCGGCTGATGGGCGAGGCGCAGGACGTGCGCGGGCGGGTCGAGAGCATCGCCTCCGGTATCAACGACTCCAGCCGCAGCGATTCGGGCAATCTGCTGCCCACGGTGGAGCCGACCTTCTCGTGGGTGCGGCTGGCGCAACGCATTCCGGTGCGGGTGAAACTGTTGCAGGTGCCGCGCGACATCCGCCTGATCGCGGGCCGCACCGCGACCGTCACGATCGAGCCGGTGAAGGGCTGAGGGCGATGGGCCGCTTTCTCCCGCCGCTGCTCGCCAGCCTGCTGCTGTCCGCCTGCGCCACGGCCGGGCCGGATTATCATGCGCCCACCGACAGCGCCGCGAGCCGCCCGGCGGCGACCGCGCCGTTCGTGTCGGCGGGGGGCGACGCCTTCACACAGGCGCCGCTGCCTGATCGCTGGTGGCGCCTCTATGCCGACGATCGGCTGGACGCGCTGGTCGGCGAGGCGCTGGGCGCCAACACCGATCTGCGCGTGGCCGACGCCAACCTCCGCCGCGCCGATGCGGTGGTGCGCGAGGCGCAGGCGGGCCGAGCGCTCACGACGACGGTGGAAGGCGGCGCCAGCCTCGCGCGGCCCTCGGGCAAGGGCGGCGATCTGCCCGGCGTGGTGGGCTATGATCTGGGCTTCGCCGCCTCCTATCCGCTCGACCTGCGCGGCAAGATCGCGCGCGGGATCGAGGCGGCCCGGGCCGACAGCGAGGCCGTGACGGCGGCGCGGGACGCCGTGCGGATCAGCGTCGCGGCGGCCACCGCCAAGGCCTATGCCGACGTATGCGGCGCCAATTACGCGCTGGCGGTGAACCAGCGGATCGTGGCGCTCCAGCGCGACACGCTGGATGCCACCCGGCGGCTGGCGACCGGCGGGCGCGGCACGGCGTTCGATGTCAGCCGGGCGCAGGCGGCGGTCGATCAGAGCGCAGCCACGATCCCGGTGTTCGTCGCGCGGCGGCAGACTGCCCTGTTCCTGCTCGCCACCCTGCTGGGCCGGCCGCCGGCGGAATATCCGCGCGATGTCGCCACCTGCGCGGTGCTGCCGGCGCTGTCGGCGCCGCTACCGGTGGGCGACGGCGCGGCATTGATCCGCCGCCGCCCCGACATCCGCGCCGCCGAACGCGCCATCGCGGGCGATACGGCGCGGATCGGCGTGGCGACGGCCGATCTCTATCCGCAGGTCAGCATCGGCGGATCGCTGGGGCTGACGGGCGCGCTGCGCGATGCCGGATCGACCAGCGCCTTCGGCTTCAGCCTCGGGCCGCTGC
Organism: Sphingomonas naphthae; assembly: GCF_028607085.1. Taxonomy (NCBI): domain Bacteria; kingdom Pseudomonadati; phylum Pseudomonadota; class Alphaproteobacteria; order Sphingomonadales; family Sphingomonadaceae; genus Sphingomonas; species Sphingomonas naphthae. The sequence goes on along the minus strand of NZ_CP117411.1, from coordinate 3,179,732 downwards.
TCAGCTGGTCCTTTCCCAACCGGCCTGTCGTGCGGGCGCGGATCGAACAGGCCGACGCGCGGGTCGCGGCCGATCTGGCGAATTTCGACGGCGTCGTGCTGGGCGCGCTGCGCCAGACGGAGACGTCGCTGGAAGTCTATGCGCGCGATCGCGACAGCGCCGGGGCATTGGCCAAGGCGCGCGACAGCACCTCGCTGTCGGCGCGACAGGCGCAGCAATTGTTCCGCTTCGGCCGGGGCGATTTCCTGTCGCTGCTCGATGCGCAGCGGACCTTGGCGAGCGCCGAGGCGGCCAATGCGGCGGCGCAGGCGCAATTGGTGGATGACCAGATCGCCATCTTCCTGGCACTGGGCGGGGGTTGGCAATAAAATCCCCCGCTCCGGTGGGAGCGGGGGATCGGGTCTCCAGCCTGAGCGCGGCGCTTAGTAAACGCGCGCCTTCGGCTTGATGTACTCCGCCTCGTCGGTGAGCGTGTAATCGTGCACCGGGCGGTAATCGAGGGTGACCTGGCCGCCCTTGCCCTGCGTGCCGCCGAACCACGAGATGGTGTGCTTCATCCAGTTCGCGTCGTCGCGATTGGGGAAGTCCTCGTGCATGTGGGCGCCGCGGCTTTCCTTGCGGTTGGCGGCCGAATGCATCGTCACCACCGCCTGCGGCAGCATGTTGTCCAGCTCGAGCGTCTCGACCAGATCGGTGTTCCAGATCATCGAGCGATCGGTGACGCCGACATCCTGCAAGGTCGAATAGGTGACGTCGATCTTCGCCTGGCCCTCGCGCAGCAGCGCCGTGTCGCGGAACACCGCGCAATGCTTCTGCATGGTGCGCTGCATGTCGAGGCGGATCTGCGCGGTGGGCGTGGCGCCCTTGGCATTGCGATAATGGTCGAGCCGGCCGAGCGCCTTGTCGTCGGCTTCGGTCACGACCGGGCCGTGCTTGCTCATCGGCTTGACGAGTTCCGCGATGCGGAAGCCGGTCGCGCGGCCGAACACCACCAGATCGATCAGCGAATTGGAGCCCAGGCGGTTGGCGCCATGGACCGACACGCAGGCCGCTTCGCCCACGGCGAACAGGCCGGGGACGACGGTGTCCGGGTTGCCATCCTTCAGGGTGACGACCTCGCCATGATAGTTACACGGCACGCCGCCCATATTGTAATGGACGGTGGGCGTGACGGGCAGCGGCTGGCGGGTCAGATCGACGCCGGCGAAGATCTTGCCGGTCTCGGTGATGCCGGGCAGGCGCTCGGCCAGCACCTTGGGATCGATATGATCGAGGTGCAGGTAGATGTAATCGCCATGCTCGCCGACGCCGCGGCCTTCGCGCATCTCGGCCGCCATCGAACGGGCGACCACGTCGCGCGACGCCAGATCCTTGGCGGACGGGGCGTAGCGCTCCATGAAGCGCTCCCCTTCCGAATTGGTGAGATAGCCGCCCTCGCCGCGTGCACCCTCGGTGATGAGGACGCCCGCGCCGTAGATGCCGGTGGGGTGGAACTGGACGAACTCCATGTCCTGAAGCGGCAGGCCCGCACGCAGCACCATGCCGCCGCCGTCGCCGGTGCAGGTATGGGCCGAGGTGGCGGAGAAATAGGTGCGGCCCGAGCCGCCCGTCGCCAGCACGACGGCGTGCGAACGGAAGCGGTGGATCGTGCCGTCTTCCATGCACAGCGCGATCACGCCCTTGCACTCGCCGCCCTCCATGATGAGGTCGAGCGCGAAATATTCGACGTAGAAGTCGGCGTCATACTTCAGGCTCTGCTGATAGAGCGCGTGGAGCATGGCGTGGCCGGTGCGGTCGGCGGCGGCGCAGGTGCGCTGCACGGGCGGGCCGGCGCCCATATTCTGCATGTGGCCGCCAAAGGGGCGCTGGTAGATCGTGCCGTTGTTGTTGCGGCTGAACGGCATGCCCGCCTGTTCCAGCTCGATCACGGCCGCCGGCGCCTCGCGCACCATATATTCGATCGCGTCCTGGTCGCCGAGCCAGTCCGAACCCTTGACGGTATCGAACATGTGCCAGGTCCAGTGATCCGGCGAATTGTTGCCAAGGCTCGCGGCGATGCCGCCCTGCGCGGCCACGGTGTGGCTGCGGGTGGGGAACACCTTGGTGATGCAGGCCGTCTTGAGGCCCTTCTCGGCGCAGCCCATCGTCGCGCGCAGGCCGGAGCCGCCGGCACCCACGACCACTGCGTCATACAGATGGTCGATGATCTTGTAGGCCTCGGCCATTACGCCGGAACTCCCCCGAAAGCGATCTTGAGGATCGAGAAGACGGCGAGCGCACCGGCCGCCACCGAATAGAGCGTCAGCACGACGAGCGCGGCGATGCGGCTCTGGTCATGCGTGTAATCCTCGATGAACACCTGGAGGCCCATCTTGAGGTGCGCGAAGACGTTGATCGTCATCAGTAGCAGCGCCACCGCCACGTAGGGCGAGGACAGCCACTCCACGATCACCTTGTGGCTGAGCGCGCCCGTCGCCGGATCGACCAGCGGCAGGCGGAACAGCGAGAAGACGAACCAGGTGACGAGCAGCAGGTTGCCGCCCGCCGTCAGCCGCTGGCGCCACCAGTGGGACGCGCCATGCTTGGCCGAGCCGAGGCCGCGAACGCGGCCGATGCCGGTGCCGTTACCCATCAGATGACCCCCTTCAGGATGATCGGCAGCAGCGCCACCGTCACCACCACCGAACCGATGATGGTGGCGATCGACCAGGTCTTGTTGGTCTTCAGCTCATAGCCGGCGCCCGTATCCAGCACGAAATGGCGGAGCCCCGAGAACATGTGCTGGAAGAAGGCCCAGGTGAAGGCGATCGCGGCGAGGCGCGCCAGCACGTTGACCAAAGTGGCGAGGTCCGCCGTCACGCGCATGCGGTCGGCATGGTAGATCCAGTGCGAGAAGGTCGCGTAGGATTCAGGGCCGCCGGCGGCGGCCGCGAGCCACCACACGAAGATGATACCGCCGCCGATCGCCAGCGCCGTGCCGGTCGCACGGTGCAGGATGGAAACCAGCATGGCCGGCCCCCATTTCCAGATGGTGAGGTGCGGCGAAAGCGGCCGACCCGGATTGCGCGCCATGATGTCTCCCCAGATCCAAGGCAGGATGGTCCTTTAGCCGGATATGCCGTGCGCGCAACCATTCTGCTGCACCGCACGCATCGGGGCTAACGGTCTGTTTACCTTCCCCGCCTATCGATCGCTCCGACGAATATCGGGAGATGCGGGAATGATCGATCTGGGCATGGCTGTCGGCGCCGACGGGATCGCCGGCCTGTCGCCGGACGAGGTGGCCCAGCGACTCACCGTCTATAATCCGGGCGATCATCTGCGCGGCGAGCTGGCCGCGCACTGGGATCGCGCCTCGGTCACCCTGCTGTCGGTGGCGCACGAATATTGGCCGAAGATGGCCGATCTGGCCGAAACCTATGGTCACGCCGTCTCGCCCGCCCAGCGCGAGGCCTATGTCGCCTCGTCGGTTTCCGGCACGCGGCAGAGCTATACCACGCCGATCGACGCCGCCTGGATCGACCGGGTGGCGCGGATGGCGCGCACGGCCCACCGCCTCGGCATCCCGCCGCTGCGGATCATCGATCTCGTGTCGCGCCATGGCGGCGCGCTTGTGGCGGCCTTCCACACCGCGCTGGCCGCCGATCCGGCGGGCCTGCGCGCCTCGATCGAGACGGCGCAGCGGCTGACCTGCATCGAGATCGAGATCATGGGTGCGCAATGGGCGGCGATCGATCGCCACAACGCCGCCACCGCGCGCATCGACGCGGGTGACGCCTTCCGCGACACGATGCTCGGCACGCTGCGCCACACGGTGGCGGACGCGGGCGACCTGCGTCACCAGACCGTCACCACCGCCGCCGCCGCGCGCGGCATGCTCGACAAGACCAGCGAAGTCGCGGCCGCCGCCGAGCAATCGGCGGTCGCCATGCGGGAAGCCGCCCAGACCGCCGCCGGCCTGATCCGTGCGATCGAGGAAGCGCGCGGCCAGGTCGAGGTCGCCGCCGATATCGCGACGCGCGCCGCCGGCCAGTCGGCGCAGGCCGTCACCGTGTCGGGCGTGCTGTCCGGTCACGCGCTGGCGATCGAATCGATCCTCGGCCTCATCCGCGACATCGCCGGCCAGACCAATCTGCTGGCGCTCAACGCCACGATCGAGGCGGCGCGCGCGGGCGACGCCGGCCGGGGCTTCGCGGTCGTCGCGCAGGAGGTGAAGAGCCTCGCCAACCAGACCGCGCGCGCCACCGACGACATCGCCGCCAAGATTTCCGCGATCCAGGCGGCCACCCGCCAGACGGTCGACGCCAACGGCAATATCCGCGACACGGTGGGCGAGGTGCAGACCGCCGCCCAGCGCATCCGCGAGGCCATGGAGATCCAGGCGCAAACCGTGACCGCCATCACTGCCGCCGTCGACGAGACCGCGCTGGCCGCCGATTCGATGTCCACCACCATCGCCGCGATCCGATCCGACACGGTCGGCGTCGCGGGGGAGATCGACCGGCTCGACTCTGGCTTCGCGCAGGTCAATTCCAAGCTCGGCGAGCTGGAGACGATCACCGGCGAATTCGTGAGCAAGATCGCGGCGTAACAGCTGATCCGGCGAAAACCGGATCAAACAAAAACCGCTCATCTGCCTGACGACATGCGACCTTGAGCATCAGGTCGTTGGGGCTATATATTAATCATCGCCCCACGTTTGGACGTAGTGGCCGGGGTTTTGCATCGGCCGGGGCGGCGGACCAGCCGACATCCACCACTTCCCCCGCCCGACCGAAACCCGTAACGGCGCGGGGATGACCCTCCATATCCTCGCCACCGGCACCAGCCGCGGCATCGGCGCCGCCATCCATGCCGCCTTCGATCGGGACGATGTCCGCCTCGTCGGCCAGTCCACCGCCGGCGGAGACGGCCAGATCGCGTCCGACTTCACCGATCCCGCCGCCCCCGCCGCTTTGTGGGATACGGCGCTCGACGCGCTCGACGGGCGGATCGATATCCTCGTCAACAACGCCGGCATCTTCGAGGCCGCGCCGCTCGACGGGGCGGACGCCGACTGGTCGGCCAGCTGGGCGCGGACGATGCAGGTCAACCTCACCGCCTCGGCCGAATTGTGCCGCCGCGCGGTGCTGCACTTTCAGGCGCGGGGGGAGGGCGGCCGGATCGTCAACGTCGCCAGCCGCGCCGCCTATCGCGGCGATTCGCCGGCGCACTGGCATTATGCCGCCTCCAAGGCGGGGATGATGGGCATGACCAAGTCGATCGCGCGCGGCTATGCGGGGCAGGGCATATTGGCCTTCGCGGTCTGCCCCGGCTTCACCCTGACCGGCATGGCTGACGATTATCTCGCGGCGCGCGGCGGCGACAAATTGCTCGCCGACATCCCGCTCGGTCGGGTGGCGAGCCCGGAGGAAGTGGCGACGACGGTGCGCTTCCTCGCGCTGGAGGCCCCGCCCTCCATGACCGGAGCCGCGATCGACGTGAACGGAGCCTCTTATGTCCGCTGAATGGAAGACCCAGGCGCCGCAGAGCTGGAAGCTGACCCTGCCCTGCACCAAGGCCGAGGCCGAGCGGCTGGCGGGCGAGGTGCCCGAGATCGAGATATTGGACAACCCGCCCGTCCTGATGACGAGCGAGCCCGATCCCGATCGCCCCGACGACTGGCAGCTGGACGCTTACTTCGAGGGCGAGCCGGAGGCCGACGCCTTGGCGCTGGTCCGGTCGCTGGTGCCGAGCGCCGCCGCCATCGCCGCCGCGCCCGAGCCGGTCGAGGATCAGGATTGGGTGACGCTGAGCCAGGCCTTCCTCGAGCCGATCCGCGCCGGCCGCTTCTACGTCCACACCGCCGCCCACGCCGGCACCGCGCCCGACGGCGCCGTCACCTTCCATATCGAGGCGGGCCGCGCTTTCGGCACCGGCCATCACGAGACCACGACGGGCTGCCTGGAAATGCTCGATCGCATGGCGGGAGAGGGCCTCCGCTTCGATCGGGTGATCGATGTCGGCACCGGCACCGGCCTCCTCGCCTTCGCCGCCCGCGCGCTCTGGCCCGATGCGCGTTATGCGGCCTCGGATATCGATCCGATCTCGATCGACGTGACGGCGGAGAACATGGCCGCCAACGCCATCCCCGCCGATGCGATGCTGCTGGTGACAGCCCCCGGCCTCGACGATCCGGCCCTGCAGGCGGCGGCGCCCTACGACCTCGTCATCGCCAACATCCTCGCCGGGCCGCTGATCGATCTGGCGCCCGATCTGGCCGGCGCGCTGGCGCCGGGCGGCTCGATCGTGCTGGCGGGGCTGCTGGATACGCAGGCGGAGGCTGTGACGGCGGCCTATGTCGCGCAGGGCCTCACCCCGGTGGACCGCAACACGCGGGGCGACTGGCCGACATTGCGATTGAGGAAATAACCCCACCCATCATGCCGGACGTGTTCCGGCATCCACGGCACCGCTTGCGCATCGGCCTGATCCTGCGGGATGCTGTGGATGCCGGACCAAGTCCGGCATGACGGCTATCGCCCCACTTGCGGACATAGGATGCCGCTTTAAGCTCGATTGTCGGAAGGGTGCTGACAAACTCATGGCGGTGGAGAAGCCAAATTGCGGGGGTTCTTACAGATAGCGGTCCCCATTGCGAGCTTGATAGCGGTCGCAATATACGCTTCTTTCCCGCACCCGACGCACGATCAGGCCAGATTGAAAGCTGTTGCAGCAGAGTCCCAGCGTTTAATGATGAGCCATCCGGTAGGTGCCGCATCATACTTCGTCGACATTCCGAAGGATAAGTGGCCCCCGGTAATTGCAAGTCTCAAGCCCTATTCAGTGACTGTCATGGGAGGTATGGTGGACATTACGATGAAGCCATACTTTGACGGAGGCTGGGGATATGGATTTGCCACCGACAAACAAAACCTGTCCATGCTTGTGGAGTGTTGGTCGGAGCTAGGCCATAGCGTTTACTGGCATGGCCCCTGCTAATCCGACTCTGTCCGCTCCCCACCAATTCCAGCCGCCCGCCCGTATCGACGTCCCGCCCCGTAACCCTGGGCTCCGGCCTTCGCCGGAGCATAAGGTCGGGTGTGCGGGATCAGCCGAAGCGGCTCTTCAGTTCCAGCATCGCGATCGCCGCCTTGGCCGCCTCGCCGCCCTTGTCCTTCTCGGTCGGCTTGGCACGCACCAGCGCCTGCGCCTCATTCTCCACCGTCAGGATGCCGTTGCCCAAGGGCACGCCGTCCATCGACAGCGCCATCAGGCCGCGCGCGCTTTCGCCCGCCACGATCTCGAAATGATAGGTCTCGCCCCGGATCACCACGCCGATCGCGACGAAGCCGTCGTAGCGGCCGGTTTCCGCCGCCATCGCCACCGCGCCGGGGATTTCCAGCGCGCCCGGCACCGTCACCACCTCGCAGCTATGCCCCGCATCCTCGATCGCGGCCTTCGCGCCCGCGATCAGCAGGTCGTTGAGATGGTCGTAGAAGCGCGCCTCGACGATCAGGAACTTGGCCATCAGTCATTCTCCTCCGGGCCGATGCCCTCGATCGCGCGCTCGCCGACGATCGACAGGCCATAGCCCTCGAGGCCCACGAGCGTGTGGTGGGTGTTGGTGAGCAGCACCATGTCCTGCACGCCCAGCTCGGTCAGAATCTGCGCGCCGACGCCATAATCGCGCAATTCCTCGACGTCGGCGGTGCCCACGTCCCTGCCCTCGGCGCGCAGCGCGATCTGGCGGAGCATCGAACCCTTCATCGATCGGTTGATGACGACGATGGCGCCCGTGCCCTCGGCCGCGATCATCTCCATCGAACGCGACAGCATGCCCGACCGGTCCGAATCCTCGCCCAGCACGTCCACCAGCATCGACATGGTGTGCATGCGGACGAGCGTGGGCCTGGCGGGATCGATGCGGCCCTTCACCAGCGCCATCTGCTCGTCGCCGGTGGCCTTGTTGTAGAAGGTCATGGCGGTCCACTCGCCGCCCCACTTGCTCTGGAACTTCACCTCGGCGCGCTTCTCGACGAGATGGTCGTGGCGGCGCCGATAGGCGATCAGATCGCGGATGGTACCGATCTTGAGGCCGTGGAGCTGGGCGAAGGCGACGAGATCGTCGAGCCGTGCCATCGTGCCATCATCCTTCATGATCTCGCAGATCACGCCCGAAGGGTTGAGCCCGGCCAGCCGCGCGACATCCACCGCCGCCTCGGTATGGCCCGCGCGCACCAGCACGCCGCCATCGCGCGCGACCAGCGGGAAAACATGGCCCGGCGTCACGATATGCTCCGGCCCCTTGCCGGCGTCGATCGCGACCGCGATCGTGCGGGCGCGGTCGGCCGCCGAAATGCCGGTGGTGACCCCATCGCGCGCCTCGATCGAGGTGGTGAAGGCGGTCTCGTGGCGGGTGCCGTTGTTGCGGCTCATCAGACCGAGACCCAGCTGCTCGACCCTCGGCTTGGCCATGGCCAGGCAGATCAGGCCCCGGCCATATTTGGCCATGAAGTTGATCGCGTCGGGTGTCGCCATCTGCGCGGGGATGATGAGGTCGCCCTCATTCTCGCGGTCCTCGTCGTCCACCAGGATGAACATGCGGCCGTTGCGCGCCTCGTCGATCATCTCTTCCGGCGAAGAAAGGAAGCCGTGGCGGATGCGGCCGAGCGCGGCCTTCTGTTCAGCGGACATGACAAAGCTGCTCCATGCGGCCGAGGTAACGCGCCAGCACGTCGATCTCGAGATTGACCGCGCGGCCGGGCTCGAGCGCGTCGAGCGTGGTGACGTCGGCGGTGTGGGGGATGATGTTGAGCGAAAAGACGGTGCCGCCATCGGGCTTGTCGTCCACCGCGTTCACGGTCAGCGACACGCCGTCGACGGTGATCGAACCCTTGGGGGCGAGATAGGCGCTGAGCGACGCGGGGGCGGCGATGTCCACCTTCCAGCTGTCACCAACCGGCGCCACGCCGACGATCGTGCCGACGCCGTCGACATGGCCGGTCACGATATGGCCGCCGAGTTCATCGCCCACCTTCAGCGCGCGCTCCAGATTGAGGCGCGCGCCCTCGGCCCACAGGGCGCCGGCCGTGCGCGAGACGCTCTCGGCCGAGATGTCCACCGCGAACCAGCCCGGCCCGCGATCGACGACGGTGAGGCACACGCCCGAACAGGCGATCGACGCGCCGAGATCGGCATCGGCGGTCGCGGCCGAACAGGCGATGGTGACGTGCAGGTCGCCGCGTCGCTCGACTTGGCGGATCGTGCCGACGTCGGTGATGATGCCCGTGAACATAGTTGGTCCTCAGCCCTTCCGGCGGCGCTCGTAGACTTCCAGCCGGTCCATGCCAAGCATTCGCGCGTCGTGCAGCGCCCAGCGGCCGTGCGTATCCAGCAAGGCGCCGATGCCGAGATCGCCGATACCGGGCAGCCCATCCCCGCCGATGACGATCGGCGCGCGATAGAGCAAAAGCCGATCGACCAGATCGTCGCGCAGGAAGCTCGCCGCCACCCCCGCGCCGCCCTCGATCAGCAGATGATCGACGCCGACGAGCTTGCCGATCAGATTGGGCGCAGGGAGCCAGCTCCAGCCGGTCTCCTCGATCTGCGGCTTGGTGGAGGCGAGGATGAAGCGGCGCGGCGCCCGTTCCTCCAGCCCGCGCAGCCGCACGTCGAGCTTCGGCGCGTCGGCCGCGAACGTGCCGCGCCCGACGAGGATGGCATCGGCGCGGGCGCGCTCGAGATGGGCATGGGCGCGCGCCGGGGCGCCGGTGATCCAGCGGCTGCTCCCGTTCGCCAGTGCGATCTTGCCGTCGAGCGACAGGCCGAGCTTGAGCGTCACATGCGGCCGGCCGAACGCGCGGCGGGTGAGGAAGCCCGCCATCGCCCGCCGTGCCTCCTCCGCGCCCGTGCCGACATCGACGGTCAGGCCATGCGCGCGCAATCGGGCGAAGCCCTCGCCATCGGTGCGCGGATCGGGATCGCGCAGCGCCGCGACGACCCGCGCGACCCCGGCTTCGGCGAGCAGATCGGCGCAGGCGGGGCCGCGCAGCGACTGGTGGGCGCAGGGCTCCAGGGTGACATAAGCGGTGGCGCCGCGCGCGGCCTCGCCGGCCTGATCCAGCGCCATCGCCTCGGCATGGGGGCGCCCGCCCGGCTGGGTCCAGCCGCGCCCGATCACGCGGCCATCCTGTACGATCACGCAGCCGACATTGGGATTGGGCGCCGTCCGCCCCCGCCCGCGCGACGCCAGCGCGGTGGCGACCGCCATCCAGCCGCCATCGGCCGCGCCGGGCCGTGCGCCGGTCAGATCCCCAGCCGCTTGGCGAGGCGCTGATAGGCGGCGCGCTTTTCGGCCTGCTGCTGCTCGCGGATCTTCTGGTCGATCTTCTGCTGGGCGATGATTTCGGCGTCGGTGCGGGTCGCCGGCCAGCTCTGGATATAGGTGATGGTGCGGCGGGTGGAGAGTATCCCGCTGTTCCCGTCCTTGATGAACATCACGACGATCAGCGCCGGCATCAGGATCGCCCCGGCCGCCACCAGCAGCTTGTGCCGATGCTCGCCCGCGAAGAATTGCTTCAGGTCGGCGATCACCGTCGACGGGCGCGAGAGAGGGGGAAGGGCCATGCGCGCTAGATAAGCCTTGCAGGGGGTGGGCGCTAGGGTTGAGCTGGGACTCCGCATCGCACCCACATCCGTTCGTGCTGAGCGAAGTCGAAGCACGTGCCCCAAGCGGTGTCGTCCGGTCGCACGTCCTTCAACTTCGCTCAGGACGAACGGGATCATATTTGGATGGCTTAGACGGCCACCCCCCGCAGCCGCAGGATCGCCGCGTCTCGCCCGATCAGCGGCAGCAGCGCGCCCATGTCCGGCCCGTGCGCCAACCCCGTCAGCGCCAGCCTGAGCGGCAGGAACAGCGCCTTGCCGCTCCGTCCGCTCGTCTCCTTCAGCGCCGCCGTCAGCGCCTTCCACGCGCCCGGCCCCCATTCCAAACCGGCCAGCACCTCGGCCGCACCCGCCGCAAAGGCGCGGTCCTCCACCGACAGGTCGGGCTCGGCCATCTGCCCCTCGATCACCCGCCACCAGCCGGCGGCATCCTCGACCTTCTCGATGTTGCCGCGCACCGCCTCCCACGCCTCCGCGCTCATGCCGAGCGGCAGGCGCGGGGCGACGGCGACGAAGGCCAAGCCGTGGATGGTGCGGGCGTTGAGCTGGGCCAGTTCGCCCTCGTCGAAGCGGGCCGGCGCGCGGCCGAAGCGGGCGAGATCGAAGCCCGTGACCAGCGTGCCATCGTCCCACACCGGCTCGACCGGATCGCTGGTGCCGAGCCGCGCCAGCAGCGCCTTCAGCGCGATCGGCTCGATCCCCATTTCGCGGAACGCATCCGCCCCCATCGCGCCCAGCCGCTTGGAAAGCTTGCCCTCGCGCCCTACCAGCAATGCCTCATGCGCGAACACCGGCGCGGCGCCGCCCAGCGCGGAGAACATCTGGAGCTGCGCCGCCGTGTTCGACACATGATCCTCGCCGCGCAGCACATGGGTGACGCCCATCGCCATATCGTCGATCACGCTCGGCAACAGGTAGAGCCAGCTGCCGTCGGCGCGGCGGATCACCGGATCGGAGAGGTTGGCGGGATCGAACCTCTGTTCGCCCCGGATGCCGTCCGCCCAGGCGATGGGCTCGTCGCGGTCGAGCAGGAAGCGCCAGTGGGGGGCATGGCCCTCGGCCTCCAGCCGGGCTCGGTCGTCGTCGCTCAGCGCCAGCGCCGCACGATCGTAGATCAGCGGCAGGCCACGCCCGGCGGCGATCTTGCGCTTGAGGTCCAGCTCCTGCGGGCTCTCGTAACAGGGATAGACCCGCCCCGCCGCCTTCAGCCGCGCGAACTCGGCCTCGTACAGCCCGAAGCGATCCGACTGGCGCACCGTGCCGTCCGCCTGCAGCCCCAGCCACGCCAGATCGGCGACGATCGCGTCGGCGAACGCCTCGGTCGATCGCTCACCATCGGTATCGTCGAGCCGCAGCAGGAAGCGCCCGCCCGCCTGCTTCGCCAGCAGCCAGTTGTGGAGCGCGAGGCGGATGTTGCCGACATGCAGCCGGCCGGTCGGCGAAGGGGCGAAGCGGGTGACGGTTCCTGACATGCCGGGCGTTTAGGCGCGTTCAGCAGCAAAACAAATCCTCCCCTGCAAGGGGAGGTGGCAGCCCGCAGGGCTGACGGAGGGGTATCGCGCTATCGAGGGCGGGTCACCCCTCCACCATCGCTCCGCGATTGTCCCCCTCCCCTTGCAGGGGAGGAATTTCGATCATCCGAACAGCCAGCCGCCGAGCACCCGATACGGCAGGAACACGAACAGCCCCGCGCCCACCAGCCCGGCATAGACCCGCGTCACCGTTGCGCGATGCTCGCGCACCTTGTGGTGGCGCGCCGTCCAGATCAGGCGCGGTACGCCCACCAGCGTGATGGCGGAAAAGATGTGGAGCCATGACAGATAGCCGCCCGCGCTCGGCAGCAAAGTGCCGAAGCTCGCCACCGCCGTCACCACCATCAGCCCCGACCAGATCTTGCCGAGCAGCCGGTGGCGCGACGTGCCCTTGGGGCGCAGCAGCAGATACGCGCCGAGCGGCAGCGCGGGGATCACTGTGAGCATGTGGACGATCAGCCACCAGGGCATTTGCGCCACCGGCAGGCCCGGCCCGCCCGCCCGCCGCGCGATCGCGATCACCAGCATCGCCGCCAGCAGCAGCGCGAGCGCGCCCAGCGCCTTCTGGAACCAGCCGACGTGCATCGGTGACGATATCGGCGCGGTGGCCAAGTGCTTGCTCCCCCCGGAGAAATGTGTCGCCATGATGCGCCGGCTGTCACGCAAGCGCAATCACCCCTCGCCTCCGGGGCGATCGCCCGCTAGGGAGCGCGGCCATCGGGAGTCGGGGAGACACGATGAAACTTCTCACGGGCAACGCCAATCTGCCGCTGGCGCGCGCCATCGCCGGCTATCTGGAGGTGCCGCTGACCGACGCCTCGGTCCGCCGCTTCGCCGACGAGGAAGTGTTCGTCGAGATCAACGAGAATGTCCGGGGCGAGGATGTGTTCGTCCTCCAGTCGACCGGCTATCCGGCCAACGACAATCTCATGGAATTGCTGATCTGCATCGATGCGCTGCGCCGCGCCTCGGCCAAGCGGATCACCGCCGTGGTGCCCTATTTCGGCTATGCCCGGCAGGATCGGAAGCCGGGGCCGCGCACGCCGATCTCGGCCAAGCTGGTCGCCAACATGATTACCGCCGCCGGCGCCGATCGGGTCCTGTCGGTCGATCTGCATGCCGGGCAGATCCAGGGCTTCTTCGATATCCCGACCGACAATCTCTATGCCGCGCCGGTGATGTCGGCCGACATCCACGCCCGCTTCGGCGGCAGGAACCTCATGGTCGTCTCGCCCGACGTGGGCGGCGTGGTGCGTGCCCGCGCCCTTTCCAAGCGGCTCAACAACGCACCGCTGGCGATCGTCGACAAGCGGCGCGAGCGGGCGGGCGAATCCGAGGTGATGAACATCATCGGCGACGTTTCGGGCCGCTTCTGCATTCTGATCGACGATATCGTCGATTCGGCCGGTACGCTGTGCAACGCCGCCGCCGCGCTGCGCGAGGCGGGCGCCGAGGATGTCGTCGCTTATGTCAGCCATGGCGTGCTGTCGGGCGGCGCGGTGGCGCGGGTCGAGGGATCGGCGCTGTCGGAACTGGTCATCACCGATTCGCTGGAGGCGACCCCGGCGGTGCGCGACGCCGCCAAGGTGCGCCAGCTGACCATCGCCCCGCTGCTGGCCGAGGCGATCCGCCGCATCGCCGACGAAAGCTCCGTCTCCAGCCTGTTCGACTGAGATGGACGCCGCCGACACCGCCCTCGCCGAGAAACTGGCCGAGGCCGCCGGCGCCGCGATCCGCCCCTTCTTCCGCGCGCGCTTCACGCTCGAGACGAAGCCCGACGATTCACCCGTCACCCAGGCCGATCGTGCCTCCGAAGCGGCGATGCGCGCGATCCTCAACGCCGAGCGGCCGGGCGACGGCATCATCGGCGAGGAATATGGCATCGAGCGCGGCGATGCCCAGCGGGTCTGGGTGCTCGACCCGATCGACGGCACCCGTGCCTTCATCGCCGGCCGCCCCCTGTTCGGCACGCTCATCGCGCTGATGGAGGCCGGCACGCCGGTGCTGGGGGTGATCGACCAGCCGATCGCGGGCGACCGCTGGCTGGGCGCGAAAGGCCAGCCCACCACCCTCAACGGCCGGCCCGCCCACGGCCGCCGCTGCGCGAGCGTGGCGCGGGCGCATCTGGCGACGACCGGGCCTTATCTGTTCGACGAACTCGATCTGCCCCGCTTCGAGGCGCTGCGCCGGGCGGCGCGCGACACTCTGTGGGGCGGCGACTGCCACAATTACGGGCTGGTCGCCTCGGGCCACCTGGACCTCGTCTGTGAATCCTGGCTGAAATTGTACGATTTCGCGGCGCTGGTGCCGATCGTCGAGGGCGCGGGTGGGCGGATGAGCGACTGGCACGGCCGGCCGCTCGGCGCCGACAGCGACGGCCGCGTGCTGGCGGCGGGCGACCCCGCGCTGATCGACGAGGCGGTGGCGATCCTGGCTGGGGCCTGACCCTTATACCCCGTTCGTCCTGAGCGAAGTCGAAGGACGTGCCCCAAGCGGTGTCATCCAGTCGCACGTCCTTCGACTTCGCTCAGGACGAACGGTAGGGGAGCGGACTTACTCCAGCCCGATCCGCACCCCGCGCATCGCCTCGAACCCCGCCGCGTCGACATGCGCCAGCATCAGGCTGAGCAGCCGGATCGCCTCGCGGCAGAAAGCCGCCGGGTCCGCGCGCACGTCCTCGCCGGTCCAGCCCGAGAGGAAGGCGTCGACCTCGCCGAAGTCGGCCGCGCCGGCGCTTCCGCCCTGTTCGGCCAGCACGCCGAGCAGTTCGCGGCAGATCGACAGGCGGATCGCGGCGACGTCGCGTTCGGCCAGTCTCGGCCATTCCCTCGGATCGGTCGCCTGCATGGGGGCACCGTCGCACGATAGCCCCCAAGAAAGCGTAAACCCCGGTCAGGCGGCGACCGGATAGTCGGTATAGCCTTCCGGCCCGCCCGAATAGAGCGTCTTTGGATCGATCGTGTTGAGCGACAGGCCGTTGGCGAAGCGGTGCGGCAGATCGGGATTGGCGAGGAAGGTGCGGCCGAAGGTGACCGCATCCGCCACGCCCGAATCGAGCGCCGCCTGCCCCGAGACCGCGTCATAGTCCGAATTGACCACCAGCGGCCCGGCATAGACCTTGCGGATCAGCGGCGCGACCGGGCGGCGATCGCTGTCGCGGAAGCTGCTGCCCGGCCGGGGATCGCGCAGTTCGAGGAAGGCGAGGGCGTAGCCGTCGAGCAGCCGGGCCGCCGCCGTGAAGGTCGCCTCCTGATCGCTGTCGTCCACGCCCTGCACCGCGCCGTTGGGCGAGAGGCGGATGGCGGTGCGGTCGGCGCCCGCCGCGCCCACCACGGCGCGGGTCACCTCGTCGAGCAGGCGCAGGCGGTTCTCGATCGGGCCACCGTAGCGGTCGGTGCGCTTGTTGGATCCATCGCGCAGGAATTGATCGATCAGATAGCCGTTGGCGGCATGGATCTGGACGCCATCGAACCCGGCCGCCAGCGCATTCTCGGCCGCGCGGGCATAATCGTCGAGCAAGGCGGGGATTTCGGCGATGTCGAGCGCGCGCGGCACCTCATAGGGCTTCTTGCCGTCATAGGTATGCGCCTCGCCGGGCGCCGCGATCGCGCTGGCCGAGACCGGCAGTTCGCCGTTGACGCTTGTGTGGCCGATCCGGCCCATGTGCCAGAGCTGGGCGACGATCTTGCCGCCCTTGGCATGCACCGCCTCGGTCACCGGCTTCCACCCCTCGACCTGGGCGGCATTCCACAGGCCGGGCGCGTTGGGCCAGCCGAGGCCGAGGCGGCTGATCCCGGTCGCCTCGCTGATGATGAGCCCGGCGCTCGCCCGCTGGCCATAATATTCGGCCATGATCGGCGTCGGCACGGCCTCGCGATCGGCGCGCGCGCGGGTGAGCGGCGCCATCAGGATGCGGTTCGCGGCGGAAATCGCGCCCAGCTGGATCGGATCGAACAGCGTCGTCATGCCAAATTCCTCGTTTTGCCTTGCGAAGCGAGATAGGGGCGACCCTGCCTCACGACGAGGCGAAGGGTTTCAAAGAAAAACCATGCCGCCGCAAATCCGTTCTGATGGCGCGTCGGCAGGTCAGCGCTGGGCGCGGTTCGCGCTGCCCGCCGCGATCCTGTCGAACATCTGCCTGTGCTGCGGGCCGTTGCTGGTGCGGCTGGCGGGCAGCGAATCGGGCGTCGGCCCGGCGGCCTCGGGCCTGTGGCGGCTGGCGCTGGCCGCGCCCTTGCTGGCGTTGATGGGCGGGCGCGGCACGCGCGAGGTGGTGGCGCTCGGCCGCCACGGGCTGTTGCTGCTGACGACGGGCGGGCTGTTCTTCGCGGCCGATCTGGCGTGCTGGCATGTCGCGATCCTCCACACCCGGCTCGGCAATGCCGCGCTGTTCGGCAACATGGCCGCCTTCACCTTCCCGATCTACGGCTTCCTCGTCGCGCGCAGCCTGCCGCGCGGCGGGCAGGCGGTGGGCTTCGTGCTGGCCATGGTCGGCACCGGCCTGCTGCTGGGGCGATCGGCCGAACTGTCGCCACGCAACCTGATCGGCGATCTGCTCGCGATCGGCGCGGGGCTGTTCTACACCGTCTATCTGATCGTGATCGATCGGGTGCGCGGGCGGCTGGGCCCGGTGCCGATGCTGTTCGCGATGACCGTCTCGGGCATCCTGCCGATGCTGGCCTTCGCGCTCTTCATGGGCGATCCGATCTGGCCGACCGGGCCGTGGTGGCCGCTGGTGGTGATGGCGCTGACCAGCCAGGTGATCGGCCAGGGCCTGCTCGCCTTCGCGGTCGGCCATCTGCCGCCGTTGGTGGTGGGATTGAGCCTGCTGCTCCAGCCGGTGATCCTGGCGGCCGTCGGCGGCCTATTCTACGGCGAGCGGCTGGCGCTGCCCGATTATCTCGGCGGGCTGGCGCTGTGCGTCGCCCTCATTCTCGTCCGTCGCGCGCCGCCGCCGGAAGAGCGCGCGCTTGCCTGATCGCCCGGCGGGGGCCATCTAGGCGCCATGATCGAACCGCTCGACATGACCCTGCCCGAATTGCGCGCCGCGCTCGGCCCCCTGCTGCCGGGCCACGCCACCTTCGACGGCTGGGCGCCGCCCGCGCTCGACGCCGCCGCCATAGAACTGGGCGTGCCGCCCGAACGCGCCCGCATCGCTTTCCCCGAGGGCGCCGGCCAGATGATCGACGCGTGGTTCGCCAGCGTCGACGAGGCGATGGCCGCCGCCTTCCCGCCCGATCGCATCGCGGCGATGAAGGTGCGCGAGCGGATCCGGTCGCTCGTGTGGGTGCGGATCGCGGCGGTGGCGCCCCACCGCGAGGCGCTGCGCCGCGCGCTCGCCATCCTCGCTTTCCCCACCAACCTCGCGCTCGGCAGCAAGCTCGGCTGGCGCGCGGCCGACGCGATGTGGCGGCTGGCGGGCGACCGCTCGACCGATTTCGCCTGGTACACCAAGCGCCTGACCCTGACGGGCGTCTACGCCTCGACCCTACTCGCCCTGCTCGACGACGAGAGCGAGAACCTCGCCGACACCGCCGCCTTCCTCGACCGGCGGATCGAAGGAGTGATGCGCTTCGAGAAACTGAAGGCCAAGCTGAAGCCCGACCCGGACAATCATTTCAGCCCGGTGCGGTTTCTGGGGCGGCTGCGGTATCCGCCGGCCTGACCCCTTCGTCATTGCGAGCGTAGCGAAGCAATCCAGGTTCTGCCGCTGGATTGCTTCGCTACGCTCGCAATGACGAAATAACAGGGTTCACCCCCGGCGGAACGGCGCCATCTCGTCCAGCGCCGCGATCGTCGCCTCCACCTCCAACCGCTCGTGCGCGAGGAAACCCGCCACCGCTTTCCGAAAGCTGGGGTTGGGAATGAAATGCGCCGACCATGTCTCGGTCGGCCGATACCCCCGCGCGAGCTTATGCTCGCCCTGCGCCCCCGCCTCGACGGTCTTCAACCCCCGCGCGATCGCCGCGTCGATCGCCTGATAATAGCACAGCTCGAAATGGAGGAAGGGCACCTCCTCCACCGCCCCCCAATAACGGCCGTAGAGCGCGTCCCCGCCGATCAGGTTGAGCGCCCCCGCGATCGGCACGCCGTCGCGCAGCGCCAGCACCAGCAGCACCCGATCCGCCATCCGCTCGCCCAGCAGCGAGAAGAAGGCGCGCGTCAGATAGGGCCGGCCCCATTTGCGCGCGCCGGTATCCTGATAGAAATGCCAGAAGGCGTCCCAATGCGCTTCGGTCAGCGACGCGCCGGACAGATGCACGATCTCCAGCCCGGCCTGCGCGGCGGCGCGCTCCTTGCGGATCGCCTTGCGCTTGCGGCTGGCGAGCTGCCCGAGGAAATCGTCGAAACAGCCATAATCGTCATTGTGCCAGTGGAACTGGCGATCGGCGCGGATCAGCCAGCCGGCCGCCTCGAACAGCGCCACCTGATCGGGCGCCACGAACGTCGCGTGCGCGGAGGACAGATCGTTCTGCGTCGTCAGCGCCTCGACGGCGGCGATCAGCGCCGGGGCGACGGCCGGATCGCGGCACAGCAGGCGCGGCCCCGGCACGGGGGTGAAGGGCACCGCGATCTGGAGCTTGGGATAATATTGCCCGCCGGCCCGCTCCCACGCGTCGGCCCAGCCATGGTCGAATACATATTCGCCCTGGCTGTGGCTCTTGGCATAGGCCGGCACGACGCCGGCGAGTCGGCCGTCGGCGCCGTCGATCGCGATCGGCAGCGGCTGCCAGCCGCTGCGCCCGCCGACGCTGCCGGATTCCTCCATAATGCACATGAAGGCGTGGCTGAGAAACGGATTGTCCGCCCCGGCGCACGCGTCCCACTCGGCCGGATCGAACCCGCTCACGCCATCGGCGACGCGGGCGATCAGCTCGCCCGGCATGCGATCAGGCAGGCCGCACGGCGAGAATGGCGTCGATCTCGACCACCGCGCCCAGCGGCAGCACCGGCACGCCGACCGCCGAGCGGGCATGCTTGCCCGCCTCGCCGAACACCGCGACCATCAGCTCCGACGCGCCGTTGGCGATCTTGGGCTGGCCGGTGAAGGCGCCCGCCGAATTGACGAAAACGCCCAGCTTCACCACCCGCTCGATCCGGTCGAGCGAGCCCAGCGCCGCCTTCGCCTGGGCCAATATCATCAGCCCGCACCGCTCGGCCGCGAGCCGGCCATAATCCTCGTCGCGATCCTCGCCGACACGGCCGGTCATCAGCGCGCCGTCGAGGAAGGGCAGCTGGCCTGAAACGTGGAGCAGCCCGCCCACTTCCACCGTCGGCACGTAGGCGGCGACGGGGGCGGCGGCTTGCGGGAGGACGTGGCCGAGTTCGGCGAGTGTGGCGTCGATCGTCATGCCGCCCATGTCGGGGCGGGGGGCCGAACCGTCAAGGCTGAAGGACCGAAACACACCGTTCGTCCTGAGCGAAGTCGAAGGACGTGCGACTGGACGATACCGGTTGGGGCACGTCCTTCGACTTCGCTCAGGACGAACGGGACGACGAACGGGACATAGAGGGTCAGCTTTTGGCCGGCCCCTCCACGAACCGCGCCAGGATCCACTCCTTCGCCGCGCGCCAGTCATCGATCCGCGCATGGGCGAAGGGCGCCTTCGGCACCTTGGGCGCGATCCGGGGTTCGGCCACCATATGCAGCCGGTGCACCTGCGGCGCGGCCTCCGCGACCGATTCATGATGCACCGCCAGATCGTCGACGAAGACCGCCACGCTGGGCCGATATTCCTCGAGCAGTTTCGCCAGCGGCGTGCCCTTGCCGCCCTGATTGCAGACGACGCGGTGGTTGACGCCATGCGACGCCAGCTGCGCCACGCGGCCGGCATGGCACGGCCAGTCGAGGTTGGTCAGCACGACGATGTCGGCCACCTCTCCGATCGCCTCCAGCGCCTCGACCGCATGGGGCACCGCCGTCTGGCGGTGCATCTCGGTCGCGAAGAAGCCGTCGAGCAACGGCCAGATCTCGCCGGCTTCCAACACCGTGCCTGCCCGGCTGATCGCGCCGACGAAATGGCCGGTATCGAGCGAGAAATTCACGCCGTGCGCCTCGTCCAGCCACGCGCCGAAATGCGTCACCATGTGCAGCAGCACCTCGTCGCAATCGGTAATGAGGAGAGGGCGGCTCATCCGCGCAGCCTTTCGCCGGTCGCCGCCAGCCCGGCCGGGGTGGTGCCCAGCGCGTCGGCGCAGGCGATCAGATCGGGCTCGTGCGCGCACAGGAAATCGATCACCGCCGCCAGCAGCGCCGGCTCGCCCGCCCGCGCCCGCAACTCGTCCGAATCGAGCCCGGTCAGCGCCAGCAGCCGTTCGGCGCGGGCTTCGTCGGAAATCGTCCACGCCAGGGCGCGCAATGCTGTCGTTTCGGCTGTTTCTGTCATTGAGGGCATCCGGTTAATGGCATAGCCTATGCATATGAACGATATGGCGGGGATCGCGGAACAGGCGGGAGCATCCCGTAAGGTCCTTGTCGTCGAAGACAATGACCTGAATCTCAAGCTGTTCTGCGATCTGCTCACCGCCCACGGCTATGCGCCCGAGCCGGTCAGCGATGGCCGGGTCGCGATCGAGCGGGCGCGCAGCCTGCGCCCCGACCTGATCCTGATGGACATCCAGATGCCCAACGTCTCGGGCCTCGACCTGATCGTGGCGTTGCAGGACGACGCCGAATTGCGCGCGACCCCGATCATGGCGGTGACCGCCTATGCCGGCCACGGTGACGAGGAACGCATCCGCGCGGCCGGCGCCAAGGCCTATATCTCCAAGCCGATCACCATCGGCCGCTTCATGGAAGCCGTCCGCGCGCTGACGTGAAGGTTTGGCCCGCGCAGCTCCGCGTGCCGCAAAAAACGCTGTCCTACAGCCCCCCATCCGTGCCAGCAGGTCGGCATGACGGCCGACACTTCACGCAAGCCCGCGGATCGGGAAAACCACCCTCGACCCTGCGACCTTCTTGAACTTCCGGCCCTGATCCTTCGGAGTTCCCCATGCGCCCTGCCGCCTCGCTGATCGCTATCGCCATGACGCTCGCCACCCCCGCCTTCGCCCAGACCTATCCCGCGACGGAGAAGGGCCCGGTCGTCGAGGACGCCTTCGGCCAGAAGGTCGTCGATCCCTATCGCTGGCTGGAAAACGACGTCCGCACCGATGCCAGGGTGAAGGCGTGGGTGGATGCCGAGGTGGCGACGACCAACGCCTATCTGGAGACCTTGCCGGGCCGCGCCGCCATCGCCGCGCGGCTGAAGCAATTGTGGAATTACGAGCGGGTCGGCGTGCCGGCCAAGCGCGGCGCCAATTATTTTTACACCCGCAACAGCGGCCTCCAGAACCAGTCGCCGCTCTATGTCCGCACCGGCATCGGCGGCGCCGAGCGGCTGCTGATCGATCCCAATCTGTGGGCCAAGGACGGCGCGACCGCGCTCGCCGAATGGGTGCCGGCCGACGATGGCGGGAAGCTCGCCTATGCGGTGCAGGATGGCGGCACCGACTGGCGCACGGTGAAGTTCCTCGACACCGCCACCGCCCAGCCGATCGGCGAGGAACTGAAGTGGGTGAAATTCTCGGCGCTGTCCTGGGCGCACGACGGCAGCGGCCTGTATTATTCGCGCTTTGACGAGCCGGCCTCGGGCCAGCAATTCCAGGCGACCAACGAGAACCAGAAGATCTTCTTCCACAAGCTCGGCACGCCGCAATCGGCCGATCCGCTGATCTACGCCACGCCCGACCGGCCCAAGCTCGGGCACGGCGCGCAGGTGACCGACGACGGCAAGTGGCTCGTCATCATCACCCATGAGGGCACCGATCCGCGCAACGAGGTGACCCTGCTCGACCTGACGAAGCCGGGCGCCAAGCCGGTGACGATCATCAAGGGCATCGAGAACAATTGGAGCCTCGTCGGCAATCAGGGCTCGAAATTCTGGTTCGTCACCGATCGCGATGCGCCTCGCCAGCGGATCGTGATGCTTGACGCGGCCAAGCCGGCGGTAGCGCCGGTGACGGTGGTGGCCGAGGACAAGGCGACCCTGGAGGATGCCGGTGTCGTCGGCGACAAGCTCGTTGCCAGCTATCTGGTCGACGCCAAGACGGAGGTGCGGCTGTTCGGCTTCGACGGCAAGCCGGCCGGCACCGTTCCGCTGCCCGGCATCGGCACGGCGGGCGGCTTCGGCGGCAAGATCGGCGACCCGGAGACCTTCTTCTCCTTCACCAGCTTCAACGTGCCGACCGCCATCTACCGGTTCGACGTGAAGACCGGCAAGGCGACACCCTTCGCCACGCCCAAGGTGGCGTTCGACCCCGCCGCCTATGAGGTGAAACAGCAATTCTACGCCTCGAAGGACGGGACGCGCATCCCGATCTTTATCGTCCACAAGACGGGGCTCGACCTGAAGGGCGGCGTGCCGACCGTCCTCTACGGCTATGGCGGGTTCAACATTTCGGTGACGCCGGCGTTCAGCCCTTCGGCGCTCGGCTGGATCGACATGGGCGGCGTCTATGCCGTCGCCAACATCCGCGGCGGCGGCGAATATGGCATGGCGTGGCACGATGGCGGCCGGCTCGCGCGCAAGCAGAACGTGTTCGACGATTTCATCGCGGCGGGCGAATATCTGATCGCGCAAGGGATCACGACCAAGGGCAAGCTGGCGATCAGCGGCCGCTCCAACGGTGGGCTGCTCGTGGGCGCGGTGACCAACCAGCGGCCCGACCTGTTCGCGGTGGCGCTGCCCGGCGTCGGCGTGATGGATATGCTGCGCTTCGATCGCTTCACCGCCGGCCGCTATTGGGTCGACGATTATGGCTATCCGTCGAAGGAGGCCGACTGGAAGGTGCTGCGCGCCTATTCGCCCTATCACAATGTGAAGTCGGGCGTGTCCTACCCCGCGATCATGGTGACGACCGCCGACACCGACGATCGCGTGGTGCCGGGCCACAGCTTCAAATATGCCGCCGCGATCCAGGCCGCCGACATCGGCGACAAGCCGCACCTCATCCGCATCGAGACCCGCGCGGGCCACGGTTCGGGCAAGCCGACCGACAAGCAGATCGCCGAATGGGCGGACCTGTGGGCGTTCACGGCGAAGTTCACCGGGTTGAAGGTGCCGGAGGGGATGTGAGGAGATCGGGCGCCGGTCCGGCGGATATGACCGGCAGCCCCTTCCATGCCGCAGCGGTCATGCGACGCCCGGCACCCCGCTCAAATCACCCAGCTTCCCGTTTCCGCGCTGCGGCTCGCCACGATGCGGTCGTGCAGGCGCTTGATCGTGGTGCTGCCGGTCTTCTGGAAGGCGAAAGGCAGGATCGCGTGGACGAGGCAGGCGAGCCCCGCGCCGATCATCTTCACGCCTACGCCCGACGAGACCGCGAAATGCTCGGCATAGCTTTCGCCGACGCTGGTGGGGTGATCGGTGAAGGGATTGGGCATGGCGGCTACTCAGCGGACTCCGATGGCCCTGATTAGCGGATCGCGCGGGGCTCTGTCGCCCGTTTTTCAGCCCGTCCGCCGTTCAGCTCAGGCGATCGAGCGCGGCGTCATCGAGCGCGCCGGGGATGATCATCACCGGGCAGCTCATCTGCCCCGCCTCGGCGCCCGCGAAATAGGAGACGAGCGGGCCGGGGCCGCCGGTCGCCGGGGCGCCCAGCACGAGGGCGGCGATCTCGGGCTCCTGCGCCAGCCGCGCGCGCACCACCGCGACGGGGTCGCCGAGCCGGGTGGTGATCGACGGGCGCAGGCCCATTTCCTCGATCAACTCGCCAGCCACCTGCGTCACCAAAGCCTGCGCGCGCAGCTCGGCCTCCTCCTCCATCGCCGCCTGCACGCCGCCGAAGGGCACGAATTCCTGCGCGGGCACCAGCGCCACGATCTCGATCGCGCCCCCGGTCTTGGCGGCGCGGCGCGCGGCGAAGCGCAGCGCGATGCGCGATTCATCACTGTCGTCGATGACCACCAGATAGGTGCGGATCGTCATCGTCTGTCCCCCGATTGCAATATGTGCAACATAGCTTTCGCGGCCTGCAACGCCAAGAGCTTGACCCCGTTGGTGCGGTGGCCGAATTGTCCGTTCGGCCAAGGAGAGGTCCCAACATGCCGATCGAACTGAAGATGCCCGCTTTGTCGCCGACGATGGAGGAGGGTACGCTCGCCAAGTGGCTCGTCAAGGAGGGCGACACCGTCAAGTCGGGCGATATCCTCGCCGAGATCGAGACCGACAAGGCGACGATGGAGTTCGAGGCGGTCGATGAAGGCACCGTCTCCAAGATCGTGATTCCCGAAGGGACCGACGGCGTGAAGGTCGGCGCGGTGATCGCGCTGATCGCCGGCGAGGACGAGGATTCCTCCGCCGAGTCCGCCCCGAAGGAAGAGGCCAAGCCCAAGGCCGACGAAGCGCCGCCCAAGGAGGCCAAGCCCGAACCCAAGAAGGAGCCGGAGGTCGCGGCCAAGGCCGCGCCGGCGCCGGCCGCCAGGGCGTCTGACGGGGATCGCGTGAAGGCGAGCCCGCTGGCGCGCCGTCTGGCCGAGCAGCAGGGTGTCGATCTTTCGGCGGTCAAGGGCTCCGGCCCCGGCGGCCGCGTGGTGAAGGCCGATCTGGAAGGCGCGCCGAAGGGCGAGGCGAAGCCCGCCGAAGCCGCCAGGTCCGAGGAGCCGGCGAAGGCCGCTGCCCCGGCCAAGGCCGAGCCGGTCGCCGCCGCGCCCGCGCCTGAAGGCGTGCCGAGCGAGACGACCAAGCTGTCGGGCATGCGCAAGGTCATCGCGCGCCGGCTCACCGAATCGAAGCAGAATGTGCCGCACATCTACCTCACGGTGGACATCAACCTCGACAAGCTGCTGGCGCTGCGCACCGAGCTGAACAAGGGGCTGGAGAGCCGGGGCGTGAAGCTGTCGGTCAACGACATGCTCATCAAGGCGCAGGCCGTGGCGCTGATGGAAGTGCCCGAATGCAACGTGCAGTTCGGTGGCGACACGCTCATCAGCTTCAAGCGCGCCGACATCTCGGTGGCGGTCTCGATCCCCGGCGGGCTCATCACCCCGATCATCGCGAGCGCCGACACCAAGGCGCTGTCGGTGATCGCGACCGAGATGAAGGATCTCGCCGCCCGCGCCCGCGACGGCAAGCTCCAGCCGCAGGAATATCAGGGCGGCACCGCCAGCCTCAGCAACATGGGCATGTACGGTATCAAGCAGTTCGAGGCGGTCATCAATCCGCCGCAGGCGATGATCCTGGCGATCGGCGCCGGCGAGAAGCGGCCCTATGTGATCGGCGATGAACTGACCGTGGCGACGATCATGAGCGCGACGGGCAGCTTCGACCATCGCGCGATCGACGGGGCGGACGGCGCCAGGTTCATGGCCGCGTTCAAGCGGCTGGTGGAAGCCCCGCTGGGGATGCTGGCTTGAAGTTGAAGTGGGCGGCTGGAATGGTGTTGCTCGCTCCGTTGTTCGGGGCGGGCGTCTGGCTCGTGCGGTTTGCGATCAAGGCTACGGCGTATGAGTTGCCGCCGCTTCCGCTCTCGGAGTGGGTAGGTCTGCTGGGCATTGCCTACCTTTACGCTTTCGTGGTGACGCTGGTGATTGGTGTGCCGATCGGATTTCTGGCGGTCCTGCTGCTCCGTAAAAGCGGACTTGAGCGACGGTGGGCGCACCCGATCGCCGGCGCGCTGCTGGGATTCATCGTGGGTTGGCCGTTGGGCATGAATGGTGAGTTCGCGCTGTCCGGTGCGGCTGTCGGCCTGTGTCTCGGATTGGGATATGGCCAGTTCGTGTATCAGCCTCGTACCCTTGCGGGCGAGCAGGGCTGAGCATGGACATCCCACCCGACCATCCACCCGCGATCCGGGTGACGGCGATGCCGGCCGACACCAATCCGAGCGGGGACATTTTCGGCGGCTGGCTGATGAGCCAGATGGATCTCGCCGGCTCGTCCCTGGCCTCGCGCCATTCGCGGAGCCGCACGGTCACGATCGCGGCCGACGCGATGTCCTTTCTGCGGCCGGTATCGGTGGGCGACGAAGTGTCGGTCTATGCCGAGCTGGTCGCCGTCGGCCGCACGTCGATGAAGGTCCATGTCGAGGCATGGCGCCGGGCGCGCGACGACATTCATTCCTACAAGGTGACCGAGGCGACCTTCACCTTCGTCGCCCTCGACGAGAACCGGCAGAAGCGGGAGGTGCCGCCGCTGCCGGCGGCCCCCGCCGACGCCGGCTGAACCATTCAAAAAACTGGAGCGGATCATGGCTGATACCTACGACCTCATCGTGCTCGGTTCCGGGCCGGGCGGCTATGTCGCGGCGATCCGCGCGTCGCAGCTGGGCCTGAAGGTCGCCATCGTCGAGCGCGAGCGGCTGGGCGGCATCTGCCTCAACTGGGGCTGCATCCCCACCAAGGCGCTGCTGCGCACCTCCGAAATCTTCCATTACATGACCCACGCCTCGGCCTACGGCCTGTCGGTGGAGAAGCCCGCGTTCGATCTGGCCAAGGTGGTCGATCGCAGCCGCAAGGTGGCCGGCCAGCTCAACGCCGGCGTCAAGGGGCTGATGAAGAAGAACAAGGTCACCGTGGTCGAGGGCACCGGCAAGCTGACCGCGAAGGGCAAGCTGACCGTCAAGAACGGCGACAAGACCACCGATCTGGAAGGAAAGCACATCATCCTGGCGACGGGTGCGCGGGCGCGCGACCTGCCCTTCGCCAAGGCGGACGGCGAGCGCATCTGGACCTATCGCAACGCCATGACGCCCACCGAGATGCCGACCGACCTGCTCGTGATCGGATCGGGCGCGATCGGCGTGGAATTCGCCAGTTTCTATTCGGACATGGGCGCCAAGGTGACGATCGTGGAGATGCTCGATCGCATTCTGCCGGTCGAGGATGCCGACATTTCGGATTTCATGACCAAGGCGCTGACCAAGCAGGGCATGACGATCCTCGTCAAATCCGGCGTCGAGAAGATCGAGGCGTCGAAATCGGGCGTGAAGGCGACGATCAAGGGCGCGGACGGCAAGGCCGAGGTAAAGGACTTCAGCCACTGCATCGTCGCCATCGGCATCGTGCCCAATACCGAGGAGATCGGGCTGGAGGCGCTGGGCGTGAAGACCGATCGTGGGCATGTCGTGGCGGACGAGATGTGCCGCACCAATGTCGACGGGCTGTGGGCGATCGGCGACATCACCGGCGCGCCCTGGCTGGCGCACAAGGCGAGCCACGAGGGCATCATCGCCGCCGAGGCGATCGCCGCGGCGCTTGGCAACAAGGATGTCCACCCGCATGCGATGAACAAGGCCAACATCCCCGGCTGCACCTATTCGCGCCCGCAGGTGGCGTCGGTGGGCTTGACCGAGGCGAAGGCCAAGGAAGCGGGTTACGAGCTGAAGGTCGGCAAATTCCCCTTCATCGGCAACGGCAAGGCGATCGCGCTGGGCGAGGCCGAGGGCTTCGTGAAGACGGTGTTCGACGCCAAGACCGGCGAGCTGCTCGGCGCGCACATGGTGGGCGCCGAAGTGACCGAGCTGATCGAGGGCTATACCGTCGCCAAGCAGCTGGAGACGACCGAGGCGGACCTGATGGAGACCGTCTTCCCCCACCCGACGCTCAGCGAGATGATGCACGAGAGCGTGCTTTCCGCCTACGGCCGCGCGATCCATTTCTAGGCCCCGCTCCGTCGTTGCGAGCGTAGCGAAGCAATCCAGCCGCGCCCCAGGCCGTGGAGCTGGATTGCTTCGCTGCGCTCGCAATGACGGTGAGTGAGGCTAGGGTGTCGGGCTATGTCGCGACACCCCGATAGCCGCCCAGCCATTGCCGCTGGCCTGCTGCTGCTCGTCGCGATTGTCGATGGCTGGCTGGCGCTGTCCGGTAGGGCGACGGCGTTCGATCGCGGCGGATTGCTGTGGCTGGCGGGGGGTGATCCCCGATTGCTCAACGCCGTCACCGGGCTCGGCAACCCGCCGGTGCGGCTGGCGGTGGCGGGTGTCGTGGTCGTGCTGCTGGCGATCCGGCGGCGCTGGACGCCCGCGCTGACGATGGCGCTGATGACGGGCGGCGGGCTGCTGCTCTCGAGCGGCGGCAAGCTGCTGACCGCGCGGCCGCGCCCCTCTTTGCTGCCGCAGCTCGATCAGGTGACGAGCCTGTCCTTCCCCAGCGGCCATGCGCTCAATTCGATGGTCGTCTATCTCGGCGCCGCGCTGCTGCTCGCGCCGGTGCGATATCGGCCGTTCGCGATGCTGGGGGTCGGGGTGCTGGTGGCCGCGATCGGCGTGTCGCGGGTGGCGCTGGCGGTGCATTGGCCGACCGACGTGATCGCGGGTTGGGCCATCGGCGCCGCCTGGGCGTTGCTGGCCGTGGCGATCTGCCGCGCGATGGAGACGGAACGACGATGAGCAGCGCTAGCGCCGACGGCAACAAGCGCGTCCTCTATGCCGCGCTGGCCGCCAATCTGGGCATCGCCATCGCCAAATTCGTCGCGGCGGCGGTGTCGGGATCGTCGGCGATGCTGACCGAGGGCTTCCACTCGATCGTCGACAGCCTCAATCAGGTGCTGCTGCTGTGGGGCCAGAAACGCTCCAAGCGCCCGCCCGACGATCTCCACCCGCTCGGCTATGGCCGCGAACTCTATTTCTGGAGCTTCGTCGTCGCGATCCTGATCTTCGCGATCGGCGCGGGCCTCTCGATCTACGAGGGCGTGCTCCACATCATCGAGCCGGAGCATGTCGACAGCGTGTGGCTGCCCTATCTGGTGCTGGCGGTGTCGCTGGCGCTGGAGGGAAGCAGCTGGGCGCTGGCGGTGAAGGAATTCGCCAAGACCAAGGGCGACGTCAGCTGGTGGACGGCGATCGTGCGATCGAAGGATCCGGCCGCCTTCGTGGTGCTGTTCGAGGATTCGGCGGCCATGGCCGGGCTCGTCATCGCGGGATTGGGCATCACGGCGAGCTGGCTTACCGGCGATCCGGCGTGGGACGGGGTCGCATCGATCCTGATCGGCATCGTGCTGGGCGGCGTCGCGATCGTGCTGGCGCGCGAATCGAAGGATCTGCTGATCGGCGAGCGGGCCGACCCCCGGCTGGTCGAGGCGGTGCGCGCCTCGGTCGATGGCCTGCCCGAAGTGACGGGGGTGAACGAGGTCGTCACCATCCACATGGCGCCCGACGCCATCTTCGTGGCGATGAGCGTCGATTTCGAGGATCGCGTGTCGGCCGGCGTGGTCGAGAAGGTGATCGCCGAGGTGGAGGCGAAACTGAAAGCCCGCTGGCCCGCGATCGCGACGGTCTACATCAAGCCGCAGGCGAAGGCGGCGGCGGGCTATGCGCCGATGGACATGGACCCCGACCGGCTGGGCGGGGGCTGAGCGACGCTAGCGGCCCGGGCGGCGGACGTAGATGGCGCGCAATTCCTCGTCGATCGGGGCGGTGTAGATCAGGCGATAATCGCGGGCGAGCGCCCGATCGGCAACGGCGCGCGAGGCGGTGTTGACGTCCCACACGCGGTTGATCGTCGTCGCGACGACGGTGGGCTTCGTGGCGAAGGTGCGGGCGACCTCGGCCGCCGGATCGACGCCGATCGCGGGCGCCTCCACCTCGGTATTGAGGTGGTTGGGGAAGGCCCACACGGTCGGGATGCACGATCCGGTCAGATAATAGAGGATCGACTCCCCGTCGTGGACGTAGAGGCAGCCCTTGCCGAGATGCGCCTTGATGATCCGGGCAATGGGCCGGATGTAGGCGGCGTTGCCCGACCGCTCCTGCCGCTTGAAGGCGCGGACATTGTAGGCGACGAGGCCGACCGCGAGGATCAGAAAGGCGAACAGCGCCCCCCAGGCGAAATCCTTGCGACGGATCGAGAAGGCCGGCGCCGCGCCGATCGCCAGCGGCAGCAGCACCGGCAGGATATAATGGTTGTAATAGGTGCCGAAGATCAGGAAGCCGACGATCGCGGCGGCCACCCACATCAGGGCGAAGCGATGCGCCGCGCCGATCGCGTCATGGCCGCGCCACGGCCCCTTCCACATCGCCAGACCCAGCGCCACGAACAGGATCGCGATGCCCCGGAATATCTTCCAGAGCCGGTCTAGCAGCTCGGCATTGTCGACCTTGGGCCGCTGAAGGATCGAGACGAAGTTGGAGTAGAAGAAGATTTCGGCGTGGCCGGCGGCGGCATAGACGGCGAAGGCGACGGCGGTGGGCAGCAGGGCGAGGCCGGCCCACAGGATCGCGTCGATCAGGCGCGGGGCGAGGCGTGGATCGGTCTTCCAGCCCTTCCACAGCAGCAGCAGGGCGAAGAAGATGCCCTCGAACATGATGTTGTATTTGATCTGCATGGCGAGGCCGGTGATCGCCATCGCGATCGCCCCCTGGCGGCGGATCAGCCCGGGCGTGGCGGCGGGATCGAGCGCGGCGCGCATCGTCGCCATCGCCGCCAGCGCGGTGAACAGATTGTAGAAGACCGGCGTCTGTCCGCCCTCGCCGCCATATAGGCCGAGCGCGACGACATAGATCAGCCCCGCCCACACGCCCGCGCCCAGCGTGGTGAAGCGCGTGGCGATGCGGGCGATGCAGAAAGCGGTGGCGGCCGCGAAGAGCGTCGCGACGATCTGATATTGCAGGAAGCCCTCGCCCCCCAGCATGCGGATCAGCCAGTAGACGACGAAGATGCCGACCGGCTTGCGATCCCAGATGTCGACATAGGGCCATTGGTGCCAGTGGAGCATCCGATCGCCGACGAGGAGATAGAAATCCTCGTCGACGTGCATCACCGGATTGCCGAAGTGGATCGAGCGGAGCGCGAAGGTCGCCAGCAGGATCAGCAGCGCCGCCGCGGCCCAGGTCGCGCGACTGTATCGGCGGGGCGGCATCGCGCTCGCCGTCACGGGCGTCGGCTCAGCGGTTGCGCCGGATCAGGAGCGAGGTGGCGGCGGTGGTCCATACCGCCCCCATAGCGGCCCCGGCGATTCCCGCCAGCCACCAGACGGGTTCGAGCCGGTAGAGGGTGGCGGCCAGGCCGACGTTGGCGATCAGGCCGATGGCGCAGGCGGCGGTGAAGCGGAGGAGACCCCTCCACCAGCGCGCGCCCTTCCGCCGGCGGTCGCGATAGGTGAAGGCGTTGTCGAGCGTGTAGGCGAGGGTGATGGCGGCGATGCCCGCGATCGCCTGACCGGTCGCGAAGGCGAGGCCGGCGCGCAGCAGCGCCGAGAGGAGCAGCAGGTGGAGCATCAGCCCCAGGCCGCCGACCAGCAGGAACAGGATCAGGCGCGGCGGCACGACGCGGCCGATCGTCTTGTCGGCCAGCAGCAGGAGATATTCGCTCGCCACCGCCGAATCGAGCTTGCTGGTGCCGGCGTGGCGACAGCGGAAGCGATAGGGCACTTCGGCGATGCGGGGGCCGGCCGGCATCGAGGCGAGCAGGTCGAGCAGAATCTTGAAACCCACGTTGGACAGCTGTGGCGCGGTGGCGATCAGCAGGTCGCGGCGGATGGCGAAGAAGCCGCTGAGCGGATCGCTCACCTCGGCGCGCACCGCGACTCGCGCCAGCCGCGTGGCGAGGCGGCTGGCGGCGACGCGGCTTTCGGCCCAGTCGCCGGTCGATCCCGCGCCGGCATAGCGCGTGCCGATGGCGATATCGGCGCCGTCCCGGGCGATGGCGTCGTGCAGCGCGGGCAGGGCGGCCTCGTCATGCTGCATGTCGGCATCGATCACCGCGACCACCGGCGCGACGGTCGCCAGCATCCCCTCGACGATGGCGGACGAGAGCCCCCGCCGCCCGATGCGGCGGATCAGGCGGACGTGGCCGCGCCACGCCGCGAGCGCCTCGATCCGCTCGGGCGTTCCGTCGGTGGAGGCGTCGTCGACGAAGATCGCCTCCCACACCCGGCCCTCCAGCGCATTTTCCAGCGCCTCCAGCAGCGGGGCGACATTGTCGCGCTCGTTGAAGGTGGGGATCACCACCGCCAGCGCGATCGGCGGGCGGTGGGTGAGGTGGGCGACCTGGAAGTCGCGGGCGGTACGCGCTACTGTCATGTCCGGTGTCGCTAAAGCTCCAACGTCGCGGGTTGAAGACTCCGTCGGGGCGCTTGCAACCATTCATCCCGGCAAACGCACGAGCCGCCCCCGGTTCCGCATCCGATATGGATGAAAGGCGGGCACAGCGCTGCTGTTGACCGTCCGTGGCCCTCCCGCTATAGGCCCGCCTCGCTCGCGCCCGGTCATTCTGATCGATGCGTGGCGCTTGAACATTGCCGGATGCTTGGGGAATGGCCGAGGGGGCAGAGAATGCCGCCGCGGTCCTTTCGTATTTCGCGGAAATCGCCCGCGTTCCAGGTGCCGACAAAGTAACTTTCAAAGGTGAAGAGTTTCATGCCGACGATCAACCAGCTGGTCCGCAAGGGCCGCGAGCTGCAGAAGACCAAGTCGAAGGTCCCCGCGATGGAGGCCAACCCGCAGAAGCGCGGCGTTTGCACCCGCGTCTACACGACGACCCCGAAGAAGCCGAACTCGGCGCTCCGTAAGGTCGCCAAGGTTCGCCTGACGAACCAGCGCGAAGTGATCTCCTACATCCCGGGCGAAGGCCACAACCTCCAGGAGCATTCGGTTGTGCTCATCCGTGGCGGTCGTGTGCGCGATCTTCCCGGCGTGCGCTACCACGTCCTGCGCGGCGTGCTCGACACGCAGGGCGTGAAGAACCGCAAGCAGTCCCGCTCCAAGTACGGCGCCAAGCGTCCGAAGTAAGCCGATCGGCCCCGCCGGCCCCATGGCCGGCGCGCGGTTGTCCGATCCCCAAGGCTGAAGCATTGAGAAGGTAAGAAGAAATGGCACGTCGTCGTCGTCCCGAAAAGCGCATCATCCTGCCCGATCCCAAGTTCGGGGATGAGGTGCTCTCCAAGTTCATGAATTCCGTGATGCTCGACGGTAAGAAGTCGGTCGCGGAAGGCATCGTCTACACCGCGCTCGAGGTCGTCGAGACCCGCGCCAAGCGCGATCCGCTGGGCGTGTTCCACGATGCGCTGAACAACATCAAGCCGGGCATCGAGGTCCGCAGCCGCCGCGTCGGCGGCGCGACCTACCAGGTTCCCGTCGAGGTCCGCCCGGAGCGTTCGCAGGCTCTGGCGATCCGCTGGCTCATCACCGCCGCCCGCGCGCGCAGCGAGAGCACCATGTCGGCCCGCCTGTCCGGCGAGCTGATGGACGCGGCCAACAATCGCGGCAACGCCGTGAAGAAGCGCGAGGACACGCACCGCATGGCGGAAGCGAACCGCGCCTTCTCGCACTACCGCTGGTAATAGCGATTTCAGTCCCCGCCGCCCGGCGCGGCGGGGACTCGAAATCGTCACATACGCTACCCATATCGCCGGGGCGCGGGTTCTCCCGCTTCCCGACATCGGAGATCAGAAATGGCCCGCAGCCACCCGCTCGACCGCTATCGTAACATCGGCATCATGGCGCACATCGACGCCGGCAAGACGACGACGACCGAGCGTATCCTGTATTACACCGGCAAGTCCTACAAGATCGGCGAAGTCCATGAGGGCACCGCCACGATGGACTGGATGGAGCAGGAGCAGGAGCGGGGCATCACCATCACCTCCGCCGCCACGACGTGCTTCTGGAGCGCCGAGGAGGGCAAGGGCCCCGAGCATCGCATCAACATCATCGACACCCCCGGCCACGTCGACTTCACCATCGAAGTCGAGCGTTCGCTGCGCGTGCTCGATGGCGCGGTGGCGTGCTTCGATGGCGTTGCCGGCGTGGAGCCGCAGTCCGAGACGGTGTGGCGCCAGGCCGACAAGTACGGCGTGCCGCGCATGTGCTTCATCAACAAGCTCGACCGCACCGGCGCCGATTTCTATTTCTGCGTGAACTCGATCATCGAGCGTCTCGGCGCGCGCCCGGCGGTGCTGTATCTGCCGATCGGCATCGAGGGCGGCTTCAAGGGCCTCGTCGATCTCGTCGAGAATCGCGCGATCATCTGGCTCGAGGAGTCGCTGGGCGCGAAGTTCGAATATCAGGCGATCCCGGACGATCTGGCCGAGAAGGCCGCGAAGTATCGCAGCGACCTGATCGAGATGGCCGTCGAGCAGGACGACGATCTGATGGAGGCGTATCTCGAGGGCAACGAGCCGTCGGTCGCCGACCTGAAGAAGCTGATCCGCAAGGGTACGCTGGGCATGGCGTTCGTGCCGGTCGTCTGCGGCTCCGCGTTCAAGAACAAGGGCGTCCAGCCGCTGCTCGACGCGGTGGTCGATTATCTGCCGAGCCCGCTCGACGTGCCGGCGATCAAGGGCGTCAAGCTCGACGGCGAGACGCCGGACGAGCGCCCCTCGTCGGACACCGAGCCGTTCGCGGCGCTGGCGTTCAAGATCATGAACGATCCGTTCGTCGGCACGCTGACCTTCGCGCGCATCTATTCGGGCAAGCTCGAGGCGGCGTCGCAGGTCCAGAATTCGGTGAAGGATAAGAAGGAAAAGGTTGGCCGCATGCTGCTCATGCACGCCAACAGCCGCGAGGACATCCAGGAAGCGTTCGCTGGCGACATCGTCGCGCTGGCGGGCCTGAAGGACACCACCACGGGTGACACGCTGTGCGCGATCAGCGCGCCGATCATCCTGGAGCGGATGGAATTCCCCGAGCCCGTGATCGAGCTGTCGGTGGAGCCGAAGACCAAGGCCGACCAGGAGAAGATGGGCGTCGCGCTCAACCGCCTGGCGCGCGAGGATCCGTCGTTCCGCGTGTCCTCGGACCCCGAGAGCGGCCAGACCATCATCAAGGGCATGGGCGAGCTTCACCTCGAAATCCTGGTCGACCGCATGAAGCGGGAGTTCAAGGTCGAGGCGAACGTCGGCGCGCCGCAGGTGGCGTATCGCGAGTATCTCGCGAAGCCGGTCGATATCGACTATACCCACAAGAAGCAGTCGGGCGGCACCGGCCAGTTCGGCCGCGTGAAGGTCCGCCTCACGCCGGGCGAGCGCGGTTCGGGCATCATCTTCAAGGATGAGATCAAGGGCGGCAACATTCCGAAGGAATATCTGCCGGCGATCGAAAAGGGCTTCCGCGAGACGGCCGCCACGGGCTCGCTGGTCGGCTTCCCGATCATCGATTTCGAGATCGTGCTGTACGACGGCGCCTACCATGACGTCGACTCGTCGGCGCTGGCGTTCGAAATCACGGCCCGCGCCGCGATGCGCGAAGCGGCCCAGAAGTCGGGCATCAAGCTGCTCGAGCCGGTCATGAAGGTCGAGGTCGTCACCCCGGAGGATTATCTGGGCGACGTCATCGGCGACATGAACAGCCGCCGCGGCCAGATCCAGGGCACGGACACGCGCGGCAACGCGCAGACCGTGGACGCGATGGTCCCGCTGGCCAACATGTTCGGCTACGTGAACGCGCTCCGCTCGTTCACCCAGGGCCGCGCGCAATATTCGATGCAATTCTCGCATTATGACGAAGTGCCGTCGAACGTTGCCGAGGAAGTGAAGGCGAAGCTGGCGTAAGCCGATTTTTGTAGCTATGGGCGCCTCCGCATTGGGTGGGCGCGCCCGAATCAGACAAGTGAGAAGGTAGCAAAATGGCGAAAGCTAAGTTCGAGCGGAACAAGCCGCACTGCAACATCGGCACCATCGGTCACGTCGATCATGGCAAGACCTCGCTCACGGCCGCCATCACCAAGGTGCTGGCCGAGACCGGCGGCGCCACGTTCGTCGACTATGCCAACATCGACAAGGCTCCCGAGGAGCGCGAGCGCGGCATCACCATCTCGACCGCGCACGTCGAGTATGAGACGACCAACCGCCACTACGCGCACGTCGATTGCCCGGGCCACGCCGATTATGTGAAGAACATGATCACCGGCGCCGCGCAGATGGACGGCGGCATCCTCGTCGTCTCCGCGACCGACGGCCCGATGCCGCAGACCCGCGAGCACATCCTGCTCGCCCGCCAGGTCGGCGTGCCGCAGCTCGTCGTGTTCATGAACAAGGTCGATCTGGTCGACGACGCCGAGATCCTCGAGCTGGTCGAGCTGGAAATCCGCGAGTTGCTGTCGTCGTATGACTTCGACGGCGACAACATCCCCGTGATCGCCGGTTCGGCGGTGTGCGCGCTCAACGGCACCAAGCCGGAGATCGGCCATGACGCCGTTCTCAAGCTGATGGCCGCCGTGGACGAGTTCATCCCGCAGCCGGAGCGTCCGCTCGACAAGCCGTTCCTGATGCCGATCGAAGACGTGTTCTCGATCTCGGGTCGCGGCACCGTCGTCACCGGCCGCGTCGAGACCGGCCAGGTCAAGGTGGGCGAGGAAGTCGAGATCGTCGGCCTCAAGGACACCCGCAAGACCGTCGTCACCGGCGTCGAGATGTTCCGCAAGCTGCTCGACTCGGGCCAGGCCGGCGACAACATCGGCGCGCTGATCCGTGGCGTCGGCCGCGAAGAGGTCGAGCGTGGCCAGGTTCTCTGCAAGCCGGGCTCGATCAAGCCGCACACCGACTTCTCGTCGGAAGTCTACGTGCTGTCGAAGGAAGAGGGTGGCCGTCACACGCCGTTCTTCGCCAACTACCGCCCGCAGTTCTACTTCCGCACCACGGACGTCACCGGCACCGTCGAGCTGCCCGAGGGCACCGAGATGGTCATGCCCGGCGACAACATCCAGCTCGGCGTGAAGCTGATCGCCCCGATCGCCATGGAGGAGGGCCTGCGCTTCTCCATCCGTGAGGGTGGCCGCACCGTCGGCGCCGGCGTCGTGGCGTCGATCTCCAAGTAATCGCGTAACCGGCCGCCCGCTTCCCAGTAGGGGAGCGGGCGGCCTTCGCTTTTCCGCTTCCTTGTGGCCCGCACCCTTCAGGGGGACCGGCCGGAAGCACGGCTCTTTCAAATCGGTAGGACACCATGGACAGCAATATCCGCATCCGCCTCAAGGCCTTTGATCACCGCGTGCTCGATCAGGCGACCGGCGAGATCGCCAACACCGCGCGCCGCACCGGCGCTCTCATCCGTGGCCCTATCCCGCTGCCCACGCGCATCGAGAAGTTCACGGTCAACCGTGGCCCTCACATCGACAAGAAGTCGCGCGAGCAGTTCGAGGTGCGCACCTACAAGCGCCTGCTGGACATCGTTCAGCCCACCCCGCAGACCGTCGACGCGCTGATGAAGCTCGACCTCGCAGCGGGTGTTGATGTTGAGATCAAACTGGCGTAAAGGCCCGTCTCCGCTGGCGCAGGGTGATTCCCGCGCCGGCGCTTTCGCTTCCCGCCGAGGCCCTTCGCAGAAGGTTGCCACGCGACGAAGCCAGGGAAAGCAAGGGATACCGAACGGATAGACTTCCTCCGGGAAGCGCCGTTGTCTGCGTCCCCGCTATCATCGTTTCCGTGGGGTTTCCCACGGCAATGGCGATCATCCGGCCCGGGCGGGGGCGTATCGTAAAGGGCTGGGGCTCCGGTGATCCGGGGCCTTTTTCGTTGGCAAGCTCCCGGCAACCGGGAGCCTCTGTTTGGGAAGGAATTAGATCATGCGCACTGGCGTGATCGCGAAGAAGATGGGGATGACCCGGCTGTTCCAGGAAGACGGGCGCCATGTGCCCGTCACCGTGCTGCAGCTCGACAATGTCCAGGTGGTTTCGCGCAAGGAAGCGGCCAACGACGGTTACGTCGCGGTTCAGCTCGGCGCCGGCACCGCCAAGGCGAAGAATGTCGCCAAGCCGCAGCGCGGTCACTTCGGCAAGGCCGAAGTCGAGCCCAAGGCGGTGCTGTTCGAGTTCCGCGTGTCGGAGGACAACCTCCTCGACGTCGGCGCCGAACTGTCGGCCGAGCACTTCATCGCCGGCCAGCTGGTCGACGTTTCGGGCCACACGCAGGGCAAGGGCTTTGCGGGCGGCATGAAGCGTTGGAACTTCGGTGGTCTGCGGGCGACCCACGGCGTGTCGGTCTCGCACCGCTCGCTCGGTTCGACCGGCCAGCGCCAGGATCCGGGCAAGGTCTTCAAGAACAAGAAGATGGCCGGCCACATGGGCGACCGTCAGCGCACCCAGCAGAACCTCGAGATCGTCCGCACGGACGCCGAGCGCAACCTGCTCTTCGTGAAGGGCTCGGTTCCGGGTTCGAAGGGCACCTGGCTGCTGGTCAAGGACGCGGTGAAGGTCGCGGCGCCGGAAGGCCTGCCGTACCCCGCCGGCCTGCGCGTCGCCACCGAGCATACGCCGGCTGTCGAGCATCATGAGGAAGCCGCGCCCGGCATGGTCGAGGCCGCTGCCGTCCACGAAATCCCCGCGCTTCCGGGCGCCGAGGAAGTCGCCGCTGGCGTCGCTGCCGCCGATCAGGCGATCGCGTCCACCGAGGCTGCCGACGCGGCCGACGTGAAGCCCACCGAAACCGACGGCCAGGAGGGCTGAAGATGAAGGTTCAGGTTCAGACCCTCGATGCAGCCGGTAGCGGCGAGATCGAGCTTAACGATGCGGTGTTCGGCGTTGAGCCGCGTGCCGACATCCTTCACCGCGTCGTGACGTGGCAGCTCGAAAAGCGCCGCGGCACCGCCCGTCCGACCCGCGAGCGGGCCGACGTGGCGCGCTCGGGCAAGAAGCTCGGCAACCAGAAGGGCGGCGGCGCCGCTCGTCACGGTGATCGCCGCGCTCCGGTGTTCATCGGCGGTGGTAAGGCGCACGGCGCCCGCCTCCGCGATTTCAACCCGTCGCTGAACAAGAAGGTTCGCGCGCTGGGCCTCAAGATGGCGCTGTCGGCGAAGGTCGCGGACGGCAGCCTGATCGTGGTCGACGCGCTCGACGTGGCCGAAGGCAAGACCAAGGCCCTGTCGGCGCAGCTCGCCAAGCTCGGTTTCGGCGCGAAGGCGCTGGTGATCGACGGCGACGCGCTGAACGTGAGCTTCGCTCGCGCTTCGAGCAACCTCAAGGGCGTCAACCTGCTCCCGGCAGTCGGCGCCAACGTCTACGACATCCTGAAGAGCGACACGCTGGTGCTGACGCGCGCGGCCGTCGAAAAGCTGGAGGCGCGCTTCAATGGCTAAGAAGCAGGCAGGCGCGGTGGATAACCGCCATTACGACGTGGTGCTCGCGCCCCACATCACCGAGAAGTCGACCCTGCTCTCCGAGCATAACGCGGTCGTCTTCAAGGTGGCGGGCGACGCCACCAAGCCGGAGATCAAGGCCGCGGTCGAAGCGCTGTTCAACGTCTCGGTGACGGGCGTGAACACGATGGTGACCAAGGGCAAGACCAAGCGCTGGAAGGGTGCCCCCTACAAGCGCTCGGACGTGAAGAAGGCGATTGTGACGCTGGCCGACGGTCAGTCGATCGACGTGACGACGGGAATCTGACGCCATGGCGCTGAAGCATTATAATCCGACCAGCCCGGCACGCCGCGGCCTGATCCTCGTGGATCGGACCGGCCTGTGGAAGGGCAAGCCGGTCAAGGCGCTCGTCGAGGGCAAGCGCAAGTCGGGCGGCCGCAACAACCAGGGCCATGCCACGGCTCGCGGCATCGCCGGCGGCCACAAGCAGAAGTACCGCTTCGTCGACTTCAAGCGTCGCAAGTGGGACCAGCCGGCCACCGTCGAGCGTCTTGAGTACGACCCCAACCGCTCGGCCTTCATCGCGCTGGTGAAGTATGAGGACGGCGAGCTGTCTTACATTCTGGCGCCGCAGCGTCTGGCCGCCGGCGACGTCGTCGTCGCGGGCAAGAAGACGGACGTGAAGCCGGGCAATGCGATGGAAATCGGCCAGGCTCCGGTCGGCACGATCGTCCACAACGTCGAGATGAAGCCCGGCAAGGGCGGTCAGATCGCGCGTGCGGCCGGCACCTATGTGCAGGTCGTCGGTCGCGACAAGGGCATGGTGATGGTTCGCCTGAATTCGGGCGAGCAGCGCTACATCCGGTCGGACTGCATGTGCACGGTCGGCGCGGTGTCGAACCCCGACAACGCCAACCAGAACCTCGCCAAGGCCGGTCGCAACCGCTGGCTCGGCAAGCGCCCGCTGACGCGCGGCGTCGCCAAGAACCCGGTCGACCATCCGCACGGCGGTGGTGAAGGCCGGACCTCGGGCGGCCGTCACCCGGTCACGCCGTGGGGCAAGCCGACCAAGGGCGCTCGCACGCGGTCGAACAAGTCGACCGACAAGATGATCATCCGTTCGCGTCACGCGAAGAAGAAGAGGTAATCGAGATGGCTCGTTCCGTCTGGAAAGGTCCGTTCGTCGACCTCCACCTTCTGAAAAAGGCCGAGGCCGCTCAGGAAGGTTCTACCCGTGGTGCGATCAAGACCTGGTCGCGTCGTTCGACGATCCTGCCGCAGTTCGTTGGGCTCACGTTCAACGTCTACAACGGCCGCAAGTTCGTGCCCGTCTCGGTCAACGAGGACATGGTCGGCATGAAGCTCGGCGAGTTCGCGCCGACCCGGTACTTCCCGGGTCACGCGGCTGACAAGAAGGGCAAGCGCTGATGAGCAAGCCTGTTTCCCCGCGCAAGGTGGGCGACAAGGAAGCGCTGGCGGTCAACACCGCCGTGCGCGGCTCCGCCCAGAAGCTGAACCTGGTTGCGGCCCTCATCCGCAACAAGAAGGCCGGCGACGCGCTGAACATCCTCACCTTCTCGAAGAAGGCGATGGCCGTGGACGTCCGCAAGACGCTCGCGTCGGCGATCGCCAACGCCGAGAACAACCACAATCTGGATGTCGACGCGCTCGTCGTCCAAGAGG
Source organism: Sphingomonas naphthae (assembly GCF_028607085.1). Classification (NCBI taxonomy): domain Bacteria; kingdom Pseudomonadati; phylum Pseudomonadota; class Alphaproteobacteria; order Sphingomonadales; family Sphingomonadaceae; genus Sphingomonas; species Sphingomonas naphthae. The sequence continues at coordinate 3,138,887 of NZ_CP117411.1, read as the reverse complement.
CTTCGGTCGGCAAGGGCCTGGTGATGAAGCGTTTCGCGACCCGCGCCCGCGGTCGTTCGGCCCGCATCATCAAGCCGTTTTCGCGCATCCGCATCGTCGTCCGCGAGCAGGCGGAGGCTGGGGAGTAATATGGGTCAGAAATCCAACCCGATCGGGATGCGGTTGCAGATCAACCGCACCTGGGACAGCCGCTGGTACGCCGACGGCGCCGACTACAGCCGCCTGCTGCTCGAGGATCTCAAGATCCGCGCGCACATCTTCAAGACGCTGCCGCAGGCCGCGATCTCGAAGGTGGTGATCGAGCGTCCGGCCAAGCTCGCCCGCATCTCCGTCTATGCTGCACGCCCCGGCGTCATCATCGGCAAGAAGGGCGCGGACATCGAGAAGCTCCGCAAGGCGCTCGGCAAGATGACCTCGTCGGACGTGAGCCTGAACATCGTCGAGATCCGCAAGCCGGAGATCGACAGCAAGCTCGTCGCCCAGTCGGTCGCCGATCAGCTCGAGCGTCGCGTGGCGTTCCGCCGGGCGATGAAGCGTGCGGTCCAGTCGGCCCTGCGCCTCGGCGCGGAAGGCATCCGCATCACCTGCGCCGGCCGTCTCGGTGGCGCGGAGATCGCGCGGACCGAATGGTATCGCGAAGGTCGCGTTCCGCTGCACACGCTGCGCGCGAACGTCGATTACGCCGAAGCCGAGGCACATACCGCTTATGGCGTCTGCGGCATCAAGGTCTGGATCTTCAAGGGTGAGATCCTCGGCCACGATCCGCTGGCCCAGGACCGGCTCATGCTGGAAGCTCAGACCTCCGGGGTCCGTCCGGCGCGCTGAGGGTAACCTCATCCGCCTTATCGGCCGCTAGTCCCCACGGGGGCAGGGCGGTGTTTGAAGGTTAGAGAAAATGCTGCAACCAAAGCGCACCAAATTCCGCAAGGCCCACAAGGGCCGCATCCATGGCGACGCCAAGGGTGGCACCGCGCTGAACTTCGGCGCCTTCGGCCTGAAGGCCCTGGAGCCGGACCGGATCACCGCGCGTCAGATCGAGGCGGCCCGCCGCGCGATCACCCGCCACATCAAGCGCCAGGGGCGTTTGTGGATCCGCATCTTCCCGGACGTGCCGGTTTCGTCGAAGCCCGCCGAAGTCCGCATGGGTTCCGGTAAGGGCGCGCCCGAATTCTGGGCCGCCCGCGTGAAGCCCGGCCGCATCCTCTTCGAGCTCGACGGTGTCCCCGGCCCGCTCGCCCGCGTCGCCTTCGAGCGCGCGATGGAGAAGCTGCCGATCAAGACCAAGGTCGTCGCCCGCCTGGGCGAGTCCGTGCACGAGGCTGAGTAAGATGGCGAAGATTGCTGATCTCAAGGTCGCGACCGACGACCAGCTCTCCACCCAGCTCGGCGAGCTGAAGCGGGAGCAGTTCAACCTGCGGTTCCAGGCCGCGACGAACCAGCTCGAAAAGCCGAGCCGGGTGCGCGAGGTGCGCCGCACCATCGCTCAGATCAAGACGTTGCAGACCGAGCGTTCGCGCTCGGCTGCCAAGTAAGGAACACGAACCATGCCGAAGCGCGTGCTGACGGGGATCGTGGTCTCCGACAAGACCGACAAGACGGTTGTGGTCTCGGTCGAGCGGCGGGTGAAGCACCCGCTGTACGGCAAGATCATCAAGCGTTCGAAGAAGTATCACGCCCATGACGAGGGCAACGTCTTCAAGGAAGGCGAGACGGTCCGCATCGAAGAGTGCAAGCCGATCTCCAAGCTGAAGACCTGGACCGTTCTGAGCAAGGTCGGCGCCGACGCGCCCGCCGCCGCGTAAAGGGAGGACTGACACATGATCCAGATGCAGTCCAACCTGGACGTCGCCGACAACTCGGGCGCCAAGCGCGTCCAGTGCATCAAGGTGCTCGGCGGCTCCAAGCGTCGCTTCGCGAGCGTCGGCGACATCATCGTGGTTTCCATCAAGGAAGCCGCGCCGCGCGCCAAGGTCAAGAAGGGCGACGTTCACCGCGCGGTGATCGTTCGTACCGCCAAGGACATCCATCGCGCGGACGGCTCGACCATCCGCTTCGACGGTAACGCCGCGGTCCTCATCAACAAGAACAGCGGGGAGCCGATCGGCACCCGTATCTTCGGCCCGGTCGTCCGCGAGCTTCGCGCCGCCGGCCACATGAAGATCATTTCGCTCGCGCCAGAGGTGCTGTGATGGCTGCTGCCAAGATCAAGAAGGGCGACCGCGTCGTCGTCCTGAGTGGCAAGGACAAGGGCAAGACCGGCGAGGTCACGCGCGCGCTTCCGAAGGACGGCAAGGTCGTCGTTTCGGGTGTGAACATGATCACCCGCCATGTGAAGCCCAGCCAGGCCAATCCGCAGGGCGGCCTCGACCGCGCCGAGGCACCGCTCGCGATCTCCAAGGTCGCGATCGCCACCGCCGAAGGCAAGCCGACCCGCGTTCGTTTCGAGACGCAGGACGGCAAGAAGGTTCGCGTCGCCGTCAAGACCGGGGAGAAGATCGATGGCTGATGCCTACACGCCCCGCCTTCGCAAGATGTATGACGACACGATCGTCAAGGCGATGACCGACAAGTTCGGCTACACCAATTCGATGCAGGTTCCGAAGATCGAGAAGATCGTTCTGAACATGGGCGTCGGCGAGGCCACGCAGGACAAGAAGAAGGTCGAGCAGGCCGCGAACGAAATGACCCTGATCGCCGGCCAGAAGGCCGTGGTGACCAAGGCCAAGAAGTCGATCGCGCAGTTCAAGCTGCGTGAAGGCATGCCAATCGGCGCGAAGGTGACCCTTCGTCGCGAGCGGATGTACGAGTTCCTCGACCGCTTCATCACGATCGCGCTGCCGCGCGTTCGCGATTTCCGCGGCCTGAGCGACAAGTCGTTCGATGGCCGTGGCAATTATGCGACGGGCATCAAGGAGCAGCTGATCTTCCAGGAGATCAGCTACGACAAGGTGACGGACATCCGTGGCATGGACATCATCGTCCAGACCTCGGCGAACACCGACGAGGAGGCGCGCGAGCTTCTCCGCCTGTTCGGTTTCCCGTTCCCGCTGCCCCAGGCCGAGCAGAAGAAGGCCGCCTGAGCGGCATGATCCGGATTTAGGAAAGAGAACTTAAGTCATGGCGAAACTGAGTTCGATCAACAAGAACGAGCGTCGCAAGAAGCTCGTGAAGCAGTATGCGGGCAAATATGCCCGGCTGAAGGCGATCGCGGACGATACGTCCAACGACGAGGGTGAGCGTCTGATGGCCCGCCTGAAGATGGCGGAGCTTCCCCGCAACGCGAACCCGACGCGCGTGCGCAACCGGTGCGAAGTCACCGGCCGCCCGCGCGCCTACTATCGCAAGTTTGGCCTTGCGCGTGTGATGCTGCGGCAGCTCGCGACCAGGGGCATGATCCCCGGCCTCACGAAGTCGAGCTGGTAAGGGCAATAAGATGGCTTTGACCGATCCCCTGGGTGACCTGCTCACCCGCATCCGCAACGGCCAGCGTGCCCGCAAGGACAGTGTCGTGTCGCCGGGCTCCAAGCTCCGTGCGCGCGTTCTGGACGTGCTCCAGCGCGAAGGCTTCATCCGCGGTTATTCCGAGGAAGCCGTTGGCGGCCATGATGGCCTGCGCATCGAGCTGAAGTATTTCGAGGGCCAGCCCGCGATCAAGCATCTGGTCCGCGTGTCCAAGCCGGGCCGCCGCGTCTATTCGGGTTCGTCCGATCTGCCGCGCGTCCGCAACGGCCTGGGCATCACCATCGTCTCGACGCCCCGTGGCGTTCTGTCCGACGCGGAAGCGCGCGAGCAGAATGTCGGCGGCGAGGTTCTCGCGGAGGTCTTCTGATGAGCCGCATCGGCAAGAAGCCGGTCGCCGTCCCCGCGGGCGTGACCGCAACGATCGAGGGCAAGCAGCTTTCGGTGAAGGGCCCCAAGGGCACCCTCTCGATGCCGCTCGCCGACGAGGTGACCTATGCGATCGAGGACGGCAACGTCTCGGTCCAGCCGGCCAACGGCACCAAGCGCGCCCGCTCCTTCTGGGGCATGCAGCGCACGATGGTGGCCAACCTCATCACCGGCGTGACCACCGGCTATACCAAGACGCTGCAAATCACCGGCGTGGGTTACCGCGCCGCCTCGCAGGGTTCCAACCTCAAGCTTCAGCTTGGCTACAGCCACGACGTGAACTTCGAGATCCCCGAAGGCATCACGATCGCGACGCCGGACCAGACCACGGTCAACATCTCCGGCATCGACAAGCAGAAGGTTGGCCAGGTCGCCGCCGAGATCCGCCGCTGGCGCAAGCCCGAGCCCTACAAGGGCAAGGGTATCAAATATGCCGGTGAGTTCATCTTCCGCAAGGAGGGTAAGAAGAAGTAATGGCAAAGGGCCTCTCTCTTTTCCAGAAGCGCCGTCAGCGCGTCCGCACCGCCCTCAAGGCGCGTGCCGGTGGCCGTCCGCGTCTCTCGATCCATCGTTCGGGCCGGCACATCTATGCGCAGGTGATCGACGATGCCGCCGGTCGCACCGTGGCTTCGGCCTCGACGATCGACAAGGGCATCAAGGGCGAGGCTTCGGGTGCGAACCTGCAAGCCGCGGCCTCGGTCGGCAAGCGCGTCGCCGAAAAGGCGACGGCGGCGGGCGTCACGCAGGTCGTTTTCGATCGTGGCGGCTTCCTCTTCCACGGCCGCGTCAAGGCGCTGGCCGATGCGGCCCGCGAAGGCGGATTGGAGTTCTAAATGGCTGACGAAATCCAGAACGCGGCTCCGGCCGAAGGCGCGCCGCAGGACGGCGCTCCGCAGGGTCGCGAAGGCCGTGGTCCCCGTGGCGGTCGTGGGCGTGGCCCCGGCGGCGACAATCGTGGCCGTGGCGGCCGTGACGGCAATCGTGGCCGTCGCGACGGCCCGCGCGACGAGGGTGGCGAGGAGCTGATCGAAAAGCTCGTCCACATCAACCGCGTCTCCAAGACGGTGAAGGGCGGCAAGCGCTTCGGCTTCGCGGCGCTCGTCGTGGTCGGCGATGGCAAGGGCCGTTCGGGCTTCGGCCATGGCAAGGCGCGCGAAGTGCCGGAGGCGATCTCCAAGGCGACCGCCGCCGCCAAGAAGGCGATGATCCGCGTTCCGCTGAAGGAGGGCCGTACCCTCCATCACGACGGCGCCGGGCATTTCGGCGCGGGCCGCGTCACCATCCGCACGGCGCCTCCGGGCACCGGCATCATCGCGGGTGGCCCGATGCGCGCCATCTTCGAGAGCCTGGGCGTGCACGACGTGGTGACCAAGTCGGTCGGCACCTCGAACCCCTACAACATGATCCGCGCGACCTTCGAGGCGCTCGGTGACCAGACCAGCCCCAAGGCGGTAGCGCAGCGTCGCGGCAAGAAGATCGCCGACCTGCTCGGCCGTGGCGGTGCCGCTCCCGAGGTCGCCGAAGCCGAAGCCGCGGCGGTTACGGAGTAATCGACATGGCGACGCTCAAGGTAACCCAGACCGGCTCCCCGATCCGCCGCACGCAGGACCAGCGCGCGACCCTGATCGGCCTTGGCCTGAACAAGATGCACAAGACCCGCGAGCTGGAGGACACGCCCGAAGTGCGTGGCATGATCCGCAAGGTCGCGCATATGGTGAAGGTCGAGGGCTGAGGCTCTCGATCGAATCCGGAAAACAAGCGGCGTCGGGTGGAAGCCCGGCGCCGTTTTTCTGCCACCGCGCCAAAGGATCGCGATTCGCGATTCCACATCGGACGGCGCAGTTGAAACAGACACGTGACAAGCGCGGGCGAATCCGTTAGGGGCGCCCGCTTCCACCCATTCCGCGCGACCATAGCGAAAGCGAGTGCAGTATCATGACGTTCAAGCTCAACGAAATCAGGGACAACCCCGGCGCCCGCAAGGGCCGGATGCGCGTCGGACGCGGCATCGGCTCTGGCAAGGGCAAGACCGCCGGCCGTGGCCAGAAGGGCCAGAAGAGCCGTGAGGGCGTGTCCATCAAGGGCTTCGAGGGCGGCCAGATGCCGCTCCACATGCGTATCCCGAAGCGCGGCTTCAACAACATCTTCGCCAAGGATTATGCCGAGGTGAACCTGGGCGCTCTCCAGAAGCTGGTCGATGCCGGCACGCTGGCGACCGACGGCACGATCGACCATGCCGCGCTGAAGGCGGCCGGTGTCGCCCGTGGCGGCAAGGACGGCGTGCGCATCCTGGGCAAGGGCGAGCTGACCGCCAAGCTGAGCTTCAAGGTCGCCGGCGTTTCGGCCGGCGCCAAGAGCGCGATTGAAGCCGCCGGCGGTTCGGTCGAGGTGATCGAGGTCGTCGCGGCGGCGGACAAGGCCAAGGCCAAGCATCGTGTCGTCCAGAAGGCCCGCGCGGCCGACAAGGACGCCAAGAAGGCCGCCGCCAAGGCCTGAACGTCGATGACAGCGGCGCCTTCTCATACGAAGGTGCCGTGACGGCGCGTTAGACAAGCCCGATCGAGCGTTTATATGGGGCGGCGGTGCGAAGGGTCGCTCCGCCGCCCTTTCGTTTTCTCGCCGGCTATTCGTTTCGAAGGTATCAGACTGATGGCATCCGCCGCCGAGCAATTGGCCGCCAACGTAAGCCTGTCGCAATTCGCGAAGGCGACCGAACTCAAGAAGCGCCTGTGGTTCACCCTGGGCGCGCTCATCGTGTTCCGCCTGCTGAGCCATGTGCCGCTGCCGGGCATCGATCCGCGCGCGCTGGCGACCCTGTTCGACACGACCAAGGGCGGCGTGCTCGATTTCTTCAACACCTTCACCGGCGGCGCGCTGACCCGCATGAGCCTGGTGGCGCTGGGCGTGATGCCCTACATCACCGCCTCGATCGTGGTGCAGCTGGCGACTTCGCTCAGCCCGCAACTCGCCGCCATCAAGAAGGAAGGCGAGAGCGGTCGCAAGAAGCTCAACCAATATACCCGCTACGGCACGGTCCTGCTGACCGCGATCCAGGGCTATTTCATCGCCGTCGGCCTTGAAGCCTGGGGCGCGAGTGCCGGCCAGCAGGCGGTGGTGACCGATCCGTACCTGTTCCGCGTGACCACCGTGGTCTCGCTGATCGGCGGCACGCTGTTCCTGATGTGGCTGGGCGAGCAGATCACCAGCCGGGGCATCGGCAACGGCGTCTCGCTCATCATCATGGCCGGCATCGTCGCGCAGCTGCCCGTCACGATCGTGCAGGAGCTGGAGAGCGTGCGGACGGGCGCCACCTCGGCGCTGCTGGTGATCGGCGGCTTCCTGTTCGTGGTCGCGCTGGTGCTGTTCATCTGCTTCATGGAACGGGCGCAGCGCCGCGTGCTGATCCAATATCCCAAGCGCCAGACCGCGCGGGGGATGATGCAGGGCGACAAGAGCTTCCTGCCGCTCAAGATCAACACCGCCAACGTGATCCCGCCGATCTTCGCGTCGTCGCTGCTGGCGCTGCCGCTCACGATCACCCAGTTCGCCGGCAGCCATCTGTCGGGCGAAAGCCGCTGGGGCGATTTCGTGATCTCGCTGAACCAGTTCATCGGCCGCGACACGCCGATGTATTTCCTGCTGTTCGCGCTGGGCATCGGCTTCTTCAGCTTCTTCTACACCGCGGTCGTCTTCAATCCGGAGGAGACGGCGGACAATCTGAAGCGCTACGGCGGCTTCGTGCCGGGCGTGCGGCCGGGCAAGGCGACCGAGAAATATCTCGATTACGTGCTGACCCGCATCACCGTGCTGGGCGCGGCCTATCTGATCTTCATCTGCGTGGTGCCGGAAATGCTGATCCCGCGCACGTCGATCGGCTTCGGCGGCACCAGCCTGCTGATCGTCGTCAACGTCACGATCGACACGGTGACGCAGATCCAGAGCCATCTGCTCGCGCATCAATATGGCGATCTCATCAAGAAATCGAAGCTGCGAGGCGGCACGCGCCGCTAGGGCGCGGCTGATCGACCGGCCTTCCGACGGGGGAGAGTGAAGGGAATGAACATCATTCTGCTGGGGCCGCCGGGGGCGGGCAAGGGCACCCAGGCCAAGCGCCTCGAGGCCGAGCGCGGCATGATCCAGATCTCCACCGGCGATCTGCTGCGGGCGATGAAGAAGGCGGGCACCCCGCTGGGCAACCAGCTGGCCGAGGTGATGAATTCGGGCAAGCTCGTGTCGGACGAGTTGATGGCCGAGATCCTCGGCGCCCGGCTCGACGAGCCGGACATCGCCAAGGGCGTGATCTTCGACGGCTATCCCCGCACCCAGGCCCAGGCCGAGACGCTGGACGGCCTGCTCTCCGCGCGCGGCACCGCGCTCGATCACGTCATCGAGATGGCGGTGGACGAGGAGGCGCTGGTCGAGCGCATCACTGGTCGCTTCACCTGCGCCAAGTGCGGCGAGGGCTATCACGACAGCTTCAAGCAGCCGGCGACGGCGGGCGTGTGCGACGTGTGCGGCTCGACCGAATTCAGCCGCCGGCCCGACGACAATGCCGAAACCGTGCGCACCCGCCTGGCGGTCTATCGCTCGGAGACGGCGCCGATCCTGCCCTATTACGCCGCCAAGGGCATCCTCTCCCAGATCGACGGCATGGCCGAGATCGAGGACGTGACGATCGCGATCGAGGCGATCCTGGGCGAGACGACGCCGGCCTGAACGCCCCGTGCTCCTGCGCAGGCAGGGGCCCAGGGGGCCAGGCGTTGCGCCCCGACACCCCGTGCTCCCGCTTTCGCGGGAGCACGGGACGGAACACAAAGGTCGCGCGGCGCATCCCCGCGACTCGCTTGACAGCCGCGCGCGTCATCCCCTAAAGGCCTGCGATCCCCTGAACCCGGCTTTCGGCCGCGCCTTGGCGCGTGTCGTGTTTCCGGCGTTCGTTTCGTTGGGGATTGCAGCGTCGAGATGGGGCGGGCTGCCAGCCGCCCCGTGGAGCAGGAGAAAGAAACAGATGGCACGTATCGCGGGTGTGAACATCCCGACCAACAAGCGCGTCGAAATCGCGCTGACCTATATCCACGGCATCGGCCCGGCCAAGGCCAAGGAAATCACCGCCAAGCTCGGCATCGAGCAGCAGCGTCGCGTGCAGGACCTGTCGGACCAGGAAGTCCTCCAGATCCGTGAGACGATCGACGCCAGCTACACCGTCGAGGGCGATCTTCGCCGTCAGGTGGCGGTGAACATCAAGCGCCTGATGGATCTGGCCTGCTATCGCGGCCTGCGCCATCGCAAGGGGCTCCCGGTTCGCGGCCAGCGCACGCACACCAATGCGCGCACCCGCAAGGGCAAGGCCAAGCCGATCGCCGGTAAGAAGAAGTAAGGCGATCAGGAAACAGCCCGGGGGGCTGTTTCTCGCCTTGCTCCGCCGGAGGCGGGGCCTCGCAGAGAGGCCGCCCCGGTTCAGGGACAGAGATTAGGTCAGGAAAAGAAAAATGGCACGCGAACCCCAGCGCATCAAGCGGCGCGAGCGCAAGAACATCTCGGCCGGCGTGGCCCACGTCAACGCCAGCTTCAACAACACCATGATCACCATCACCGATGCCCAGGGCAACGCCATTTCGTGGTCGTCCGCCGGCATGATGGGCTTCAAGGGCAGCCGCAAGTCGACCCCGTATGCGGCGCAGGTCGCGGCGGAAGACGCCGGCAAGAAGGCCGCCGAGCATGGTGTCCGCACCCTCGAAGTCGAGGTCAAGGGCCCCGGTTCGGGCCGCGAGAGCGCGCTGCGCGCCCTTCAGGCGGTCGGCTTCCACATCACGTCCATCCGCGACGTGACGCCGATCCCGCACAACGGCGTTCGCCCGTCGAAGCGCCGCCGCGTCTGATCCTGCCGGACGGCGTCCGCGCCGCCCACCACCGATTCCAGCCACCGGCGGACGCGCCGGCGGGCCAAACCCCAAGGGGAACATGATGGCTGTCAACGCCAAGAACTGGCAGGAACTCAAGAAGCCGATGAGCCTGGAGAAGAAGGCCGGCGGTGGCTCGAAGAGCCGCGCGACCTTCATCGCCGAGCCTCTGGAGCGTGGCTTCGGCCTGACGCTCGGCAACGCGCTGCGCCGCGTGCTGCTGTCGTCGCTGCAGGGCGCGTCGGTCACCTCGATCAAGATCGAGAATGTCCTCCACGAATTCTCTTCGCTCGCCGGCGTTCGCGAGGACGTCACCGACATCGTGCTGAACGTCAAGCAGATCGCGCTGCGCATGCAGGGCGACGGGCCGAAGCGTCTCCAGCTTGCGGCCACCGGCCCGGCCGAGGTCACCGCGGGTGACATCGCCGTCACCGGCGACATCGAGGTGATGAACCCCTCGCTCGTGATCTGCCACCTCGACGAAGGCGCGACGCTCAACATGGAGCTGACCGCCGACATCGGTAAGGGCTACGTCCCCGCCGCCAGCAACCGCGCGGCGGACGCGCCGATCGGGCTCATCCCGGTCGACGCGCTCTACTCGCCGGTCCGCCAGGTCGCCTACAAGGTGGAAAACACCCGCGTCGGCCAGGAACTGGATTACGACAAGCTGATGCTGACGGTCGAGACCGACGGCACCATCTCGCCGGACGATGCCGTCGCGTATTCGGCGCGCATCCTTCAGGACCAACTCCAGCTGTTCGTCCACTTCGACGACGGCATGGCGGTGTCGGCGCCGGCCACGGGCGGCGTCTCCTCGCTGCCGATGGCGGGCGAGCCCGAGACGGACAGCGGCCAGCTCAACCGTTTCCTCCTCAAGAAGGTGGACGAGCTGGAACTGTCGGTGCGTTCGGCCAACTGCCTCAAGAACGACAACATCATCTACATCGGCGATCTGGTCCAGAAGACCGAGGCCGAGATGCTGCGCACGCCGAACTTCGGCCGCAAGTCGCTCAACGAGATCAAGGAAGTCCTCGCCTCGATGGGGCTGCGCCTGGGCATGGAAATCCCCGGCTGGCCGCCCGAGAATATCGAGGAACTCGCCAAGAAGCTCGAGCAGGAATATTAAAAAGGGGCTCTCCCTCTCCCCACCGGGGAGAGGGCAGGGGAGAGGGGCTGTCCGGCTGGTCGCGTGAGCGGTCGCCGTGCCCTCTCCCTCGCAGCCTTCGGCTGGGCCCCTCCCTCTCCCAAAGGGGAGAGGGCTATAGAGATAGGGTAGGGGCGGTGCCCTTCATCACCGCCTGGCCGGACGTACCTGATACGGCCTCCGGACGAACGTAAGGAAGTTATCATGCGCCATCGCGTAGGCGGTCGTAAGCTGCAGCGGACCTCGTCCCATCGGACGGCCCTGTTCCGCAACCAGTCGGCCGCGCTCATCAAGCATGAGCAGATCACCACCACGCTCGCCAAGGCGAAGGAGCTTCGCCCCTACGTCGAGAAGCTGGTCACGCTCGCCAAGAAGGGTGGTCTCGCCAACCGTCGCCTGGCGCACGCCCGCCTGCTCGACGACACGCAGCTGGTGAAGCTGTTCGACGTTCTGGCCGAGCGCTATGCCGGCCGCAACGGCGGCTACACCCGCGTCATCAAGGCCGGCATCCGCGCGTCGGACGCCGCCCCGATGGCGATCATCGAGTTCGTCGACCGCGACGTCTCGGCCAAGGGCCAGGATTCCGGCCCGGTGCAGAGCGACGAGGACATGGACGAAGCGGCCTGATCCGCTCGCGCCATAGCACCGCATAAGGAGGGGCCGGGACGCAGCAGCGTTCCGGCCCCTCTTGCGTTGACCGCCCAGGCGGCGCGACGGGCTGCCGATGCGGAGGCCGGTGATGGCGAAATTCAACAGCGAATGGATTGTCCAGCCCCATGGCATGCTGGAGCCCGTGGCCGAAGGGCTGTGGACGGTCGCCGGATCGATCGTCATGCCGCTGGGCCGCTTCCCGCGCCGGATGACGGTGATCGCGCTGGCGGCGGGCGGCATCGCCGTGTGGAGCCCGATCGCGCTGGACGAGGCGCAGATGGCGCGGATCGACGCGCTCGGGCCGGTGCGCGCGCTGATCGTGCCCAATCAGGGCCATCGGCTCGACATCAGGCCGTGGAAGGCGCGCTACCCGCAGGCACGGGTGATCGCCCCGCCGAGCGCGCGGGAGGGGGTGGCGGAGGCCGTGCCGGTCGATGCGACCGGCGATGTGCTGCACGATCCGGCGATCGCCTTCGCGCTGGTCGCGGGCACCAGGGCCGACGAATTCGCGCTGACCGTCACCCGCGCGGAGGGGACGACGCTGATCCTCAACGACATCCTCTCGAACGTCCGCCATCCGCAGGGCCTTGGCGCGCACATCATGGCGCGGCTGCTCGGCTTCGGCGTGAAGCGGCCTCGCACCTCGCGCCCGGTGCGGCGGATGTTCGTGGCCGATCCGGCGGCGGTGGCGGCGCAATTCCGCGACTGGGCCGATCGGCCCGACCTGCGCCGCATCATCGTGTCCCACGGCGACGTGATCGGCGATGGCGCCGCCGCCGCGCTGAGGCGCGCGGCGGCGGATTTCTAGGCCCTATTCGGTGGCGGGTGCCGGGGCTTGCAGATCGGCCGGGATCAGCCCCTTGCCGCGTACCTTGAGCGTCGCCCGCCGCCCGGCCTTGAGCAAGGGATAGGCCGCGCGGGCGATCCAGCGGTGCGAGAAGAGGTGGCGATTGGCCCAGGCGAACAGGTTGGAGGAGGAACTGAGCATCGCCAGCATGTGCACCGCCTCATCGCCATAATGGACCTGGCCCTTGTGGACGAACAGCATCCCCTCGTTGAGATCATAGTCGCGCTGATACTGGCGGACGCGGGGGTCGCCGGAGCGGGCGTCGATCAACTCGACCGGCCCCACCGTCTCGCGCAGACGGAAAAAGCGGACGTAATTCTGGCAGAAGATGCAGTCGCCATCATAGACGATCAGCGCGGGATCGCCGGCGGGCGCGGCGGCGGCGGGCGCGCTCACGACACGGGATCCCGGCCCAGCGCGCTCGGCGGCTCGATCGGCCGCTCGGGGCAATTGGCGTAGAAGGAGCAGCCGGAGACGACCGGCAGATTGCGGATGGCATCATAGATGCCGACGATCACGAGAAGCATCAGCGCGGCGACGACCGCCTGCTTCCAACCATTGAGCCCGGCAAGACGCATCGGCGACCTCCCAACCTCCCCCATGGCCCCCCATGGCGCGGGCGACATGGCCGCGTCCGCGTGGAGACCATGCCACAGACGGCGCCCAGTTTCTACCGCGATGCAGCACTCCCCTCCCGCGCGCTACCGCTCCCGCGCAGGCAGGTGCCCCCGGGGCAGGCAGACGCTGCGGTCGAATAACCCTGGGCCCTGCGCGGGAGCGCGGCGAGTTGTGACTGCCCGACCACCCGATTTCGCTGGACCGGCCCCGCCCCCTTTACGCTAAAGCATGTGGCGATGCGTCTCGTCGCCCTGCTCCTGTCGATCCTGCTGATCGTGCCCGCCGTGGCGGCGGAGGCGTCGATCCTCGACATATTGCAGGGCGTCGCCAAGGAGACCGCCAAACCCAAGGCGAAGCCAGCGCCCCGCCGCGTGCCCGCCACCCGACGCCCGATCGTGCTGCCGCCGATCGAGGGCACCAAGGTGAAGGGCCGGCCGCTGGTGGTGATCGATCCGGGGCATGGCGGGCACGATCCGGGCGCCCCCTCGGCCGATGGCAAGCGGCGAGAGAAGGAGGCGGCGCTGGCGATCGGCCGCGCGATCCGCGACGAACTGGTGCGATCGGGCCGGGTGCGGGTGGCCCTGACCCGCGACAGCGACACCTTCCTGGTGCTGGGCGACCGGCGCGAGATCGCGCGCCGGCTGGGCGCCGACCTGTTCATCTCGATCCACGCCGACAGCGCCCCCAGCGCCACCGCGCACGGCGCCACCATCTATACCTTGTCCGACGTGTCGTCCGATCGGGTGGCGGCGCAGCTGGCGGCCAAGGAGAATCGCGCCGACATCCTCAACGGCGTCGATCTCGGCGGGGAGAATGACGACGTCTCCTCGATCCTCGTCGATCTCGCCCAGCGCGAGACGATGAACATCTCGTCGGTGTTCGCGAACCTGTTGCAGCGGGAACTGTCCCCGCTCATCAATTTCCGCTCCACCTTCCACAAATTCGCCGGGTTCGTGGTGCTCAAGGCGCCCGACGTGCCGTCGCTGCTGCTCGAAACGGGCTATATGTCGAACGCTGAGGACGAGGCTTTGTTGTTCTCGAAGGATTATCAGAAGAAGATCGCGACCGGCATCCGCCGTGCGGTCGAGGTGCATTTCGCGCGCAGGCTGGCCGGCGCATGATCGCGCTGACCAAGCCCGACTGGGCGCTGTGGCGCGCGCGCCTGATCCGCTGGGGCGGCATCGCGCGCTCCGATCTCAGCCTGCTGTTCAGCCGGCGGTGGGGCCGCTGGCTGGCGGCCGCCGCCTGCCTGTTCCTGATCGGCTGCCTCAGCTTCTGGTTCCTGTTCATCAAGGATCTGCCCTCGGCCGATCGGCTGCTGAGCTACGAGCCGCCGCTGCCCACCAACGTGCGCGGGATAGACGGATCGCCGATCTACAGCTTCGCGCGCGAGCGGCGGGTCGAGCTGCCGTATGGCGACATGCCCGAGCAGATGATCCACGCCTTCATCTCGGCGGAGGACAAGGACTTCTTCACCCACGGCGGCATCGATTATCTGTCGTTCGGGCGCGGCATCTTCGAATATTTCACCAAGATGGGATCGGGCGAGCGCGCGCGCGGCGGCTCCACCATCACCCAGCAGGTCGCCAAGAACCTGCTCGTCGGCGACGAATATTCGCCGACCCGCAAGATCAAGGAGGCGTTCCTCGCCTTCCGCATCGAGGATACGCTGACCAAGCAGGAGATCATCGAGCTTTACCTCAACCAGATTTCCTTCGGCCGGAACGCCTATGGCGTGCAGTCGGCGGCGCGGGCCTATTTCGGCAAGGATGTCGACAGGCTGACCCTGCCCGAAATGGCCTATCTGGCGGTGCTGCCCAAGGCGCCGTCCAACTACAGCCCCGAGCGCGGCGCCGAGCGCGCGCTGGAGCGGCGCGCCTATGTGCTGCGCGAGATGGAGGCCAACGGCTATATCAATGCCGCCCAGCGCGCCGACGCGACCGCCGCCCCGCTCGGCACGATCGCCCGCTCCAGCGACCGGCGCGATGCCGAACGGCCCTATGATGGCTATTTCATGGAAGAGGTGCGCCGCGAACTGCTCGGCAAATATGGCGAGAATGACGAGAGCGGGCCGCACAGCGTCTATGACGGCGGCCTGTGGGTGCGCACCTCGTTCGACCCGAAGGTGCAGAAGGCGGCCGAACAGGCCCTGCGCGACGGCCTCGTCCGTTACGAGGCGGGGCGCGGCTGGCCGGGGGCGATCGATACGGTCGATGTGTCGCAGGGCTGGCGGAAGGGCCTCAACAGCAAGATCGTCGCGGTCGGCTATCCCGATTGGCTGGGCGCGGTGGTCATCTCGAAGGATCGCACCCGCGCCGAACTGGGTTTCCAGAACGGCACGACCGGCGATCTTTTCCCGTGGGGTGCCAATGGCCCGCGCCGTGGCATCGGCGGGCGCGCCTATGACTTCCTGAAGCCGGGCGACATCATCGCGGTGAAGAAGGAGGGCAATGCCTATGTCCTGCGCTCGCCGCCGACCGTGTCGGGCGGGATGGTCGCGGAGAACCCGCACACCGGCCAGATCCTCGCGATGCAGGGCGGCTTCGACGCGCGCGGCGCCGCCTTCAACCGCGCGACGCAGGCGATGCGCCAGCCGGGATCGAGCTTCAAGCCGCTGGTCTATGCCGCCGGCCTCGACGCGGGGATGACCCCGGCGACGATCGTGGTGGATGCGCCCTTCTGCGTGCTGCAATCGGTGTCGCTCGGCACCAAATGCTTCCGCAACTTCTCCGGCGGCTATGCCGGCCCACGCACGATGCGCTGGGGCGTCGAGCAATCGCGCAACCTGATGACCGTGCGCGTCGCCAACCAGACCGGCATGGACAAGGTGGTGGCGCTGGCCAAGGCGATGGGCGTGGGCGATTATCCGCCCTACCTCGCTTACTCGCTGGGCGCGGGCGAGACGACGGTGCTGAAGCTCACCAACGCTTATGCCATGCTGGCCAACAACGGCCGCAAGCTGACGCCGACGGTGATCGATTATGTGCAGGATCGGCGCGGCAAGCTGATCTGGCGCGCCGATCCGAGGCCCTGCGAGGGCTGCAACATGGCCGACTGGAACGGCAAGCCGATGCCGCGCCCGCGCGCCCGATCGGCCCAGGCGATCGACGCCATGACCGCCTATCAGACGGTCCATATCCTAGAGGGCGTCGTCCAGCGCGGCACCGCGACGATCCTGCGCGATCTGGGGCGGCCTTTGTTCGGCAAGACGGGCACCTCGACCGGGCCGACCAACGTGTGGTTCGTCGGCGGATCGGCCGATCTCGTGGCGGGCGTGTATCTCGGCTACGACAAGCCGCGCCCGCTCGGTGGCTACGCGCAGGGCGGCACGATCGCGGCGCCGATCTTCAAGCAATTCGCCACCGTCGCGATGAAGGACATGCCGGTCGTGCCGTTCCGCGCGCCGCCCGGCATCCGCATGGTCCGCATCGATCGCGCCTCGGGCCGCCGCGTGTTCGGCAGC
Organism: Sphingomonas naphthae; assembly: GCF_028607085.1. NCBI lineage: Bacteria > Pseudomonadati > Pseudomonadota > Alphaproteobacteria > Sphingomonadales > Sphingomonadaceae > Sphingomonas > Sphingomonas naphthae. The sequence goes on along the minus strand of NZ_CP117411.1, from coordinate 3,122,376 downwards.
TGGCCCACCAGCGACCCGCTCGCCTCGGTGATCTGGGAAGCGTTCAAGCCCGAAAGCGAACCCCGCCGCACCATCCGCCGCGACGAACTGGCCAAGCCGAAAGCGGCAACGACCGCGCGGCCGACGAGCGGCGACAGCGAATTCCTGCAAGCGCGGGGCGGGATTTACTAGGCCTGGAAGCCGGTCGCTTGGAACCACCGGTCAGGCCGGCCATCAGGGGCGGCGGCACAGGGCGGGCACAGCGCGGCCAGCGGAAGCGGCGCACCTGAGACGCGTTGCCGATCATCCGTTTCGGGACGACCCGGGCGCCCTCAGGCGTCGATCGCATCCTCCTCGATCCGGGCGGCATTGGCCTGGATGAAGGCGAAGCGGTGTTCGGGCTGCTTGCCCATCAGCCGCTCGACGAGGTCACGGGTCTGGGCGCGCTCCTCATATTCGGCGGGCAAAGTGATGCGGATGAGCGTGCGGCTCTTGGGGTCCATCGTCGTTTCGCGCAGCTGCTGCGGGTTCATCTCGCCGAGCCCCTTGAAGCGGGCGACGTCCACCTTCTTGCCCTTGAACTCCTTCGCCTCGATCTCGGCGCGGTGCGCGTCGTCGCGGGCGTAGAGGCTCCTGGCGCCCGATGTCAGCCGGTAGAGCGGCGGCTGCGCCAGGAACAGATGCCCCTCGCGCACCAGCGCGGGCATTTCCTGGAAGAAATAGGTCATCAGGAGGGTCGCGATATGCGCGCCGTCGACGTCGGCGTCGGTCATGATGACGACCCGGTCGTAGCGCAGCGCGCCCACGTCGCATTTCTCGCGCGTGCCGCAGCCGAGCGCGAGCGTCAGGTCGGCGATTTCCTGATTGGCGCCGATCTTGGCGCTGTTGGCCGAGGCGACGTTCAGGATCTTGCCCCGGATCGGCAGGATCGCCTGCGTCTTGCGGTCGCGCGCCTGCTTCGCCGAACCACCCGCGCTGTCGCCCTCGACGATGAACAATTCGGTGCCGGCGGGATCGTCGGCCGAGCAATCGGTGAGCTTGCCGGGCAGGCGCACCTTGCGGCCGGAGGTGGCGGTCTTGCGCTTCACCTCGCGCTCGGCCTTGCGCTTCAGCCGCTCGTCCATCCGATCGAGCATATGGCCCAAGAGCGCGCGGCCGCGATCCATATTGTCCGACAGGAAATGGTCGAAATGGTCGCGCATCGCCGCTTCGACCAGGCGCGCGGCCTCGGGGCTGGTGAGGCGGTCCTTGGTCTGGCTCTGGAATTGCGGATCGCGGATGAAGACCGAGAGCATCAGCTCCGATCCGATCATCACGTCGTCGGGCGTGAGATCCTTGGCCTTCTTCTGCCCGACCAGATCGGCGAAGGCGCGCATCCCCTTGGCGAGCGCGGCGCGCAGCCCCTGTTCGTGGGTTCCGCCATCCGGCGTCGGGATGGTGTTGCAATAATAGGAATAGCTGCCGTCCGACCAGAGCGGCCAGGCCACCGCCCATTCGACCGAGCCGGCGGCATTGGGGAAATCCTGCCGCCCGGCGAAGAATTGCGCGGTGGCGCATTCGCGGCCGGCGATCTGCTCCTTCAGGTGGTCGGACAGGCCGCCGGGGAATTGGAAGGTCGCCTCGGCGGGCGTATCGTCGCCGATCAGCGCGGGGTCGCAGCGCCAGCGTATCTCGACGCCGGCGTAGAGATAGGCCTTGGACCGCGCGAGCCGGTACAGCCGCGCCGGGCGGAAGCGCATGGCCTCGCCGAAAATCTCGGTGTCGGGGATGAAGGCCACGGTGGTGCCGCGCCGGTTGGGCGCCGCGCCGATCACCTCCAGCTTCGATGTCGCGAGCCCGCGCGAGAAGGTCTGGCGATAGAGTTCGCGGTTGCGCGCCACCTCGATCACCGTGTCCGACGACAAAGCGTTCACGACCGACACGCCGACGCCGTGCAGGCCGCCCGACGTCGCATAGGCCTTGTCGCTGAACTTGCCGCCCGAATGGAGCGTGGTGAGGATCACCTCCAGCGCGGACTTGCCGGGAAATTTGGGGTGGGGATCGACCGGGATGCCCCGCCCGTTGTCGCTCACCGACAGGCGGTTGCCCGGCCCGAGCACGACCTCGATCCGGGTGGCGTGGCCCGCGACCGCCTCGTCCATGGCATTGTCGATCACCTCGGCGGCGAGGTGGTGCAGCGCGCGTTCGTCGGTGCCGCCGATATACATGCCAGGGCGGCGGCGGACGGGCTCCAGCCCTTCCAGCACCTCGATCGCGGAGGCGTCATAGGTGCCGCTGGTCTGGGGGGAAGGGGAGGCGGCGAAGAGATCGTCGTCGGACATGGACGGGGTATAAGGCGACCACGTCCTGTCGGCAAAGCCCGCATGTAGGCGGACGGTACAAAAAGGGGACGGGCTCCGCTGAAGCCCGCCCCCCCTATCGGATCAGAAGCCGATCACGACGCCCGCCATCGGGCGGATGCTGTCGAAATCATAGGTCTTGGCTTCGAGGCGCAGGCGCGCCGTCGGGCCGAAGACATTGCCCATGCCGATGTCCTTCGGACCGACCTCGACGCCGACGCCGTAGATCATGTCGCTACGGTCGCCGAAGCCGCGATTGCCCTTGCCATTGACCCACTGGTAGCCGCCCGAGACATACAGCAGCCCCGACTTGCCGGCGCGCGCGCCGACACGGCCGGTCACGCCATATTCCCAGTCGATATCCTTGAAGCCCTTGGCGACATTGCCCTCGACACCCACGAACGCCGGGCCGATGCCGTAATTGACGCCGGCGACGGCCTCGACCAGCGCGCCGTCCATCTTGCCCCGGTTGCCCGATGTGCCGAACTCGCTGCGCTTGTCGAAATTGTGATAGCCGCCGAGAAGGCCGGCATAGGGCTCGAGGCCCGAGGCTCGGGTGCCGTCCGGTGCGGTATCCTGCGCGAACGCGGCCGCGGGGAGGCAGGCGGCCGCGAGGACCGCCAGGGCGAGCTTCTTCATATGATACTCCTAAACGCTACTGGTACGCGCCCCGCATGACTGGCGGGGTCGGGAGCATAACTGGTGTCGCGGGCGGCGGTTTCCACCCCTTGGAGAGCGACGGGCGTAGCTGTTGCGTATAGGCAACAGTCGCGCGTCGGCTAATGCTCGGTTCATGTTCGCCGCGATCGTCATGTCGATGGGGGACGGTGAACTTTTGATGGCGGGCGCGGATCGTAGCCCGCTAAGCTGGCGCCGTGGCGTCCTTTACCGACATCATCCGCACCAAACGCGACGCCCGCGCGCTATCGCCCGGGGCGATCGAGGCGTTCGTGTCCGGCCTCGCCGACGGATCGCTGCCGACCGAGCAGGCGGCGGCGCTGGCGATGGCGATCTACCTCAACGGCATGGACCCGATCGAGAGCGCCGCGCTGACCGCCGCCATGGCGAACTCCGGCACGCGGATCGATTGGGGCGGCGAGGCGCTCGGCCGGCCGATCCTCGACAAGCATTCGACCGGCGGGGTGGGCGACAAGGTCTCGCTGATGCTGGCGCCGATCTTGGCGGCGTGCGGCGGGGCGGTGCCGATGATCTCGGGGCGGGGGCTGGGCCATACCGGCGGCACGCTCGACAAACTCTCCGCCATTCCGGGCTACGATCCCTTTCCGGGGCTCGATCGCTTCCGCGCGGTGGTGCGCGAGGTGGGCTGCGCGATCATCGGCCAGACGGGCGACCTCGCCCCGGCCGATCGCCGCCTCTACGCCATCCGCGACATCACCGGCACGATCGAATCGACCCCGCTCATCACCGCGTCGATCCTGTCGAAGAAGCTCGCGGCCGGGGTCGGCGCGCTGGTGATGGATATCAAGATCGGATCGGGCGCGTTCATGCCCGATGTGGCGGCGGCCGAGGCGCTGGGCCGGGCGATGGCGGCGACCGGCGACGCGCTCGGCCTGCCGATCCGCTGCCTCGTCACCGACATGAACGAGACACTGGGCTCGACCGCCGGCAACGCCATCGAGGTGCGCGAGACGATCGACTATCTCACCGGCGCCGCGCGCGAGCCGCGCCTCCATGCCTGCGTGATCGCGCTCGCCGCCGAGATGCTGCTGGTGGGCGGCCTGGCCGACAGCCGCGCGGGCGGGGCGGCGCTGGCGGAGGCCGCGCTCGCGTCCGGCGCCGCCGCCGATCGCTTCGCGCGGATGGTAGCGGCGCTGGGCGGGCCGGCGGATTTGATCGAGCGGCCCGACGCTTACCTCGCCACCGCGCCGGTCGTCGTCGCCGCGCCACCCGCGCGCGCCGGCATCCTCCGCGCGGTCGATGGCAAGGCGGTGGGGGAAGCGCTGATCGATCTCGGCGGCGGGCGGCGGCGGATCGAGGACGCCATCGATCCGGCGGTGGGCTTCGTGCGGGTGGCGCCGATCGGCACGTCGGTCGGCCCGGATCGTCCGCTGGCGATGATCCATGCCCGGACGGAGACCGCCGCGAGGGAGGCCGCCGCCGCGCTCGCCGCCGCCTGTGCCGTGGGGGATACACCGCCGCCCGAACGGCCGGTCGTCCACAGCCGCTTCTGACAAAGGCTCGACAAGCCCCTGCTTAACGGGAAAAAGGGTCCGGTTTGGCGGGGTCAGGGGCGCGCACCTTCACATGAACAGACTTTTGATCGGCATCCTCGGCATCGCCGTGATCCTCGGCCTGGCGGTGCTGCTGTCGGCCAACCGCCGCCATATCAAGCTCCGGATCGTCGGTTCGGCCTTCGCGCTGCAAGTCGGCATCGCGGTGCTGGTGCTGTACGTGCCGGCCGGCCGCCGGGTGATCGGCTGGATCTCGGGCGGCGTCTCCGCGCTGCTCGGCTACAGCCAGGCGGGCACCAATTTCGTGTTCGGGCCGCTCGCCACGCCGGAGATGGGCGGGCACAGCTTCGCCATCGCGGCGCTTCCGGTCATCATCTTCTTCGCGGCGCTCGTCTCGATCCTCTATTATCTGCGCGTCATGCAATATGTCGTGCGCTGGGTCGGCGGCGGCATCGAGAAGGTGATCGGCGTTTCCAAGGTGGAATCCTTGTGCGCGGCGGCCAACATCTTCGTCGGCCAGTCCGAATCGCCGCTGGTGATCCGCCCCTATCTCGCGGGCCTCACCCCGCCGCAGCTGTTCACCGTGATGACCAGCGGCATGGCGGGCGTCGCCGGCACGATTCTGGCGGCCTATGCCTCGATGGGCATCCGCATCGATTATCTGCTCGCCGCCTCCTTCATGTCGGCGCCGGCGGGCATATTGATGGCCAAGATCGTCATGCCCGACGATCCCAACGTGCCGATCGAGCATCCCATCGAATTGGTCGATTCGACGCATGACGAGGAGGTGCCCGCCAACATCATCATGGCCGCCGCGCAGGGCGCGCAGCTGGGCGTGAAGCTGGCGGTGGCGGTCGGCGCGATGGTGCTGGCGTTCGTGGCGCTGGTGGCGCTGGCGAACGGCGTGCTGGGCGGCATCGGCGGCTGGTTCGGCTATCCCGATCTCAGCTTCCAGCAGATGCTGGGCTTCATCTTCGCGCCCTTGATGTTCCTGCTCAACGTGCCGTGGAGCGAGGCCGGCGCGGCGGGAGGCATGTTCGGCGAGAAGATCGTGCTGAACGAATTCGTCGCCTACATCCATCTGGGGCAGATCGGCGCGACGCTCAGCCCGCACACCATCGCGGTCATCACCTTCGCGCTGTGCGGCTTCGCCAATTTCTCGTCGATCGCGATCCAGATGGCGGTGACGGGCAACCTCGCCCCCAACCAGCGGCCGATGATCGCCAAGCTGGGCCTGCGCGCGCTGGTGGCGGGCAGCCTCGCCAACCTCATGTCGGCGGCGCTGGCCGGCATCCTCATCCCCTGATGGCAGCGATCAATCCGGGCGTGGCGTTCGATGCCGCGCTGGTCGCGGCGACGTCGTTCGACGATGCGGCCGCCAGCGCGACCGCTGCCGCGATCGAGGCGGCCCCGCTCCCCACCGGCGCGGCGCGCGCCGCCCGGCTGCGACAGGCGATCGGCCTGATCGACCTCACCACGCTCCAGGGCGACGACACCGCCGCCCGCGTCCGCGCCCTGTGCGCCACGGCGCTCGATCCGCTCGGCGACGGCAGCCTCACCACGGCGGCGGTATGCGTCTATCCGGCGATGGTGCCCTATGCCGTCGAGGCGCTGGCGGGCCGGCTTCCCGTGGCCAGCGTCGCCGCCGGCTTCCCCGCCGGGCTGACGCCGCTCGCCACCCGCATCGCCGAAGTCGCCGATTGCGTGGGCGTGGGCGCGGCCGAAATCGACATCGTCATCCGCCGCAGCCATGCGCTGGAGGGCGACTGGCAGGCGCTCTACGACGAGGTGCGCGCTTTCCGCGCGGCGGCGGGCCTCGCCCATTTGAAGGCGATCATCGCCGTCGGTGAACTGGGCGACGCCACCACCATCGCCCGCGCCTCGCTGGTCTGCATGATGGCCGGGGCGGATGTCATCAAGACCTCGACCGGCATGGAAAAGGTCAACGCCACTTTGCCGGCGGGCGCGATCATGCTGCGCGGCATCGCCGATTTCGAGGCGCGGACGGGCATCAGGGTCGGCTTCAAGCCGGCAGGCGGCATCGGCACGCCCGATCAGGCGCTGCACTGGCTGGCGCTGGTGGAGAGCATCCTGGGGCCCGACTGGATCGATCCGAGCCTGTTCCGCATCGGCGCGTCACGCTTGCTGGGGGCGATCCGGGACGAACTGGCGGGCTAATCCGTGCTCCTGCGAAAGCAGGAGCCCAGGGCCACGAGTGCCGCGTCCAGTAACCCGGGGCTCCGGCCTGCGCCGGAGCACGGCGGCGGCTGGGGCTACTCGATCGCCCATTCCCGCACCGGATAGCCCTGCAGATGCAGCAGCGCGCGCAGGTCGCCCGCCTCGATGCGGCCGTCCGCCGCCGCCGCTGTCTTCGGCTTGGCGCGATAGGCGATGCCGAGGCCGGCGGCCTGGATCATGGGGATGTCGTTGGCACCGTCGCCCACCGCCAGGGTCAGCACGGGATCGAGCTTCAGCCGCTCGGTCTCGGCGAGCAGCGTGTCCTTCTTGGTCTGCGCGCCCACGATCGGGCGGCGGACGGTGCCGGCCAGCCGCCCGCTTTCCATGTCGAGATGGTTGGCGATCGCCTGATGGAAGCCGATCGCCTCGGCCACCTGATCGGCGAAGGCGGTGAAGCCGCCCGAAACCAGCACGCAATGCGCGCCGTTGCGCCGCATCGTGCCGACCAGCGCGCGAGCGCCCGGCATCAGCCGCACGCGCTCCTCGCGGCACCGCTCGATCACGCTCTCGTCGAGCCCGCGCAACAGGGCGACGCGGGCATCGAGCGCGCCCTCGAAATCCAGTTCGCCCTGCATCGCCCGCTCGGTGATCTCCGCGATCTTCGCCTTGATGCCGGCATAATCGGCCAGTTCGTCGATACATTCGATCGTGATCATCGTCGAATCCATGTCCGCCACGAGCAGCTTCTTGCGGCGATGCTCATGGGCATGGACGACCACGTCGACCATCGGGATCAGCCCTTCCAGCGCGGCGCGGGCGGCGGTGGCGTCGATCCGGCGGAACGGGATGTCGGCGGCGAGGCCATCGTCGATCCATTCGGCCACGCCGGGGATGCCGCCGACGCCCGAGAGCGCGTCGCGCGCGGTGGCAATATCTCCGGCGCGCAGGCGATCGGCTGCTATGAGGGTGGCGATGAGCATCAATGTTCCTTCCGGCAAGCTGGCGCTTATTGCGGGGCCGACCGCCAGCGGCAAGTCGGCTCTGGCTCTGTCCGTCGCGGAACGGGTGGGTGGAACGATCGTCAACGCCGATGCCAGCCAGGTCTATCGCGACCTGCGTATCCTCTCAGCGCGGCCCTCGCCGGAGGAAGAGGCGCGCGCGCCGCACCGGCTGTTCGGCCATCGCGACGGGGCGATCGCCTGTTCGGCGGCGGACTGGGCGGAGGAAGCCAAGGCGGCGATCGCCGCGGCATGGGGGGCGGGGAGCGTGCCGATCCTCGTCGGCGGCACGGGCCTCTATATCCGCACTTTGCTCGACGGGATCGCGCCGGTGCCCGGGATCGACCCGGCCGTGCGCGCCGAGGTGCGCGCGCTGCCGGTGGCCGAGGCCTATGCCGCGCTGGCGGTGGAGGATGCGCCCGCCGCCGCCCGCCTGCGCCCGAGCGACACCACCCGCGTCGCCCGCGCGCTGGAGGTCGTGCGCGCGACCGGGCGCCCGCTGGCGGACTGGCAATCCGAGAAGGTCGGCGGGATCGGCCACACCGTCGATCTGGTCCCCCTGCTCCTGCTGCCCGAGCGCGAGGCGCTGCGCGCGCGGATCGCCGCGCGGTTCGAGGCGATGATGGCGGAGGGCGCGGTCGCGGAGGTGGAGGCGTTGCTCGCCCGCGCCCTCGATCCCGCGCTGCCGGTGAGGCGCGCGATCGGGGTGCGCGAGATCGGCGACATGCTCGCCGGCCATATCCCGCGCGACGAGGCCGTCGCCCGCGCCGCGCTCGCGTCACAGCAATATGCCAAGCGCCAGCGGACATGGTTCGGCCGTCAGCCGCCGCCCGAATGGCCCCGGATCGAGCAGATTGATTTCAACATCATCGATCAGATCGTAACAAAATTACGCTGAAACGGTTTGACAGGATGGTTTCGTGTCTCTAGCCGACGCCCTCCGAGCAAAGACTCCCGAATCACGACGAACGGACATGACGATGGCTGCCGACAAGACCGGTGCGGACATATTGATCGAGGCGCTGACCGATCTCGGCGTCGAGGTAGTGTTCGGCTATCCGGGCGGCGCCGTCCTCCCGATCTACGACGCGCTCTTCAAGCAGACGAAGATCCGCCACATCCTCGTTCGGCAGGAGGGCGGGGCGGCCCATGCGGCGGAGGGCTATGCCCGCGCCACCGGCAAGCCCGGCGTGGTCCTCGTCACCTCGGGGCCGGGGGCGACCAATGCCGTCACCGGCATCGCCGACGCGCTGATGGATTCGATCCCGATGGTCGTCATCACGGGCCAGGTCGGCACGCCGCTGATCGGCACCGATGCCTTCCAGGAATGCGACACGATCGGCATCACCCGCCACTGCACCAAGCATAATTATCTGGTGAAGGATCCGGCCAAGCTCGGTGCTGTGATCCACGAGGCCTTCTATATCGCCACCTCGGGCCGCCCCGGCCCGGTCGTGATCGATCTGCCGAAGGACGTGCAGGTCGCCACCGCCGCCTATCGCAAGCCCGCCGGCCCCGGCGCCGTCGCCGCGCAGCACAAGAGCTATCGCCCGCAGGTGAAGGCGGATACCGCGCTGATCGAGACCGCGGTGGAGATGCTGGCGGCGGCCGAGCGCCCGGTGCTCTACACCGGCGGCGGCATCATCAACGCCGGCCCCGCTGCGTCGCAGATGCTGCGCGAATTGCAGCGGATCAGCGGCGCGCCGGTCACCTCCACCCTGATGGGCCTTGGCGCCTTTCCGGCGAGCCATCCGGCGTGGCTGGGGATGCTGGGGATGCACGGCACCTACGAAGCCAATCATGCGATGAACCAGGCCGATCTGATCGTGGCGCTGGGCGCGCGCTTCGACGATCGCGTCACCGGCCGGCTCGACGCCTTCGCCCCCAATGCGCGCAAGATCCACATCGATATCGATCGCTCGTCGATCAACAAGATCGTGCGGGTCGATGTCGGCATCGTCGGCGATGTCGGCCGGGCGATGGACGATATGGTCCGCGTGTGGAAGGGCCGCGCCCATCAGGCCGCCGACCTGTCCACCTGGTTCGCCCGGATCGACGAATGGCGCGGCAAGAAGTCGCTCGCTTACCCCGAGAGCAAGGCCGCGATCATGCCGCAGCACGCCATCCGGCGGCTGTGGGAAGCGACCAGGCATCTGAAGCCGATCGTCTCCACCGAGGTCGGCCAGCATCAGATGTGGGCCGCGCAGCATTTCGATTTCGAGGGGCCGAACAAATGGCTCACGAGCGGCGGCCTCGGCACGATGGGCTATGGCCTGCCCGCCGCGATCGGGGCGCAGATCGGCCACCCGGACGCGCTCGTCATCGACATCGCCGGCGAAGCCTCGATCCAGATGAATATTCAGGAACTGGCCACCGCGACCCAATATCGCCTGCCGGTGAAGGTGTTCATCCTCAACAATGAATATATGGGCATGGTCCGCCAGTGGCAGGATCTGACCTACGCGGGCCGCCATTCGCACAGCTATTCGGAGGCGCTGCCCGATTTCGTGAAGCTGGCCGAGGCCTATGGCTGGAAGGGCATGCGGATCGAGGATCCCGACGCGCTTGACGGCGGCATCGCCGAGATGCTGGCGCATGACGGCCCGGTGATGGTCGATTGCCGCGTCGCCAAGCTCGCGAACTGCTTCCCGATGATCCCGTCGGGTGCCGCGCACACCGATATGCTGCTCTACGAGAGCGAGGTGGTGGGCGAGATGACCGACGAGGCCAAGGCGCTGGTCTGATCCGGCCGCGCCGCTCGCACCTCCTTTCTCCGACGAGATATCCATGCAGATCAAGACCCAAGCCTCGGAGCGGCACACCCTCTCCGTCACCGTCGAGAACGAGCCGGGCATCCTCGCCCGCATCGCCGGGCTGTTCTCGGCGCGCGGCTACAATATCGAGAGCCTGACCGTCGCCGACGTGACCGAGGATGCGACGATCAGCCGCATCACCATCGTCACCTCGGGGCCGCCCGCCGTGATCGAGCAGATCATCGCCCAGCTCGACCGGCTGGTGCCGGTGCATCGCGTGGTGGACCTGACCGAACTCGGCCCGCATGTCGCGCGGGAGCTGGCGCTGGTGAAGGTGAAGGGCACCGGCGAGAAGCGCATCGAGGCGATGCGGCTGGCCGAGGTCTATCGCGCCCGCGTGGTCGACGCGACCACCGCCTCCTTCGTGTTCGAGGTGACCGGCGGGCCGGAGAAGATCGACAAATTCCTCGAACTGATGCGCGAGGTCGGGCTGGTCGAGGTCGCCCGCACCGGTGTCGCCGCGATCGCGCGGGGGGCCGATCCGATTTAAGACAAGGACGTCATCCCAGCGAAAGCTGAGATCTTTCGAAATTTAGGGTGCCGTTGCGGCACGAGACCCCAGCTTTCGCTGGGGTGACGGATGAGAAGAAGGGGTTTCACATGCGCGTTTATTACGACCGGGATGCCGACATCGGCCTCATCAAGACCAAGAAGGTCGCCATCGTCGGCTATGGCAGCCAGGGCCATGCCCATGCGCAGAACCTGCGCGATTCGGGTGTCGCCGAGGTCGCCATCGCGCTGCGCCCCGGTTCGGCCACCGCGCAGAAGGCCGAGGGTGCCGGCTTCAAGGTGATGACGAATGCCGAGGCCGCCGCCTGGGCCGACATCGTCATGATCCTCGCGCCCGACGAGCACCAGGCCGCGATCTACAATGACGATCTGGCGCCCAATCTGAAGGCCGGCACCGCCATCGCCTTCGCCCATGGCCTCAACGTCCACTTCGGCCTGATCGAGCCCGCCGCCGACATCGACGTGTTCATGATCGCGCCGAAAGGCCCCGGCCACACCGTCCGCTCCGAATATCAGCGCGGCGGCGGCGTGCCCTGCCTCATCGCGATCCATCAGGACGCGTCGGGCAATGCGCATGACGTGGCACTGTCCTATGCCTCGGCCGTCGGCGGCGGCCGCTCGGGCGTGATCGAGACGACCTTCAAGGAAGAGTGCGAGACCGATCTGTTCGGCGAGCAGGCGGTGCTGTGCGGCGGCATCACCCATCTCATCCAGGCGGGCTTCGAGACGCTCGTCGAGGGCGGCTACGCCCCCGAGATGGCCTATTTCGAATGCCTCCACGAAACCAAGCTGATCGTCGATCTGCTGTATGAGGGCGGCATCGCCAACATGCGCTATTCGATCAGCAACACCGCCGAATATGGCGACATCACCACCGGCCCGCGGATCATCACCGAGGAGACCAAGAAGGAGATGAAGCGCGTGCTGGCCGACATCCAGTCCGGCCGCTTCGTCAAGAATTTCGTCCTCGACAACCGCGCCGGCCAGCCCGAGCTGAAGGCCGCCCGCAAGGCCGCCGCCGCCCACCCGATCGAACAGGTCGGCAGCGAGCTGCGCGCGATGATGCCGTGGATCGCCAAGAACAAGCTGGTGGACAAGGCGAAGAACTGAGTCTGTCGCTTCGTCATCGCGAGCGTAGCGACGCGATCCAGCCGCTGCGCTGGACGGCTTCGCTGCGCTCGCCGTGACGATCAAAAGGCTTCAACGGAACTCCAGCCGCAACATGGTGTTGCAGCGAACGGGACTGTGATCGCGGGGCGGTCGGGCTTAGCCTGGCCGCCTCGTCTTTTCCGTGCCCCAAATCATCTGGAGACCATCCATGCGCGCGCCTCTCGCAGCCTTCCTGCTCGCTACCGTCCTCGTCGCCCCCGCCGTCGCCCAGACGCCGGGCAAGGCCGACACCAAGCTGGTCACCGCCGGCAGCTACAAGGTCGATCCCGCCCATACGCAGGTGGTGTGGACCGTCGATCACATGGGCGTCTCGCCGCTGTCGGGCGCGTTCGCCGCCAGCGAGGGCATGCTCGAGATCGACCCGGCCAAGCCCGCCGCCGCCAAGGTCTCGGTCACGTTCGACACCAGCAACATGGTCGTGACGGCGCCGGCCTTCGCCAAGCATCTGTCGAGCCCCGATTTCTTCGAGGTCACGAAATTCCCGACCGCCACCTTCGTCTCCACCTCGGTCGTGGCGAGCGGCACCTCGGCCAAGATCAGCGGCAACCTGACGATCAAGGGCATCACCAAGCCCGTCGTGCTCGACGCCAAATTCTTCGGCGCGGCCACCAACCCGATGAGCAAGGCGCTCAACATCGGCTTTTCGGGCACCGCCACGATCAAGCGCAGCGAGTTCGGCCTCGGCATGGCCGTGCCGATCGTGAGCGACGAAGTGAAGATCATCATCCACGCGGCCTTCGTGAAGGCCTGACGGCTATCGGCCGGCAGGATTTTCCGCCGCTTCCGGCAAGCCTGTATTCTGGTGAAGGCCAGAGCGCAGGCTTGCCGTCTGGCACGTTTGACGACAGGCCAGCGCATGGCCCGCCGTAACGCCGCCGATGTCGCTCAGGCGTTTCTGGATGCCATGTGGGCGGCCCGACCGCCAGGCGATGGCGAACGTTCGACCGCGCTGAATCGCCCGCTGGCGGCCTCGCATGACGTGGCCCCCGCCTACGGCATGGCGAGCGATATGGAGCCGCCCGAAGGCGACTGGCAGGCGCCGCATCGGCAGATCGGCGCCCGTTTTGCCGATTACGGGGCTATCATGCTGTCGCTGACCCGCTCAAGAGCGCCAAGGACGGGCTTACTCACGGGTGACGCGATCGACGATCTCGCCGACCTGACACGCGACCTGCGTCAGTCACGTGGCGCGGCGAGCATATCGGCCCGGATGATGCCGCCTGGTATTTCCGGCTGACGCGCAAACACAAAGGCCCGGCGGATCGCTCCGCCGGGCCTCTTGCTGTCCGGGCTTTCGCCTCGTCAGATCAGCGGCGATCGCCGAAGAGCTGGAGGAGGAAGGTGAACATGTTGATGAAGTCGAGATACAGCGTCAGCGCCGACATCACGACCGACTTGCCGGCGAACTCGCTGCCCGCCACCTGGAAATACAGGCTCTTGATCTTCTGCGTGTCATAAGCGGTGAGGCCGGCGAACAGCAGCACGCCGATCACGCTGATGACGAGCTGGAACGCGCTCGATTGCAGGAAGATGTTGATGAGCGACGCCACCAGCAGCCCGACCACGCCCATGATGAGGAAGGTGCCGAAGCCCGACAGATCCTTCTTCGTGGTGTAGCCGTACAGGCTGAGGCCGGCGAAGGCCGCGGCCGTCGCGAAGAAGGTCTGCGCGATCGACGTGCCGGTGTAGACTAGGAAGATCGACGACAGCGAGAGGCCCATCGCCACCGCGAACGCCCAGTAGAGCGCCTGCGCCGCGAAGGTCGACAGCCGGTTGATGCCGAAGCTCAGCACCATCACGAAACCCAGCGGGGCCAGCATGACGAGGAAGCGCAGCGGCGTGCTCAGCACCTGCTGCGCGAGGCCGGAATTGGCGAACAGCAGCGCGACGACACCCGTCAGCAGCACGCCCGACGCCATGTAATTGTAGACCGAAAGCATGTACGAGCGCAGCCCGGCGTCATAGCCAGCCTGGGCGCCGACGCCCGCTCCGGTCGTGCGCGCGCTCACCGTGGGGCGCGGATCTGACCAGTTTGCCATTGCGGTTCAAACTCCTTGACCGTCGCGCAACAGCGCGCGACCTGTTCGCCAATATCGGCGTCGTGGGGGCGGGTTTCAAGCGAAACCATTCCTTACGTATTGTTGCTGTCTGGGCTGGCGCCGCCCTCTGGTCCAGCGCCGCTGGACCAGCCATAAAACCCTCATGCACCGCCTGTTCGTCGCCCTGCGCCCGCCGCCCCCGATGCGCGTCCAACTGGTCGGCCTGATGGGCGGCGGCAGCGGCCTGAGGTGGCAGGGCGACGAGCAACTTCACCTCACCCTGCGTTTCATCGGCGAGGTAGATCACCACCAGGCGGAGGATATCGCCGCCGCGCTCGGATCGATCCATGCCCCGCCCGTGACCTTCGCCTTGCGGGGCGCCGGGCTGTTAGACCGGCGCGGCGTGCCGGATACTTTGTGGGCCGGCGTCACCCCGCACGATGGCCTCCGCCTGCTGGCCGAGCGGATCGGGCAGGCGCTGCGCCGGGTGGGCGTGCCGATCGAGAGCCGCGCTTTCCTGCCGCACATCACCGTGGCGCGGCTGTCGCGGCACGCTGGTCCGATCGACGACATCCTCGCCCGCTGGTCCAGCCTTGCGTCTTCGCCCGTCACGGTCGCCCATTTCGGCCTGTATGAAAGCAGCCTCGGCGGGGAGGGCGCCCGCTACGAGGCGATCGCCCGATATCCGCTGGCCTCAACCTGAATATCCACCAGGCGGATATTGTGTGTTGCGTCGTCGCAACGATCGCACGCTAGTTTCGCCATTATGCCGCGTCGCACAACAAACAGGTTGTCGCCGGCCCAAAGTGATTCATAAATTTGAAACGTGCCGGATGAGGCCGGGCCGCGTGGGGGCGGCCCGGGTCGTCGGGCGGCCGCATTGGCGGCAAGCGTGTACGTAGCGTCGGGGTCCATAAAAAGAAAATACGAGGGAGAGGCTTCCTGAATTCTCAAGGGGGAGCCACATGAAGACTGTAACTCGCGTATCGCAAGGGGCGTTGGCGTTCGCGCTCGCCATCACGTCGGCCGTCGCCATGGCTGCGCCGGCACCCGCTCCCGAGCCCGCCGGCCAGACCACGGAAGCCGGCGAGGAAACCATCATCATCACCGGCACCCGCTCGACCGGCTTCAAGGCGTCCGACAGCCCGGCGCCGATCCAGGTGCTCGGCGCCGACGCGCTGAAGACCGTCGGCCAGACCGATCTCGTCCAGGCGCTGGCCCAGATCCTGCCGTCCGCGCAGGTGCAGGCCTTCGGCAGCGACCAGGCGGCCTTCCACCCGGCGGTCAAGCTGCGCGGCCTCAGCCCGAACCACACGCTGGTCCTGATCGACGGCAAGCGCCGCCACGGCAACCCGAGCGTCGTCGTCGCCGGCACCGTGTTCGGCGGCAGCGCGGCGCCCGATCTCAGCCTCATCCCGCAGGACGCGATCGAGCGCATCGAAGTCCTTCAGGACGGCGCCGCCGCGCAATATGGCACCGATGCCATCGCCGGCGTCATGAACTTCATCATGAAGAAGCGCGACCACGGCGGCAGCATCAACCTGACCGGCGGCAAATATTTCGATCAGGGCGGCAAGAAGTACGACATTCAGGGCAATGTCGGCCTCGCCCCGTTCGAGGGTGCCTACCTCAACCTGACCGGCGAGCGCCGCTATCAGGGCTACAGTTTCCGCGGCGACTATGATCCCCGCGTGGTCGATACCGGCGTCTCGACGACCGCCAACACCGGCGCGAGCGGCGGCCGCTACATCCTCGCCCGCTTCCCCGGCGTGACGAGCAGGAGCAATTATCCGGAGGTCAACCAGATCTTCGGCGACGGCCGCCTCGTTCTGACGAACCTGTCTTACAACTTCGGCTGGCAGATCACGCCCGACGTCGAATATTACAGCTTCGGCACCTATTCGCACAAGAACGGCCGGACCTTCCAGAACTTCCGTCTGCCGAACGTCGTGTTCGGCAAGCGTCGCGCGGCGAACCCGGGCGTGCTGCCCGCCGGCATTTCGGCCGCCTGCCTCAACAATCTGGCCGTGGCCACCTGCGCCGCGGTCTCGGCCGATCTTCCGTATCAGAGCGGTTTCGCGCCGCAGGAACTGACGATCGAAAAGGATTGGGCGACCACCGTCGGCCTGAAGGGCGAAGTCTCGGGCACCACCTGGGATCTCAGCTCGACCTACGGCATCGGCCGCAGCAGCATCAACGTGATCAACTCGGCGAACGCCGCGCTCTACTACGACACGTCGACCACCACCTCGAACGGCTATTCGCCGACCGACGTCCACAACGGCGATTTCATCTTCTCGCAGTGGACCAACACGCTCGACCTGACGCACGAGTTCGACGTCGGCTTCGCAGAGCCGGTCACGATCGCGGGCGGTCTGGAATATCGTCGTGAAGTCTATCAGCTGAAGGCCGGCGAACTCGCCTCTTACTATGTCGGCAGCGGCGTGGCGCAGGGCGGTATCCAGTCCTTCTTCGGCTATGCGCCATCGGACGCCAGCCGCAACTTCCGTCATAACTTCTCGCAATATCTCGACATCGCCGCCAAGCCGATCGACGGCGTGACGCTCGATGCCGCGATCCGGCACGAACATTATGACGATTTCGGCGACACCACCGTCTACAAGCTGACCGGTCGCTACGACTTGTCGCCCGCCTTCGCCATTCGCGGCACCGCCTCGACCGGCTTCCGCGCACCGACCCTGGCGGAA
Organism: Sphingomonas naphthae; assembly: GCF_028607085.1. NCBI lineage: Bacteria > Pseudomonadati > Pseudomonadota > Alphaproteobacteria > Sphingomonadales > Sphingomonadaceae > Sphingomonas > Sphingomonas naphthae. The sequence continues at coordinate 3,105,450 of NZ_CP117411.1, read as the reverse complement.
GGCTTCTATTCGGGCATCAACGTCAGCGTTTCGTCGCTGACCGGCATCTTCCCGGCCAATTCGGCCGGTGCCGCCGCCCTCGGCATCTCCAGCCTGAAGCCCGAGAAATCGACCAACTTCAGCGCCGGTTTCGTTGCCCATCCGGTCTCACGCCTGACGGTCACGCTCGATGCCTACTCGATCGAGATCAAGGATCGTATCGTCCGGTCGAGCACCTTCCTGGGTGCATCGTCGGCGGCGGGTGCGATCACGTCCCCGTCGGTGCTTACCGCGCTGCGTGGCAACGGCGTTCCCGTGGATTCCGTGCTGGCGGCGATCGCCGGTGGCGCCGCGGGCAGCGTCGGCATCAACTTCTTCGTCAACGGCGTGAAGACGCTGACGCAGGGTGTCGATCTGCTGGCGTCCTACTCCACCGATCTCGGCGATTTCGGCCATGTCGACTGGTCGCTGTCGGGCAATTACAACAAGACGAAGATCAAGGGCGTCAGCCTGCCCCCGTCGAACGTCAACCAGGCCCAGCTCCTGTTCGACGTCTATGCCCAGGCCGACCTGACGAAGACCACGCCGAAGTATCGCGCCACCTTCGGGGCGAACTGGTCGATGGGTATCTTCAGCGCGAACCTTCGTGAATCCTATTATGGTTCGGCCTATTCGATCATCTCCACGCCGACCAACGGTTCGGCTCGGGAGCGGCTGAGCGTCCACCCGGCGTTCATCACCGATCTCGACATCGGCGTTCAGATCGCGAAGCCGATCAAGATCTCGATCGGTGCCAACAACCTGTTCAACAAATATCCGGCCAAATATCCGGATTTCATTCGCGAACAGCAGCGGGTCGCCAGCTCGACCGGCTTCATCGCCAAATATCCGTCCTTCTCGGCCTATGGCGTGAACGGCGGCTATTATTACGCGCGGATCGGCGTGAACTTCTGAGGTTCACCTGAAACGACGCCGGGTGAACGTCCAGGGTTCACCCGGCCGAAGGTTGCGGGGCGGGCAGGTTTGCCGGAGAAATCCGGTGGGCCTGCCCGCTTCCTTTTCGGAGGCCGGGCGGCCATCCTGCGCCTGGCCTCCGCCCTCCACGAAGGAATGACGATGAAGATCTTCGCTTTCGCTCTCCCCCTCGCCATGGCGCTCGCCGCCCCCGCCACGGCCGGCGTCGTCAAGCTGCCGAACACGCCCCCGGCGCTGATCCTTCAGGGCAGCAAGGTCTCGGCGGGCACCGAATTGTTCTTCGTCTCGGGTCAGGTGCCCTCGCCGATCGACCCCAAGCTGAAGGCCGCCGACGCCAAGTCGATCGAGGATTTCGGCGATACCAAGACGCAGACGATCAGCGTGCTGTCCAAGATCAAGGCGATCCTGGAGGGGCAGGGCTACACAATGTCCGATGTTATCAAGGCCACCGTGCTCGTCGCCGCCGATCCGCGCACCGGCAAGGCCGAATTCGCCGCCATGAATGAGGGCTTCAAACAGTTCTTCAATTCCGCCGACAACCCCACCACCACCGCCCGCTCGGCCATGCAGGTCGCGGGCCTCGTCACCCCGAACTATCTCGTCGAGATCGAGGTGATCGCGGCCAAGTGAGCGGGGCGGTCTTCCGGCGCCGGGTATAGGGCAGGGGCGTGGGCCACGATCCCTCCGCCGGCTGGGAGGCCGTCGCGGACCGTTTCATGGCCGTCCGCTCGGATGTCGGCGCCGATATCGTCCGCCGCTGGGCGCGGCACCTGCCGCCCGGCGGCGCGGTGGTGGACATCGGCTGCGGATCGGGTGCACCGATCGCGCAGGCGCTCGTCAATGCCGGCCTCACCGTCGCCGGCATCGATCCTTCACCGACACTGCTCGCCGCCTTCCACGCCCGCTTCCCGGATGCGGCCGCCGCGTGCGAACCGGCCGAAACCAGCCGCTTCTTCGGCCGCCGCTTCGATGGCGCGGTAGCGATCAGCCTGTTCTTCCTGCTGCCCGAGGACACCCAACTTACCCTGATCCACCGCGTCGCCGCCGCCCTCAACCCGGCCGGGCGCTTCCTCTTCACCGCCCCGCGCGAGGCGTGCGAATGGGAGGACAGGCTGACCGGCCGGCGATCGGTGTCGCTGGGTATGGCGGGATATGAGGCGGCGCTTGGCGGGGCGGGGATGCGGCTCGTGGGCAGTCATAGGGATGCGGGCGGCAACCACTATTTCGATGCCGTGGCGATGCCTGCGGTTAGCGGCTGACCACAACCGTCACCCCGGCCTTGTGCCGGGGTCCACCGTGCGGCACGTCATGGCCCCAATGCGAGAGCGGGTTCCCTGCGTCTATCTTCTGGCGAGCGGATACAACGGCACGCTTTACGTCGGCGTAACGTCAAATCTGGTCGGCCGGATAACGCAGCATCGAGCAGGGACGTTTGACGGTTTCACGCGCAGATATGGCATCAAGCGATTGGTGTATTTTGAGATCGCAGAGACGATGGATGCAGCGATTGCGCGCGAGAAACAGCTTAAGCGTTACCGACGGGATTGGAAACGCAATCTCATCGAGCAAACGAATCCTGCGTGGAATGATCTGGCGGTCGAGTTCGGGCTGAAGCCCCTGACGGATGCGTCCGGTCGCGCGGTGGACCCCGGTACAAGGCCGGGGTGACGAGTGGAAAGAGGCGCGTTCTACCAATCCCGGCGGCCTTCAAAACCGTTGTCCTACAGCCCCCCGCCCTATGTCACCAGCACCGCCCTGTCCGGCCGCCAACCCCGCCGACGCCCCGTTTTCCCTTCCGTCACCGCCCACCCCATCGGAAACCATCCGATAGGATGCGAACGTCGAGACCTTCCGCGTTCAGCCGATCCGCTTCCACGCCTCGGCGATGTCCGCGATCATAGCCTTCGCCTGGGTGATCGGCGCCATGTCGCCCTCGCGCTGCGCCTTGGCGAGCAGGCGGCGGCCCTCGGCGTAGATCTGGGAGAAGCTGCGCGCGATGTCTCCGCCCTTCTCGAAATCGAGAGAGCCGTCCAGCCCGTGCAGGATCGCGACGGCGCGGGCGTGGCGCTCGTTGCGGCGCGCGGCGTCGCCGTGGGCGCCCAACGCCACCAGCGTGTCGAGCGCCGCGAGCAATTCGTCATAGAGGATGGTGACGAGGCCGTGCGGGGTCGCGCCCTCGATGCGACTGCTCACGTCGATCGCGTTATACCGCTTGCCGCCGCCGCGTCCCGCGCCATAGCCTGTGCTGAGTCCGAACACCCGTGTCGCCTCTTAATTGTCGCTGTTGGTCCAGACCTTGACCTGCTGTTCCAGGAAGCTCTGGGTCGATTTGTAGCGCGCCACCCGCGAATCCATCGCGGTGAAGCTCGTCGTCAGCCGCGCCCGATAGCTGGTATCGAGATCGGTCATTCTGGTGCGGTCGGTCGCGATGGCCTTGGCCTCGGTCGCGAGCCGCGTCTTGGTCGAGGCGAGCGCGCCGCTGGTGCCGAGCAGCGTGTCGCTGATCGATTGCAGCGCCCCGGCCAGCCCCTGATCGACGGTGATCGTCGCGCTGGAGACGTTGCCGAGCAGCCGGATGGTCAGCCCGCTGGCCTTGGATGCGATCGACGCCACGAGGGTGCCGCCGGTCGTCACCGCGCTCATCCCGGCGATGCTCCCGCTGGCCGACGTGGTGCCCGTCTGCGCCGTCGCGTTGGTGACGGTGTAGGTGCCGGGCTTGGTCCGCCCCATCGGGCTCGCGATCTGGATCAGCGGGTCGGACGCATATTGCCCCGGATTGAACATCGCCTCCACGCCCTGCGGATCGGATGTCATCACCGATGTCAGGCGGCTGGCGTCCACCGTCAGGCTGCCGTCGCGGTTGGTGGAGACGCCGATCTCGGCCAGCGTCTTGGGGCCGCTGCCCGAATTGAGCACGGTGGAGGTCAGGCGCGAGAGCTGGCGCTGCATGTCGCGGATCGCGCTCTCGCCGCGCAGCGCGCCCGCGTCGGTCGAGGTGCCCGCCGCCGCCGTCTGCGTCGTCAGCATCGTGTTGAGTTCGTTGAACGCCGCGACGAAATCGTTGACCGCCTGGGTGATCGCCTCGGTCGGTCGGGTCGATCCCAAGCTCACGCCGCTGCTGCCGCTGACGTTCTTCAGGTTGAGGGTCACGCCGGGGATCAGATCCTCGATCGTGTTGGACGGCCGCGTGACGGTCACGCCGTCCAGCTTCAGCGCGGCATCGCCGGCCGATTGCGCCAGCGTCATGCCGGCGTCCGCGCCCGCCGGGTAGGCGAACGCCTTCAGCCCGTCCGCCGCACCGTCCGCGGGGGTCAGGGTGAAGGCGTTGTCCGCGCCGGTCTGCCCCTTCAGCATCAGCCGCGCGCCATTGGCGTCGGTGATGATGCTGGCGGTCACGCCCGAATTCTTGGCGTTGATGGCGTTGGCGAGGCCCGTCAGGCTGTCGTTCGTGTCGCCCACCGTGATGGTGTAATTGGTGGTCCCCACGGTCAGGGTCATGTCACCCTGGCCGATCGCGGTCGTGGCAGCGGCGGCGGGGCTCGACACGATCGACTGGGCGGTCGCCAGTTTGGTGACGACCAGATTGGCCGAAAGATCGCCGATCCGCGCGCCCGCCTGCGCGGTGGCGCCCAGCACCGACGTGTCCGACACGGTCGGCTGCGTCCGCAGCGTGCCGCCCGAGATCAGCGAGTTGAGCGCGGTCGAGAAATTGGTGATGCCGTTGGATACGGTGGCCAGCGCCGAGACCTTGGCGGTGTTCGCCGTCTCGCGCGCGGCGATCACCTTTTCCTTGGGGTCTTTCGCGGCGGTGGCGAGCTGATCGATCAGCGATTTGGTATCGATGCCCGATCCGATGCCGAGCGTGGACGCAATGCTGGTCATGGTCGTTCCCGCTCGTTCGTTGAAGGTAACGGCCGATCGCGCCGCAGATTAAGCCGCTTCCGAATGATCCTCCCCCGCCAGGGGGAGCTGGCAGGCGCAGCCTGACGGAGGGGGAGGATGCGGTGCCCTCGAGGGTTGGCCGTACCCGCCCCCTCCGTCGCCTCCGGCGCCACCTCCCCCTGGCGGGGGAGGATCAGTTGAGGTGCCCCCCATCTTATTCCTTCTTCCCGTCCGCATCGTAGCGCGCGTCGGCCGGCACGATCACCTCGGGCTGGCTGATCCCGTCCGCCATCGCCCGATCCAGGTTGAACACGAACGCCAGCACCGTCGCGACAGCGATGTAGAGATCCTCGCGCACCAGATGGCCGGCGCGGCTGGTGAAGTAGATGGCGCGGGCGAGCTGCGGGTAGCGCAGCACCGGCACGGCCTTTTCGTCGGCGAAGTCGCGGATCGCCTGCGCCATCTCGCCGCGCCCGCGCGCCACCACGATCGGCGCCGCGTCGAAACCGGGGCGATAGCGCAGCGCCACCGCGAAATGCGTCGGGTTGACCAGCACGACATTGGCGTCGGCGATGGCGCCACGCGTCGAGGACTGGAGGATTTCCGCCTGCTTGCGGCGGATATGCCCCTTCAGCTCGGGCGAGCCCTCGCTCTGCTTATGCTCGTCCTTGATCTCCTGCTTGGTCATGCGCAGGCGGCCGGCGCGGCGGATCGCCTGCATCGGCACGTCGATCCCGGCGATGGCGCCGAGGGCCACCGACATCACGACCACGGCGAAGGTGAAGGTGCCGCCGATCTCGGTGATGGCGGTGCGCAGGTCGGGCGCGGTGAGCGTCGTCATCGCCTTCATCCGGCCGGAAAACAGCCACCAGCCGACCGCGCCCATCAACGCGATCTTGGCCATCGACTTGCCGAGTTCGACCAGCCCCTGCGTGCCGAAGATGCGCTTCAGCCCGGCGGCCGGATTGATGCGATCGCCCTTGAAATTCATCGCTTCCCAGCGGAAGCCGCCCGATCCCAGCAGCACCGGCCCCGCGATCGCCGCCAGAAAGGTCATCGCGAACAGCGCCGCCACGGGCGCGACGATCGGCATGGTCAGCCGCGCGATCGCGCTGCCCGGATCGAAATTCTCGACCACGCCGTGATCGAAGCTGAGCCCGTCGATCAGCATGTCCTGCGTGGAGGCCACGAGCCAGCCTCCGGCGGTCATCAGCCACCCCGCGCCCGCCATCATCACCAGCGCGGCGCCCAATTCCTTGGATTGAAGAATATCCCCCTTCTCCCGGGCGTCCTGAAGCCGCTTGGGAGTCGGGGATTCCGTCTTCTGATCATTGTCGGGCGCGTCGGACATGCCCGGCGGTGTGCCGCAAGATGGTTAACGGATGCTAAAGACTGAGATTAGAAGGTAAATGCATCCTGAGTGGGCGGCGGTGTTGCGCTGTGAACCTCATGGACAACATAGGTTCTTTTGCCCACCGCTAAGCCTTGGCTATCAAGCCGGACCATCTCGCTCATGCTGACGTCAAGTACGGTGTTCGGCGGAGCTGACACCCGATTGCCCTGGAATGCTTCTACCCATTTTGCTGCCTCATCCGCCATCTCGGCGTCGATGGCACGGCCTTGCCAAAGGAGCGACCATTTTGCGGCCCCTTCATATTGCGGCGATTTTATGCGGACGACACCGCGTATGCGGGAAATGGTTTCCATCGGAGGTGCAATTGGATCGACCGGGGATGAATTAATGATCTCCTGTGCTTGCTGCTTATCGATCCGAGCGACTTCCTGATCGCCGTAGATAAATGTGAGATCGTCATATCCCTCGCGCTGCAAGGGACTTAACACAGTCCTAACATTGCGATTTACGTCTGGATCGACCAGCAGTTTGGCGGTGGGCGTTGGCACGACCAGATTTTGGACATCGCCCGCGATACTGATAATCGTAGTGCCCGCTTGGTCGCCAGTGCGAAATGTCACGGCTGGTTGCTCACCGCTCTTATGGCCATAGATACGCTTGATAAGCGTGAACAGACCAAGGCCTGTACCACTGATCAAACCGATCCATTCGGCGATGTCTTTTGCGGTCGCGACATCCTTTCGGCCGATCAGAACCGCCGCTTGATCGAGAAAAGACTGAACAAGGCTGAGGTCCAGCTGGAAGCATTGCTGCTCGACATCCGCATCCACCATGACGCGGATTGAAGCGCTATCCCCGTTAAATTTCCGGTTCGCGATTTGAACGATGTCAGCAATAGCTAGAAGCGCAGGAGCTAAATCCTGCACGTCCATTTCATGCCCGGCTAGCGCTGGGCCATCGTATCGAATCCGGGTGCGAACGTGTCGCGCCATTTCTGCCATCCTGCCGCTCCCCCTGGCCGGCACCAACTAACATATCCTGGTCGTCAAACCAGCGTCGTGAATTACCGCCCCAGCGCCAGCTGCCGCGCCTGCGCCATGCCCTGCTGGATGGCGGAGGCGATGCCGTCGCCCATCGGCGGGGCGGCGATGGCGAGGAGGACGAGGCCGGCCAGAAGCGTGGCGGGCAGGCCGACCGAGAAGATGTTCATCTGCGGCGCCGATCGCGCCAGCATCGCCATCACCAGCTGCACCAGCACCAGCGAGAAGCCGACCGGCAAAGCGATGGCGGTGCCGGCGGCGAACAGTACGCCGCCAAACATCACCAGCCCCCGGATGCTCTCGGCCGAAAGCCACGCGCCGCCCGGCGGCAGCGCGCGATAGCTTTCGAGAATGATGGTGATGAGCATCAGATGCCCCCCCAGCGCCAGGAAGAAGAAGGTCGCCAGGATCGACAGGAAGGTGCCGAGCGCCGGGGTCGAGGCGCCCGACATCGGGTCCATCATGCCGGCGAAACCCAGCCCCATCGTGTTGCCGATCGTCTCGCCCGCGACCAATGCGGCGGAGAAGCCCAGCTGCACCGCGAAGCCGATGGCGAGCCCCGTCAGCACCTCGCCGATGATCATCGCGATGCCGGGGACGGAGATGATGCCGTCGGGCGGCAGATCGAACGGCACCATCTGGAACGCGGGGATCGCCACCGCCAGCGCCACCACGAAGCGCAGCTGGACCGGCACCTGCTGCGACCCGAAGACGGGCGCGGCGAGGAACGCCGCGCCGGGCCGGATCGCCGCCAGGAACCACAGATATAATTGCGCTTCCAGCCCGGCGAGCGACAGCGGGATCATCGCACCAGATCCGGGATGCGCGCGAAGATATCCCTGGTGAAATCCGCGATCAGCATCAGGATCGCGCCCCCGAACAGCACGAGGCAGAGACCCACGACCAGCAGCTTGGGGACGAAGCTCAACGTCTGCTCGTTGATCGATGTGGCCGCCTGGATCATGCCGAGGATGAGCCCGGCGGCGAGCGCGGGGATCAGGATCGGCGATGTGGCGAGGGCGAGCACCCAGAGCGCCTGCTGGGCGACGCCGATGAAATAGTCGGCGGTGGCGGCGCTATCCACGACGGCGACAGCCGCTAAGCCCCTCCCCTTCAGGGGAGGGGTTGGGGGTGGGGGGTGTCAGTCTCACCGAGACCAACGCGCGTTGGACTACGCTGACAGCCCCCACCCCAACCCCTCCCCTGAAGGGGAGGGGCTTTATGTCGCGCCCCCTACCCACCGGCGAAACTCGCGGCGAGGCTCCCCATCGTCAGCGCCCAGCCGTCGACCAGCACGAACAGCAGCAGCTTGAACGGCATCGAGATGATCGACGGGCTCAGCATCATCATGCCGAGCGCCATCAGGGTGGAGGCGACGACCAGATCGATGATGAGGAAGGGCAGGAAGATCAGGAAACCGATCTGGAACGCCGTCTTGAGTTCGCTCGTCACGAAGGCGGGCAGCAGGATCGAGAAGGGAATGTCGGACGCCCTGGCGAAGGGCGGCGCCTTGGCCATGTCGGCGAAGAGCTTGAGATCGGTCTGGCGCGTCTGGCGGGTCATGAATTCGTGGAAGACGGTGCCCGATCTTTTCACCGCTTCCTCGATCGGGATCTGGCCGGCGCCATAAGGCTGGTAGGCGGTCGCGTTGATCTGATCGATATAGGGCCGCATCACGAACAGCGACAGGAACAGCGCGAGGCCGACCAGCACCTGATTGGGCGGCGTCTGTTGCAGGCCGAGCGCCTGGCGGAGCAGCGACAGGACGATGATGATACGGGTGAAGCTCGTCATCATCAGCACCAGCGACGGCAGCACCGTCAGCAGGCTCATCAGCAGCAGGATCTGCAACGACAGCGAGAGCGGGCGGCCGTTGCCCGAAATGGTCGAGAGCGCGCGATCGAGGGCCTGGCCCTGCCCGGCGGTGGCCGGCGGCGGCGTCTGGGCGAGCGCGGGGACGGCGAGGAGCAGCAGGAAGGCGAGCGCGAGAAGCGCCCAGATCAGCGCCCGACCGCCTTTTCCGTCATTGCGAGCGAAGCGAAGCAATCCAGTTCCCACGCCACCAACCCGTCGCGAAGCTGGATTGCTTCGCTTCGCTCGCAATGACGAGGAAATCATCTCACTCCTCATCGGGGAGCGTGAACTCGGCCGGGGCGGGGGCTTCCGACAGCAGGTCGACCCGGCCGCGCGACACCGCCACCAGCAGGCGCTTGCCGGCGAAATCCACCACCGCCAGCCGGCTCATCGCGCCGAGCGGCACGGCATCGACCACCTTCACCGCCCGCTCGCGCTTGCCGATGGCGAGGCCGGGCTGAAGCTTGCGCATCAGCCAGATCGACAGGAAGGCCAGACCGCCCACCAGCGGCACCATCAGCAGCAGGTTGAGCAGGTAGCTTCCGATCACGAGCGGCGCTCGAGCCCCGTCAGCCGCTGTTCGGCGGCGACCACGTCGACCACGCGGATGCCGAAGCGGCCGTTCACCGTCACCACCTCGCCGCGCGCCACCAGCGTGCCATTGACGAGGATGTCGAGCAATTCATTGGCTTGCCGGTCGAGTTCGACCACGCTGCCCTCGGCCAGATCCATCAGTTCGGCCAGCTTCAGCGAGGTGGAGCCCACCTCGACCGAGAGGCGCAGCGGGATATCGGCCAGCAGGCGGAAATTGCGGCCGCCCAGCGCGCCGTCGCCGGGGGGGAAGGGGGTGTCGCTCATGTCACTCATCCTGCATTCCCCTTGCGCGGCGGCGCGCCGATCGTCTGGATCTGGAGCGCCGCGCGCCCTTCCTGCTCGCCGATCACGCCCTCGGCAAGCCGCTTCTGACCCACGATGAGAGGAACCGTGGGCTGGAGCGAGATGGGAATCACGTCGCCCGGCTTGAGCGCCAGCAGCTGCGACACCGAAATCTCCGGCCGCGCCAGCACCGAACGGACGGGCAGGCGCACATCCTCCAGCGCCGCCGCCAGCCGCTCGCGCCAGCCGCCGTCGTCGCCCCCGCCGCCGATGTCGGAATGGACCTTGGTGGCCAGCTCGTCCTCGATCGGGCGGAGCGTGGCGAGCGGATAGAGGATGGCGATCGTGGCCGGGCGGGCCTGTCCCGCGCGCACCTCGAACGCCTGCACCACCACCGGATCCTCGTCGCGCACGAGCGAGGCGTAGGACAGGACGGTCTCGCGCCCGACCAGTTCGGGATCGAAGGGCAGCACATCGGCCCAGCCTTCGCGCAGCACGCCCAGCACGACTTCGGCGATGCGATCGGCCAGCCGGTCCTCGCTGGGGGACAATTCCGGGCCTTTGGGGGGCGAGACGATGCCGCTGCCGCCGTAGAAGGCATCCACCATCGCCGCCACGAACGCCGGCTCCAGCGCGAGCAGCATCCCGCCCTTCAGCGGGCGCGGGCGATAGAGGTGGAGGACCATGAATTCGGGCAGGTCCGCCTTCCACTCGCCATAGCTGCGCGTGGAAAGGGGCAAAGCGGCGACGGCGGTGCGGGCGTTGGCGATGCCCTCGATCGCGCCGCGCAGCAGGCGGGCGAGCCGCTCGTTCATCCGCTCCAGGCCGGAGAGCCGCGCCGCCGGCCGCCCGGCGCCCGTCTGCCCGAAGGCGAAGGGGCGCACGTCACGCGACACCGGCCCGCTCCGCGTGAACGGAGAGGGCTCGTCGTCGTCCGGCAGGGCAGGCTCGATCATGCTCACTGGATGATGAAACTCGTGAAATAGACGCTGTCGATGCCGCCGAAACCTTCCTTCTGGCGGAGCGTCTGGTTGATCGCATCCTTCAGCTGGCGCTGGAGGTTGGTCTTGCCCTCGGGCGTGGACAGCGCCTCCACGCTCTGTTCGGAAAGCGTCATCAGCACCGCCGAGCGGACGGGCATATCGTTCTTCTTCAGATTATCCAGCACCTTCTCGTCATAGAAGGTCGAGACGCCGATCCCAAGCTGCACGAAGCCGTTGGTGTCGCTCAGGTTGGCGGTGAAGCTCTGCTCCATCGGATAATAGGTCGCCTGATAGCGGCTGGTGTCGATCGCTTCCTCGCCGCCGCCGTGGCCCGACGGGACGGGCGGATGCTCGCCGCCCTCGCCCTCGTGGCGCTCGACCAGCTTGGGCTTGTTGGGGTCTTCCTTGGGCTCGCTGGCGTGCGCGCCGCCGACCATGCCCGCGCCCGCCGCATAGATGCCCGCGCCGATGCCGCCGCCGAGCAGGCCCAGCACGGCGACCGCCATCACCAGAATCTTCTTCATGCCGCCCTTCTTCTTGGGCTTCGCGGCGGGGGTCGGGTCGGACATGGCGCTCTATACTCCGGGGTCAGGCGTAACGGCCGGCATCGTCAGCCGACTCTTCGACGGGGACGGATACGGCATCATGGTTAAGGAAGGGTTGGGGCTGTTCGGGCCGGCGCTGCTGCTGGCCGGAGGGCTGGCCGAAGTGTTGTGCGGGCGCCTGCTGGGGCTGGCCCTGCGGCGGGTTGCCGGCGGTGTGCTGCTGTTGCTGGGGTTGCGGCTGGCCATCCTGCGGACGTGGCGTGTCGCTCGACACCTCGACATGCGCGGCGGCGATGCGGAGGCCCTGCGCCTGCGCCTCGGCGATCAGGCGCGGCTGGGCGTCGGCCATCGCCTGGGCCGCGGCCTCGTTATCGGTGACGAACCGGATCGCGGTGCCCTCGGCGAGATTTCGGATCTCGACATGCAGGCTGCCGAGATGCTCGGGGTTGAGCTGGAATCGCAATTCCCCCTCGCGCGTCGCGGTGCGGCTGATGTCGCGCGCGAGCTGGTCGAGCCATTGCGTGTCCTTCGCCAGATCGAGCTGGGCGGTGAAGGCGGCATCGGCCGGCGCGGGCTGGCTGCTGTCGGCGATGCGGGTTTCGCCGGTGGCGGCCGACGTGTGGGCCGGCGCGACATGGTGGACGGTTTCCGCCGGCGCGGGGATGGCGTCGTCGGTCGAATCGTCGGCGGCGGGCAGCGTGAAGGGGGTGCCCGCCTCGGCTTCGGCGGGGGCTGCGGCCTTCGCCGGACCGCGCGGTGCCGGGGCAGGCTTTGCCGTCGGCGCGGCCTCGGCCTTGGCGGGCATCACCGTCTTGACCACCGGCGCGGCGATCTGGGGAGCCGGGGCCACGATCGCGAGAGGAATGGCGGGTTGCGGCGTCGCCGGCTGCGGCGTTGCGACTATCGGCTTCGCGTCGGTCGCGGCATCCTGCGGTTCGGCCTCGGCGGGCATCTCTTCGGTCGGTGCCTGATCGTCAGGCTGGCCTTCGACCGGCTGGGACGGATCGGTGGCGACCTTCGGAGCGCGCATCGGGCGGGGCAGCGGCGACGAAACCATCGGCCGTGTCGTGTTGGCCGCCTGCTCGCTCTGGGGCGCGGGTGCTTCAGGGGTGGCATCTGGCTGCGCGTCGGCGGAGGCAGCCGGCATGACGGTCGGCTGAGCGGCGATCGCCGGAACAGCCGCAGCCGGCGTCTCGGCGACGGGCGCCGCGCGCGAGACGGCGGATGCCGGCGCCACGACGGACAACAGCGCCAGCGCGGCGGTTTCCCCACCTTCCGCGCTCGGCTGCACGGGTGCCGACACCACCGGCGCGGCGACGGGGGCGGGCATCTCGGCGGCCGGGGCGATGGTCGCCATCAGATCGGCGAAGCCCGACGCGGCCGGCATCGTGCCGGGCAGCGGCCCGAGCATCGCCGGCGGCATCGCGCCCGGCTGGATCGCGGGCGTGGCGGGGAGGGCGGCGGACAGGTTCATGCCTTGGGGGCCAGACGGTGGCGGTGGCCGGCGGCGAGGCGGGCTTCGATCGAATCCTGGAGCTGCTGCACGGCGCGCTGCTGGAGCTTCTCGGCCCCCTCCTGCCGGATGCGGGCGGCGAGACGCTCGCCCTCCTTGGTGGTGGCGACGGCGCGGGCGGCGGCGATATTGTCGGCCATGCCGGCACGGGCCGCCTCCAGTCGCGCGGCCAGTTCGGCCTGTGCGGCGAGCGCGCCGGCCTGCACCGTGCCCTCGGAAAATTCGAGGCCGCCGCGCAGGGCGACCAGCCGGCGCGAGCTTTCCGCCAGATCGTTGGCGCGCTGCTCGGCCTCGCCGGCGGCGATGGAGGCCTGGATGTGCTGGACGGCACGGACACGGACGATTCGGGCGCGGCGATCGGCTAGGGCTTTCATGCCCCGAAGTGTTGCACCAGCGTAGTTACCGCCGAGTTAAGGTCGATCGTCTCGTCCTGATCCTGGCGGATGAATTGCTGGATCAGCGGCATGTGCGCGATGGCCGCGTCGATCGAGGGATCGCTGCCCTCGCGGTAGGCGCCCATCAGGATGAGGTCGCGATTCTCCTCATAGACCGACCAGAGCCGGCGCAGGGTGCGCGCGGCATCGGCGTGGGGCCTGTCGATGATGTCGCTCATCACGCGACTCAGGGATTTGCCCACGTCGATCGCGGGGAACACGCCCTGTTCGGCCAGCGCGCGGCTGAGGATGATATGCCCGTCGACGATCGCGCGGGCGGTATCGACGATGGGGTCTTCGGTGTCGCCGCCATCGGCCAGCACCGTATAGAGCGCGGTGATCGATCCGCCAGTGCGCGAATCCGCGCCGGCGCGCTCGATCAGGCGCGGGATCAGGCCGAGCGCCGAGGGCGGATAGCCCTTGATCGTCGGCGGTTCGCCCAGCGACAGCCCGATCTCGCGCTGGGCGTGGGCGACGCGGGTGAGGCTGTCGATCAGCAGCAGCACGCGCTTGCCCTGCGCGCGGAAATATTCGGCGATGGCGGTGGCGCGCATCGCGGCGCGCAGGCGCAGGATCGGCGGATGATCGGCCGGCACCGCGACGACGGCGGCCTTCTTGCGCACGTCGCCCTTCAGCTTGGTCTCGATGAAGTCGCTCACTTCGCGCGATCGTTCGCCGATCAGGCCGACGACGATCACGTCCGCTTCCGCGCCCTTGATCATCTGTCCCATCAGCACCGATTTGCCGACGCCCGAGCCCGCCGCGATGGCGATGCGCTGGCCGACGCCTGCGGTGAGCAGCGCGTTGATCGCGCGCACGCCCATGTCGAACGGCTGCGTCACGCGGCTGCGATCGAGCGGGTTGCCGCGCGTGCCCGCCAGCGGCCAGCGATGCTGGGTGACGATCGGTCCCATGCCGTCGAGCGGGTTGCCCAGCGCATCGACGATCCGGCCGAGCAGAGCCTCGCCCACATCCACCATCGTGCCGCGCCGGTCGGGCTCGACCCGCGCGCCCGCGCTGTGCGGGGCATCGGCGTCGAGCGCCATCAGGAGGGTCCGATCGCCTTTGAAGCCGACGACCTCGGCGAGCGCGCCATGGCCATCGGCATCGATCACGCGGACGTTGGCACCGACCGGCTCTTTAAGCCCCGTCGCTTCCAGCATCTGGCCGTCGAACGACACGAGCCGACCGATCCGGCGCGGCTGGAAGCCGGCCGGGTCGATCGCGCCGAGCATTGTCCGCGCCCGATCGGCCAGCGACTCGCTCAACGCGCGGCACCCAGGCGGGTGAGGGCGGTGTGGAGCCGCTGGAGGCGGACTTCGGGGCCGTCCTCGATCCAGCCGGTCGAGGTTTCGGCGACGACCATGCCGGGGGCGAGCGCCGGATCGGCATATAGCTCGACCGGAATGTCGGCGCCCGCGAGCCGCTCGGCATCGGCCGGGCTGACGCGCAGGCGCGAGGGGGCACATTCCTCGCTGATGATCGTGGCGGCGGCGTCGGTCTGGGCGCGCAGCATGTCGTCGTCGATCGTCACCTGGCCGACGATGCCGGCGACCAGCCGGCGCACCGTTTCGGACAACAAAGTGGCCAGCGCCTGGGGCGCCTCGGGCTTGAGCGCTTCGAGCGAGGCGGTCAGCCGGGCGGTGTCGGCGCGCTCGGCGGAGACCTCCAGCATCACGGTGCGGCGGCCTTCCTCGAACCCGTCGGCGAAGGCCTCGGCGCGCAGCCGCTCGATATCGATGCTGGGCGCCGGCGCTGCAGCGTATTCGTCATGGCCAAAGTCCTGGCCGGGCTCCGGCTCGGCCTCCGCCGCCCATGGCGAGAAGCCGGTCGGCTGGGGCTGGGCCAGATCGCGCGGGCGGAAGCTGGCCGCCGGGTTGATCGCGGGGCGGGTCCACACCGGGACGGTCGCGGCGGCGGACCACATATCAGACATAATCGTCGTCCTTGCCGATGTTGATCGTGCCTTCGGCGGCCAGCTTGCGGGCGGCGTTCAGCATGTCGCGCTGCGCTTCCTGCACCTCGGCCAGACGCATCGGGCCGCGATCGGCGATCTCGTCCTGGATCGACTGCGCCGCGCGTGCCGACATGCAGCCGTAGAAGCGCGTCCGCATCCGCTCGTCGGCACCCTTCAGCGCCACCACCAACGTATCGCTCTCCACCGCGCGCAGCACCGCGCCGAGGCCCTTGTCGTCGAGCGCCATGAGGTTGTCGAACACGAACATCTCGTCCTCGATCGAGCGGGCGAGATTCTTGTCGAGCTTCTGGAGCGCCTTGATGATGCGCTGTTCGGCGGCCTTGCGCGAATTGTTCATGATCTGCGCGGCCTCGGTCGCGCCGCCACGCTTGGTCTGGGCGGCGGGCGAGCGCTTGACCGGCTTCATCAGCAGCCATTCGAGATCGGCGATCGCCTCGGCGGTCACCGGCCCCATCGTGGCGACGCGATAAACCACGTCGGCCTGGATCTGCTCGTCGAGCTGGCCCAGCACGTCGGCGGCGATCGGCGCTTCCAGATGCGTCAGCACCAGCGCGATCAGCTGGGGATGTTCGGCCTCGACCATCGCGGCGATGGTCTGCGCGTCCATCCACTTGAGCGCGGCGAGGCTCGACGCCTTCTGCGGCGGGGCGATGCGCGAGATCACGGTCTCGGCGCGATCGGCGCCCAGCGCCTTTTCCATCATGCCGCGGATCTGCCGCTCGGCGCCGAAGCCACCCAGCGTGGTGCGGCTGCGCGCCTTATCGACGAACAGGTCGAGCACGCCCGAAATCTGGCTCTCGGTCACGTCGGCGACGCCGTACATCGCGCCGCCGAGGTGCTGGACCTCCTCGGGATCGAGCTGGCCGAGGACCGCTGCGGCCTCGCCCTCTTCGAGCAGCATCATCAGGATCGCGGCGGCGGCGCTGCCGGCCGGGGCTTCGCTATCGACGGTCATGTTGGTCGCCTCATCCATCGCGCTTCTCCCCCTGCGGCAGGTCGGCCCGGATCAGGTCGCGCACCACCAGAGCGGCGCGGGCGGGGTCCTGCCGGACGAAATTGCGGATCAGCTGGGCGCGGTCGGCATAGCCGGGGGCGGCCTCGATCATTTCCAGCGTCACCGGGTGGGCCGGGTTCTCGCGCGAGTCGCTGGCGATGGCGGCGGCGATCTCGGCGCCCATGGCGGCCTTTTGCGCCTCGGCCTGCGCGGAGCCGGCGGCGGGCGCCGCGATCAGCGCGGCGGCTTCCTTGGCGGCGACCGAGCGGCGCTTCATCATCGGGCGGACGACACCCAGCACCAGGATCAGCGCGACGAGGACCGCGCCACCCTGACGGGCGGCCATGGCGACCCACGACGCTTCATACCATTTGGCGGCCTCGGGCGCTTCCGGCGTGGCGAAGGCGCGGTTGGTCACGGCGATCAGGTCGCCGCGCTGCTGGTCGAAGCCGACCGCGCCCTTGATGAGATCTTCCAGCGCCTTGGTCTCGGCGACGCCGCGCGGCTTGCCATCCTGCTTCAGCGCGACCGCGACCGACAGGCGGCGGACGGTGCCGACCGGGTTCTTGGTGACCGAAACCTCGTGGTCGAGGTTGAACTGGCGGTTGTACGTCTCGGATGTCTTGCCGGCCTCGCCCTGCGCGATAGCGGGGGCGGCAGGCGGGGTCGAGACGCCGGGGATCTGGCCGGGCGCCTGGCTGGAGGCGGTGGCCGGGGCGGGCGGCTCGTTGGCGATGGCGCCGGGGATGCCGCCGGGAGGGCCGGCCTTCGCCGCGTCATTCTGCCAGCCACCCTGTTCGGCGGCGATCGCGCCGGGCTTGTTGGGATAGCTCTCGCGCGTCGCCTGCACCTCGGCCCAGTCGAGATCGGCATGGACCTCGGCGGTGAAGCCGTCGGCACCGACCAGCGGCGCGAGCAGCTTGTTGAGCGCGTCGCGATAGCGCTGCTCGATCTGCGCCTGCAATTCGACCTGCTGGGTCATCGCGCCGCCGGCGGCACCGCCCTGCTTCGACAGGAGATGGCCCGCCTGATCGACGACCGAGACGCCCTCGGGCGAGAGGCCGGGGACCGACGAGGCGACAAGGTTGACGATCGCCTGCACCTGGCCCTCGCTCAGCGCGCGGCCGTTGCGCAGGGTGAGCATGACCGAGGCGGCGGCGGGCTTGGCGTCGCGCAGGAACACGCTCGGCTGCTCGACGGCGAGGTGGATGCGGGCCTTCTCTACCGCGTCGATCGCCTCGATCGTGCGGGCGAGGTCCATCTCGCGGGCGCCGCGCAGGCGCTCGCCTTCGACGGCGCGGCTGGCGCCCATCGGCATGGCGGAGAGGACCGCGTCACCATCGGGCGCGGACTTGGGCAGGCCCTGCTGGGCGAGCAGCATCTTGGCCTGATAATATTGGCTCTCGCCCACCGTGATCGAGCCGGTGTCGCTGTCGATCCTGTAGGCGATGCCGGCCGACTTCAGCTGATCGACCACGGCGGCCTTGTCGGCATCGCCGAGGCCCGAGAAGAGATTCTTCTGTGGCGGCGTCGAAAGCGTGAAATAGGCGAGCGCGGCGAAGGCCAGCGCCAGCCCGATCGCCAGCATCGGCAGGCTCTTGGCGACGGCCGGCTGGGCGGTGAACGCCTTGATGCGCTGAAGCACCGCGCCGGCGGGGCCGGTGGCGGGCTTGGCGGTTGCGGGGAGAGTGCCGGCCGAGCCGGTCAGGGCGAGTTCGCTCATCGATTATACCGGCATGCTCATGATGTCCTTGTAGGCGGACAGGAGTTTGTTTCTGACCTGCAGGGTCGCCTGGAAGCCGACCGAGGCCTTTTCGCGCGCCAGCATCACCGAGGCGACGTCGGTGGTCTCGCCGCGCTCATAGGATTCGGTGATCGTGCTGGCGTTGCTCTGCTGCGTGTTGACCTGCTGGATCGCGTCGGTCAGCGCGGCCGAGAAGCTGTTCGGGCCGGTCGCGTCGACGCCGCCGATCGCGGCGGGCTTGGCGGCGGCCTTCTGGAGCGCGCTGTTCTGCTGGAGGATCGCGCTCCGCATCGCCAGCAGGGAATTCGCATCGACCTTCATCGTTCAGATCCTCAGGCCGCGGCCGCCGAGCGCAGGCCGGCGAGGCGGTAGCGCAGGGTGCGTTCGGAAATGCCGAGCCGCTGGGCGGCGCGGAGACGGTGACCGCCGGTGGCGGCGAGCGCCTCCTCGATCGCGACCGCCTCGGACGAGCGGGCCGCATCGGCGAGGCGGAGGGGGACGACGTTGCTGGCGACCGGCGCCGCGATCTCGATCGCGGCCGGGGCGGCGGCGAAGGTCGGCATCGGTGCCGCGTCGATCATCAGGTCGTCGGCTTCGAGACGCTCGCCGGCGCGCAGCACGAGCGCGCGCTGGAGGACGTTGTCGAGTTCGCGGACGTTGCCGGCCCAGCCGTGCGCCATCAGGCGATCGAGCGCGGCGCTCGTGGGCCAGGCAAAGGCTTCGCCGGGGTTGGTGTGGCGCAGCAGCAGCGCGGCGGTGATCGCGCGGATGTCCTGGCGGCGCTGGCCCAGCGGCGTGAGCGTCAGCGCCATGACATTGAGGCGCCAGTAGAGATCGGCGCGGAAGCGGCCGGCGGTGACTTCGGCGGCGAGGTCGCGGTTGCCGGCGGCGATGATACGCACGTCCACCTTGATCGGCTGGGTCGCGCCCACGGGGAGAACCTCACGCTCCTGAAGCGCGCGCAGCAGCTTCGCCTGGAGAACCAGCGGCAGCTCGGCGATCTCGTCGAGCAGGAGCGTGCCGCCGTCGGCCGCGCGGAACAGGCCCTCGCCCGCCGCGCCGGCGCCGGTGAAGCTGCCCTTCTGGTGGCCGAACAGCATCGCTTCCAGCATCGTCTCGGGCAGGGCCGCGCAGTTGACGG
Organism: Sphingomonas naphthae; assembly: GCF_028607085.1. Classification (NCBI taxonomy): domain Bacteria; kingdom Pseudomonadati; phylum Pseudomonadota; class Alphaproteobacteria; order Sphingomonadales; family Sphingomonadaceae; genus Sphingomonas; species Sphingomonas naphthae. Next base: position 3,086,158 of record NZ_CP117411.1, on the reverse strand, counting down.
CGATGAAGGGCTTGGCGGCGCGGGGGCTCTCGGCGTGGACGAAGCGGGCCATGCCCTCCTTGCCGGTGCCGGTCTCGCCCATCAGCAGCACGGTGGCGTCGCTGCGGGCGATGCGGCCGGCGAGCGCGAGCAGCTGGACGGAGGCGGGCTCGCCGCAGGCCGGGCGGTGGGCCGGGCGGAAGAATTCGGCGACCAGCGCATGGCCGAACGCCATGTCCTCCAGCCCGAAGGCGATCTCGGCGGGGAAGCCCTTGGCGGAGGCGGTGAAGGCGGGGGCGCCCTCGCGCACGGCGATCAGCAGATCGGTGACGCGCGACAGCGACTTTTCGGAAACGTGCAGGATGCGGCGCGACTCGCGGGCCGGCGGCGTCGCGGCGTCGATCGCCTGGGCCTCGATTCCCGCGCCGGCCAGCCACGCCACGAGGGTGGGGCAGGCTTCGAGGGCCTTCGCGCTGATGCCGACGTTCGCCATTTTCCGGTGTCCTGTCGTTTCGGAACGGCCCGTCGCCGCTCCCGTCTGCAACACAGTTACCCCTGAATTAACTAAGAAGGTCTTAAAGGAATCGCGCGGGCCACGTACGCGGGTGGTGTGCGGGGGCGTGCCCCCGTGCGGGGCGCGTGGATATTTGCCGGCCCGCCCGGCACCGCCCGAAAATTATCCCTCACAATCACGGTTAAAGTTCCCCGGCACAGGGTCGTTACCCGGATCGTGGCAGGAACGACTCTCGCAGTCCGGCTGCCTCGTTCGACGGGAAAGGAACTATCGTGACTGTCATCAACACCAACATCGCCGCGATGCGCGCGCAGAATGGCAGCGCCGCTGCCAGCAGCTCGCTGCAGACCGCCATGGAGCGCCTGTCCACCGGCAAGCGCATCAACTCCGCCAAGGACGACGCCGCCGGCCTCGCCATCTCCAGCCGCATGACGAGCCAGGTCAAGGGCCTCGCCGTCGCCATCCGCAACGCCAACGACGGCATCTCGATGGCGCAGACGGCGGAAGGCGCGCTCGGCCAGGTCACCAACATGCTGCAGCGCATGAAAGAACTGTCGGTCCAGGCCGGCACGGGCACGCTGTCCACCACGGATCGCCAGAGCCTCCAGGCCGAAATGAACCAGCTCCTCGGCGAGGTGGACAACATTTCCAAGACGACCAATTTCAACGGCCTGAAGCTGCTCGACGGTTCGTCCAAGAACATCAAGCTGCAGACCGGCGTGAACGCCGGCGACCAGATCTCGGTGACGATGGCCGACGTGTCGACCAAGTCGCTCGGCCTCGACGGCGGCGCCGCCGCCGGCGTGCTGACCTCGGGCCGCGTCGGCACGACCAACGCCGTCGCCACGACCGACATCAAGATCAACGGCAAGGACGCGCTGGCCTCCAACTTCACCGCCTCCACCGACACCGCCAAGGCGCTGGCCGCCGCGATCAACGCCAACAGCGCCAACACCGGCGTGACGGCGACGGCGTCCAACTCGATCACCAGCTCGAAGCCGACCCAGTCGTCCTTCGCCAGCGGCGACGTGGTCATCAACGGCGTGACGGTGGGTGCCGCCGGCAGCGTCGAGGACCTGGTCTCGAACATCAACCGCGATGTCGGTGGTGTCGTCGCCAAGCTGAACGCCGACAAGACGATCACGCTGTCCAACGACACCGGCACGGCGATCACGGTTTCGGCCGGCGCCAAGGCGGGCTTCACCGAGAGCGCGACCGCGGTGCAGGGCTTCGTGTCGCTCAAGTCCAACTCGGGTGATCCGATCACCGTCGAGGCGGGTTCGACCGGCGTTGCCGCCGACTTCACCTCGCTCGGCCTGAACGCCACCGACGGCAAGAGCTTCTCGGGCACCAGCGTCACCTCGACCGCGCTGTCGACCACCAGCGACCTGAAGATCAACGGCGTCGCCGTCGGTGCCTCGTCGGACGGCTCGGCCGCCGCCAAGGCCGCCTCGATCAACGCCGTCTCGGGCAAGTCGGGCGTCACCGCCACCGCCGAGACCAAGACCTACGTCAGCCTGAACCTCGCCAATGGCGCGGCCACCGGCACGTCGATCAACGGTGTCGAAGTCGATCTGTCCGGCGCGACCGGCTCGGTTTCGGCCGCCGTCACCGCGATCAACGCCAAGACCACGGACACGGGCGTCGTCGCCTCGGCCGACGAGAAGACCGGCAAGCTGGTCCTCACCTCGACCTCGGGTCGTGACATCGTCCTGGCCGACACGACCAGCACGTTCACGGGCATGGCCTCGACCGCCTCGGCCTCGGCCGGCGCGCTGGGCACCGCTCGCGGCACGCTGAAGCTGACCGCCGAAAGCGGTTCGTCGGTCCGCGTCGAAGGTGCGGCCGCCGATCTGACCGCCGTTGGCCTCACCGCCCAGGGCGGCACGAAGGACAGCGTCGGCAACGGCATCAGCATCCTGAGCCAAGACTCGGCCAACGCCGCGCTGGCGGTGATCGACAAGGCGCTGGATACGGTTTCGGCGACCCGTGGCGATCTCGGTGCGGTGCAGAACCGCCTCGACGTCACGGTCAACAACCTGACCACCGCGTCGACCAACCTGACCGATGCCCGCTCGCGGATCGAGGATGCCGACTTCTCGTCGGAAACCACGAACCTCGCCAAGGCGCAGATCCTGTCGCAGGCCGCGACCGCGATGCTCGCCCAGGCGAACCAGAGCGCGCAGGGTGTGCTGAAGCTGCTCGGCTAACACTGCAAAAGGTGCGGCCCCGGTCCACCGATAGCAGCTTCGATCGGATCGGGGTCTTATAAGAGGCCCTTCCCGACGGGCGAACGAGACCCCCGGCATCCTGCAAAGGGTGTCGGGGGTTTGCGGTTTTGGGGGAAAGGCGGCCGCGCCGAACGACTCGCGGAAGTTGACGAAGTTGACGGCACGTCACCCCCCGACGCGCTTCCCGGCGGATCCCGGAGGCGGGGATAGCGGCGCGACGGGCTGGCAGGGGGGCCATGACCGCGACGCTCGCACGAACGGGCACCTGTAGGAGAGATGTTTCTACAATGTTGCCAAACGGGGGTGAACGGGATCATCCTCGCGCCGCAAAGGAGTGTCGGCCATGACCATCACCATCACCGCATTCGAGACATCGCCCGATCGGGGCCGGGGCCTGGCGCGCGACATGGGGGTGCGCTGGGCGCTGGAGGAAGTGGGCCAGCCCTATGACGTGCGGCTCGTCACCTTCGAGACGATGAAGCAGCCGGCGCATCTGGCGATACAGCCGTTCGGCCAGATCCCGACCTATGAGGAAAGCGGGCTGGCGCTGTTCGAATCCGGCGCGATCATCCTGCATATCGCCGAGCGGCATGGCGGGCTGCTGCCGCAGGATGGCGATGCGCGGGCGCGGGCGATCGCCTGGATGTTCGCGGCGGTCGCCACGATCGAGCCGCCGATCGTCGAGCGCAGCATGGCGATGCTGTTCGAGAAGGACGAGAGCTGGTTCGCGGCGCGGCAGGCGATGCTCGACCAACGGCTGGGCCGCAAGCTGGACGCGCTGGCGGCGCGGCTGGGCGAGGGCGAATGGCTCGACGACGCGTTCAGCGCGGGCGACCTGCTGGTCATCAACGTGCTGCGCAGGCTCGGCCCCTCGGGTTTCCTGAACGGCTATCCCGCGCTTACCGCCTATGTCGCGCGGGGCGAGGCGCGGCCGGCGTTCCAGCGCGCCTTCGCGGCGCAACTGGCGGTCTTCGTCGCCGCGTCGGGCGGCTGAGCGGCGCAACCGCGCCCACCGATACCGCACTTGCGATCGCCGGCCCCATCTTGCACGGGGCCGGAATGATCCTCGCTCTCGGCACCGTCTTTCCCGTCTTCGCGCTGATCCTGATCGGCTGGGCGGCGGGCAAACGGGGGATTTTGCCTGCCACGGCGGTCGACGGCCTGAACGGCTTCGTGGTAAAACTCGCGCTGCCGGTGCTGATGTTCCAGTTCGTCGCCGAGGCGGACTGGCGGTCGCTGTGGCACCCCCATTTCGTGCTGGCGCTGGGCGGCGGCATGGTGCTGGTGTTCGGCGCCACGCTGCTTCTCGCGCGGCGGCAGGGGCTGGGCGAGGCGAGCATCGAGGCGCTTGCGGCTGCCTATCCCAACACCGCCTTCATGGGCATCCCGATCGCGCAGGCGCTGTTCGGCGCGGCGGGGCTGGCGGCGGCGGTGATCGCCTCCCTGCTCACCGTCTGCGCCCTGTTCGCCCTGACGATCATGCTGGTGGAATATGAACTGCATCGCGAGCGCGGGCTCGGCCATGCCGCGCTCGGCGTGCTGCGCGGGCTGGCGCTCAACCCGCTGGTGTTCGCGCCGGTGCTGGGCGGCGTCTGGGCGCTGACCGGGATCGCGCTGCCTGTGCCGCTGCACGATCTGGCGAGCCTGCTGGGGCGGGCGGCCTCGCCGGTGGCGCTGGTCACGATCGGGCTGTTCCTGGCCTTCACGCCGGCCGGCGGGGCGACCGCGCGGGTGGCGCCTTTGGTGCTGCTGAAGCTGGTCGTGCAGCCGCTGGTGACGCTGCTGCTCGTCTGGCTGCTCGCCGTGCCGCAGCCCTGGGGCACGGCCGCGATCCTGCTGGCGGCCTTGCCCACCGGCACCGGCCCCTTCATGGTCGCGGCGCTCTACCGCCGGGATGCCGCCGTGATCGCGCGCGTGATCCTCGTCAGCACGCTCATTTCGGCGGCAACGGTATCGGCGCTGGTCGCGTTGACCGGGTGAGACGGACAGGGAGGCGGGCGTGGCGATAGTGGTGACGGGTGCGGCGGGGTTCATCGGCGCGCATGTCTGCCGCCACCTGCTGGCGCGCGGCGAACGGGTGGTCGGCGTGGACAGCCTCGACGCTTATTATCCGGTGCGGCTGAAGCATGACCGGCTGGCGTGGATTCGGGAACTGCCCGAGGCCGCCGACGCCTTCGCCTTCCACCAGCTCGATTTCGCCGACGAGGCCGCGCTGGAGGCGGCGCTGGCGGGCGAGGTGATCGACCGGATCGTCCATCTCGGCGCGCAGGCGGGGGTGCGCTACTCGCTCGAAAATCCGCGCGCCTATGTGCGCTCGAACCTCGTCGGCCACGTCAATCTGCTGGAAGTGGGGCGCGCGTTGAAGGTGCGGCATCTGGTCTATGCCTCCTCCTCGTCGGTCTATGGCGCGAATGCCTCCTTGCCGTTCCGGGTGGAGGACCGGGTCGACAATCCCGTCTCGCTCTATGCCGCGACCAAGCGATCGGACGAATTGATGAGCGAGACCTACGCGCATCTCTACCGCCTGCCGCAGACGGGGCTGCGCTTCTTCACGGTCTATGGCCCGTGGGGGCGGCCCGACATGGCGCCGTGGCTGTTCACAGCCGCCATCCTGAAGGGCGAGCCGATCAGGGTGTTCAACGAGGGGAAGATGCGGCGCGACTTCACCTATATCGACGACATCGTCGCCGGGATCGTCGCCGCGCTGGACCATCCGCCGGCCGACGATGGCGCGGAAAAGGCCGGGGGCAGCCGCGCGCCGCACCGGCTCTACAATATCGGCAACAACCGCGCCGAGGAATTGGGCGACTTCATCGCCATGATCGAGCGGGCGTGCGGGCGCGAGGCGATCAAGGATTATCGCCCGATGCAGCCGGGCGACGTGCCCGCGACCTATGCGGATATCTCCGCGATCCAGCGCGACACGGGCTATGCGCCGACCACGCCGATCGCTGTCGGCATCCCGCGCTTCGTTGACTGGTATCGCACCTATACGGCGTGAGCCGAGCGGCTGGGGAAGAGCGGTGGCGGCTCGTCGCTGAAGGCGGCGGCCTCGTAGCGCAACGCCATGTCGTGGTGCACCGATCGCACGGCGGGATCCTGGGCGGCGCTGGCCTTGTCACGACATTCCTGCGCGCGTCGTAAGTAATAATCACGGTCTGCGGTTAAGGTCATGACGGCTCTCCCGGCATGAAGCGGGCGCCTTTTACGCGGCGTCCCGTCGTCGCATGCTTCGGTTGATCCCCCTCGGCGGCGATGCGAGTCCCTATACCAGTTTCTCGTCCGAAAGGCCAATCCCGGACGGTGCGGCAAGCCCGTCGATACGAAACTCGCCAGTTTTCGAATCTGGTTGATGAAAATGGTTAACTTGGGTTTTGATTCCTCTTTCGTCTCTGGCTCGGACAGGTCTTGCGCCGAGAATTTCGGCATTTTTTCCGCCAGTTCCCAAAGTGCCAAATCAGTTCGATGGCAAACGATGCGGTGAAATCCTGTTTATTTCGGTCCATCTGGTGGCCAACAAGAAATTGATGCTTTTACGGAACAGATTTTCGGGCTAACGGCGGCGCATCCTTCATTCCAACCGGGAGGCACCCCCCCAATGACCGAGCAGACCGGCTCCGATCTTCTGACGCTTACCGCCGACATCGTCGCGGCCCATGTTTCCAACAACAGCGTGTCCGTAAGCGACGTGCCGCAGCTGATCGAGAAGGTCTTCGCCTCGCTCCAGTCGCTCGGCACCACGCCGATCGAGACGGCGGTCGAGTTGAAGCCGGCCGTTCCGGTCCGCTCGTCGGTCAAGCCCGACTATATCGTCTGCCTGGAGGACGGTAAGAAGCTGACCATGCTGAAGCGCTACCTGCGCACCAATTACGGCATGTCGCCGGAAGATTATCGCGCCAAGTGGAACCTGCCGGCCGATTATCCGATGGTCGCGCCGAACTATGCCGCCAAGCGCCGCGAGCTGGCCCATTCGATCGGCCTCGGCCGCAAGCGCGCCGCCGATCCGGTCGTCGAGGACGCCGCCGTCGAGGCGCCGAAGCGCCGTGGCCGCCGCAAGGCGACCCCGGAGGCCTGATCCTCCCGATCAAGCGCCAAGAAAAAGGGCGCCGTTCCAGTGATGGAGCGGCGCCCTTTTCTTTGGCGTGAAGAGATCGAAAATCGTCGTTGCGAGGTGCGGAGCACCGAAGCAATCCAGTCCCGGTGGAGAGGCTGGATTGCTTCGCTGGACGCCCGCAATGCCGAATTAGGCGACGGCGGCCTTGAGCTTCTCGACCAGGTCGGTGCGCTCCCACGGGAAATACTCACCCTCGGCATCGCGGCCGAAGTGGCCGTAGGCGGCGGTCTTCTTGTAGATCGGCTTGTTGAGGCCGAGGTGCTGGCGGATGCCCTTGGGAGTCAGGCGCACCAGCTTCGGCAGAACCTCCTCCAGCGTGGCTTCGGGCACGGTGCCGGTGCCGTGCGTGTCGACATAGACCGACAGCGGCTCGGCGATGCCGATCGCGTAGCTCAGCTGGATCGTGCAGCGCGTGGCCAGGCCGGCGGCGACGACATTCTTGGCGAGGTAGCGCGCGACATAGGCCGCCGAGCGATCGACCTTGGTGGGATCCTTGCCCGAGAAGGCGCCGCCGCCGTGCGGCGCCGCGCCGCCGTAGGTGTCGACGATGATCTTGCGGCCGGTGACGCCGGCGTCGCCATCGGGGCCGCCGATCTCGAACAGGCCGGTCGGGTTGACGTAGATCTTGTCGTCCGACGGCAGCCAGCCGTCCGGCAGGATCTCGGCGAACACGCCCTTGACGTAGTCGCGCACCTTGGCCTGGCCGGCCTCGTTGGAATAATCGGCGCCATGCTGGGTCGAGACGACGAGCGCGGTGGCGCGCACCGGCTTCTCATTCTCATAGGCCAGGGTCACCTGGCTCTTGGCGTCGGGCTCCAGGAAGGGCGCCGCGCCCGAATGGCGGTCGGCGGCCATCCGCTCGAGGATCTTGTGGCTGTAATAGAGCGTGGCGGGCATCAGGCCGGGCGTCTCGTCGGTCGCGTAACCGAACATGATGCCCTGGTCGCCGGCGCCTTCGTCCTTGTTGCCGCTCTCGTCGACGCCCATCGCGATATGGGCCGACTGGGCGTGCAGGTTGTTCGAGAAGGTGAAGGTCTGCCAGTGGAAGCCCGACTGCTCGTAGCCGATCTCGCGCACGGTGTTGCGCACCGCATCCTCGATCTCCTGGAGCGCGCCTTCGGCCCAGGCGCCATCCTCATAGACGCCCTTGCAGCGGATTTCGCCGGCCAGCACGACCATGTTGGTGGTGGTCAGCGTCTCGCAGGCGATGCGCGCCTCCGGGTCTTTCGAGAGGAACAGATCGACGACGGTGTCGCTGATCTGGTCGGCAACCTTGTCCGGATGCCCCTCGGAGACGCTCTCGGAGGTGAAGAGATAATTGCTGCGCATAGCTGATCGAATCCCTGAACGCTGATCCCGATATCGGTAAGGCATCCCTGACACACCTTGCCGAATACGGACATAAAGTATTTCTTATGTCCTTATATGTGCCTTTAGCGGGCTCGCCGACCCGTGGCAATCGCGAGCGCCGCCATCAGCGCGGCGAAGCCGAGCGCCAGCCAGTTGTGCCCCTGCGAGAAGGGCGTCGGCTTGCGCGCGGGGGGCAGGCGGGCGTCGATCGCGCCGGCCTCGTGCCAGGGCAGGGATGCCATCACCTCGCCATCGGCGTCGATCACGGCGGAGATGCCGGTGGGCGTGGCGCGCACGATCGGCAGCCCTTCCTCCACCGCGCGCAACTGCGCCTGCGCCAGATGCTGCGGCGGGCCGAAGCGGCCGAACCACGCATCGTTGGAGGGATTGTAGAGGAAGCGCGGGCGGCGATCGGGATCGACGACGTGGCCCGAGAAGATGATCTCGTAGCAGATCTGCGTGCCGACCAGCCCGATGCCGGGCAAAGCGAAGCTGCGCGCGCCGGGGCCGGGGCGGAAATCGATGTCGCCGGGGGCGAGGCGCGACAGGCCGAGCGCCGACAGCACCGGCCGCATCGGCAGATATTCGCCGAACGGCACGAGGTGCGACTTATCGTACTTGCCGATCAGCCGCGCGCCCGATGTCATGCCGAAGGCGCTGTTGCCGGCCGACAGGATCGTGCCGTCGGGCGCGTAGTGGAGCGACTGCGCGCCGGTGAGGAGCAGATCGCGCGGCCCCATCAGATCGGCGATGCGGATGCGGGCGAGCGCGTCTTCCTCGAGGAAATCGGGCACGGCGACTTCGGGCCACAGGATCAGCCGGGGCAGCGTGCCGGGCTCGCCCGTCAGACCCGCCAGACGCGCGTAATTGCGCGGGGCCGAGGCCTCGTCCCACTTGTCCTCCTGCCCGATATTGGGCTGGACGATGTGGAGCAAAGGCGCGCGCGGGTCGGCGGGTAGGGGCGGGCCGCGCAGCGACAGGATGAGCGCGAAGGCGATGGCGTAGGGGGCGAGCGTGGTGGCGAAGCGGCCGGGCGGCAGCTTGCGGCCCTTGCCCGCCGCGCGCAGCATCATCCCCAGCGGCCACAGCATCGCGGCGGCGGCCACGGTGAGGCCCGACAGGCCATAGGTGCCGATCAGCCGCGCGGGAAAGGCGATCGGCGTGCCCGCCCAGATGGCGGCGACCGGGTTCCACGCGAAGCCGGTGAACAAGGTGGCGCGCAGCCATTCGCCGAACGTCCAGGCGGCGCCCAGCATCAGCGCGAAGCGATGGCCGCCGCCGCGCCCGTAGCGCCAGGCGATGCCGGCGGCGATGGCAGGGTAGATGGCGAGAAACAGCGACAGCAGCAGCACCGCGACCCAGCCGAGCCAGCCCGGCATCGCCGCCTGATAGGTGAAGGCCTCCGCGATCCAGTTGAGCCCGATCAGGAAATGGCCGACGCCGAAAGCCCAGCCGAGCTTCAGCGCGCCGCGCACGTCCCGCGCGGCGCCGAGCAGAAAGGCCCAGAGGGCGAAGCAGATGATGGTGGCCGGCCAGGCACCGACCGGCGCGAAGCCGAGCGCGGAGACGAGGCCGAGGAGGAATGCGGCGGCGAACGGCGTCATGGCGCGCGGCTTAGGCGCGATTTGTGGCGGCGTCACGCCGACCAGCAACAATTTGCGTCCACCGGCGGAATCGCGTTCAGTCGGCGACGGCAGACAGAGGAGAGATTCGATGCGCGCGACTTCGATGGTGTCGGGGGCGGCCCTGGCTTTGGTGCTGGCGGCGACGGGCGGGGGCATTATGGTGCCGCAGGCGGCGATCGCCGCGACCGCGCCGGTGAAGACCTATACGGCGGCCCAATTCCTGGAGACCAGGAATTACCGTATCGGCGGCTTCGCGGCGGATGCCTTCAGCCATGACGGCAAGTCGCTGCTGATCTCGTCCGATCAGACCGGCACGTTCAACGCTTATGCCCTGCCGCTGGCGGGCGGCGCGCCGAAGCCGCTGACGGCCTCCACCACCGACGCGACCTATGCGGTCAGCGCCTTCCCGAATGACGATCGCGTGCTGGTGACGCATGACGGCGGCGGCAACGAACTGAACCACATCTATGTTCGCGACGCCGACGGCACGCTCAAGGATCTGACGCCGGGCGAGAAACTGAAGGCGGATTTCGCCGGCTGGGCGGCGGACGGCAAGACCTTCTACCTGACCAGCAATGCGCGCGATCCCAAGGCGTTCGATCTCTACGCTTATGATGTCGCGACCTTGGCGCCGAAGCTCGTCTTCCAGAACGACGGCGGCTTCCGCGTCTCCGGCGTGTCGCCGGACGGGACGACCGTGGCGCTGGTGAAGTCGCTCTCCAGCAAGAATTCGGACGTCTATGTCGCCAGCCTTTCGGGCGGCGCGCCGAAGCTGATGACCCCGCACAAGGGCGACGTCTCCTATAACGTGTCGGACTTCACGCCAGACTCCAAGGGCCTCATCATCCTGAGCGACGAGGATGGCGAGTTCGCGCGCGGCATCGCCTATGACATCGCCTCCGGCGCCAAGAAGGAACTGACGCGCGGCGACTGGGACGTGGTCTACACTTTCTATTCGCCCAAGGGCCGCTACCGCCTGTCGGCGCTGAACGCCGATGCCTCGTCGATGCTGACGATCGTCGACACCAAGACCGGCCAGCCGCTCAAGCTGACCGGGATTCCCGCCGGCGATCTGGGCGCGCCGCGCTTCAACGCCGACGAGACGATGCTGGCCTTCACCGTCGCGTCGGACACGTCGCCGTCGGACATCTTCGTGGCCGACGTGGCGACCGGCAAGGCCAGGCGGCTGACCCATGCGCTCAACCCGGCCATCGCCGAGAGTGATCTCGTCGAGGCCACGGTGGTTCGCTACGCGGGCGAGGGCGGGGTGCAGGTGCCGGGCATCCTCTACAAGCCGAAGGGCGCGTCGGTGACGCATCCGGTGCCGGCGATCGTCTATGTCCACGGCGGCCCCGGCGGGCAGAGCCGGCGCGGCTACAGCGCCTCGATCCAGCATCTCGTCAACCATGGCTATGCCGTGCTGGCGGCCAACAATCGCGGGTCGAGCGGCTACGGCAAGACCTTCTTCCACATGGACGATCGCCATCATGGCGAGGCCGACCTGCGCGATATCGTGGCGGGTGGGGCCTGGTTCCGCTCGCAGCCGTGGGTGGCCAAGGACAAGGTGGCGGTGATGGGCGGCTCCTACGGCGGCTACATGACCGCTGCGGCGCTCACCTTTCATCCCGATGCGTTCGCGGCGGGCGTAGACATCTTCGGCGTGACCAATTGGGAGCGCACCCTGAAATCGATCCCGCCGTGGTGGGGCGCCGAGCGCATCGCCCTGTTCGACGAAATGGGCGATCCGGCCACCGATGGCGTGCGCCACCACGCGATCTCGCCGCTGTTCCACGCGGCTAGGATCACCAAGCCGCTGCTGGTGATTCAGGGCAAGAACGACCCGCGCGTGTTGCAGGTGGAGAGCGACGAACTGGTCGCCGCCGTCCGCGCCAACAAGGTGCCGGTGGAATATGTAGTGTTTCCCGACGAGGGCCACGGCTTCCAGAGCCGCAAGAACCGCGTGACGGCGCAGGAGGCGTATCTGAAGTTTCTGGATCAGTATGTGAGGAAATAAAATCCTCCCCTGCAAGGGGAGGGGGACCGCCGCCGAAGGCGGTGGTGGAGGGGTGTCCCGCTCTCGATAGCGCGATACCCCTCCGTCATGTCTGCGACATGCCACCTCCCCTTGCAGGGGAGGATTTTCAATTTACCCGAACAGCCCGATCGGGCCGCGCCCGCCCGACGTCCATGTCGCCCAGTTGGGAAAGACATAGGGCATGTCGCTCGCCGCCACGCCGTACCAGCTCGCGATCGCGCCGATATATTCGTCCATCGCGGTCGTCGGGATCCAGCGGCCGAGGGCGGCGCTGTCGATGTCCTGCGTGCCGCCGAGCGTCACGTCGGGATAGGCGCCGAACAGCGTCCGGTCCTTCACCGCGCCGCCGAGGACGAGGTGGTTGTTGCCCCACGCATGATCGGTGCCGCGCGAGGCGTTCACCTTGAAGGTGCGGCCGAAGTCCGACATGGTGAACGCCGTCACATTCTCCTGCATCCCCAGCGACTTCATGGCGGCGTAGAAGCCCGCCAGCGCCATCGCGAGATCGGCGTAGAGATTGGCCTGCGTGCCGGTGGTGTTGTTGCCCGACACCTGATCGCTGTGATTGTCGTAGCCGCCCTGGCTGACGAAGAAGGTCTGGCGGCCATGGCCGAGCGTGCCGCGCGCCTCGATCATGCGGGCGACGCGGAGCAGCTGGCGCGAAACGTCGCTGGTGAGCGCGGCGCCCGTCGTCGGGTTCCTGAAATATTGATCGACTGACGAGGTGGTCGCGCCGATGATGGTGTTGGCGGTCGCGGCCTGATTATAGGCCGATCCCATCGCCTTGGCCGACAGGTCGGTCGCGGTGCCCATGCCGGAGCCGTCCCCGAAGGCCGCCAGCGCCGACTGGCGCGCGATCACCGCCGCGTCCGTGGAGGCCGCGTTATAGCCGTTGCGCGAGATCGTGCCGGCGGACGGCAGGATGAGCGGCGAGGACGAGCGGCCGATCAGCGCGAGATTGGCGCCGGCGATCGACATCAAATTGGGAACGGCGAGGATCGCCTCGCGATCGTTCATCCGGCCCATATAGCCGTCGCTGTTGGTCTCGCGGGTGCGCAGGCCCTGCCATTGCGCCTGCTGGTCCGAATGGCTCATCAGGTTGAGCGGGCGCGCGGTGCTGCTCGCCTGATATTGCGCCTTGGTCAGCGGCTGGTGGAGCGAGCCGACGTTCAGCACCGCCGACAGCGCACCCTCGTTCCACGCCGTCGCCAGCGGGGCAAAGCTGGGGTGGAGGCCGAAGGGCTGGCCCGCGAGAGGGGTGAGCGAAGCCTGCGGCAGCGCCAGGGTCGATCCGCGATTGGCGGCATAGGCCGCATAGCGCGTGTCGGTCGGCACGATCATGTTCCAATTGTCGGCGCCGCCGAACAGGAACACGCCGACCATCGCCCGGTAGGAGCCGTTGGCGGCCGCCAGCGAGGCGGTCTGGAACAGGGTGTTGGTGGCCGCGAAGGCCGCCGCCGCGCCGCCGAGGCGCAGGAAATCGCGTCGCGAAACACACATGGCTTAACGATCCACCTGGAATTGAGGAGAGGAGCCGACGATGTAGAGCGCCACCTGCGCGCGGCGCCGGGCCTGCACGGTCGCATCGGCATTCTTGACCGCTTCGATCGCCGCGACGAGCGCGCTGCGCTGGCCACCGCTCATCGTGTTGTTGAGCATCAAGAGGTCGATGCGGTTGACGAGCGCGGTCGTGTCGGTGCCGAACGCCTCCCACGGCGTCCAGTCGACGGTCGAGCCGGTCGAGCCCTCGATGCCGGTCTGCGCGGCATATTCGCTGCGGGTGTCGCCCGATACGGTCCAGTCGTAGACCAGATTGTGGCGCGCCATCACCGTCGAGACGGTCATCAGCTTGGAGGGCGGGCTCAAGAGCCCACCGCCCAGCGGCAGCGGATAATCGGGCGGGTAGAAGTTGAACACCGAGGGCGCGCTGAAGGGGCGCTGGCCGAGGCCGCTATCCCGCGTGGTGAAGGCATAGCCGTCCGACTTGGTGAGGATCAGCCGGCCGAGCGACAGGTTGAGCAGCACCGGCTCCTTCAGCTTGCCGTCGGCTGCGTCGGTCTTGGCGTTGCCGCGCGCTTCGGGATCGAGCAGGATGGCCTTCACCACCGCCTTCATGTCGCCGCGCACGCCGGAGCCATTGTTGGCGAACACCGCCGACACCCGGCCGACATAGGCGGCCGAGGGGTTGGAGGTGACGAGCTGCTGGATCAGGAATTTCGAGACATAGGGCGCGGTCGAGCTGTTGGCGAAGATCGTGTCGAGCACGGCCTTCACGCTGTCCGCCTGCGTGGCGTTGGCCGGCACGGTGGTGCCGAGGAAGCTCTTGGCGGTCGTGTCGTAGATCGCGGCGTTCGCGATCATCGGGCTGGCATAGTCGATCTGGTTGTTGTCGCTGATCGCCGCGCCATTGAGCCGGGCATAGGTCCAGCCCGTCAGCGCCTTGGCGACGCCGCGCACGTCGTCCTCGCTGTAGGTCGGCATGGTCGCGCCGGCCGAATCCTTCTGTGCCGTGCCATCCGCGTTGAGGATGTTCACGCCCATCGAGAACAGCTGCATCACTTCGCGGGCGTAATTCTGGTTGGGCGCGCTCTTCGAGCTGTTCGCCATGTCCAGATAATTGCCCATGAAGGGGTTGAGCGTCACCTGTTGCAGGATGTCGCGATAATTGCCGAAAGCATTGTCGAGGAAGATCTGGTTCAGCGTGGCCTGTCCGGCGGTCGAATTGACCTCGACGGCGGACGCCACGAGCAGCTGGGACAGGGCCCAGGCGACGCGCTGGCGAAGCTGGTCCTTATTCTCGATCGCCTGCGAATAGAAACGCATCGCGACCGGGGTGGAGGACATATAGTCGCGGTTGCACGCGCTCTGCGCGGCGCTCGCCATGGTCGAACAATAGTTGACCGCGACTGCGCGCGACTTGAGCGCGGTGTAATTGCTGTCGGTCGCGGCGAACTGTTCGTTCAGCCACGCCTCGGCGCTGCCGAGCGAGACGATGCGATCGACCAGTTCCTTGGTCGGGCCGAAGCTCGCCTGCTTGGCGAGGCGCGTCGCGTCCGCCGTGGAGATCACGACCGGCGCGGGTGCCGCCGCCGTGGTCGCCGTCGTCGCGCCGCCGGTGCCGCCGCCGCCGCCGCCACAGGATGCCAGCGACAATGCGCCGGCCGCCGCCATTACCGCGCGGGAAAGACCGCGCAGCCGAAACGATGTCATGTCTATGTTCACCCCAGGCTAGAGCCCGCCACAACGGGATCGATACGCACTCGAAATCAGGACATTACGCCCACGCAACAAAGTCGTTTGCGTCGCTTGTCTGTCGGTAAGATGTGCCGCTATCCCCGCATCTTTTATAACGCATATGGTTAATGAAGTACAAATGCTGTCTTTTACTGTGGGTTTCGTTTGTGTCGCTCTGTTGCGGTTTGGCCATAGTTCGCATGGCGTGTGAACTTGGCGGGCGTTTTCGCCGCGTGCGGTGAGGGGGCGGAGCGCGAAAAACGAATCACTTTGGTTCAAGGCTTTGCCTGCGCGCGCGGGCTGTGCGATGGGGCCGCCGATGCTTGCTCCGCCGGTCTCGACGATGGCTCTGCCGGGCCTGCTGGCCGGCGCCGGCCTCGGCCTGATCGCGGGCAGTTTCCTTTCGACACTCGTGCTGCGCTGGGCAGACGGCCGTTCGGTCGTCCATGGGCGATCGGCGTGCGACGGGTGCGGCCGGGCGTTGCGCGCGTTCGAGCTGGTGCCCTTGGTCAGCTACCTCGCCCTGCACGGGCGGTGCCGGCGCTGCGGGGCGGCGATCGACGGGCGCCATCCGCTGATGGAGGCCACCGCCGCCGCGATCGGCGCGCTCTCCTTGTGGCGCTTTCCCGGGTGGGAGGGGCTGGCCGGCGCTTTGTTCGGCTGGATGTTGCTGGCGCTGCTCGCGCTCGACCTGATCGCTCTGTGGCTGCCCGACCGGCTGACCCTGCCACTCGGCGCACTCGGGCTGGCGGGCGGCGTGGCGGGGCTGTGGCCGCCACTGGCCGATCGGGCGATCGGCGCGGTGGCGGGCTATCTGCTGCTGGCCGCCGTCGCCTGGCTCTATCAGCGGACGCGTGGGCGGATGGGGATCGGCGGGGGTGACCCCAAATTGTTCGGCGCGATCGGCGCGTGGCTCGGCTGGCGCGAACTGCCCGCCGTGCTGCTGGCCGCCAGCCTGATCGGCATCGCGATCGTTCTGGCGCGCATGATCCTGCGCCGCTCCGTCGCCACGACCGACGCGCTGCCGCTCGGCGCCTTCCTCGCGCTGGCGGCCTGGCCCCTGTGGTTGCTCTCATGACGCGCCGCGCGCCGAGCCTCGTCAGCCAGATCGCCCGGCGGTTGCGGCGGCCGTTGCGGCTGCGGTTGCCCGCCGCTCCCGATCGCGCCGGGCCGCTGATCGTGCTGGCGGCGATCCCGCTGGTATCGGCGCTGGCGGTCGAGGGGCAGGCGCAACTCGGCCGCTGGCGCAACGCGAGCCTCGAACGCACGCTCGCGCCGAAACTCGCCGCCCATGCCGCCGTGGCGCGGGCGGCGGCGGTGCAGGAGGCGGCTCTGCCTTTGCTCACCCGGCCGACGATCGGCGCGGTGGCCGAGCACCTCGCCGCCGTGCTGCCGGGGACGGCGCGGGTGCATCTGATGGCGGTCGATGCCAAGGGGCGGTTGCGGCTGGAGATCGACTGCCCCGATCCCGAGGCGCTGCGCGCGGCGCTGGCCGGCGATCCCCTGTTCGAGACGTTGCGGATGACCGGGCAGGGCGTCGCGGCATCGGAGGGCGTGCGCGTGATCCTGGCGTCGCCCGAGCCATGAGGAGCGGGCGCAAGCGCGCGGTGGCGGCGAGCCTCGCGATCATAGCGGCGCTGCTGGGGCTGGCCTTGCTGCGTCCGGCGCTGCTGCATCTGGATGCGGCGCGGGCGCGGCAGGCGATCCTGCTCGACATATCCGCCAACGCCACGCCGCCGGTGCCGCACCTCGTGCCGGCGGGGGAGGCGGCGCCGGTGCGGTCGCAGGCCGAGGCGCAGGCGCTGCTCGCCGCCACCCTGCGCGAGATCGCGGTGCGAGAGGGGCTGCTGGTCGAGGCGATCGGCCCGGCCGAGGCGCAGGCCCCGTCGATCGCCACCGCCCGCCTCCTGCTGTCGGGCAACGAGCGGGCGATGCTGCGCTTCGCCGAGGCGGTCGAGAGCCGCCAGCCGCTGATCCGCTTCGCGCGCTGGCGGCTGACCGGCGGTGGGACGCTGCGGCTGGAGGCCGAGGCGGCGATGCCGTGGGGGGCGGGGCGATGATCCGGGTGACACCCGCGCTGGTGGCCGCCGGCCTGCTGCTGGTGGCGACGCCGGTGGCGCTGATCGGCCTGCGCACGCTTCCGGCCGCCGCCCCGCTGCCGATCGCCCCCGATCCGATCCGCCCGTCGCCGGCGGCGGCGCTGGATCGCGCGATGGCGCGCAGCCTGTTCATGGCCGGGGCAGCGGAAGATGTCGCCGAGCCGGAGGAGGCGGACACCGCCGACACGGGCGATGCGCCCGCGCTGGTCGGCATCGTCGGCCGCCTGCCCGATCGGGCGGTGGCGATGGTGCGGCGGGCCTCGGGCGGCACGCGGACCTTGGCGCCCGGCGAGAGTGTCGACGGATGGCGGATCGAGGCGCTGAGCGCGGGCGCCGCGCTGTTCGTGAAGGGCGATCGCCGGGTGCGGGTGGAATTGCCGGCGGGGGAGTGAACCGCCCGCGACCCGAATACCACCGTGCTCCTGCGTAGGCAGGAGCCCAGGGTTACCGGGCGCAGCGATCGTGGCCCTGGGCTCCTGCCTGCGCAGGAGCACGGGATCGCTCAGTAAATCCCCGGCAGTTCCACCGTCAGCCTAGGCCCCGGCGGGTTGAGCAGGATGCTGCCACGCCGCCGCAACCCCGCCTCGTCCGCGCGCAGGCGATCGTACTGCGTCTTGGTTACGGCACCGGCCGCCGCCTGATCGCGCAGGATCGTGGGGCGCAGGAAGATGAAGAGGGTGCGCTTCTGGTGGCTTTCCTGGCGCGCCTTGAAGAGTTCGCCCAGCACCGGAATGTCGCCCAGCACCGGCACCTGGCTGCGCACCAGCTGGCGGTCATCGGAAATGAGGCCGCCCAGCACGATCGTCTGGCGATCGTCGGCCAGCACCGTCGTCTGGATGGAGCGGCGGTTGGTGATGAGATCGGCGGCGCCCGTTACCGCATTGGTGAGCGACGACACTTCCTGCTGCACCTCCAGCCGCACCACGTCGCCGTCGTGAACGCGGGGGACGACGCGCAGCGTGATGCCGACATCCTGCCGCTCGATGGTGGTGAAGGGGTTGGTGATGTTGCCGTCGGACGTATAGCTGCCCGTGCGGAACGGCACATTCTGGCCGACGATGATCTCGGCCGCTTCATTGTCGAGCGTGGTCAGGCTCGGCGTGGAGAGCAGGTTCGCCTTGGTCGACTGGCTGAGCGCCTGCACCAGCACGCTGAAGCGATCGGTGATGCGCAGCGCGCCCGAGACGCCTTCAGGCAGGATCGCGGCGGCGGCCGGCACGCCCAGCGAGGCGAGGATCGAATTGAGCGGCAGGCCGAGCTGGCCGAAGGAGGTGGCGGCGCCATCGCCCGCCGTGAGCGCGGCGGCGCCGAGGCCGAGTTGGATGCCGAGCGCCTCGGCATCGTCGCCGGTGATCTCGACGATGGCGGCCTCGATCTGCACCTGCGGGCGGCGCACGTCGAGATCGGTGATGAGCGGCTCGATGCCGGCGATGGCGGCGGGCGTGCCGCGCACGACGATGGCGTTGAGTTCAGGCGCGGGCTGGACGGTGAGGTCGGGCGTCGAGAAGCCCTGCGGCGCGGCATTGGCCTGCGATCCGCCGCCGGTGAGGTCGGTCACGCCGCCGCCGCCGATGTTCGACGTGCCGCCCGTCGCGGCGGCGACCGCGCCGGCGAGGCCGCTGGTGGAGCCGCTGTTGCCGCCGATCCCGCTGGTCATGCCGCTGCGCGATCCCAGCCGGCCGCGGTTGCCGCCGCTGCGCAACGAACTGGCGACCGGGTTGCTGGTGCCGCTCTCCTCACCCAGCACGCCGCGCAGCACGGCGGTGATGCCTTCCGCGTCGCCATTCTTCAGGCGGAACATGCGGGTGATGGGGGTGGCGCCGCCGGGGCGATCGAGGTTGCCGGCGATGCGGCGGGCCTGCGCCACCATCGTCGGTTCGCCGCGCACCAGCACGGTGTTGCTGCGCTCGTCGGCGCTGACGCGGGGGCCGCCCGCCGCGCCGTCGCCCAGCACGCCCTGGATCGCGGTCGCCACGTCGCGCGCGCTGGCGTAGCGCAAGCTGATGCTCTCGACGTTCGATCCGCTGCCGCCGTCGAGCGAGCGGGCGAGCGATTCGATGCGGCGGACATTGTCGGCATAATCGGTGACGACGATCGCGTTCGGGCTGGCGAGCGATTCGATATTGCCGAAATTGGCGACGAGCGGCCGGAACACGCGTGCGGCCTGTTCGGCGGGCACGTTCTGGAGGCGGATCAGCCGGGTCACGAAATCCTGCGCGCCGCGTGCGCCGGCGGTGCCCGAATCGCGTACCGCATTGGCCTGCGGGATGACGCGCCACGCCCGCCCGCTCTTGACCGCCGCGAAGCCGTGGACGCGCAGCACCGACTGGAACAGCTCCCACACGCCGTTGACCGACAGCGGCTCGGCGGAGGTGACGGTCACCTGCCCCTTCACGCCGGGATCGAGGATCAGGGTGCGGCCGGTGATGCGCGAAATCTGCTCGGCCACGTCGGCGATCTCCACGCCGCGCATGTTGACCGTGACGTCGGCGACGGGCGCCTGCGCGATCACAGGCTGGAGCGCCATCGTCGTGGCAGCGATACCGATAAGGAGGTGAGAGGGGCGCAAGGTGAACATCCTCATCGGGCCGGAAGGGCCAGGGTCATGTGTTGGCTGCCGCGCATCACGTCGATCCGGACGGTGCCGGATCGCATCGCGGCGGCGAGGGTCTGCTGGTCCTGCGCGGGGTTGCCGAGCTTGGTGCCGTTGACGCTTTCCACCACGTCGCCGGGCTGGAGGCCGGCGGCGCGGACGGTGGGGGATAGCGACTGGCCGACGCGATAGCCGCCGTTGATCGGCTCCGCGCCGATGCTGCTGAGCATCGCCTGCGGTGACATCGGGCCGGCGCCCATCGGTGGCGGCGGCGGTGCGGCGCCGGGCGGCGGGCTCTGCACCGCCATCGCGGGCGGGGCGCCGGGGTTGATGATCGGCGGCGCGGCTTGCGTTGCGGACGGCGCGGTGGCGCCGGGCTTGGGGAAGGCGAGCTGCTCGCGGTGGCCGGAGACGGAGAAGATCACGTTATCGATGCCGATCGTCTCGATCGGGCCGCCGCCGGGCACCGCCTGGCCGATGCGATAGGCGATCGGCGCCGCGCCGCCGGCCGACGCGATCAGCGCGGTCGAGGCGTCGCTCGGGATCGCCAGCATCACGCCCTTCAGTTCCAGCGGCAGGCCGGTCGGCGTCGGCGCGCCGGTGGCGCCGCTGCCGAACGGGGCGAGCGCGACGATCGGGCTCACGTCCACCTGCGGGCGCGGCAAAGTCGGGATCGGCGCGGCGGGGGCGGGCGTGCCGAGGCCGGCGGCCAGCCGCCACGTCAGCCCGGCGAACGCGATCGCGACCGAGGCGATCACGGCGCCGGTGAAGATGTCGGCGGCGATGCGGGTCTGGCGCGGCGTCATGATGCGGTGGTCGTGCCCATGTCGACGAAGCCCTCCAGCGTGGCGGCGGGGCTCGTCCGGCCGACGGGGTGCGCGGTGACGGTCACGGCGCGCAGATCGGGGTCGGCGGTCTGGCGGCTGGTGCTGCGCACCTCCCAACGCATTCCCAGCATCTCGATTGGCGCGTCGCCGGCGGGAAAGGCATCGGGCAGGCCCAGTTCGGCGAGGCGGTTTTCAGCGACCCATTGCGCCGCCGCCCGGCCCTCCATCCCGCGCACCGAATCGACATGCGCCTCGGTCGCGCGGATCAGGCCGACGGACGCGACCGCCAGGATCGCGAGCGCGACGAGGGCTTCGATCAGGGTGAAGCCTGATTCGCTGGCCGATGCTGTCGTGCCCCCCCGGCGGATCATGTCTTGGGCGCCTCGCTCGCGGCCACGGTGAGCCCGTCGTAGCGGACGATCCAGGTATCGGCGCTGCTCATCAGCCGCGCCTCGATCGGCAGGCCGGCGCCGTCGACGCCGACCGGCGCGGTGCCGCTGCCCCACAGCCGCACGCCGCGCGGCAGGCGGTGCGCGGCCAGGCTGTCGTCGGTGCCGCTGGTGCCGGTGAAGCTGTAGCCGCCCTCGTCCCACACGAAGGCGATGGCGCGATCGTCGAGCATCGCGTCGTCCGCCGCCAGCCGCAGCCGCGAGGCAAGGCGCTGGGCTTCGGACGCGGTCGATACGCCGCGCGTCGCCGCGCCCAGCCCCAGCACGGTGGCGCCGGCGGCGATGCCGATGATCGCCAGCACGATCAGCACCTCGATCAGGGTCATGCCCCGTTCCGAGGCGCGGACGCGAATCACGCGGCGATATCGCTCAGGTCGGCATCGGTGCCTTCGCCGCCGGGCTTGCCGTCCTTGCCGTAGCTGCGCAGATCGAAGCTGCCCGATCCGTCGTAGCGATAGATATAGGGCTTGCCCCACGGGTCGACCGGCACCTGCGCCAGATAGCCCTCGGCCGACCAGTTGGACGGCACCGGCTCCATCGTCGGCTTCTTGGCGAGCGCCGTCAGGCCCTGCCCGGTGGTCGGATAATCGCCATTGTCGAGGCGGTAGAGCTTGAGCGCGGCGCCGATCGTCTTGAGATCGGTGCGGGCGACCGTCACGCGGGCCTCGTCGGGCCGGCCGATCACGTTGGGCACGATCAGCGCGGCGATCAGCGCGATGATCGCCAGCACCACGATCATTTCGATCAGGGTGAGGCCCGCTTCGCGGGATCGGACGCGGGCGGTAGCAAGTTTCATCGATCTGCTACAAAAGAGTGTCACAGGGGCACAAACCTTGAAGGCGTTGGAAGTCGCGCTGGTATGACCGCTTTATTACAGGCTGATGCAATGCGCGAGCGTCCGATGAATCCATCCACCGCGACGAAAGGCTGGCGCCTCACGGCCGCCGGCCTCCTGCCGGTGGAGGATATGACAGTTTCCGGCGGCGGGATTGTGACAGTGCCGACCGAACAGGCGCTGCTGCTGACCGCCGATCTGCCGCTGCCGACGCGCGCAAAACGGGTCGCGGCGCTGCCCTTCGCGATCGAGGACCGCATCGCCGAATCGATCGAGGCGGTGCATCTGGCGCTGGGGCAGGAGATCGCGCCGCAACGCTATCTCGCCGCCGTGGTGCGGCACGACGTGATGCGCGGCTGGGTGCGGCTGCTGGCTGAACAGGGATTGGATACGGCACCGATCGTGCCCGACGCGCTGCTGTTGCCGCGCGCCGAGGCGGGCTGGGTGGTGCGGATCGCCGAGGGGCGCGCGCTGGTGCGCGGCGCCGACGGGGCAGGATTCGCGCTGCCGGCGGCGCTGCTGGCGGGGGCGTGGATCGCGGCGGGCCGTCCGGCGGTGCTGTCGCTGGGCGATCCCCTGCCGGCGGGCATCGAAAGTGAAGCGGAATTGGCGGTCGACTGGCCGATCGCCCCGCCGGTCGATCTGCGGCAGGGCGCCTATGTGGCGCGGCGGCGGCCGATCGGGTCGGTCGGGCGGCGGGTGATGATCGTCGCGGCGGCGGGCGTGCTGGCCCATGCTGCCATCGCCGCCGCCGATACGGTGGCGCTCAGGACGCTGGCGGCCAAGCGCGAGGGCGAGATGCGCGCCCTGGTCGCGACCGCCATGCCCAGCGTGTCACCGGGCGACGACGTGGCCGCCGCCGCGCTGGCGGCTCTACCGGTGGGCAATGGACCGTCGGGTCCGCCCGATCGGCTGATGCCGCTCCTCGCCCGCGTGTCGTCCGCCGCCGCCCCGGCCGGCCCGCTGGCACTGGAAGGCATGACCTATGATGCCGCGACCGGGCGGCTGACCCTGGCGGTGAAGCCGGGCGGCGAGGCCGCGCTGGCAAGCGCGCTGACATCCAGCGGCCTGTCGGCGACGGCGGGCGCGGGGCAGGTCCTGGTGCGGGAGACGGCCCGATGAGGATCGCCGCCGCCATCGGCCCCCGCCTCGATCCGTATCGCAGCCGCTTCCTGATCTGGTGGGGCGGGCGCAGCCGGCGCGAGCAGCGGCTGCTCGCCGGGCTGGCGGCGGTCGCCGCCGTCGCGCTGCTGATCGTGTGCGTGGTGAAGCCGCTCCAGGCCGCGCGCGCCGACGCGCTCTCGCGCATCCGAACCTATGACACGCTCGACGCGCGCATCCGCGCCGCCGGCCCGGCGCTGGCCGGTGGGGGCGGGGCGGCGCAGCGCAGCGGCGATCCGGCATCGATCGTCTCGGCCAGCGCCGCGCAATATGGCGTCGCCGCCTCGGCCCAGCCGGTCGCGGGCGGGCGGATGCGGGTGGCCGTGTCGGGCGCGGCCTACGACGGTGTCGTGCGCTGGCTCGACGATCTCGCCCGTACCAGCAGCCTGCGCGTCACGACGATGCGGCTCACCAGGGGAACCGCCGCCGGCACGGTCGATGGCGATCTGGTGTTCGCGGCATGACACCCATCGCCGACATGGCCGAGCCGATCGCCGACGAGGTGGCGGTGGGCGGCCTGCCTTATGGCTTCGCGCGCCGCAGCCGCGTCGTCGTCCGCGCCACCCCGGCGGGGCCGGAGTGCGTCCACGACACCGCCGCGCCGCTCGCCGGCCTGCTCGAAGTGCAGCGGCTGTATGGCGCGGGCCTGCGCTTCGCCGCCGTGCCGACCGCGCAGTTCGACCAGATTCTCGCCACGCAATATCGCGACAGCGCGCGGCAGGCGGCAGACTTCGCCGATTCCGAACTCGATCTGGCGGCGCTGGCCGACAGCGCGGCGGCGGTGGACGACCTGCTCGACCAGCGCGACGATTCGCCCGTCATCCGCCTCATCAACGCGCTGCTGCTGGAGGCGGTGAAGGAAGGCGCGTCAGACATCCACATCGAGACGCAGGAAAAGCGGCTGATCGTGCGCTTCCGCGTCGATGGCGTGTTGCGCGACGTGGTCGAGCCGCGCCGCGCGCTCGCGCCGCTGCTCGTCAGCCGCATCAAGGTGATGGCGCGGCTGGACATCGCCGAGCGACGCATCCCCCAGGATGGCCGCGTCACCTTGCGCATCGGCGGGCAGGACGTCGATGCGCGCGTTTCGACCATCCCGACCCAGCATGGCGAGCGGGTGGTGCTGCGTCTGCTCGACAAGGGCGGTGCCCGCCTCGATCTCTCCAGCCTCGGCATGAGCGACCGCGATGTGGCCGTGTTCGAGAAGTTGCTCGAGCGCCCGCACGGGCTGCTGCTGGTCACCGGGCCGACCGGGTCGGGCAAGACGACCACGCTCTACGCCGGCCTCACCACGCTCAACGATCGCCGCCGCAACATCATGACGGTGGAAGACCCGATCGAATATGAGCTGGAGGGCGTGGCGCAAACGCAGGTCAACCCGCGCACCGACCTGACCTTCGCGCGCGGGCTGCGCGCGATCCTGCGGCAAGACCCGGATGTCATCATGGTCGGCGAAATCCGCGATCAGGAGACGGCCGAGGTCGCGGTGCGATCGGCGATGACGGGGCATTTCGTGCTGTCCACGCTCCATACCAACAGCGCCGTCGGCAGCGTGACCCGGCTGATCGACATGGGCGTCGAACGCTATCTGCTGGCGCCGATGGTGGCCGGGCTGATCGCGCAGCGCCTCGTCCGCCGCCTGTGCCAGAGCTGCGCGCGCGCGGACCGGGCGAGCGATGCCGACGCGGTGCTGCTGGGCGGCGCGATCCGGGCGGGCGATCCGGTGTGGCGGCCGGTCGGCTGCGCGGACTGCCATCAGGACGGCTATCGCGGCCGGGTGGCGATCTACGAGGTCGTCGTGGTCGACGATCGGATGCAGGCGATGATCCACGACGGCGCGGCGGAAGCCGATCTGGTCCGCACCGCGCGCACCGGCGGGCCGAGCCTGCTCGACGACGGCGTCGCCCGCATCCGCGACGGCACCACCACCGTCGAGGAAGTCGCCCGCGTGGTCCGCGACGAGGCATGACGTCCTTCGTCTATCGCGCGGTAGATGCCTCGGGCGTGAACGCCAGGGGCGTGATCGAGGCGCCCGGCCCGGCGGCGGCGCGGCGGATGCTGCGCGACCGGGCCCTGCTGCCGATCTCGGTCGAGCCCGCGTCCAAGCCCCTGTCGATCGCGCTGCCGTTCCGGCGGGGCAGCGCGCGGATCGGCGCGCGGGCGCTGGCGACGGTGACGCGGCAGATTTCCACCCTCGTTAGCAGCCATGTGAATATCGAGGAGGCGCTCAACATCGTCGCGCAGCAGGCGGAGAATGCGAAGGTCGCCGCCCTCACGTCGAGCGTGCGCGACGCGATCATGGAGGGGCGCAGCTTCGCCGCAGCGCTCGGCGATCATCCGCAGACCTTTCCCGAATTCTACCGCGCATCCGTGTCGGCGGGCGAACAGTCCGGCCGGCTCGCCGAGGTGCTGGCGCATCTGGCGGTGTTCGTGGAGACGCGCCAGCGCAACCAGCAGAAGGTGAAGCTGGCGCTGTTGTATCCGGCGCTGCTGGCGGTGGTGGCGCTCGGCATGATCGCGATGCTGCTCGTCTATGTGGTGCCCGATATCGTCCGCGTGTTCGTGTCGCGCGGCGCGGAGCTGCCCTTCCTCACCCGCGCGCTGATCGCTTTCTCGGACGCGGTGGAGGGCTATGGTCTCTATGCGATCCTGGTCCTGCTGATCGGCGGCTTCCTGTTCGGGCGCTGGGCGGCGGTGCCCGCCAACCGGCTGCGGCTCGACGCTTTCTGGTCGCGGACCTGGCCGATCGCGCGCTTCAGCCGGCAGAATAATGCCGCGCGTTTCGCGGGCAGTCTGGCGACCCTCACGCTCAGCGCGGTGCCGCTGGCCGACGCGATCGACGCCGCCGCCGCCGTCACCCCCAACCGCCACCTGCGCACCCGCGCCTTCATGGTCGGCCAGCGCATCCGCGAGGGCGCCAGCCTGCGATCGGCCATGTCGGAAGCGGGCATCTTCCCCTCGATGCTGCTGGCGATCGTCGCCTCGGGCGAGAGCAGCGGCCAGCTCGGCCCCGCGCTCGACCGCGCCGCGACCGAACTGGAGCGCGAGCTGGACGCGATGGTGTCCACGCTGGTGGCGCTGGTCGAGCCGGGGGTGCTGCTGCTGATGGGCGGGATCGTGCTGCTGATGGTGCTGGCGATCCTGCTGCCGATCATCAACCTCAACAATCTCGTGACGTTGTGAGGGCGCACTCCACAAAAAGCCCCTCCCCTTCAGGGGAGGGGTTGGGGTGGGGGATGTCAGTCTCACCGAGACCGACAGGCGTTGGACCAGGTGGACAGCCCCCACCCCCAACCCAGCATCGGGTGAACAGCGCCCCGCGCTGTTCAGGTCATGCCGGGGGCATGACCGACCCGATGCTCCTAAAGGAGAGGGGCTTTAGGCGTCAGAAACTCGTCTCGATCCCGATGCCGCCGGCCGGCGCCGCGAAGGGCAGCACCTGCGATCCTTCCGGCGTCACCCGCAATTGCAGCTTGCCGTCTTCGCTGAGGCTGCCCTCGGCCAAGGTCCGCCGTCGCTGGCCGGCGGGCACCAGCAGGATGCGGCTGTCGCTGCCGACGCGGGTCAGACTCAGCACCATGGATGGCGTCAGGGTCGCGGCGCCGCCGCCGCGCGGGGCACACAGCCCCGATCCCGCGTTCACCTCGCCCTCGGCGCCCTGCGATCCGCCGCCGATGCGGATGCGCTTGATGTTCACCTGCAACGGCATCGCGCAGGTGAAGTGCAGGTACGGCAGCGCCGCCGCCAGCACCGCGCCCGATGCCGTGCCGCTCGCCGCTTCGATCGTGGTGGTGTTCATCCCGATCACGGCGACGCCGGCCAGATCGTTGCCGCTGCCCGCGATCGTCCAATCGGCCGCGAAGCCGAGGCCGGTGAGCGAGCGCAGCGGCGCCCAGCGCCATTCGGCGCGGCTGCCGTCGATCAGGGTGGCGTGGCCGCGCCACACGGTGCCGCCGATCGCGCCGATGCCGGGCGTGGGCGACATCACCGCGCTGGCCGGGATGGTCCAGGCGAGCGCGGCGAGATATGCGGCGACGCCGGTGGCGACGAACGCCGCCGTGCGTTTCGTGACACCGAACGGGAGCTGAGCCGATAATGGATCGCCGTCGATTCCTCCGGCTGGGCTCCGTGGGCCTCGTCGCAACGCTAACGCCATCGCTGGCTCCTTTGATGGCGGCCGGCCCCAAGGTGAAGCCCGCGGCGCTGCTGATCCCGCTGAGCGGACCATCGGCCGCGCTCGGCCTCTCCATGCAGCGGGCGGCCGCCCTTGTGCAAGCGACGGGTGGCAAGGCGCCGGCCGCGATCACGATGTACGACACCGGCGGCAGCGCGCAGGGCGCGGCGGCGGCGGCGGTGCTGGCGGTCAAACGCGGCGCGCCCTTGATCCTGGGGCCGATCTTCTCGGCCGAGGTGCGGGCGGTGGCGGGCGCGGCGCGGGTGCCGATCCTGGCCTTCAGCAACGACGAGAGCCTGCGCGACAGCGGCGCCTTCCTGATGGGCATCACCGCCAGCCAGTGTATCGCCGCGATCTTCGGCTATGCGCGCCGCCGGGGCGTGCGGCAGGTGGCGATGGTCGCGGGCGAGGGGGTGTGGGCCACGCAGGCCGATGCCGCCGCGCGATCGATCGCGCCCGATCTCGGCCTCGAACTGCTGCCCGTCGCCAATGCCGATCTGGCGACCCTGCGCGCGGCGGGCAGCGGGGAACTGCCGCAGGCGCTGTTCGTGGCCGATGGCGGCGATCGGTTCCTCGCCGCCGCGCGGAGTGTCGCGGGGAGCGGGGTGCAGTTGCTCGGCACGGTGCAGGCGCTGGATGCGGCCGCTCAGCGGGTGGCGGACGGGGCGTGGATCGCGGCACCCGATCCGGCCGCCTTCGCGGGCTTCGCGCGCGATTACGAGCAGCGCAACGGATCGAAGCCCGGCGCCATCGCCGCGATCGCCTATGATGCGGTGCAGATCGCGCAGGCCTTTGCCACCACGCCCCGGCTCGATCGGGCGATGCTGACCCAGCCGGCGGGCTTCCCCGGCATCGCCGGCGCGGTGCGCTTCCGGGCCGACGGCAGCGCGACGCGCGAACTCGCCATCCTCGTCGCCGCCGCCGACGGCTTCGCCGTCGCCCAAGGGTGATAATTCGCCCCGAGCGTGAGGCGGGCTTCACGCTGATCGAGATGCTGATTTCGCTCGCGCTGTTCGCGCTGATCGCGGCGGCGGGTATCGCGCTGGTCGAGAGTATCCTGAGCGTACAGGCGCGCACCTCGGGCCGGCTGGAGCGGCTGGGCGACGTGCAACGCGCGATGTTCGTGCTGTCGAACGATCTTGGCCAGGTCGCGGGCGGGCCGGTGAAGGGGGACGGCGCCACGATCAGCTTCGTCCGCCCGCTCGCCGCCAGCCTCGGCCAGCCGCAGCCGGTGGCCTATACGCTCTCAGGCGGGATGCTCGGCCGGATGGTCGGTGGGGCGGGGGCGCAGGCGCTGCTCGGCGGGGTCGCGGGTGTGCGCTGGCGCTATTATGGGCGCGAGGGCGGCTGGCAGGATCGCTGGCCGCCCAACGAAGAGCGCAAGGACGAGCGACCCGAGGCGATCGAGGTACAGCTGACGCTGGCGCCCGGCCCCAACCGCCCGGCCGGCACGATCCGCCGCGTCGTCGCGCTGCCGGCCCGGCCATGAGCGCGCGCGTTGCCGCCCGCGAGCGGGGCATGATCCTCATCAACGTGCTGCTGTTTGTCGCGCTGGCGAGCGCGGTGGTGGTCATGATGCTGTCGGCCGAAGATGCCTCGCTCCACCGCACCGCGCGGCTGACCGAGGCGGGGCGGGCGCGCGCGGCGGCGCTGGGCGGCGAGGCGTCCGCCATCACCGCGCTGCGCCGCGATCAGGTCGGCGGCGGGGACAGCGACAATCGCGGCGAGCCGTGGGGGCAGCTCACCGCCAGCAACGTCGCCATCCGGGGCGGCCGCTTCGATCTGGCGATCGCCGACGCGGAGGATCGCTTCAACATCAACCTGCTGGCCAATGACGATGCCGGATCGCAGCTGCTGGCCGCCAAGCTGGCAGGGGCGCTGTCCCTGCCGCCGGTGCTGATCGAGCAGGTGCGCGCCTATCTCAGGATGACCGGGCCGGTGTCCGACGTGGGGGTTATCGCGGTGCCGGGCCTGCCGCCGGAAACGCAGGTGCGGCTGCGCGGGCTGCTGACGGCGCTGCCCGGATCGAACAGCATCAACGCCAATGCGATCGGTGTGGACCTGCTGGGCATATTGCTCGACGATCCGGTGAAGGCGCGGCTGCTGATCGAATTGCGCGACCGGCGCGGCTTTTTGCTGCGCGAGGATTTCGCGGTGCAGGGCATTTCGGTGCCGCCGATCCTGGCCTTCACTTCGCAGACCTTCTGGGTGCGGACGCGGGTGACGATCGGCGACACGACGCAGACGCTGACGAGCCTGCTGCGGCGATCGAACGGACATGTGCGGCCGATCGGGCGGTGGTGGGGCGCGGGCGCGCCGGGGCCGGCGCCGAGGTAAACCTCAACCCGTTCGTCCCTCGACTTCGCTCGGGACGAACGGATCGAGAAAGGGTGGGTCAGTCCTTCCGACAATAGCGCAACACCGTCTCGACCACGATCGCCCGCCGCGTCGCGACCGCCTCGGGCGAGCCCATGTGGTAGCTGAAGACCTTTTCGAACGTGTAGCGGTTGGAGACGTTGTAGAAGCTCAATGCGCTCATCGTCATGTGCAGCTGGAGCGGGTCTAGCCCCTCGCGAAACACACCGTCCGCCTCGCCGCGCCGGATCAGTTCGCCGATCATGCCGACCACCGAATCGCTGCGCGTCTGGGTGCTGTCGATCGATCCGATCATCGCGCCGCGCTGGATATTCTCGTTCATCACGAGCCGCACGAATTCGGGATGCTCGCTGTGATAGTCGAAGGTGATCTCGGTCAGGCGGGCCATCGCCTCGGCCGGCGGCATCGATTCGAGTTCGGCGACCGCCTCGGTGCGGCGGATGCGCGCATAGGCTTGGGCCAGCACGGATCGGTACAGCCCCTCCTTCGATTCGAAATAATAATAGATCATCCGCTTGGAGGTGTTGGTGCGCTCGGCGATCTCGTCGATCCGCGCGCCGCTATAGCCCTTGTCGGCGAATTCCTCGGTCGCGATCTCCAGGATCTGCTTGCGCGTGCGGTCGGCGGAACGGGTCTGCGCGGGGGAGATCGGCGGTGTGCCAAGCGTCTTCGTCATGCGGCCTTATTGGCACAGCGCCACGCCCGCACAAGCGCCGCGCAAAAATCCGATTGACGTAACGTACCAGTTCGTACATTCGCCATTCAGAGCCGGAACGCCGGCCGCGTGTGGAGGGGAGTGTCGAAGTGGCAGATGCCGTTACCAGCCAGTCGGGCACGCTGATCGGTCTGATCGGCCAGGGCATCGGCGGCTCGCGTTCCCCGGCGCTCCACATGGTCGAGGCCGACGCGCAGGGCATGCGCTACATCTATCGGCTGATCGATCTTGATGTGCTGGGCCGCACCGCCGACGATCTTCCCTTCCTGCTGGAGGCGGCCATCGCCGCCGGGTTCGACGGGCTCAACATCACCCATCCGTGCAAGCAGCGCATCATTCCGCTGCTCGACGAGGTCGATCCGATCGCCGCCGAGATCGGCGCGGTCAACACCGTGCGGATCGTGAACGGCCGCACGAAGGGCTATAACACCGATCAATATGGCTTCCGTTCGGGTATCGAGCGCGAGCTGGGCAGCATCGCCGGCCAGAAGGTCGTTCAGCTGGGCGCGGGCGGCGCCGGGGCCGCGACGGCCAGCGCCGTGCTGATGCTGGAGGCCGCGCGGCTGGAGATCGCCGACGTCGATTCGGCGCGCGCCGAGCAGCTCGCCGCGTCGCTGGCATCGCGCTTCGGCGGCGACCGGGTCGGCGCGGTGCGCGATGTCGTGGCGGCGATCGGCGCGGCCGACGGGCTCGTTCACGCCACGCCGACCGGCATGGCGGCGCACCCCGGCCTGCCGCTCGACGGGGCGCTGCTGCGCCCCGATCTTTGGGTCGCCGAGATCGTCTATTTCCCGCTCGAAACCGAATTGCTGCGCCGGGCGCGGGCGACAGGTGCGCGCACCGTGCATGGCGGCTATATGGCCGTGTTTCAGGCGGTCGGCGCGTTCGAGATCTTCACCGACCGCAAGGCGGACAGCGAACGGATGATGCGGCATTTCGCCAGCTTCGGTCAGGACGTGGCGGCATGAGCGCGCTCTCCCCCCGTGCGTCCAAGGTCCGCTACGGCGTCCTCGGCCTGATCGCGACCGGCACGCTCATCAACTATCTCGATCGCACGATCCTCGGCATCGCGGCGCCCTCGCTGACCGCCGAGCTGGCGATCAACCCGGCGCTGATGGGCCTCATCTTCTCGGCCTTCTCCTGGACCTATGCGGCCGCGCAGATTCCGGGCGGCGCCTTCCTCGATCGCTTCGGTACGCGGCTGACCTATTTCCTGTCGGTCGGCTTCTGGTCCTTCTTCACCCTGCTCCACGCCTTCGTTGGCGGCATCGCCAGCCTGCTGGGCTTGCGCTTCCTGCTCGGCATCGCGGAATCGCCCTGCTTTCCGGCCAACAGCCGCGTCGTGGCGACATGGTTCCCCCGGCAGGAGCGGGCGATGGCGACCGGCGTCTATACCGTCGGCGAATATATCGGCCTGGCCTTCCTCAGCCCCCTGCTGTTCGCGGTGCTGGCCCATTTCGGCTGGCGGGCGCTGTTCATCGGCGCGGGCACGGCGGGCATGATCTTCTCGCTCGTGTGGTGGCTGCGCTATCGCGAGCCGGGCAGGAGCCGCGCCAACCAGGCCGAGCTGGACCATATCGTCGCCGGCGGCGGCTTGATCGACCAGCCCGCGCGCCAGAAGCTCGACTGGTCGAAGGCCGGCCTGCTGCTGCGTCGCCGCCAGATGTGGGGCATCTGCCTCGGCCAGTTCGCCGGCAATTCGACGCTCGTATTCTTCCTGACGTGGTTCCCGACCTATCTCGCGGTCGAGCGGCATATGGATTGGCTCAAGATCGGCTTCTTCGCGATCATGCCCTTCATCGCCGCCTCGATCGGCGTGCTGTTCGGCGGCTGGTGGTCGGATTCGATGCTGCGCCGGGGCATTTCGCCAAACGTCGCGCGCAAGCTGCCGATCATTCTCGGCCTGCTGCTCGCCTCCACCATCGTCAGCGCCAATTTCGTCGAGGACAATCGCATCGTCATCGCGATCCTCAGCCTCGCCTTCTTCGCACAGGGCATGGCGGCGCTGGGCTGGACGCTGGTGTCGGACATCGCGCCGGAGGGGATGCTCGGCGTCACCGGCGGCGTGTTCAACCTGGCGGCCAATCTGGCGGGCATCGTCACGCCGATCGTGGTGGGCGCGATCGTCGCCGCGACGGGCAGCTTCGTCTTCGCGCTCGCCTTCATCGGGCTGATCGCGCTGATGGGCGCGCTGTCCTACATCTTCATCCTCGGGGACGTGAAGCGCATCACACTTTAGGCCGACTGGCGGGCGCCAACGAGCGCCCGCTAAAGATAACTAACTAGATCGTACAAACAGGGAGTAGGATTATGAAAACGCTGTTCACCGGCATTTCCGCGGTCGCATTCCTGACGGCCTCGGCCGCCATGGCGCAGACCTCGCCCACCGCCGCCGCCCCGGCCACCGACGCCAATTCGCTGCCGGCCGCCGCCGACCAGACCGCGCCCGGCGCGCTGCCCTCGCAGGGCGCCGCCACCCCGGCCGAAGTGCAGGGCGCGCCCGCGCCGGAAACCGCCGAGATCGTCGTCACCGGATCGCGCATCACCCGCAGCGACTATAGCTCGGCCAGCCCGATCGTGACCACCAGCCAGGCCGCGCTGAAGGCCAGCGGTTCGGTCAACGTCGAGCAGTCGCTCAACCAGCTGCCGCAGTTCATCCCCGGCTCGGGCTCGCAGGGCGGTGGCGCCTCGGCCGCCGCGTCGGCCGGCCGCGCGACGCTCAACCTTCGCGGTCTGGGCGACAAGCGCAACCTCATCCTGCTCGATGGCCGCCGCCTGCCGCCCTCGACCGTGTTCAACGTCACCGACGTCAACATCATCCCGCAGTCGCTGGTCGAAAGCGTCGAGACGATCACCGGCGGCGCATCGGCCGTCTACGGCTCGGACGCGATCTCGGGCGTGGTCAACTTCCGCACCCGCCGCCACATGAACGGCATCGAGATCGACGGGCAGGTCGGCAACACCGTCACCGGCGACCGCTTCTCGGCCGACGTGTCGCTCTCGGGCGGCTGGACCAGCAAGGACGATCGCTTCAACATCGTCGCCAGCGCCGGCTACACCAAGCGGGACGAGCTGAAGGGTTCGGAGCGGTCCTTCTTCGATCTCGGCATCCTGTCGTCGTTCATCGGCCAGGGCACCTTCGTCCCCTCGGGCACCAATTTGCCGAGCCAGGCGGCGGTCAACGCGGCCTTCCCGAACCTCGCCGCCGGCACGGTCGTGCGCACCAACGCGCTCGGCTTCAACGAAAACGGCTCGCTGTTCAGCCAGGTCGGCGCGTTCAACTATGCCGGGCCGACGAGTGGCGATTACGTCACCTTCGGCGGTGTCGTGCGCCAGCCGGTCGCGCGCCAGCAGTCGATCGAGCGGCCGATGGAGCGCAAGTCCTTCTTCGCCAAGACCGATTATGAAGTGTCGGACGCGCTGACGCTCTACGCGCAGGGCCTGTATGTGGACAGCCACGCCCGCACCAACATCGGCAATTCGCTGACCCAGTTCATCACGGTCAACGTGGCGGCGAACAATCCGTTCGTGCCGGCCAGCCTGCGCGCCTTGCTCGCCTCGCGGCCGAACCCGACCGCCAGCTTCAGCATCAACCGCCGCTTCACCGAAATCGAACCGCGCATCTTCGACACGACGTTCAAGACGAGCCAGTTCATCATCGGCGCGCGC
Source organism: Sphingomonas naphthae (assembly GCF_028607085.1). NCBI lineage: Bacteria > Pseudomonadati > Pseudomonadota > Alphaproteobacteria > Sphingomonadales > Sphingomonadaceae > Sphingomonas > Sphingomonas naphthae. The sequence goes on along the minus strand of NZ_CP117411.1, from coordinate 3,052,181 downwards.
GGCAAGATCGGGTTGGGCGACTGGACCTACGACATCTACGGCAGCCGCGATCGCAACACGATCCACGACAACATCGAAAACGGCGTGCTCGGCAACCGGGTGAACCAGTTGCTCGGCGCGGCCGACGGCGGCGCCTCGATCTGCGCGGGCGGCTACAATCCGTTCGGCCTGACCAACGCCTCGCGCATCTCGGCGGCGTGCGTCGATTACATCACGGACACGATCACCCGCACCGAGAAGATCAAGCAGAACACGATCGAAGGCAGCGTCCAGGGCTCGCTGTTCGCGCTGCCCGCCGGCGACGTGAAGTTGTCGGTCGTCGCCACCTATCGCGAGAATGAATATAGCTTCCAGCCGGACGCGCAGCTGATCGCGGGCAACGTCTTCGCGACCAACCAGACCAACCCGACCAGCGGCAAGACCAATGTGAAGGAAATCGCGGGCGAGCTGTTCGTGCCGATCCTGCGCGACACGCCCTTCTTCCACCGCCTCAACCTGTCGGTCGGCGGGCGCTATTCGGATTACAACGTCACCGGCAGCATCAAGACCTACAAGGCGGAGCTGGAATGGGCGCCGATCGCCCCCGTGCTGTTCCGCGGCGGTTACCAGCGCGCCATCCGCGCGCCCAACATCGGCGAGCTGTTTTCCTCCGCCACGGGCGCGCAGGTGCAGATCGGCAATCCGCCCGCATCGGGCGACCCCTGCGACGTGCGCAGCGTCTCGCGCACCGGCGCCAACGCCGCCCAGATCCGCGCGCTGTGCGTGGCGACCGGCGTGCCGACCAGCCTGGTCGACAGCTATAATTTCACCACAGTCGCCATCCCCGTCACCAACGCGGGCAACACCGGCCTGAGCCCGGAGACGGCCACCACCAAGACGGCCGGCGTCGTGCTGCGCCCGCGCTTCTCGTCGCCGCTGCTCAGCAACATCTCGGTCTCGGTCGATTTCTACGACATCGCGATCAAGGACGTCATCTCGACGGTGGCGGGCAACACCGCGCTGGCGAAATGCTACAATCAGGACGGCACCAACCCGACCTACAGCGCGGCCAACGCCTTCTGCGCGCTGATCCAGCGCGACGCGACCGGCGGCATCTCCAACGTGGCGCTGCCCTATCTCAATCTGGGCGGGCTGAAGACGCGCGGCATCGATCTCCAGCTCGACTGGGGCGTGCGCCTCGGCACGTTCGGCGATCTGGGCGACGCCCGCTTCTCGATCAACACGCTCGTCAGCTATCTCGACAGCTACAAGATCAAGAACTTCCCGGGTGAAGCCTTCGCCGAGTTCGCGGGCACGATCGACGCCACCAACTCGCTGCCGCTGCCGAAATGGCGCTACACCACCAGCGCCAACCTCACGGTCGGCAAGGCGGACTTCGGCGTGCGCTGGCGCCACCTCGCCTCGATGGACGATGTGACGCAGGTGATCCGCCCCGCCAGCCCCGCGCCCGGCGTGCCGCATTACGACGTGTTCGACCTGTCGGGCCGTCTGGCGGTGACCAAGGCGTATGAACTGCGTGCCGGCATCACCAACCTGTTCGACAAGCAGCCGCTGGTGATCGCGGGCACGCCCGGCAACACGCTGCCCGGCACCTACGACGTGCTGGGTCGATCCTTCTACGTCGGCGCCAAGGTCCGCTTCTAAGCGGATCGGCCGACGCAGGCGGGCGCTCCTCCCTCACCCCCCTCCGCCAAAGAGGGGGGAGCGTCCGATTACGGGACATATGCATGACGACGATTGCCGACCGGCCGCTGGTGATGATCCTCAACGGCCCCAATCTGAACCTGCTGGGCACGCGCGAGCCCGCCATCTACGGCCACGACACGCTCAACGCCATCGCCGCCCGATCCGCCACGCACGCCGACACGCTCGGCCTCACCCTCGAATTTCGCCAGAGCAACCATGAGGGGGTTCTGGTCGACTGGATGCACGAGGCGCGGGCGCGCGGTGCGAAGGCGCTGATCCTGAACGCGGGCGCCTACACCCACACATCGGTGGCGCTGCACGACGCGATCAAGGCGATCGAGCTGCCGGTGATCGAACTCCACCTGAGCAACCCCCACACCCGCGAACCCTTCCGCCACGAAAGCTATATCGGCCGAGCGGCGAAGGGCGTGATCGCGGGCTTCGGCGCGGCGGGCTATCTGCTCGCGCTGGATGCGGTGGCGCGGCTGTAGCATCGGCTTGCTGCTTATTACGGCCTGCCATATCGTTGGGAGGGAGGCTGTTGATGTCGAAACCGAAAGTCCGGCCTGTTTGCGCCGACGAAGACGCTTTTGCGCGCCTGAAGGCGGAACTCGTGGCGGCTTTTGCTGCTCCTGAAAGCGCCTACACATTTTTGGATGCGTCTATGGTGATAGCACGCAACGTCTGCGACTATTCGGAATGGAAACACGTTCGTCCTGAGTAGCCCCTTCGACTGCCTGCCAAGGCAGTCGCTCAGGACAGGCATTGAGCTTGTCGAAATGGCGTATCGAAAGATGTGCCTTGGCGCGGATGCTTCGATACGGGACTTCGACAGGCTCAGTCCCTACTCAGCACGAACGGCTTCGGTTTCAGAGCGGCACCGCCTCTTCGCGATAGCGGTTCTGCGCGGCCAGCCGGATCCCGGCGTTGGGCGCGCCATAGCCGTCGTAGCCCTGCCGTTCGACGAATTCGAAGAAGAAGTGTTTGTCGAACGCCCGGCTGTAGAATTGGCGGTAATCATGCCCCTCGGCATCCCGATCGAACAGCAGCCCGAGGGCGGCCATGCGCTCGATCTCCGCATCGGTGAAGCCGAAACGGGCGGCGAGATCGTCGTAATAATTGGCGGGGATGGCGAGGGTTTCGAGGCCCTGCGCGGCCAGTTTCGCGGCGGTGGCGGTCGCGTCGGCGGTGCGCAGCGCGACATGCTGGTAGCCCGCGCCGAACGACTGATGGAGGAAGCGCGCCGAGAGCGTGCCGCGCGCGTCGGTGCTGTTGAGGGTCAGGCGGAAGCCGCCGTCGGGGCTCTGGATCGCCTGGCTGAAGACGAGGCCGGAGGGGTCGATCACGTCCTGCGCGGTCTGGACCTGCACGTCGAACAAGGCGCGCCAGTAGAGCTGCCACGACAGGAATTCGTCGTTGGGCACCACGGCGGCGAGGTGGTCGATCGCCTCGATCGATCCCGCGCCGGGCGCGGCCGGGGCGCTGCGAAATTCGGAGCCCCAGATCGCGTCGGCATCGGCCTGGTCGACGACATAGACCAAGCTGCCGGCCACGCCGCGCAGCGCCGGCATGGCGGGCAGGTCGGTCGGCTCGCGGACGATGCCGAGCGCCTCGGCGCGGGCGACCGTCGCGGGGCCGTCCGCCACCTTCAGGCCGATCGCGCAGATCGAGGTGCCGTGGGTGGTGCGATACGCCTCCGCGAAACCGCCGGGCTCTCCGTTCATCACCAGATTGGCCGCGCCGTTGCGCCAGCGGGTCACGTCCTTGGTCGGATGGCGGCCGGCGGGGGAGAAGCCCATGCGGGTGAACATCGCGCTCAGCCGCTCGCGATCCTTGGGATCGACCGCGAATTCGACGAATTCGGTGCCGAGGATCGTCGCGGGCGGCGGCATGATCGTCGCCGCGCCGATGCGTCGCATCGCGGCGTCGCGCACCATGTCGAGCGAGCGCACCCCGTCGCTCGCCACCATCGCGGCCGAATTGGAGCGGAAGCGATCGTTGAATATCTCCAGCGACAGCGGACCATCATATCCGGTGCGCAGGATTTCGGCGACGAAGCCCGTCACGTCGAGCCCGCCCTGGCCCGGCAGGTTGCGGAAGTGACGGCTCCAGTAGAGCAGATCCATGTCGAGCAGGGGCGCGTCGGCGAGCTGAACATAGACGATCTTGTCGCCGTCGATCGCGGCGATGCTGTCGCTCGGGATTTTGCGCGAGAGCGAGTGAAAGCTGTCGAGGATGATGCCGATCGCGGGGTGATCGACCGCTTTCACGATATCCCACACCTGGCGGTGATCGTTGACGTGCCGGCCCCATGCCAGCGCCTCGTAACCGACACGGATGCCGTGCACCGCCGCGCGCCCGCCCAGCTCGCGGAAATCATCGACGATGCGGGCCGTATCGCCCAGCGCGTGGGGCGAGCAGTTGGAGCAGATCAGGATGCGATCGGTGCCCAGCTCGCCCATCAGGTCGAACTTGCGTTCGGCGCGGTCGAAGGTGCGGGCGCGCAGCGGTTCGGGCATCCCCTCGAAATCGCGGAACGGCTGGTAGAGCGAGCAGGCGAGGCCGAGGTCGGCGAGCATCACGCGCACCTCGCGCGGGGAGAGCGCGCAGCCGAGCAGGTCGTTCTCGAAAATCTCGACGCTGTCGAAGCCGGCGGCGGCGGCCGCACGCAATTTGTCCTCCAGCGTGCCGCTCAGCGAAACGGTGGCGATGGCGTTGTGCATGGCTGGCTCCTCGATCCGAGGGCAGCCAGTTAACCGATCCGTACACATGCCATAAGCCGCCATGATTGCCGTCATCGATAACCTCATGGTATCGGCGGCCATGCTCAATCACCGACAGGTCGAGATATTTCGCGCGGTGATGCGGATCGGCACGGTGCGGGGCGCGGCGGCGCGGCTGGGGGTGGCGCAGCCCGGCCTGTCGCGGATGCTCAGGCATATGGAGGACCGGCTCGGCTTTGCGCTGTTCGATCGCTCCAGCGGGCGGCTGGTGCCGACGCAGGAGGCGCATCTGCTGATGGCGCAGGTCGAGCGGGTGCATAAGGAGCTGGCCGATCTCGATCATGTCGCGCGGCGGCTGGCGGCGGGGGAGGACCGGCTGTTCCGCGTGGCCGCCTCGCCCTCGCTCGGCCATTCGGTGCTGCCGGCGCTGCTCAAGCGGCTGATCGATCGCTTCCCCGATCTGGTGCTGCAATTCGACATCCTCTCGGTCGACCAGACCGACGATTATCTCGCGCTCGATCGCGGCGACGTGACCCTCACTTTGTTTCCGATGGCCCAGCCGAACGTCCATTCGGTGCGGCTGGGGGCGGGGCGGCTGGTGGCGGCGGTGCATGCCGATCATCCGCTGGCGGGGGCGGGCACGCTGTCGGTCGGGCGGCTGGCCGGCGAAAGCCTGATCTCGTTCCGCGCCGATACGCCGCACGGGCGCGCGATCGCGGCGCTGTTCGGGGGCGAGGGGCCGCCGATCCGGACTTATGTGCGCTTCGCCGAGACGGCGGTGGCGTTCGTGGCGCAGGGGCTGGGCATCGCGCTGGTGGACAGCTTCACCGCCGCCCAGCCGCACGACTCGGCGGTGCGTATCCTGCCGCTGGTGGAGCGGGGCGAGCTGCCGGTCTATCTCAACCGCGACAGCCAGCGGCCGATGTCGGCGGCGGGCAGCGCGTTCGAGGCGATCGCGCGGGCTGCGCTGCGCTGAAGTTCCTCCCCAAGCGCGCTTGGGGAGGGGGACCGCCCAAGGCGGTGGAGGGGTTCCCCAACCCAAAGGCGGGAGCGGACTTCGCCGGTGCGCCGGACCCCTCCACCATCGCTGCGCGATGGTCCCCCTCCCCGAGCAAGCTCAGGGAGGATTTTTCTCAGGCGTCCGCCTGCGCACCCCCGAACCGTGCCTCGATCCGGCTGGCCAGAGAGGGGCGGATCGGGAGGCCGGCTTCCAGCTTGCGCCAGGTGTTATAGCTGATGCCGAACTGCGCCATCAGCGCCTCGTCGGTGCGGGTGGTGACCGAGCGGCGCAGGTGGGCGAAGACGGCGGGGTCGAGCGGGCGCATGTTATCGGGTCTCTTCGTCCATGGCGGCGATGATCTTGCCGGCTTCGGCGAAGCCGGTGTTGGCGGCGGGGACGCCGGCGTAGATGGCGAGCTGCATCAGCACCTCCTTCAGTTCCTCGCGGGTGAAGCCGTCGCGGGCGAGGCCGGTGCGGACGTGCAGTTCGAATTCCTCCCAGCGGCCGAGGCTGGCGGTGATCGCCACCACCAGCAGCCGGCGGGTGCGGTCGTCGAGGCCGGGGCGGCCCCAGATCTCGTTCCACGCGATGCGGGTGATCATCGCCTGGAAATCGTGATTGAAGGGGGTGCGCTTGGCCAACGACCTGTCGACCCATTCGTCGCCCAGCACGCGGCGGCGGTTGACCAGCCCGGCCTCGAACAGGGTGTCGGCGGCCTCCTCGCGCTTGGTGTCGGCCAGGAAGAAGTCGCGCAGCGCGCCGGCCAGCGGGCGCGGGCTTTCGATCGGGGCGAGGTGCGCCGCATCGAGCGTGGCGAGCTTGGCGCCGGGGATGGCGGCGATCAGATGCTCGCCATGGCCGGCGTAGGGCGTCGAGGTGTCGCGGCTGCCCGCCACCACCAGCACCGGCAGCGACAGGCCGGGCAGGCGATCGATCAGCGCCATGTCGCGGATCGCCGCGCCGCAGCCTGCATAGCCCGCGTCGGCCATGTCGAGCAGCCCGCGCTTCACGCTCTCGGCGACGCTGGGGTGGGCGGCGGTGAAGCCGGGGGAGAGGAAGCGGCCCATCGCGAGATCGGCGATGCCGGCGGTGCCCTCGGCACGGACCTTGGCGACCCGGTCGGTCCAGGCGGTCTTGTCCATCGTGGCGGAGGTGCAGATCAGCGCGGCGCCGGTGATGCGGTCGCCATGGTCGAGCGCCAGCTGCATCGCGATCATGCCACCCAGCGACACGCCCGCGACCGCCGCCTTGGCGATGCCGGCCGCGTCCATCGCCGCGATCACGTCGGCCGCCAGCATCGGCAGGCTGTAATCGCCCTCGGGCGCGTCCGACGCGCCATGGCCGCGCGTGTCGATCCGCAGGATGTGGAAGGCGGGCAGCAGGTGGGGGAGCGTCGTCTCCCACAGCGCCATATCTGTGCCGATCGAATTGAGCAGCACCAGCGCGGGGCGGCTCTCCACCCCTTCACGCTTCCAGTAGATGCGGGTGCCGTCACGGGTCGCAAAGGGCATCAGTCGGCTTTCCTTGAAGGGGCGAGCAAGGCGGTGACGAGGGCAGCGGATTCGCCGATATCCTCGCCGATTCCTGCGGCGGCAATATTACGCGCGATGGCGGCTTCGTCGATATCGAGGCCCTCGGCGACGTCGGCCATCACCGCCGCCGCGCCGCCGGCGAGCATCGCCAGCTCGGCCAGCACCGGCCCTTCGGCCTGCCACCCGCCGAGCCCGCGCTCCTCCTCCTGCGGCATCGCGCCGAGTACGATGGCGGTGAGACCGGGGGAGCGGAGCGCGGCCGAGAGCGCGACCTGACAGCCGGTGGGATTGCGCTTGTGCGCCATCGCGGAGGAGCCGCCGCGCCCGGCGACGATACCCTCGCGCGCTTCGCCGACGGCATTCTGCGCGAGCAGGGAGATATCGCGTGCCATCTTGCCGAGCGCGCCGGTGAGGATGGCGAGCGCGGCGGCGAGCGCGGCCGGCGTCGTGCGTTCCGCCTGCCACGGGCCGGGTGGGCTGGCGAGGCCGAGATGGCGGGCGAGCGCGGCGGCGACATCCGCCCCCTTGCCGTCGAGACCGGCGCGCGTGCCGGCGGCGCCGCCGAATTGCAGCGGCAGGCCATCGGCGATCTCGGCGGCGAGCCGGTCGGTCGCGGCGGCGATGCCGGCGGCCCAATGGGCGATGCGCAGGCCGAAGCCGATGGGCAGCGCGTCCTGAAGCAAAGTGCGGCCGATCGCGGGGGTGGCGGCGTGGCGCTCGGCCAGCGCCGTCAGCGCCGCGACCACGCGCCGCGCATCGGCGAGGATCAGCGGGATCGCGCCGGCCAGTTGCAGCATCAGCACCGTATCGGCGAGATCCTGACTGGTGGCGCCACGATGGACGGCCTTTGCCGCATCACCGTCGAGCGCGGCGCGCAGCCGCTTGACCAGCGGGATGGCGAGCGTTCCGGCCAGCGCCGCTTCGTCCGCCAAAATAGCCGCATCGATCGCGATGGCACGACTGGCCGCCCCGATCGCGTCGGCGATCGCGCCATCGATCAGCCCACAATCCGCCTCGGCGCGCGCCAGTGCCGCCTCGAACGCCAGCGCGTGCGCGATCGTCGCCGCATCGTCGAACAGGGCGAGCAGCGGGGGCGTCGTCGCCGGCCGGGTCCGCAGCAGCATCGCCATCGTCAGACCGCGAAGAACACCGTCTCGCCCGGCCCGCTCAGCCGGATGTCGAGCCGCCACTGGCCGGGGCCGGCGGGCTGGGCGATCAGCGTGTCGCGGCGGTCGGCGGGCACCGTCTCCAGCACCGGATCGCTGTCGAGCCCCTCGCTGCCCGCGAAATAGGCCCGCATCGACAGCCGCTTGATGATGCCGCGCCCGAAGACCGAGATCGCCAGATGCGGCGCCTGGAGGCTGTTGCCGGGGCCGGGGACGCGGCCGGGCAGGATCGTGCGGAAGCGATATTCGCCGTCCACCGTGGTCGAGGACCGGCCCCAGCCGACGAACTCGGGGTCGATCGCCACGTCGGCGCGGTCGTCCGCCTCGGCGAGATAGCGGCCGGCGGCATTGGCCTGCCACAGCTCGATCATCGCATCGGCGACGATATCGCCCTTCGCGTCATAGACCGTCCCGAACAGCTCGATCACCTCGCCCTGCGGCGTGCCGCGCGGGGAGGAGAGGTTGAGGACATAATGATCCTCCGGGAACAGATCGGCGCGCGCGCCCATGTCGGACTGGCCGACGAGGTCCGCGCCACCCTTCCACGGCAGGCCGTAGTGGAAGAAGGGGCCGACGGTCTGGGACGGGGTCTGGCCGAAGATCGCCGGATCCTGATTGTCGAGGCGCGGCGCGGGGTTGACGGTGCCGAGCGGATCGATCGTGTCAGTGGTCATGGCCGTCCTCCATCGGGGTCGCCTTGTCGCCGCGCAGCACCACGTCGAACAGATAGCCCAGCGCCCAGTTCGGCACGGTGCTGTGGATGTCGAAGCGGCAGACCATGCGCTGACGGTAGGGCATCGGCACCGCGTTGGCGATCGGATCGATCTCGATCAGGGGATCGTCCGGGAAATAGAGCTGCGTCACCAGCCGGGTCGAGAAGGCCGGGCCGAGCAGCGACAGATGGATGTGCGCCGGGCGCCAGGCGTTGGTGTGATTGCCCCACGGATAGGCGCCGGGGCGGATCGTGACATAGCTGTAGCGGCCCTGCTCGTCGGTGACGACGCGGCCGGCGCCGGTGAAATTCGGGTCGAGCGGCGCGTCCCAATTGTCCTTGCTGTGGATGTAGCGGCCGGCGGCATTGGCCTGCCACACTTCCATCACCGTGTTCGGCACGGGGCGGCCCTGCTCGTCGAGAACGCGGCCCGACACGACGATGCGCTGGCCCTGCGGTGGGGCTTTGTGCTGCGTCGTGAGGTCCGCCATCGCCGATCCCATCAGCCGATCCCAGCAGCCCGCGGGGCCGGTCACTTCGGTCAGGGTCTCGGGGATAGCGATCGGGGCGTGCTGGGGCGCGCGCAGCACGGTCGATCGATAGTCGAGTGCCAGCGAAGGCGGCTGGCCAGCATCCTCAGGAGTATATTGGGGAAGGGTCAGGCTCATGCCGATGCTCCTGGCGGGCCGGGGCCGCGCCGACGGCCCTCAACTCGTGTGGTGTTTATATATATGAACTTGGTTCGCATCCTTGCACGAATGGCGGCGGTTGCGTCAAGCTGGATCGTGGCGATCCCGCATCATGGGCGGCATGTCCGCTGACAGGATGTGCCGCCGGAAATCGCCCACACAGCGCCGCAGCGAGTGGCGCGCGCGGGCGTCGGCCGCCTCGTCATAGCGGGCGACCGGCACCGCGTGGTTGACCGCGCCGATCGGCTGATCCTGCTCGTCGAGGAGCACCGCGCCGATGCCGACGATGCCCGGCGTCCATTCCTCGCGCGAGTAAGCGAAACCCGATTCGCGCACCGCCGCCAGTTCGTCACGCAGCGCGGCGCGGCTGGTGATTGTGTGCGGGGTCCAGCTCTGGAAGCGAATGTCGGCGATATAATCGCGCTGGAACGCATCGGGCATGTAAGCGAGGATCAGCTTGCCGCTGGAGGTGGCGTAGAGCGGGGCGCGGTCGCCCAGCCGCATGTGGGTGACCAGCCGGTGCGACCCGATGACGGTCGCCACGACCTCCACCTCCTGCCCCCGCAACTGGTTGAAGGCGCTGCTCTCGCCGGTCTCGCGCGTCGCTTCGCGCAGGAAGGGCATGGCATCCTCCGCCAGATCGCGCCGCCCGGCCGCCCGCGCGAGCGTGGCGAGCGCCGGGCCGAGGCGATGGTTACGCCCGTCCGGTGCTATCTCGAGGTAGCCGCGCCGCGCGAGGTTGCGCAGCAGCGGCGTCAGGCTGCTCTTGGGGATAGCGAGGCGGGCGGCGATGTCGGCGTGCGACAGCGGCTGGTCGGCACGCGCGAGCAGTTCGAGCAGGTCCAGCACGCGATCGGCGGATTTGACGGCGGCCGTGTTCGAGGAATCGTCATCCGTTCTCATATGGGAACGGTGTGGGCGCTGAGACGCCAATGTCAATGCGGCCGTGTCGAATGCTCCGGTGCTCCTGCGCAGGCAGGAGCACAACGGTGAGCGTTACTTCACTACGCCGCAGGCGACACGATCGCCGGCGCCGCCGATCGGCTGGGTGGTGTAATCGTCGGCCTTGGCGTGGATCACGATCGCCGAACCGTCGGCGTCGAGCAGCGCGGGCACGCTGCCGCCGGGGCTGAGCGTCACCAGTGAGGAGAAGATCTCGGCCTTCGCCACGCCGTCCGCGCCGGCATGGATGTTGGTCAGGTCACCCGAATCGTCGCGCGCCGGATTGAGCAGGCCGTGGACCGGCGGATTGGGGCCGCCATGGACATGGCCGCCCGAATTCTTGAACGCCGCGTCGCCGCAATCAGCCTTGGCGTGGAAATGGATGCCGTGCCAGCCCGGCGTCAGCCCGGTCGCCTCGACATGGAGCAGCACGCCCTTGGGTGCTGCGGCCACGGTGATGCTGCCCCGGCTCGACCTGTCCGGCCCGATCAGCGCGACCGTCTTGCTCTCCGCGGCCTGCGCGATCGTCGGCGCGAGGGCGGGGGCGAGGATGGCAAGGGCGAGGAAGGGGGCGGCGATACGGCGCATGAGACGCTTCTCCACAGGCAGTTCGACCGGCGATCGGTCGGGGAAATCGGATGGCGGTGCAACGTCCCGCCGGGCGTTTAGCTCCCCTGCCCGCCCACGGCTGTCAATCGGTGCCGATCGCGAACCTTAACGCGGTTATGCGTTGTGATCCGTGCAACGAAAAAATGTAACCTTTGGTGGTACTCCGTTCAGGATTCCTGCTCCATATGGTTCGGCGAAGCGAGGGAGCGACGCCATGATCCACCAGAATTTTCCCGATCTCACCCCGGCCGAATGGCGCGCGGTCTCGATCGCGCTCAAGGATGCCGGCAACGTCGGTTGCCCCGGCGGATCGGGCAAGGGGATCGTGGCGAAGTTCGTGCGGGCCGTGACCGGCAACGAGGCACCCCCGCCGCTGGCCGATCCGCGACTGGAGGCGGTGCGCAGCTTCGTCTGCGCCACCCGCCGCAGCCGCCGCCCGGCCGAGCGGATGGTGCCCACCCTCGCCGCTCTGGGGTTCAACGACCGGCAGATCGAGGCGCTTTCGCTCCTCGCGGCCTGAATTCGCTGCCCCACACAGGAGAAAGACGATGATCGACGTGCGTCCTTTCGCCACCCTCGGTGGCGCCGATCACGGCTGGCTGAATGCCAAGCATCATTTCAGCTTCGCCGACTATCACGATCCCGCCCGGATGAGCTGGGGCAAGCTGCGCGTGTGGAACGATGACGTCATCGCGCCCAAGAGCGGCTTTCCGCCGCATCCGCACCGCGACATGGAGATCATCACCTATGTCCGCACCGGCGCGATCAGCCATCAGGACAGTCTCGGCAACCAGGGTCGGACGGAGGCGGGCGACGTGCAGGTGATGTCCGCCGGCACCGGCATCCGCCATTCGGAATTCAATCTGGAGGACGTGCCGACGACGCTGTTCCAGATCTGGATCATGCCGACCCGTGGCGGCGAGAAGCCCTCGTGGGGCGCCAAGCCCTTCCCCAAGGGTGACCGCGCCGGCCAGTTCGTCACGCTCGCCAGCGGCTTCGACGGCGACGGCGACGCGCTGCCGATCCGCACCGACGCCCGCGTCGTGGCGGCGACCCTGAAGGCCGGCGAAACGGCGACCTATCCGCTCGGCGCGGATCGCCGCGCCTATCTCGTCCCCGCCACCGGCGCGGTCGAGATCGACGGCACCCGCATCAACGCCCGCGACGGCGCCGCGATCAGCGATCTCGAAACGCTGACCGTGACGGCGATCGAGGACAGCGAACTGGTGCTGGTCGACGCCAGCTGACGGCGATCAGGCGAGTATCTGGCGGTAGAGCGCCAGATACTCGTCCGCCATCCGCTCGACGCTGAACCGCTCGACCACCGCGCGGCGGCAGGCGGCGCGGTCGATCTCGCCGGCGCGTTCGATCGCGGCCAGCGCCTCGGCAGGGGTGTCGACGAGGAAGCCCGTCACGCCATCGTCGATCAGTTCGGGCATCGATCCGCGCCGGCTGGCGATCACCGGCGTACCGCAGGCCATCGCCTCGATCACCGACAGGCCGAAGGGCTCGGCGAAATTGATGAGGTGGAGCAGCGCACGGGCCTGGCCCAGCGCCTTCACCCGCGCGTCGCCGCCGACCGGGCCGTGGTAGCGGATCGTCTCGCCATCGATCGCGGGGGCCACGTCGCGCTCGTAATAGCCCTGATCCTGCACGATGCCGTACATGTCGAGCGCCCGGCCCGAGGCGCGGGCGGCGTCGATCGCCTCCTTCGCGCCCTTGTCGGGGTGCATCCGGCCGAAGAACAGCAGGTCGTCGCTGCCCACCGCATCGAAGGCGAAATCCCCGACCGGGATGCCATGGTGGATCGTGGCGGCATAGCGCAGCCCCTCGGCCCGATCGGCATCGCTGATCGCGACATAGTGGATACGATCCTGATAGGGCGCGTACATCGGCATTATGCGGTTCGACGAGAAGCCGTGGATCGTCGTCACCATCGGCGTCGGCACCAGATGGGCGAAGGCGTGCGCCGGGAAATCGGCCTGGTTGTGGATCAGGTCGAACTCGCTCGCCCGCTCGAACAGATGGGCCAGATGCCGCATCTCCCACACCTTGGCGTCGATCGACGGGTCTTCGGAATACGGCGCGGGCACGACGGCGGCGAGCGTGCCGGCGGTGATGCTGTCCTGCGTGGCGAACAGGGTGACATCCACGCCGCGCGCGACCAGCGCCTCGGTCAGCAGGCTCGTCACCAGCTCCCACGGGCCATAGGCGCGCGGCGGGGTGCGCCACGAAATGGGGGCGAACATGGCGATTTTCATAAGGTGCAGATCAAGCCTTCGTCGGGGTGGAGCAGCATGACCGTATCGGGCAAGGCGCCGGGAAGGGTGGAGAGTATCGGCCGGAAACCGCCCTCGGGCGCGATAAACGTCTGCGGCATGGCGCCAAGGTTGAGGACGATCAGCAACCGTTCCCCGCCCAGCCGCCGTTCATAGGCGAGGATATCGCCCTCGGCGGCGACCGATACATAATCGCCCATCGCCAGCGCGGGATAAGCGCGGCGCAGCGCCAGCAAAGCGCGGTGCAGCGCCAGCATCGAGGCGGGGTCGTCGTCCTCGGCGGCGACATTGCGAGTTCGCCAGTCCGGGCTGATCGGCAGCCACGGCACGCCGGTCGTGAAACCCGCGCCGTCGCCCGCATCCCACGGCATCGGCGTCCGCACCGGATCGCGGCCGAGCCCGAGGCCCGGCTCGCGCAGCTCGCGCGGATCCTGCACCTTGTCGGGCGGGATATCGGTATCGGTCATGCCGATCTCGTCGCCATAATAGATCGTCGGGGTGCCGCGCAGGGTGAGCAGCAGCATCGCCGCGACGCGGGCCTGTGCGGCGCCACGCTTGGTCGCGCTGCGCGGGCGATCGTGATTGCCCAGCACCCAGTTCGGCCAGCCACCGGGGGGCAGCGCCGCTTCATACTCCGCGATCAGCCGCGCCAGCGATCGCGCGTCCCACGGCGCATCGATCAGCTGGAAGTTGAAGGGCAGTTGCACCTCGGGCGCGTCCGCCGTGCCGTAATAGTCCATCAGCCGGGGCACCGGCAGGTAGATTTCGCCGATCAGCAGCCGCGCGCCATAGCCGTCCGCGATGGCGCGCATCTCGGCGGCGATGGCGTGGACTTCGGGCTGGTCGGTGGAATGGGTCTGGAGCACGGCGTGCATCTCGCCCATCTCCGGCCGGTAATCGGGGTTCACCGGATTATCGATGAAATCGGCGTGCTTCACCATGTGCCACAGCACGTCGATGCGGAAGCCATCCACGCCGCGGTCGAACCAGAAGCGCAGCACGTCCATCATCGCCGCGCGCAGGTCCGGGTTGCGCCAGTTGAGGTCGGGCTGCTCCTTCAGGAAGGCGTGGCTGTAATATTGGCCGGTGGCCGCGTCCCACTCCCACGCGGGGCCGCCGAAATCGCTGATCCAATTGTTGGGCGGCCCGCCATCGGGGGCGGCGTCGCGCCAGATATACCAGTCGCGCTTCGGATTATCGCGCGAGGCGCGGCTCTCGGCGAACCAGGGGTGCTGGTCGGACGAATGGTTGGGCACGAAATCGAGCAGCAGTTTCAGCCCGCGCGCATGGGCGGCGGCGAGCAGCGCGTCGAAATCGGCGAGCGTGCCGAAGCGCGGGTCGATCCCCGTATAATCGGCCACGTCATAGCCGAAGTCCGCCATCGGCGATGGGAAGATCGGCGATATCCAGATCGCGTCCACGCCGAGGTCGACGAGATGGTCGAGCCGGGCAGCGATGCCGGCGAGATCGCCGATGCCGTCGCCGTTCGAGTCCTGAAAGGAGCGGGGGTAGATCTGGTAGAGGACGGCGGACTTCCACCATTCGGTTTCGGCGGGCGATGATGCATGGGCCATCTCGTTATATTCCCTCGTCATCGCGAGTGCAGCGACGCGATCCAGCCCGTGCCGCACGCTTCGGGTGAGGAGCTGGATTGCTTCGCTGCGCTCGCAATGACGAAGCGGGTCACAGGAACCGCGCCTTCGGGATCAGCGTGATCCGGCAGGCCAGGTCCGCCTCGCCGCTGGCCACGACATAATGATCGCCCGCGTCGACCATGCCGGTCGTGAACACCACCGGCGTCGGCAGATACATCTGGTGCGCGATGTCCGCCGTCAGTGCGGGGGACGCCTCCAGCAGCGGCGCGGCATCCTCCATCCGCAGCACGCGCGAGGGATCGTCGCGGTCGAGCAGCGCCCAGAAGCTGCGGTAGATGCCCACCGTCGCTTGCCGCTCGACGCCATGATAGATCGTCAGCCAGCCCGCGTCGGTCAGGATCGGCGGGGTGCCGCCGCCGATCTTCATCGCCGATGTCGATCCCGCCCGCGCGCGCAGGCCAGGCGTATCGAGCGGCTTCCAGTGGAGCGCGTCGGGCGACTGTGCCATGTTGATCGAGGGGCCACCGGCCCATTCGCTGCCGGGCGGGTAGGCGAAATAGCATTCCCCCAAGGGGCGGGTCAGCGCGAGGAACTTGCCGCCGACGAGCCCCTCGAAGAACAGCATGTCCTTGTTCTGATGATCGAGGATGATGCCTTTCAGGTCATAATGCAGCCCGTCCGACGAGACGTGCAGGGTCGTCGAATGGCGCTCGGCCGAGACCGAGCAGGTCGTCATGTACCACAGGTCGCCGATGCGGCTGATCCGCGCATCCTCGACGCCATAATCCTGATAGCGCGCTGCGGGCTCGATCGCCTTGTCGTAATGCACCGCGATCACCGTGCGGCCGTCGGCGGACAACTCCACCGGCAGCAGCCACGACAGCGACGTGAGCGCGAGGATGCGGTTGCCGCGCCCGCGCAGCTCGAACTGGCGCGGATCGGTCATGTCGACCTGATCGAGCGGATGGCGATCCAGCGCATAGCCGTCCGCCGTCCAGCGGATCGCGCGCACGGCATCGCCGTCCACCGGCTGGGAAAGCGCCTCGGCCACCCGCACCATCATCAGCAGATTGCCGTTCGCCAGCCGGGTGAAGCCGGGGTTGAAGGCGCCCAGCACATGGGTCGGCTCATCGATCCCGCGTCGCAGCGGCGAGCGCGACAGATCGACGTCGTCGGGCCGCAAGATCAGGAAATCGTCGCTCACCACCGCCCCCATGGCTTGTCGCTATCCCTCCGAACGTGGCGTGGCCGGCGCTGTTCCACGCGGCTGCAAAGGCTTTTGCCCGAGTCGCGACTATGATAGCGATTCGGGCAGGAGGGGCGCCCATGGCCGTCATCATCGGATCGCTCGCGGGCTTCGGCTTCGCGCTGCTGGCGCTGATCTTCGCGCGGATGGGCGCGCACGTCCTCTTCCCGCTGGGCTATGCCGCACCGCAGCCGGGGGTGACCGAGATGATCCCGCTGATCGGCGACGTGCAGGCCGAAGGCGTGCTGATGATCGCGCTCGGCTGGTTCGTCGCGACCTTCCTTGGCGCCTATGTGGCCGATCTGATCGCGCGGACGGTGCGCGCCGGCTGGTTCGTCACCGGCATGATGCTGGGCCTCGCGATCGGCGTCGCGCTGCGCGGTGCCCCGCCGGCGATGGTGCTGGCGAGCATGATGTTCGTTCTCGGCGCGGGCTATGCGGCCGATCGTCGATCGTGCCGCGCCTCCCGCGCCGAACGCAAGCGCCGGCGCGAGGCCCCCGCGCCCAGCCCGGTGCTGCGCCGGGCCGAGGGCGCGCCGCCGCTGCCGGGGCTCGCCTAGGCAGCCTTGCCGTCGAGGAAGCGGATCATCGCCGAGAAATCCTTGCCGGCCGCGCCCGTGTTGGCCAGCGCCTGATACAGCGCGCCCGCGCTCGACCCCATCGGCACCGATGCGCCGGCGTCCTGTGCGGCCTGGATGGCGAGCTTCAGATCCTTCAGCATCAGTCCGGTCGCGAAGCCGCCTTCGTAATTGCGATCGGCGGGGGTTTCCGGGCCGACGCCGGGGACGGGGCAATAGCTCGTCATCGACCAGCTCTGCCCGCTCGCCTTGGACGAGATGTCGTAGAAGGTCTGGAGGTCGAGCCCCAGTTTCTCGGCCAGCACGAACGCCTCGCAGGTGGCGACCATCGTCGCGCCGAGCAGCATGTTGTTGCAGATCTTGGCGGCCTGGCCCGCGCCCGCGCCGCCGGCATGGATCACCGCCTTGCCCATGTGATCGAGGATCGGCCGGGCGCGGGCGAAGGCCTCGGGCTCGCCGCCGACCATGAAGGTGAGCGTGCCGCCGTTGGCGGCCGCGATGCCGCCCGAGACCGGCGCATCGACCATCGCGAAGCCCGCCGCCGCCGCCTGCGCGATCACGGCACGGGCCGAGGCGGTGTCGATCGTGGAGCAATCCAGAAAGAGCGTGCCGGGCGCGGCGGCGGGGATGATGCTGTCGCCATAGACGGCGCGGACATGCGTGCCGGCCGGCAGCATCGTGACGACCGCCTCGGCGCCCGTCGCCGCTTCCGCCGCGCTCCCGGCGGCGGTGCAGCCCGCCGCGACCGCGCGCGCCACCGCCTCGGCCGACAGATCGAACGCCGCCACCGGATGTCCGGCCTTCGCCAGATTGGCCGCCATGCCGCCGCCCATGTTGCCGAGGCCGATGAAACCGATGCGCATGTCTCTCTCCCTTATGGTTCGTTGGCGCGGGGCTCAGCCGCGATAGGGCTCCCACGCCTCGGCGGGGTCGAGCGGGGCGAAGATGGTGTCGATCAGGTGATCGGTGACCGCTTCGGGCGTCGCCGGTTCCCAGCGCGGCTGATTGTCCTTGTCGACGATCAGCGCGCGGACGCCCTCGAGGAAGTCGTGGCGCTGCACCACCTTGGTGCCGATGCCATATTCCATCCGCATCTCGTCGGCGAAATCGGTCAGGCGCAGGCTCTCGGCCAGTTCGCGTAGCGAAACCTTGCACGCCTGCGGCGACTTGGTGGCGAGCGTGGCGCGCTGGGCGGCCGCCCATTCGCCGCCGTCCGCCTCCAGCGCGGCGAGAATGTCCTCATAGCGGTCGCTGGCGAACAGCCGGTCGATGTCGGCGCGCCAGCCCGCGATCTTGCTCTCGGGCGGGGTGGCCGACGCGGCGGCCAGCACGCCCTCGATATCGCCGGGGCGGGCGACCAGATCGGCCTTGAGCTGCGACAGCGCCCCGGAGGGGACGTAGTGCGTGGCGAGCCCGAGGGCGAGGCAGTCGGCCCCGTCGATCCGCGCGCCGGTCACAGCCAACCATGGCCCCGTGCGGCCAGGCAGGCGCGAGAGATACCAGCCGGCACCGACGTCGGGAAACAGGCCGATGCCGGTTTCCGGCATGGCATAGACGGTGCGTTCGGTGGCGATGCGATATTTCGCGGGCTGGCTGATGCCGACCCCGCCGCCCATCGTGATCCCGTCCATGAACGCCATCACCGGCTTGGCGTAGGTGAACAGCAGATGGTTCAACTGATATTCGATGCGGAAGAAGTCCCGCGCGATCGCTCCGTCGCCGCCGCCGCTTTCCCATAGCGCGCGGATATCCCCGCCCGCGCAGAAACCGCGCCCCGCGGCATGGTCGATCATCACGAGCCGTACCGCCGGATCGCTCCGCCAGTCCACCAGCGCCGCCAGCATCGCCCGGCACATGCCGGTGTTGAGCGCGTGGATCGCCTTGGGGCGATTGAGCGACAGCCGCCCGGTGGGGCCATCGATGGAAATGAGGACGTCGTCGGTCATGTCATTGGCTCCGTTCGCCCACCCCGCCAGACCCTTCAGCCCTTCAGTAGATCGCGCGCGGTAATCATCCGCATCACTTCGTTGGTGCCCTCCAGGATGCGGTGGACCCTGAGGTCGCGCCAGATGCGCTCGATCGGATAATCCATCAGATAGCCGTAGCCGCCATGCAGCTGCAGCGCCCGATCGGCGACCGATGAGCCGGTGTCTGTGGCGAAACGCTTGGCCATCGCCGCGAAGCGCGTCTTGTCGGGCGCGCCCGCCGTCACCTTGGCGGCCGCGGTGTAGAGCAGGGTCCGCGCCGCCTGAAGCTCCGTCTCCATGTCGGCGAGGGCGAATTGCGTGTTCTGGAAATCCGCGATCGCCTGTCCGAACTGGCGGCGCTCTTTGGTATAGGCGATCGCCTCGTCGAGGCAGCGCTGCGCCCCGCCCAGCGAGGAGGCGCCGATATTGAGCCGCCCGCCATCGAGCCCCGCCATCGCGATCGAAAAGCCCTGCCCCTCGGCGCCCACCATGTTGGCGACCGGCACCCGCACCCCGTCCAGATTGACCTGCGCGGTTGGCTGCGAATGCCAGCCGAGCTTCTTCTCCTGCGCGCCGAAGGAGACGCCGGGCATGTCCTTTTCGATCAGCAGGCAGGAAATGCCCTTCGGCCCCTCGCCGCCGGTGCGGACCATGACGAGATATATCTCATTCTCGCCGCCACCCGAGATGAACGCCTTGGATCCCGACACCACCCATTCGTCGCCCTCCCGCACCGCGCGCGTCTTGAGCGCGGCCGCGTCCGATCCCGATCCCGGCTCGGTCAGGCAGTAGCTGCCGAGCGTCTCGCAGGCGACGAGGCCGGGGAGATATTTCGCCTTCACCGCGGCCGAGCCATAGCTGTCGATCATCCACGCGCACATGTTGTGGATCGAGATGAAGGCCGAGGTGGAGGGGCAGCCATAGGCCATCGCCTCCATGATGAGCGCCGATTCCAGCCGCCCCAGCCCGATCCCGCCGCCTGCCTCGCTGACATAGATGCCCCCGAAGCCGAGCGCCGCCGCCTCGGCGATCACGTCGCGCGGCAGGTGATGCGCCTCGTCCCATGCCGCGGCCTGGGGGGTGATGGCATCGGCGGTGAACCTTCGCGCCATCTCCTGAATGGCACGCTGGTCCTCGGTCAGGTCGAACTGGTTGGTCATGGCAATGCCTTAGCCTGTTCCTCCCCGGCACGGGGAGGAGATAGCTCACCCCATCGTCGGGATGACGAAGCTGCTGTCGCCCTGCGGCGATCCGTCTGGGAAGCGCTGCGTCACGGTCTTGGTCTTGGTCCAGAAGCGGATGCCTTCCATGCCGTGCTGATTATGGTCGCCAAAGCCCGAGCGCTTCCATCCGCCGAAGCTGTGGTAGGCGACCGGCACCGGGATCGGCACGTTGATGCCGACCATGCCGACATTGATCCGCGCGGCGAATTCGCGTGCGGCGTGGCCGTTGCGCGTGAAGATCGCGACGCCATTGCCATATTGGTGCTTCGACGGCAGCGCCACCGCTTCCTCGAAATCCCTGGCACGCACCATCTGGAGCACGGGGCCGAAGATTTCCTCCTGATAGGTCCGCATGTCGGTCGTCACCCGGTCGAACAGGGTTGGGCCGACGAAGAAGCCGTCCTCATAACCCTGCAATTTGAAACCGCGCCCGTCGACCACCAAGTCTGCGCCTTCGTCGACGCCCATCTGGATATAGCTTTCGATCTTCGCCTTGTGGGCTGCGGTGACGACCGGGCCGTAATGCGCCTGATCGTCGGTCGAAATGCCGACGCGCAGCGCCTCGATCGCGGGCAGCAGCTTGGCCTTGAGGCGCTCGGCGGTGTCGTCGCCCACCGGCACCACCACCGGCAGCGCCATGCAGCGCTCGCCCGCCGAGCCGAAGGCCGCGCCCGAGAGGTCCGCCACTACCTGGTCGAGATCGGCGTCGGGCATGACGATGCCGTGATTCTTGGCGCCGCCCATCGCCTGCACGCGCTTGCCGGCCTGCGTGCCGCGCGAATAGACATAGTGGGCGATGTCGGAGGAGCCGACGAAGCTGACCGCCTTGATCTCGGGATGGTCGAGGATCGCGTCCACCATCTCCTTGTCGCCATGGACGACCTGCAGGATGCCGTCGGGCAGCCCCGCTTCCTTCATCAGCTCGGCCAGGCGCACCGGCACCGAAGGATCGCGCTCGCTGGGCTTCAGGATGAAGGCGTTGCCTGTCACGATCGCCGGGCCGAACATCCACATCGGGATCATGCCGGGAAAGTTGAACGGCGTGATGCCCGCGCCGATGCCGAGCGGCACGCGCATCGAATAGACATCGATGCCGGGGCCGGCGCCGATCGTATATTCGCCCTTGGTAAGATGCGGCGCGGCGCAGCAGAATTCGATCACCTCCAGCCCGCGCTGGATGTCGCCCTTCGAATCCGCGATCACCTTGCCATGTTCGGACGAGAGCAGGCGCGCCAGCTCCTCCATGTTCGCCTCGATCAGCTCCTTGAAGCGGAACATCACACGGGCGCGGCGCTGCGGGTTGGTCGCGGCCCAGCCCGGCTGTGCGGCGAGCGCCGCCTGCACCGCCCGATCGAGCACCGCCTGATCGCCCAGCGCCACGCTCGCCTGCACCCGGCCGGTGTTCGGATCGAACACATCTCCGCGGCGGGTGGGGGCGGGCGCGCCACCGCTGATATAATGATCGATCACGCGCGAAGCGGTGGCCATGTCCGTCATCCTGTCTGGGTCGTGAGACCGGTTCGGTGCCTTGTCGGGCCTGCAACCCTGCATGGCAAGGGATGGACGTGCAGATAGGGGCTGCATAAACGCAGGCAATGGACTGGGATGACCTGCGCATTTTCGCAACCGTCGCCCGCGCTCGCCAGATCGGCCGCGCGGCGGCGCAGCTCGGCATCGATCCCACCACGGCGGGTCGGCGGTTGCGCCGGCTGGAAAAGGCGGTGGGCCAGACTTTGCTCGAACAGCGGCGCGACGGCCAGCGGTTGACCGAAGCGGGCGAAGCGTTGTTCGCCCGAGCCGAGGCGGTCGCCCGGATGCTCGACGGGGTCGATGAGGGCGATGGCGAGACGGGCAGGGGCCTGCTGCGCGTGTCCGCCTCCGAAGGCTTCGGAGGCTGGTTCGTCGCGCCCCGGCTCGGCGACTTCACCGCCGCCAACCCCGGCGTGCGGGTCGATCTGGTCGCCACCAGCGGCTTCCTCAGTCCGTCGCGACGAGAGACCGATGTGGCGATCATGCTCGCCCGCCCGCGCCGGGGGCCGGTGGTAACGCGCAAGCTCATCGACTATGGTCTGGGCCTATACGCCGCGCGGGCCTATTTCGCGGATGCGCCGCCGGCCGATACGGTCACCGATCTGCGGCGCCACCCGCTGATCGGCTATATCCCCGATCTGATGTACGCCCCCGAACTCGACTATCTCGACGAGGTCGAGCCCGGGCTGGAGCCGGCGTTGCGATCCTCCAGCATCATCGCCCAATATCGGCTGGCGGAGGCCGGGGCGGGGATCGCGGTGCTGCCCTGCTTCATCGCGGACGGCGATCCGGCGTTGATGCGTGTGCTGCCGCAGGTCGCGATCCGCCGCGCCTTCTGGCTGGTGGTGCATCAGGATACGCGCGCCGTCCCGCGCGTCCGCCGCTTCGTCGAGTGGCTGACCGCGCTGGCCGAGGCCGAGCGCGGCCGGCTGGCGGGACGCTGACGGCCGCGCTAGGGAAGGGCATGATCCGCCTCCCCGTCCTCGGCCTCGTCGCGCTTCCGCTCCTGCTGGTCGGCTGCAGCGGCCCCATCGGCAACGCCCCCTCGCTTGCCCCCCGCCCGATCGAAAAGACGGCGGACGTCGACGCCCCGATCGCCGGCCCCGTCGCCGAGGCGACCCCGGCGGCGGCCGATCCGGCGATCGTGGC
The DNA here is from genome assembly GCF_028607085.1 of Sphingomonas naphthae. Taxonomy (NCBI): domain Bacteria; kingdom Pseudomonadati; phylum Pseudomonadota; class Alphaproteobacteria; order Sphingomonadales; family Sphingomonadaceae; genus Sphingomonas; species Sphingomonas naphthae. The sequence continues at coordinate 3,029,555 of NZ_CP117411.1, read as the reverse complement.
GAAGATCGAAGCCGCGCTGAAGGCGGCCGACGCCGGCCAGCGCGCCTTCGCGGCGGAAGAGGCCAAGGCGACGGCGGCGGTCGATCGCGCGAAGGGCCAGCCGGTCGGCAGCGACGCCTGGGTCGCGGCGCAGACGGCGCTGTCGGGCCTGCAATCGGCGCGCGGCGGGGTGCAGGATGCGGCGCAACAGATCGACGCCCTGCGCGAAGCCCACCCCAACGCGACCGACGCCGACCTCGCCGCGATCGAGGAGGCGGCGGAAAAGGTCACGGCCATCGCGACGGCCGCCGGGGACACCGTCTCGACCCTGACCGCGCGCCTGCCTGAATAAGCCTTACTTCACCGCTTTCCCGCGCAGCAGCTTCGGCAGCAGGGTCGCGGCGCCGGCGATCGGCCAGCGGCGCATCCAGGGTGTGATGGCGATCGTGGTGCCGGCGTGGCGGTTGATCTTCCAGGCGAGGTAGTCGATCCCGCCGGCGAAAGTGGCGCTGGCCTTGGCCAGGCGGAGGAGGGTGAGCGCCTTGCCCTCGCGGCGGCGGCGGGCCCAGGCGCGGGTGCCGGCGGCGCGGTCGGCGGGGGTGGCGGATTTCGCGAACGTCACGATTTCGCCCACCTCCGCCGCCAGCCCCGCCGCCTCCAGCGCGGGGGCGGTGAAGGTGCGGTAGCGGTCGGGTTCGGCGTCGACGACGGAGCCGGCGCGGTTGCTGCGTTCGGCGCGCAGTTCGGCGGCGTAGGTGAGGGCGAAGGCCTCGCGCCACAGGTCGAGCGCATCGATCCGGTCGGCGACCATCGGCCGGGCGGCGGCGAGCAGGGTGGGGGCGGCGCACGCGACCGTCGCCACGGCGCGATCGGCGGCGGCCTCGTCGGCTTGCCACACCAGCCGCGAGGGCTGGGCGAAGCGCGCCCATACCGAGACGTTGCGGGTGGCGGGCGAGGCGAGGCGGGCGAAGTCGGCCGCGCTCAGCACCGCATATTTGGCCGCCAGCCCGTCATGCTCGAACGGGAAGACGTTGGGCGGGATCAGGCGGTTGGCGGTGGCCAGCCAGCGTCGGTCGAAGGCGCGGCCGTAATCCGAGACGATCAGGTAGAAATCGAGCATCAGCCCGTCGAGGTCGCCCGCGCGCAGGCACGATCCGTAGAACAGCACCGCCTCGGCGCCCGGATGGCGGGCGGCGATGGCGGCGGCCATGGCGGTGATGCGGGGGTCGACCGGCCGGGCGAGTTCCGCCGCGACCAGCCCTTCGAGCGCCCCGGTCAAGCCGCGAGGCGGAGGAAGGGCAGCGGCGCGGTGTGGGTCAGCACGATCGGCCGGCCCGCCTTCGCCTGAAAGATCTCGCCATCGAGGATCACGCTGGAGCGTTCGCCCTCGATGCGGATCTCGTCGCCGCGCTCGACATGCACGCCCACCATCGACTGGCGGCCGAGGCTGCCCGAGAAGCCGGCGAACAAGGCCCGCAGCAGCGCCATCGGGCTCTGATCGACCAGCATCAGTTGCAGCGCGCCCAGCCGCGAATGGCCGCCCGACGTGGTCGAGCCCAGCAGCATCCGTTGCAGCGTGGTGACGATCAGCAGCGAGAAGCGGCCGGCGATCTCGCCCTGGCGGATCAGCGACACCTTCACCGGCGACGGACGCGGCGGCAGGAAGGCGAAGCGCAGGCCGAGGACCAGCGACAGCAGCACCGCGAAGGCCGTCAGCACATGGCTCAAGCCGTTGGGCAGCCCCAGCGGATAAATCTTGTGGCGGCAGTAGAGCATCGAATCGGCCAGACCCGCGCCGCCGAGGAACATGCCCAGCACCGGCCGCCCGCCGGGCTCGCCGTCCGAAAGGCTGATGAGTTCGCGCTCGACGCGATGATCGCCCTCGATCCCGCCGCGCGCGATCTCCATCACCCGCTCCAGCGCCTCGATCGGATCGCCGGTGGCGCCCAGGTCGAGCGCGATCAGATTGGTCTTGCCGTTGGGCAGCACCGCGACGAGCGGCGGCGAATTGCCGAAATGGCCGCCGTGGTGAAGCTCGGTCAGCGTCGCCTGCACCGTGCCGTCGCCACCGTTGATGACGAGGATGCGCGGCGCCACGCGGGCGATCGTCTTGAGCGCGGGGCCGATCTGCTCGATCGTCTCCACCTCGTAATGGAAGATGTCGGCGTTCGCGGCGCAGAAGCTGCGGATGCGCGGCAGCAGCGAGCGATTGCCCGTGGAGCGAGGGTTCGACAGGAGGGCCACGAGCGCCACTAAGAATCAGCCTTCACGTTTGACGGGCTTGAAACTGCCGCCCTGGAGGTAGCGCAGGGTGACCGGCACGACGGCGATGCCGTCGCGGACCCGCACCGACACGCGGGCGGGATCGGGCTTGCGCTTGAACATCACGTCCCACATCGAGAGATCGGGGTTGCCGGACATGCCGCCACCATCGGACATGTCGCTCTTGCCCGATCCGTTGACGTCGTGCCGCACCGAGACGGCGTAGACGCCCTCGCGCTCGACCGGCACGCACACCTCGATCGTGCCCGAGGCCGGCGCGCGGACCTCGATGCGCTTGAGGTAGCTGCCCTTGTCGAAGAAATTGGCCGGATCGCCACCGTAGGACTGGACGCGAATCACGCCGGTGCGTGCCTTCAGGCCGGTGACCTTGACCAGCATCGCCGGGCGGTGCGCCTCGTTGCAGACCTGCGCCTCAGGGCCGAGCACCGCCGCCTTGCTGGACCCAGCACCGATCGACCCCGTCGATACGAGGGCGGCGGCAAGGGCGGCAATACGCAGTTTCAACATGACCGACAGACTCCTGGAAGCTATAGCGCCCACCCAAGCGACCTGGGTTGGGCGGAAACGGCCCCCTTCGCAGTGGACAAGTGGCGTGCGATTGCGGCCAGAACATGGTGACGGGGCGACATCATTTTGAAAACCGCGCTGATCGATCGTTACCTGGCCCGGCTCATCACCGTTCCGCTGATCGCCACGCTGGTGATCGCGACGATGCTGTTCCTGCTCGACAAGATGCTCCGCCTGTTCGACTTCGTCGCGTCGGAGGGCGGGCCGGTCAGCGTCGTGTGGCGGATGCTGGCCAACATGATCCCCGAATATATGTCGCTCGGCATCCCGATCGGGCTGATGCTGGGCATATTGCTGGCGTTCCGGCGGCTGGCGACCTCGTCCGAGCTGGACGTGCTGCTGGCCTGCGGCTTCAGCTATCGCCGCCTGCTACGCACGCCCTATGTCTTCGCGATCGCGCTGGCGGGGCTCAACCTCGCCATCGTCGGCTTCGTCCAGCCTTATGCGCGCTACGCCTATGAGGGGCTGCGCTACGAGCTGCGGTCGGGCGCGCTGGGCGCGTCGATCAAGGTGGGCGAGTTCACCAAGCTCGGCCGGCGGATGACGCTCCGGGTGGAGGAGAGCCGCGAGAGCGGGCGCAAGCTGACCGGCATCTTCGTGCGGGCTGAGAGCGAGGACGGCAAGACGCTGGCGGTGACGGCGGCGGGCGGCCAGTTCATGGCGACCGACGACCCCAATACGATCATCCTGCGGCTGACCAACGGCGTGCTGGTCCACAACGCGCCGGGCTTCGTCACGCCGCGCGTGCTGAACTTCCAGAGCCACGATCTGCCGATCGATCTGCCGCGCATGGAGAGCTTCCGCCAGCGCGGCGGGCGGGACGGCGAGCTGACCATCCCCGAGCTGGCGGTGCTGGGGCACAAGGCGCCCGAGCAGAAATTGCGCAACGAAAGCCGCGCCGAATTCCATTTCCGCATGGTCGAGGTGGCGATGATGCTGCTGTTGCCGCTGCTGGCGGTGGCGCTGGCGGTGCCGCCCAAGCGATCGACCTCGGCGCTGGGCGTGTTCCTGTCGATCGTGATGATCGTCGCCTATCACAAGGTGAACGAATATGCCTCGGCGCTGGGGGCGCTGGGCAAGGTGGAGCCGATAATCGCTCTGTGGGTGCCCTTCTTCCTCTTCTCCGGCCTCGTCTGGTGGATGTACCGTACCTTGACGCAGGTGCCGGGCGGCCAGCCGATCGGCGCGCTGGAGCGGCAGTTCGACAAGCTGGGCAAGATGGTCGGCCGCTGGCTCAAACGCCGCAACCGCAAGGCGGCGGCGGTGCCCGCATGAACCTGAAATTCTTCGCCTCGCGCACGATCAGCCTCTACATGTCGCGGCTGTTCGTGGTGCGCTCGCTGTCGGTGCTGGCGGGCCTCGTGCTGATCCTGATGACGCTCGACCTGCTCGGCGAATCGGGTGACGTCCTCGCCTATCCGGGCAATGGCGACGCGCAGCTGTGGTATTATGTGTCGCTGCGCGCGCCGCAGTTGGTGGCGCGGTTCCTGCCCTTCGCGGTGTTGCTCGGCACGCTCATCACGCTCGCCACGCTCAACCAGAACAGCGAAGTGATCGCGATGAAGGCGGCGGGCGTCTCGGCCCACCAGATCCTCGCGCCGCTGGTGCTGGCCAGCGTCGTCATCGCCGCGCTGTCCTTCGGGTTCAACGATCGCATCGTCACCCGCGCCACCGCCACGCTGACGGCATGGCAGCAGGTGAAATACGGCCCCGTGCCGCCCTCGCGCGATGCGGCGGTGGACGTGTGGGTGCGCATCAACGACGATCTGATCCACGTCGATCAGGCGATCGGCCGGGGCGCCGCCACCAAGCTGCAAGGCATCACCTATTACGACCGCAACGGGCCGAGCCTCACCAAGATCGTCCATTCGGACAGCGCGGTGCAGGTGCCGGGCGGCTGGCAGTTGCGCGGCGCCAACGAGTTCGACGTGACGCAGGGCGTGATGCGCCGCTTGCCCGACATGATCGTCGGCAAGGATATCACGGCCGATCGCTTCACTCTGTCGAGCGTCGACGGCGACAGCCGCTCCTTCGGGGCACTGGCGACCGCCATCGCCGATCTGAAGGCCGCCGGCCGGCCCACCGCCAGCCTCGAGACCGTGCTGTGGCACAAGATTTCGGGGCCGATGTCGTCGATCCTGATGCCGCTGCTGGCGGGGGTCGCGGGCTTCGGTCTGGCGCGGTCGGGCAAGCTCTTCATCCGCGCGGTGATCGGCATGGGGCTGGGCTTCGCTTACTTCGTGGCCGATAATTTCGGCCTCGCGATGGGCAATCTCGGCGCCTATCCGCCGATCCTCGCCGCCTGGGCGCCGTTCGTCCTGTTCCTGCTGATCGGCGAGACGGTCCTCATCCGCACCGAGGAATGAGCGACGCGCCGGTCGCTTCGCCGATAGACGAGTCGCACGCCGCCCGGCGCAAGGCCGCCAAGGGCGTCGGCTCGGTCGCGGCGGCGCGGCTGGGCGCGGTGATCGAGGTGATCGCGCAGCCGGCCTACACCTGGCTGTTCGGCTTGCCCACCTACGGGCTCTACATGGTGCTGTGGAGCCTGGTGAACCTCGCCGAGAATATCTTCGATCTCGGCCAGACCAGCGCCTTGCAACGGGTGCTGCCGCAGGCGGAGACGAGCCAGCAGCGCGCGGCGGCGGTGCGCGGCGCGCTGCTGCTGGGGGTGGGGCCGAACATCCTGGTCGCCGGAATCGTCAGCCTCGCCGCGCCGCTGATCGCGCCGATCCTGAACGTCGCCGCCGCCGATCTGCCGCGTCTCGTCACCGCGATCCGCCTGTTCGCCTGGGCCTTGCCCTTGTGGGCGACGATCGAGGTGGCGACGTCGGCGCTGCGCGCGGCGCACGCCTTCGGCCCCGAAATCCGGCTGCGCATCCTGTGGGAACAGGTCGCCCGGCTCATCATGGCGGGGATTTTCGCGGGGCTGGGGCTGACGACGCTCGGCCTGCTCTCGGCCCATCTGTGCAGCCTCGCCATCACCGCCGCCCTCTCGTTGCGCCTGCTCAACCGCTATGTCCCGCTGGCCGAGGTGCTGGGCACGCGGTGCGACAAAGCGATGATGGCCAACCTCTTCTGGTCGGGCACGTCGGTGCTGCCCGCCAACATCCTCGCCCGGATGTTCACCGATCTGCCGACCGTGCTGGCCAATTTCCTCGCGCCCGGCGCGGCGGGCGCGGCGGCCTCGGGCCTCTACGCCATCGCCCGCAAGGTCGCCTCGATCGTCCAGATCGTGCGGCAGACCTTCAACTACGTCCTCGCCCCCGTCGCCTCGGCGGCGGCGCGCGGCGAGCGGGGGACGATCGAATCGCTCTACGGCTTCGCGGTGCGCGTCTCGCTGGCGGTGGCGGCGCCCACCGCCGCCGCGCTGATCGCGATCGGGCCGGCGCTGCTCGCCACCTTCGCCCATGGCAGCGAGGCGGCCTGGCCGATCCTGGCCATCCTCACCGCCGCCCGCGCGGCCGAGGCGGCGTTGGGGCCGGCGGGGGCGATCCAGCAGGTGATCGCCGGCCGCTTCCAGCAGGTCACCAACACTGCGCTCGGCGTGGCGACGGCGGCGCTGGCGCTGTTCATAGCAGCACCCACGCTCGGCGTGATCGGTATCGCCGTGGCGGTGGCGGTGGGGCAGGTGACGGTGGCGGCCTTCGCCGTCGCGCAGCTGGTGCGGCATGAAAAGCTGCACGGCTTCCAGCCACCGTTCCTGCGGACCCTGATCGTCACCCTTGCGGTATGCGCGGTCTTCCCGCTGCTGTGGCTGGCGCTGCGGAGCCTGCCCTTGTGGCTGGAGGGGCTGATCCTGTTTGCCGCCTGGCCGCCGCTCCTGTGGGTCGCGGCGCGCTTCGGCCTCGCCCCATCCGACAAACTGGCCTTCGGCAAGGCGGCGCGCACGCTTCGGCTTTGATCCCGCCCGAAAAGTGCCTCATTGCAGGTTCAGGGGCCGATGCCATATTCGGCCGGCTGCGCGTATGCGCCGGCCCCGTCAGAGCTTCGAGGATCGCCCGTGACCACTGCCACCGCCCGCCCCTCCTTCTGGAAGCGCCGCCATCACCTCGATCGGATGACGCTGAAGGAACTCGTGGTCGCCTATCTGCAATATCCGGCGATCCTTCTCTATCTGGGGCTGGCGGCTGTCGGCGTGGGCGTGTGGGTCGCGAACCCGGCGCCGCTGGTGCAGACGCTCGCCTCGGTAGCGGCGGCGATCCTGCTGTTCCCGGTCGTGTGGTACGTCCTCCACCGCTTCGTCCTGCACTCGCAGTGGATGTACAAAGTGAGCTGGCTTGCCTCGACGTGGAAGCGCATCCATTACGATCACCATCAGGATCCGAACCATCTGGAGGTGCTGTTCGGCTCGCCTTCCAACGTGGTGCCCACGGTGGCGATCGCGACGATCCCGGTCGGCTGGCTGATCGGCGGCATCGGCGGCGCGGCGGCGGCCTTCGCGACGGGGCTCGTCACCACCTGCGTCAACGAATTCTGCCACTGCATCCAGCACCTGTCGTACAAGCCGAAGAACAAGTGGCTGCTGGCGATGAAGACCCGCCACATGGCGCACCATTTCCACGACGAGACCGGCAATTTCGGGATCACCAACTTCCTGTGGGATCGCCTGTTCGGCACCTTCTACGGCAAGGTTTCGGATCGCAGGAAGAGCCCGACGGTGTTCAACCTGGGCTACACGCCCGAGGTGGCCGAGGTCTATCCCAGGGTCTCCGAACTGTCGGGCGGCGTCGCCACGGGCCACCCCTCGACCCGCATCCACTCGTAAACCGCGCCATGGCCGTCACCATCCGCCCGGTCGCCACCAAGGCCGACCGCAAGGCCTTCGTCGATCTGCCGTTCCGCCTCTATGCGGACAATCCCGCCTGGGTGCCGCCGCTGAAGGCCGAGGCGCTCGGCCTCATCACGCCGGGCAAGAACCCTTGGTTCGAGCATGGCACGGCGCAGCTGTTTCTGGCCGAGCGCGGCGGCAAGGTGGTGGGGCGCATCTCGGCGCATATCGATCATCTGTGGACGCCGATGGCGCCCGAGAAGGGCGGCGGCGCGGACAGCGGAAATTGGGGCTATCTCGATGCCGAGGACGAGGCCGTTGCGCAGGCGCTGATCGCGCAGGCGGAGGCCTGGCTGCGCGGGAAGGGCGTGAAGCGCTCGATCGGCCCGGTCAGCATCTCGATCTGGGAAGAGCCCGGCCTGCTCATCAAGGGGCACGACACGCCCCCCACGGTGATGATGGGCTATGACGATGCCCGCTACGAAGCGTGGGTCGAGCGCGCCGGCTATGCGAAGGTGAAGGATCTCCACACCTGGGAACTGGACATAACCCGCGCCTTCCCGCCGCTGATCCAGCGCGTGATATCGTCGGGCGAGAAGAACGCCCGCATCACCGTGCGCAAGGTGGACAAGAAGCGCTTCAACGAGGAAGCCGCGATCATCCTCGCGATCCTCAACGATGCCTGGTCGGATAATTGGGGCTTCGTGCCCTTCACCGACACCGAGATCGCCTTCGCCGGCAAGAAGATGAAGCCGATCATCTTCAACGATCTGGTCCGCATCGCCGAATATGACGGCGAGCCCGTCGCCTTCATGATGACCTGGCCCGATCTCAACGAGATGCAGGCCGATCTGAACGGCGAGCTGTTCCCGTTCGGCTTCATGAAGCTGTTGTGGCGGCTGAACGGCGGCTTTTCGGGCCGGCCGAAGGTACGCACGATGCGCGTGCCGCTGATGGGCGTGGTCAAGCGCCTCCAGTCGAGCCGGATGGCGAGCCAATTGGCCTTCATGATGATCGAATTCATCCGCCGCGATTCGGTGGCGGACTATGGCGCGACGCGCGGCGAGATCGGGTGGATCCTTGAGGACAATCAGGGGATGAATTCGATCGCGGAATCGATCGATTGCCAGATCAACAAGACGTATCGGATCTACGAAAAGGCGATCTGAGGGGCATCACCGCCCCGCGTTGCGCTGCCGCTCGAGCGCCTGTCGGCGGATTTCCATCGCCTGCCGGTCGTTCTCCAGCGCCTGCCGTTCGCCCTCGATGCGGGCACGGCCGGCTTCCCAGCGGCTCTGGGCGTTGCCGCTGAACTGGCCGCTGGCCTGCAACCGCTCGCGCTGATGCTCCCACGCCTCGCGCCGGCCCTCGAACGCCATCCGGCGCTGCTCGAAATCCATGCGGAGCTGTTCGCTGCGCAGGCGATATTGCTCGTCGGTCAGTCGGCCTGCGGATTGGGCGCGCTGGCGGTCGTTTTCGGCGCGCAGCCGGCCCATGTCGGCATCGGCACGGGCGCGGGCGGCGTTGGCGCGGGCCTGGGCCGCGGCATTGCTCTGCGCCTGCTGGCGCTGCGCCTCGGCGTTGCGCTGGGCCTGCTGGCGGTTGCGCTCCATGGCCGCCTGCGATGCCTGGTTGCGCTGCGCGTCGAGCTGCTGGTTCTGGATCTGGCGTTGCTGGTCGAGTTGCTGCTGCTGCGCCTGCGCCGCATCGCGGCCACGTTGCAATTCGGCCTGCTGGCGCGCCGCCTCGGCCTGGAGCCGGGTCGAATCGGGATAGGATTGGGCGTGCGCCGCCAGCGGCAGCGCGAGCGCCAGCAGGCTCAGCATCGGCAATCTCGACATGGCAAACCTCATCAATTCCGCAGCCACCCGTAGCATAGTCGCCTGAACGCGCGGTGACGCTTGAAGGCTGCGCTCGCTCGCGCGATGATCGGTGTCGACCAAGTGGAGCCCGCCCGATGACCCGCGACCCGCGTATCGACGCCTATATCGATGGTGCCCAGCCCTTCGCCCGGCCGATCCTCGCCCATGTCCGCGCGCTGATCCACGCCGCCTGCCCGGCGGTGGAGGAGACGATCAAATGGTCGCGTCCGCACTTCCTTTATCGCGGCAAGCAACTGGCCGGGTTGTCGGCGTTCAAGAGCCACGCCGCCTTCGGTTTCTGGCAGGGCTCGCTCGTCGCCGAGACCGATGCCGCGCCAACCGCGATGGGCCAGTTCGGCCGGCTGGAGACGGTGGCCGACCTGCCCGACGACGCGACGCTCACCGCGCTCATCCACAAGGCGATGGCGCTGATCGACGGCGGGGTGAAGGTGGCCCGCCCGCTGAAGCACGCCAAGCCGCCGCTGGAGGTGCCGCCCGACCTCGCCGAAGCGTTCGCCGCCACCCCGGCCGCTCAGGCGACCTACGATGCTTTCCCGCCCAGCCAGCGCCGCGAATATCTCGACTGGATCGCCGAGGCCAAGCGTTCCGAGACCCGCGCCAGACGGGTGGCCGATGCCGCGACATGGTTGGCCGAGGGCAAGCGCCGCAACTGGAAGTACGAGCAATGCTGAGCGAAGGCGGGGCGGCGATCGTCGCGAAACTGGGGCTGATCCCCCATCCCGAGGGCGGCCATTACCGCGAGACGTGGCGCGGGCCGGCGACGGGGGAGGGCAGCCGGCCGACCGCGACGGCGATCCTGTTCATGCTGGATCAGGGCGAGCGATCGCATTGGCACCGGGTGGACGCGGACGAGATCTGGCTGTGGCACGGCGGCGCCCCGCTCGACCTGTTGCGCGCGGCCGACGATGACGGCCCGGTCGAGCGCATCCGGCTCGGGCCGGACGTGCTGGCGGGGGAGACGCCGCAGGGCGTGATCCCGGCGGGCGCGTGGCAGGCGACCGAGGCGAACGAGGGCTGGGGGCTGGTGAGCTGCGTCGTGGCACCCGGTTTCGATTTCGCGGGTTTCACATTGGCGGCACCGGGCTGGGCGCCCGGTGGAGAGGAGATGACGGAAAGATGATGATCCTGACGATGGTGATGGCGCTCGCGGCGGCGGCGCCCTCTGCCGAGGCGGAGGCGCTCGGCCAGCGGATCGCCAGGACGGGCACGCTGGGCGCGATGCTGCCGCAGGCGACCGAGGCGGAAACCCAGCAGATGATCGCCGCCCACCCCGAACTCACCGACGCCGAGCGCGCGACATTGCGAGAGACGGGCGTGGAGGTGACGGAATCGGCGCTCGCCCGGCTGACCAAGGCGCTCGGCACGGCCTATGCGCAGATCCTGTCGGTTGAGGACATGGAGGCGATCGCCGCCTTCAACGAAAGCCCGGCGGCCAGCGCCTATCGCAAGGCCCAGCCGGTCGCGACGGCCAGCGCGATGAAATCGCTCGGCGGGCTGGACTTCAAGGGCGAGCTGACGGCGGCCTTCTGCAAGAAGACGGGGAAGCTGTGCGCGGCACCCAAGGGGAATCCGAACGGGCGGTAGGCGGCCTGCTCTAAACGCGCCGGTGGTTACTCCCTTGGCCCCCGCCGCGTCGCGTCGCTCACTTCCGCATCATGCCCGCTCTGGTCGCTGAAGAAGGCCAGCGCGAACAGGCCGCAGCCGATCAGCGTTGAGAAGAACACCCCGCCCAGCACGGCCACCACCATGTGCAGCCGGATCGGCCCGGACCAGCCGAGATAGGCCAGCACCGCGAACGCCAGCAGCACGCCGCCGATCGCGATGCGGATCAGCACCCGGCGCAGGCGCGCGATCGCCGCCGTCCGGCCTGTGCCGACGGCCAGCGGATCGCCCGCCATGGCCGTTATTCCTTGGGGGCTTCGCGCGGGGGCGAGCCGGGCGGGGGCGGATCGTTCTTGTGCTTGTCGATCGCCGCCTGCACCGCCGGGGGGATGCCCGTGTCGGCATTCTCGGCCGAATTGATCGCGAACAGCCCGATCAGCAGCGCCAGCACCGCCAGCACCACCACGACGGCGATGCTGCGCCGGTTATAGGATTCGCTGATGAAGCGATGCCAGCGCGCGCCGAGGGAAGAGCCGGTCTTGGGATCGTCGGGATGCACCATGGCGAAATCCTAAAGCCGCGAACCCGTGACGGCAACCTTATCCCGGAGGAGGGATCCCCGTCATTGCGAGCGGAGCGAAGCAATCCAGCCTCTCGACCGGACACCAGCGTCGGCGCTGGATTGCTTCGCTATGCTCGCAATGACGAAGGGGCTCAGCGCCAAGCGCTCAGCTTGCCGTCATTATCCAGCAGATACAGCGTGTTATTGGCGACGACCGGGCCAAGGTTGAACGACTTGCCCGCCTTCACGGTGGACAGGATATCGCCCTTGTCGAGCCCGACGCTGGCCAGCTTGCCGTCCGTGCTGGTCAGCAGCAGCCGGCCGCCGGCGAGGACCGGGCCGTACCAGCCGATCGGGTTCGTCTTCTTGCTCTCGTTCTTGTAGTGCGGCAGGTCCGCGATCCAGCGGACCTTGCCGGTGCCCTTGGCGATGCACAGCACCTGCGCCTGATCGGTCACCACGAACACCCATTCGCCCGCGACCCACGGCGTCGAGACACCGCCGACGTTCAGCTCCCACAGGCGCTGGCCGCTGACGAGGTCCATCGCGACCATGCGGCCGCCCTGGCCGATCGCATAGACATGGCCCTGATCGATCACCGGCGACGCGGTGATGTCCGACAGGGTCGAAACCGAGATGGAGATGCTGGTCGGCGACAGGGCATCCTGCCACACGGCGCGGCCATTTTCGTAGCGATAGGCCGAAAGCTCGCCGCTGGCGAAGCCCGCGACGACGGTGCCCTGCGCGATGGCGGGCGCGGCCGAGCCGAAGACGTGCGCCTGCGTCAGCGTCGCGGCGGCGCTCCACACCTGCTCGCCATTGGCGGGATTCAGCGCGAAGAGCTGGCCGTCCTGGCTGAGCGCATAGACGTTGCCGGCGCCGATCGCGGGGGCGCCGCGCATCGGGCCGCCGGGCTTCACCTTCCACGTCTCGGCGCCAGTCTTGGCGTCGAGCGCCACGACATTGCCGAGGCCCGACGTGGCGAAAACCTTGCCGTCGGCATAGCTCACGCCGCCGCCGAAGGCCGCGTTGCGATCCTCCTTGCCGGTCGCCAGCGAATGCTCCCACAGGCGCGAGCCCGTGCCGGCATCATAAGCGTGGACGGTGGCCGTGGCGTCGACCACGAACAATTTGCCCTCGCCGATCACCGGATTGGCGACGAGGCGCGCGCCCTTGGCGTCGCCGTCGATCGTCACGCTCCACGCGCGGGCGATCGTGGCGGGCAGGGCGACATGGCCGAGCGCCTTTTCCGCATTGCCGCCGGGCTGCGCCCAGGCGTCGTTGACGATCGCTTCCGGCCCGGCGACGGGCACGTCGATCAGGCCGGGATCGACATCGAGCCCCTGCTGCGCGCTCAGCACCGGGATGCGCTCGCCGATCACCGCCGTCTTGGGCTTGTTCGTCCCCTTGCCGCACCCGGCCACGATCGCGAGCGCGGACAGGCTCGCCAGCAGCAAAATCTTCTTCATCGAAAGGGGCGTCCTCAAGGCTTGGGCGTAAGGGTGACGGTGGCGGGGGTGGCCACGAAATCGGGGTCGATCGACTGGGCGAGGCGTGCCGTGCGGTCGCGGATCGACTGCGGCACCGTCGCGTCCTTCTGGATCGCGCGAATCGTGGCGATCGCGGGCTTGGTCTGGTTGGCCTTGATCTGCGCCAGCGCGGTGATTTCGGCGGCGCTGCCGAACCACGCCCCGCCCGGCACGGCGAGCGGCTTGACCAGGGCGATGATGTCGGCCGGCGGCGTGCGATCGAAATCGAGCGCGGCGGCGCGGATCGTGGCGATGTCGCGGTAGGGCTGGGGCGCCTTGCCGTCGGCGGCGACCTTGCGGAAGGCGATGGCGGCCTCCTTGTCCTTGCCTTCCTGGCTCAGCAGCGCGGCCTGGGCGACGGCGGCGGCGGCGGAATAGGCGGGGCTCGCATCGGCCAGCGCGGCGAACTTCTTCTTCGCCTCGGCCTCCTTGGCGGCCTTCTGCGCCTCGGGCGTGGCCGACAGGGTCGAAAGATCCTGCAACGCCACCGACAGCGCCTCGGCGGATTCGCCGGCCTCGGCGGAGCGATGGCTCTTCCACCAGATCGCGCCCGCGACGACGGCCAGGAACAGCACGACGGCGGCGATCAGCGTCCTGCCGTGGCGCTGCCACAGGTTCGCCATCTGGTCGCGGCGCAACTCGTCATCGACCTCGCGGACGAAGGCTTCGGAACTTTGGGGCGTCAGGGCCAAGCAAATATCTCCATCCCCGCACAGACACGCGGGCGCGCCCTTCTAGCGATGCTGTCACCTTAACGAAAGCTGTGCGTTGGGGGGTGTGTGCGGGGCGGTGTGCCCCGGCGCCACATATTCCCCGTTCGTCCTGAGCGAAGTCGAAGGACGTGCCCCAAGCGGTGTCATCCAGTCGCACGTCCTTCGACTACGCTCAGGACGAACGGGTTTGAGACAGGGCCGGCCTCTACCGCCGGCAATCCTCCACCACCCGCGTCGGCTCCGCCCACGCCGGCAGGATCAACGCGGGCCGCCCCGAAACCCCGATCGCCAGCCGCCCCCGCGAGAAAGCGATGCGGTCGAGGAACGGATCGCGCGCCGCGAACCACGCGCCCTGGTAGGGCGGGCCGCCCGGCAGCGAACCGGGCATCGCCACCGCCGGTACCTGCCCGTTGCCGCTCGACGTCTGCACCGTCAGCGTCTGCGCGCCGGTGCCGGGCAGGGTCACCGCCACCATCCGCCGCCCCAGATCGCAGCGCAGCACCACGTCGGGCTCTACCCCCGGTCGCCCGAACACCGCCTGCGGCCCGCGCGGATCGGCGACGAAGCTCCACCGCCCCACCGTCACCGCCGCCTCCCGCCAATCCTGCGACAAAGCGACCGGCGCCGCCGGCACCGTCGCGGCGACGGGCGCCTGCGCCACCTGCGGCGTCTTCTGCTCGACGCAGGCGGCGAGAGCGACGAGGGCACCCAGCCCGACACATCTGCAAACCCGCCCAAGCACGCGCATTCTCCCAGCCCCGTCCTGTTCCCTATCGCCGATCGGGGTGCCTCGACAAGGCGTTGCACGCCCCCTGTCCTACAGGCCCCGCTTGCGCCTATCGTCGCCCCATGAGCGATTCGATTTCCCGGCGCCTAGAGCCCGAACTCACCCTGCGCGGCCTCGTGCTGGGTGCTGCGATTACCCTGCTGTTCACGGCGGCCAACGTCTATCTCGGCCTCCGGGTCGGCCTCACCTTCGCCACCTCGATCCCGGCGGCCGTCATCTCGATGGCGCTGCTTCGGATGGCCAAGAGCGCGGGCATCCTCGAGAACAATATCGTCCAGACGGTCGCGTCGGCGGCGGGCACGCTGTCGGCGGTGATCTTCGTCGTGCCGGGCCTCGTGATGGTCGGCTGGTGGGCGGAAATCCCCTTCTGGCAGACCTTCGCGATCTGCGCGACGGGCGGGCTGCTCGGCGTCCTCTTCTCGGTGCCGCTGCGCCGCGCGCTGGTGACGGGCACGGACCTGCCCTTCCCCGAGGGCGTCGCCGCCGCCGAAGTGCTGAAGGTCGGCGTGCAATCGCGCGAGGGCACGGCCGAGAGCAAGGCGGGGCTGAAGATGCTCGGGCTCGGCACGCTTCTGTCGGGCGGCTACGCCATCCTCGGCGGGATGAAGCTGGTCGCGCTGGAGGCGGCGGCCTTCTGGCGGGTCGGCGGCGCGGCGATGGGGACGAGCTTCGGCTTTTCGATGGCGCTGGTCGGCGCGGGGCATCTCGTCGGGCTGTCGGTGGGCCTCGCGATGTTCGCGGGGCTTGTCATCGCCTTCTTCGCCGCCACCCCCTATTTGACCTGGGCGCAGGCCACGGTCGGCCCGGCGGCCGAGGCGGCGCTGGACGTGTGGGCGCATCAGGTGCGCTTCATCGGCGCCGGCGTGATCGGCATCACCGCGCTCTACGCGCTGGCCAAGCTGGTCGCGCCGATCGCCCGGGGCCTCGCCGAAGCCGCCGCCGCGTCCAGGGCGCGCAAGCTGGGCGGCGGGGGCCTGCCGGTGGAGGAGCAGGATCTGCCCGTCGGCATCGTCGGCGGCGGGGCGCTGCTGCTGCTGCTGCCGATCGGTTTCCTGCTGGCGAATTTCCTGGGCACGACATCGCTGGCGGACAATGCGCCGCTGCTGATCGGCGGCGCGCTGATCTTCGTGCTTGTCGTCGCGGCGTTCGTGGCGGCGGTGTGCGGCTATATGGCGGGGCTGATCGGCGCGTCGAACAGCCCGCTGTCGGGTGTCGGCATCCTCGCGATCATCGCCGCGACCCTGCTGCTGGTGCCGATCGCGACGCAGGCGACCCAGGCGCCGCTGGTGGCCTTCGCCTTGTTCGTCACGGCGATCGTGTTCGCCAGCGCGACCATCGCCAACGACAATCTTCAGGATCTCAAGACCGGGCAATTGGTCGGCGCGACGCCGTGGAAGCAGCAGGTGGCGCTGATGCTGGGCGTGCTGGCGGGCGCGGTGGTGATCCCGCCGATCCTGGAACTGCTCAACAAGGCCTATGGCTTCGCGGGCGTGCCCGGCGCCAATCCGGCAACGGCGCTGGGCGCCCCACAGGCGCAGCTGATCTCGGCGCTGGCCAAGGGCGTGCTGGCGGGCGATCTCGACTGGAGCCTGATCGGCGCGGGCGGATTGCTGGGGATCGTGCTGATCGCGATCGACGGCGCGCTGGGCAAGGCGGGGCTGATGCGCCTGCCGCCGCTGGCGGTGGGGCTCGGCATCTACCTGCCGGGCAGTTCGACGCTGGCGGTGACGTTGGGCGCGGTCGTCGGCCACCTGTTCGAGAAGCGCCACCGCGACGAGGGCACGCGCCGCACCGGCGTGCTGCTCGCATCGGGGCTGATCGTGGGCGAAAGCCTGTTCGGCGTGGCGCTGGCGGGCCTGATCGTGGCGACCGGCAGCGGCAGCCCGCTGGCGGTGGTGGGCGAGGCCTTCGAGGGCTGGGCCGTGCTGGTCGGCATGGCGATGTTCGCCGCCTTCATCGCGATCGCCTACACGCGGGCGGGCAAGCGGGTGGTGATCTGACAGCGGACGGCCGCGACCCCGCCCCTATGGCTCCACGCCGCAGCTGCGGCCACCAATCAGCATAGCCGAACGCCGCCGTCACTCTCGAACGTATAGCCCTCGTGGCTTTCAGCTTCGCATCAGCTTCAGGGCCCAGAGAGGTCTGCATAAGCGATGGAGGTGAGGCGCGATGCACATATTCTGCGATTTCGACGGCACGATCACGACTCGTGACACGACCGACCTGATCCTCTCGCAGCTCGCCGATTGATCGGCGTGGAGGCGCGCGCCGCCTGGGCCGACAACCGCTTCGTGCGCAGCCGCTTCGGCATGGACGCCGCCGGCCGGCCGCTGATCGCCCGCCAGCGCCCGCCGCAATAAGCCACCGCCGGCCTCGCTTTGATGGGGATGCAGCATGTCGGCGGCCGCTGGAGCGTCGTCGCGCAGGCCAACCGGGATCGTCTGCTCGGCACGGAAACCCGCCCGCTGATCGCGACCCGCTGGCTGGATCAGGTGACGATCGGCGTGACCCGCCACTTCGGCCGCTGATCCATGGCCCGCTTGGCTTTTGTGGCGGGGCGGTCCTAATGGCGCCCATGCGAACCCTGCTGGTGGAGGATGATCGGCTGCTCGGCTCCGCGCTCAAGCGCGGGCTGGAGACGGCCGGGCATCGCGTCGACTGGGTGACGGCGGGCGACGATCTCGTCGCGGCGAGCCCGGCCGAAATGTACGATATCGTCCTGCTCGATCTCGGGCTGGAGGGGATGCCGGGGATCGAGGCGCTGCGCATCCTGCGCGCCCGGCACGACGACACCCCCGTCATCATCATCACCGCGCAGGACCGGCAGGCGCAGAAGGTGGCCGGCCTCGATGCCGGGGCAGACGATTATCTGGTCAAGCCGCTCGATCTGGACGAGGTGCTGGCCCGTATCCGCGCGCAGGTCCGCCGCGCCGATCGCCGGTCGAGCGACATGGTGGTGACGGGCGACATCCGCCTAGACCTGACCGGCCGGGTCGCGTGGCGCGGCGAGGAGCGGGTGGCGATCACCGCCAAGGAATATCGCCTGCTCGCCATGCTGATGCGCCGCGCCGGCCGCTTCGTGTCGAAGGCCGATCTGGAAGCGGGCCTCTACGACGACGAGACCGAGATCGAGAGCAACACGATCGAGGTCGCCGTGTCGGCGCTGCGCCGCAAGTTCGGCAAGGATGCGATCCTGACGGCGCGGGGCCTCGGCTACATGATCCCCAAATGAGGAAGGCGCGGTCATCCCTGGCCGCGCGCCTCTATGGCCGGCTGCTGCTGCTGACGATCCTCATCAGCGTCGCCATGGCGCTGACCGTGCTCCATGTCGCCCGGCGCCAGATCAAGCATGAGGCCGACGTCGATCTCATCACCGCCGCCGACACGCTCTACGCGCTGATGGCCGAGGAGCTGGACGACGTGCGCGCCGAAGGGCGCACCATCTCGCTGGCCGAGGATGTACTGAGCGACGAGGATCTCGACGCCTTCGAGCGATCGGCCGACTGGCGGATGTTCATGATCTCGCGCGACGGGCGCAAGCTGGTCGGGTCGGACAGCGCGCCGCCGATCCACCTGCTGCCCACCAAAGCCGGCCTCAAGACGGTGCGGATCGGCGGGGTGGCGTGGCGCATCTACAGCCTCGCCGTGCCGCGCGATCATCTGCTGATCCAGGTGGGCGAACAGCGCGCGATCCGCAACGCGCTGATCTGGAACGTGGCGCGCGATCTGGTGTGGCCGGTGCTGCTGCTGGTCGGCGGCAGCGCGATCCTGCTGTGGCTGGCGTTGCAGGGCGGGCTGTTCCAGCTTCGCCGGCTCGGCAGCTCGCTCGGCGAGCGCCAGCCGGGGGACACGCATCGCTTCGATCTGGCGGAATGGCCGCGCGATCTGGTGCCGCTGGTGGTGACGCTCAACGATCTGTTCGGCCGGATCGAGGCGGTGCTGGCGCGCGAGCGACAGTTCACCGACGATGCCGCGCACCAGCTCCGCACGCCGCTGTCGGCCCTCAAGCTCCAGCTTCAGGCGCTCGTGCGGATCGAGGATGCGGGGCAGCGCGCCGAACTCACCGTCGACGTGATCGCCGCGATCGATCGGGCAGCGGCGCTGGTGTCGCAAATGCTGCTGCTGGCGCGGCTCGATGCGGCGCGGCTGACGGTGCAGCCGGTCGATGTCGTCGCCGTCGTCGGCGAGGTGATGGCCGATCAGGCTTTGGTCGCGGCGCGGCGCTCGATCCAGCTCGATCTGGACGCGGAGGGCGAAACCACGCTGGAGGGCGATGCGCTGCTTCTCCGCCTCGCGCTTGCCAACCTCCTCGAAAACGCCATCAAATATGGGCCGGAGGGCGCGATCGTGACGGTGCGGCTTACCGACACGGCCGATGCGCTGCGCATCGCCGTGATCGATCGCGGCGCGGGCATACCACCCGGCGAGCGCGACGCGGTGCGCGCGCGCTTCCATCGCGGATCGGCGGCGGGGTCGGACGGGGCCGGCCTCGGCCTCGCGATCGTCGGATCGGCCATCGCCGTGATCGGCGGCACGCTGGAGTTCGCCGACCCGATCGACGAGGACGGATTCGCGGCAATCCTCATTTTTCCGCGCCACGGCTGAGCTTCAGCTTCGCATCAGATTGACCGGCTAGCCGGGGCATGAACGCCCGCTAACCCAGGTCAGCCGATGTCACAGAGCCACATTGCACCGCCTCTTCCGTCCGTCCCCGCGCTGTCGCCCGATCGGCAGCGGCGCTATCTGATGATGGGGGGCGGGGGGCTGGTCGCCGTTCTGCTGGCCGCCGCCGGCATCAGCCATGTCACGGCGCCCGCGCCGGCGGCCGAACAGGCGCCGACCGATGGCCGTTTCCACCCCACGAAGGATCAGCTTTCCGGGCTTGGTCTGCTGGCGGTCGGATCGGGCCATGCGATCGACACGCTGACCGCGACGGGCATGATCTCGGTGGACGAGGATCACAGCACGCCGGTGCTGCTGCCCTTCTCGGGGCAGGTGACGCAGGTGCTGGTCGAGGCGGGCGAGACCGTCAGCGCCGGCCAGCCGCTGATGAAGGTCGCCACTTCCGAATTCGTCGATGCCCGCAACGGGCTGTTCGCGGCCGCCGCGCAGCGCGCCAGCGCCGTCTCCGCCCTCTCGATCGCGCAGGAAACGGCGCGTCGGCAGGAAGCCATCTTCCGCACGGCGGGCGGCGCCGAGAAGGATTATCGCCAGGCGCAGAACGAGCTGATCGCCGCGCAATCGGCCGCGCGCAGCGCCGACGCCGGGCTGGGCGCCGCCCGCGATCGCCTCTCGATCCTCGGCAAGAGCCCGCGCGAGATCGCCGCGCTGGAGCGGTCCAACGAGGTGGAGGGCATCCGCGCCGAGACCACGCTCCACGCGCCCGTCGGCGGCATCGTCGCCGCGCGCGCCGTCGCCCCCGGCCAATATGTCGGGGCGGGCGGGGACAAGCCGGTGATGGTAATCGCCGATCCGCGCCGCGTGTGGCTGGTCGCGCAGCTCGCCGAGAGCGATGCGTCGGCGGTGAAGCTGGGCGACATGGTCGACGTGACCACGCCCGCGCTGCCCGGCCGCGTGTTTCACGCCACGATCGACAATGTCGCGGCGCAGCTCGATCCGGTCAGCCACCGCCTGCCGGTCCGCGCGACCGTCGCCAACGCCGATGGCGCGCTCAAGCCGCAGATGTTCGCCAGCTTCTCGATCCACACCCGCAGCGAGGCGGGCGCGATGCTCGTGCCCGGCTCGGCCGTGATCCGCGAGGGTGATGCCGCGCGCGTCTGGGTGATGAACCGCGACGGTTCGCTCTCGGGCCGCCCGGTCACAGTTGCCGAGGGTGGCGACGGCAAGGTGCGCATCCTCTCCGGCCTGCACGTCGGCGAGCGGATCGTCACCTCGGGCGCGATCTTCGTGAACGAAGCGGGGATCGACGGATGAATGGTCTCGTCCGCTTCGCGCTGCGCCAGCGAATCCTGATCCTCGTCATGCTGGCGGCGATGCTGCTGGCGGGCGGCATCGCCTTCAAGAATCTCAACATCGAGGCGTATCCCGATCCGGTCCCGCCGATGGTCGAGATCCTCACCCAGGGCCCCGGCCTTTCGGCCGAGGAGATGGAACGCAACGTCACCATCCCGATCGAGGTGCAGATGGCGGGCATCCCGCATCTCACCGCGGTGCGGGCGATCTCGCTGTTCGGCCTGTCCGACATCCGCATCCAGTTCAGCTACGACGTCAGCTTCGAGGAAGCGCAGCAGAAGGTCATCAACCGCCTGTCGCAGCTGGGGCCGCTCGTCGGTGGCGCGCAGCCGCAGATTTCCCCCACCAGCCCGATCGGCGAAATCTATCGCTACCGGCTGAAGGCCCCCGCCGGCTATTCGGTGATGGACCTCAAGACCCTTCAGGATTGGGTGCTGCAACGCCGCCTGAAGCGCATCCCCGGCGTGATCGACGTGACCGGCTGGGGCGGCAAGCTGCGCGATTACGAAGTGGTGGTCGATAACGACCGGCTCGTCGCGCACAACGCCACCATCGGGCAATTGCTCGCCGCGATCGGCAAGAGCGACGGCAATGTCGGCGCGCAGACGATCAACTTCGGCCCGCAGGCGGCCATCGTGCGCGGCGTCGGCCTGATCCAGTCGGCCGATCAGGTGCGCAACATCCTCGTCACCACCAATGCCGGCAATCCGGTGCTGCTGGGCGACGTGGCCTCGATCCGCATCGGCAACCAGCCGCGCCTCGGTATCGCCGGCACCGGCCAGGACGACGACGTGGTGATGGGCGTGGTGCTGATGCAGCGCGGCGCGCAATCCATGCCCACGATCGAGGCGGTCAAAAAGGAGATCGCCACCATCAACTCGTCCGGCATCCTGCCGCCGGGCGTCAGCATGGAGCGGATCTACGACCGCTCCGACCTGATCGAGCTGACCACCCACACCGTCATGCACAATCTGGTCGAGGGCATCGTCCTCATCTTTCTGCTGCAATGGCTGTTCCTGGGCAATCTGCGCAGCGCCATCATTGTCGCCACCACCATCCCCTTCGCGCTCGCCTTCGCGGTGATGATCCTCACCATACAGGGCGAATCCGCCAATCTTCTGTCGGTCGGCGCGCTCGATTTCGGTCTGGTGGTGGATGCCAGCGTCATCATCGTGGAGAATATCTTCCGCCACATGGTCGAGCGATCGAGGCATGTGGAACAGGGCGTCGGCCATTTCACGCCCGCGTCGCGCATGTCGGCGATCCTCCATGCCTCGCAGGAGGTCAGCCGCGGCATCTTCTTCGCCGCCGCGATCATCATCGCCAGCTTCATCCCGCTGTTCACCCTGACGGGGGTGGAGGGCCACATCTTCGGCCCGATGGCCAAGACCTACGCTTATGCCATCGGCGGCGGCCTGCTCGCCACCTTCACCGTCTCGCCGGTGCTGGCCGCGATGCTGCTGCCGGACAAGCTGGACGAGGTGGAGACGCGCGTGGTCCGCTGGCTGCGCGGCCTCTATCGCCCGGCGGCGGCCTTCGCGCTCGCCAACCGGACGCTGGTGCTGGGCGGCACGGCGCTGCTGCTCGTCACCGCCGTGATCGGGGTGCGCTCGCTCGGCGTGGAATTCCTGCCGCATCTGGAGGAGGGCAACCTCTACATCCGCGCCAGCCTGCCCGCGTCCATCTCGCTGGAGGAGGGGCAGCCGATCGTGAACGGCATCCGCAAGATCATCGCGAGCTATCCCGAAGTGGCGGCCACCGCCTCCACGCAGGGGCGGCCCGATGACGGCACCGACCCGACCGGCTTCTTCAACGCCGAATTCTTCACGCCGCTCAAGCCGTTCGACCAATGGCCATCGGGCATGACGAAGGACAAATTGACCGACGAGCTGGGCGCCCGGCTGCGCGCTAAATATCCCGGCGTCGACTTCGCCTTCTCGCAATATATCGAGGATGGCGTGGAAGAGGCGTCGTCGGGCGTGAAGGGCGCCAATTCGGTCAAGGTGTTCGGCCCCGATCTCAAGACGCTGGAGGATATCGCCAGCCGCATCCAGACCGAGATGGGCCAAGTGCGCGGCATCACCGATCTCGGCGTGTTCCGCGCGCTCGGCCAGCCGACCGTCCGCATCGACATCGATCGCCAGCGCGCCTCGCGCTACGGCCTGACGCCCGACGACATCAACGCGACCGTCTCGGCCGCGATCGGCGGGCAGGCGGCGGGCGACCTGTACGAGACGGGCACCGATCGCCACTTCCCGATCGTCGTCCGCCTGCGGCCGGAGGAACGCGAGAGCCTCGACGCGCTCAAGCGCATCACCATCGGCGCGCCATCGTCGACGGGGCAGGGTCTGGTGCAGGTGCCGCTGTCCGAGGTGGCCGACGTCCACATGACCTCGGGCGCGTCCTTCATCTATCGCGAGCATCAGGAACGCTACATCCCGATCAAGTTCAGCGTGCGCGATCGCGATCTGGGCGGTGCCGTCGGCGAGGCGCAGGCGCGCGTGATGGAAAAGGTGAAGCTGCCGCCGGGCTACCATCTCGAATGGGCGGGCGAGCTGGGCAATCTCGACAGCGCGACCCACCGGCTGGAGATCGTCGTGCCGATCAGCCTCGCGCTCATCCTAGTGCTGCTCTACGCCAATTTCAGCTCGCTCACCGATACGCTGCTGGCCTTCGGGGTGATCCCGATGGCGGTGATCGGCGGGGTGCTGGCGTTGGCGCTGACCGGCACGGCCTTCTCCATCTCCGCCGCGATCGGCTTCGTCGCCCTGTTCGGCATCGCCGTGATGGACGGCATCCTGATGGTGACGACCTTCAATCAGGCGATAGACGAGGGGCTCGACCGGGTCGGCGCCATCGCCACCATGATCGAACATGGCCTGCGCCCGGTGGTGATGACCTGCCTCGCCGCCGCGATCGGCCTGCTGCCCGCTGCCCTGTCGAACGGCATCGGCAGTCAGGTGCAGAAGCCGCTCGCGCTGGTCGTGGTCGGCGGCATGACGCTCGCGCCCGTGCTGATCCTGCTCGTCCTGCCCGTGCTGATCGACCGCTTCTCGCGCCATGTCCGCCCGCAGGATCGCGGCGCCCATGGCCAGGACATGAGCCAGATCGGCCACACCCCGACGCTCGCCGGAGAGCCCGCATGAGCCGCCGCTCCGTTCGTATCGCCGCCTGCACGCTGCTCCTCCTGAGCGGGGCGGCGCAGGCCCTCGGGCCGGTCAAGCCCGACACACACGCCTCGCTGGCGCCGGCCGGATCGCCCGGCTTCGTCGCCCGCACCATCGCCCCCGATGCCGGGCCGGCGCAGCGGATCGCCGCGATGCCGCCGGTGGCGGGCGGCGCGTGGTGGACGGCCTTCGCCAACGCCGACCTCGACGCGCTGGTCGATCGCGCGCTGGCGGCCAACGAGGATATCAAGGTCGCCGAAGCCGCGCTCGTGCAGGCGCGCGAGCAGGGCAGGGCGGCCTCGGGTCAGGCGCTGCCGCAGATCGACGCCGGCTATCAGGCGCAGCGCGCCCGCACGTCGGCCGCCATCGCCCCGCCCCTGGCCGATCCGGCGAACATGCTCTACACGCTGCACACCGCGCAGCTGGGCGTAACCTATCCGCTCGATCTTTTCGGCGGCACGCGCAGCCGCATCGCCTCGGCCCGCGCCGCCGCCGACGTGCAGGGCCATCGCACCGATGCGGCGCGGCGGATGGTAGTCGCCAATCTCGTCCTCGCGGTGATCCAGCACGGGATGCTTTCGGCCGAAATCCGCGCCAGCGGCGACAGTATCGACGCCAACCAGCGGCTGCTCGACATGCTCCGCCGCCGCCAGCAGCTGGGCGACGTGGGCGCGACCGACGTGGCCGCGCAGGAAGCCTCGCTCGCGGCGGCGCGGATGGCGCTGCCGACGCTGCAACATGCGCGCGATCACCAGACCGCGCTGATCGCGACCCTGCTCGGCGTGGCGCCCGGCAACCCGTTGCCGCCGCTGCCCGCGCTCGACGCGCTGACCCTGCCGGCGGACCTGCCGCTGACCTTGCCGGCCGAGATCGTGCAAAGCCGGCCCGACGTGGCGGCGGCCGAGGCGCAGATGCGCGGCGCGGCGGCCGACGTCGGCACCGCCATCGCCGCGCGCCTGCCCTCGATCCAGCTGAGCGCGCAGGTGGGTGGCAGCGCGACGAAGTTCGGCGACATGTTCGTGGGCGGCAATCCCTTCTGGAGCTTGATCGGCGGGCTCACCCAGCCGCTGTTCCACGGCGGGGCTTTGCTCCATCAGAAACATGCCGCCGATGCCGCGCTGAAGGGCGCCGAGGCGCAATATCGCGGCGCGGTGCTCCAGGCCTTCGCCGACGTGAGCGACGCGCTGTCCGGCCTCGACGCCGACGCCGCCGCGCTCGATGCCGCCACCCTCGGTGACGCGGCGGCCGGCCGCAACCTCGCCTACGTCACCCGCCAGCTCCAGCTGGGCGACGTCGGCACGCTGACCCTCCTCAACGCCACCAGTGTCCGCGCCAACGCCGCCCTCCAGCTCATCCAGACCCGCGCGGCGCGGATGAGCGACACGGTCGCCTTCTTCCAGGCGACCGGGGCGGGGGTGGTGCCGCGCTAATTGCGAAAATAAGGCACGGTGAGGGGCTCGACGGTCCGTGTTAAGGCCGGCGCATGACCAATTCCGATCATATCGCGATCGTCGGCGGGGGCTTTTCCGGCAGCCTCCTGGCGATCAACCTGCTGCGTCACGACGGGCCACGCGCAACCCTGATCGAGCGCCGCTCGCGACAATTGGGGCGGGGTGTCGCCTATAGCGCGGCGCACCCCAGCCACCTGCTGAATGTCCGCGCCGGCAATATGAGCGCGCTGCCCGACGATCCCGATCATTTCGTGCGCTGGCTGGCCGCGCGTGGTGAGGGTGATCGTGCCACCTTCGTGCCGCGCACCACCTACGGCCTCTACCTGCGCGAGATGCTGGACGAGGCGATCGTCCGGTCCAACGGGCGACTGGTGCAGATCGAGGGCGAGGTGACCGCGCTTGACGGGGCCGGCGCTACCCAGCGCCTCACCATGGCGGACGATGGCGTCATCGCCGTCGACCGGGTGGTGCTGGCGCTTGGCAACCTGCCGCCGCATACCCCGCCCGGTCTCGATCCGGCCGCCTTGCCGGGGGGCGTCTATCGCGCCGATCCCTGGGCGTCGGACATCGCCGAGGGGTTGCGGGCCGACGATGTGGTGGTGCTGATCGACACCGGCCTTACGGCGGTGGATGCGGCGCTGCTGCTCGATGCGCGTGGTTTCGGGGGCATGATCCTCGCCGTTTCGCGGCGCGGCCTTGCCCCCCGTCGCCATGTCGATGGCGGCATCGCCTTGCCCGGCCTGCTCGACAAGCCGCAGGGCGGCAGTGGCGACATCATCCGCCAGGTCCGCGGGCGCGCCGCGCAGCACGGATGGCGCGCGGCGGTCGATGAGCTGCGCCCGGTGACGCAGATGCTGTGGGCCTCGGCGCCGGAAGATCTGCGCGCGCGCTTCCTCCGCCACCTGCGGCCATATTGGGACGTGCATCGCCATCGCCTCGCGCCGCGCGTGGCCGATCGGATCGATGCGCTGGTGGCCGAGGGACGCTTGCGCTTTACGGGCGGCAGGCTTGTCGACGCGGTGGGCGATGGCAGCCATGCCGATCTGCGCTGGCGCCCACGGGGCGAGGCGCAGGCGATGGTCACCCGCACCGCGCGCATCGTCAATTGCACCGGGCCGCAGGGCGATCTGCTCCGATCGGACGAATCCCTGATCCGCCACCTCGTCGCAACCGGCACCATCCGCCCCGATCCGCTGCGGCTGGGGCTCGACGTCGATGCCCAGTCCCATGCCTTGCGCGCCGATGGCGGCCGCAACGAGCGCCTCTATGCCATCGGCCCGATGACACGCGGCGGTCTGTGGGAAGTCGTGGCCGTGCCCGATATTCGCCAGCAGGCGTGGTCGCTGGCCCGCCGCCTCTCCAACGCGCATTGGGTGGGGGGCGAAGGCCTGTAGATCGCACCAGGCCACTACCCCGATCGATCGGCGCGCACAAAAAAGGCCGCCGCGGTCGCCCGCGACGGCCATCTCTTGCTATCCCGGAGGGATCAGTTGGCGCTGGCGAGCATCGTCGCGCCGCGCGCTTCTTCCAGCGCGAAGGAGACGCTGCTGGCGCCCATCGTGCCGCGCACGCGGCCGTTGGCGACGCGCAGGTAGAAGGGCTTGTTGTCCTCGATGCTGCGGCCGGTCAGCACATAGCTGTCGCCCTTGACGATCTTCTCGCCTTCGAAATGCAGGCCATCACGCTCGAACTGGAACGGCTCGGCCAGCGCCGGAGCGGCGACAGCGACGGCGACGGTGGCGAGAAGGAGCTTGAACTTGGTCATTGGATCTATCCTTGGCTGCTGTGTCAGCGCCGGACAGTCACCCTCGTATGTTCTCTTGTCGCCGCATTGATGCTGCACTGCGGCATTCTCTACAATTCCAAAGAACAATAGTATGATTGCGCGCTACGCAATCGTCCCCGCAACACAAGGGCCGCCCCATCGGGACGGCCCTCGCGACGCGGCTAACTACCGCGATCCTGTCGGTCTCCGCGGTCAGCGGCGATCGGCATCCCGATCCTGGCGATCGCGATTCTCGCCGGCCTTGCCGATGCCGGTATCCGTATCGTGCGTGCGGTTCGGATCGACGGCGTCGCGATCGCGCTGCTCGGAACCCTGCTGGTTCTGCTGGCGATCGGCCTGCTGGTTGCGGTCCTGCTGCTGGTTGCCGGCATTGTTGCCGGGCTGCATATTATTGTCGGCCATGGAGACTTCTCCTTCGCTCTCAATGGGATCCGGGTGGGATCGCATGGAGGAAGAGCGCCCTGCCGCGCGCTTCGTTCCGGTCGATGCGGCCAGCCGATGCCCGATGCGACGTTCTGCGCCCGACATGATCGCCCGGACCGTCGCCCGATCATCGGTTGCGCCCCCGCCCTTGGCCGCTAAAGGCCGGAAACGGGAAATTCGGGAGTAAGTGCGGGATGGCGACGCCGCTGAAGGTCGGGATCGCGGGGCTGGGCAATGTCGGCGCCGGCGTGGTGAAGCTGCTGGCGAAGAATGGCGCGCTGGTCGCGCGCCGCGCCGGCCGCCCGATCGCCGTCACCGCCGTCGCCGCGCGCGACCGGACGCGCGATCGCGGCATCGACCTTGCCGGGCTGGCGTGGGAGGACGATGCCGTGGCGCTGGCCCACCGCGACGACGTGGATGTCGTGGTCGAACTGATCGGCGGATCGGACGGGCCGGCGCTCACCCTGGCGCGCGCCGCGCTCACCGGCGGCAAACCCTTCGTCACCGCCAACAAGGCGATGCTGGCGCACCATGGGCTGGAGCTGGCGAAAGCCGCCGAGGCGGCCGGCGTGGCGCTGCGTTACGAGGCGGCGGTCGCGGGAGGCATCCCGGTCATCAAGGGGCTGAGCGAGGGCGCCGCCGCCAATGTGATCGCGCACGTCTATGGCGTGCTCAACGGCACCTGCAATTACATCCTGACCGCGATGGAGCAGCAGGGTCGCGACTTTTCCGAGGTGCTCGCCGAGGCGCAGGCGCTGGGCTATGCCGAGGCCGATCCCAGCTTCGACATCGACGGCGTCGATGCCGCGCACAAGCTCTCGATTCTCGCCAGCCTCGCGTTCGGCGCGGCGATCGATTTCGATGGTGTCGGCATCACCGGCATCCGCCACATCATCGCCGCCGACATCGCCGAGGCGGCGTCGCTCGGCTATCGCATCCGGCTGGTCGGCTTCGGCGAGGCCGGGCCGCACGGCCTGTTCCAGCGCGTCCACCCCTGTCTGGTGCCGATGGATCATCCGCTGGCGCATGTGACGGGCTCGCTCAACGCGGTGGTGGCGGAGGGCGATTTCGTCGGCCGGCTGCTGTTCCAGGGGCGCGGCGCGGGCGAGGGGCCGACCGCGAGCGCGGTGGTCGCCGATCTCGTCGATATCGCGCGCGGCGGCACCGGCCCGGCCTTCGCCATGCCGGTCGACAGCCTCGCCCGGCTCGAGCGTGCCCCCGCCGGCCGCCGCCGGGGCCGCGCCTATCTGCGCTTCACCGTCAGCGACCGGCCGGGCGTGCTGGCCGAGTTGACGGCGGCGATGCGCGACGCGGGCGTCTCGATCGAAAGCCTCATCCAGCGCGGCGCCGCCGCCGATGGCAGCGTGCTGCTGGTGATGGTGACGCACGAGGGGCCGGAGGAAAGCGTGGCGCACGCGCTGGAGCGGCTGGAAGGCTCGCAGAGCCTGATCGGCGCGCCGATGCTGATGCACATATTGGATAGCTGAAGCGTTGCACGGGGCGCCGGCTTCCGCTTATAGGCGGGGCATGGTTCGCTTTTCGTTCTCAGGGGTGGAGCTGGTCGCGCTCGATCAGGCGGCGCTCTGGTGGCCGGCGCGCAACGCCCTGCTGCTGGCCGACCTGCATCTCGAAAAGGCCAGCTGGTTCGCCCAGCGCGGGCAGATGCTGCCGCCCTATGATTCGATCGCGACGCTGAGCGACGTGGCGGCACTGGTCGAGCGCACCGGCGCGGGCGAGGTCTGGTGCCTTGGCGACAGCTTTCACGACCGGCGTGGTTGCGAGCGGTTGCCCGAGCGCGCGCAGGCGCTGCTGCGTGACCTGACCGGCCGCACTCGCTGGACGTGGATCACCGGCAATCACGACGCGGGCATGGCCGACCATTGCGGCGGCACGCTCGCGATCGAGGCGGAGGTGGACGGGCTGGTGCTGCGCCACGAGGCCGAGCGTGCCGAGACCCGCCCCGAACTCTCGGGCCATTTCCACCCCAAGCTGCGCCTGACCCAGCGCGGCCGCCACGTCGCGCGGCGCTGTTTCGTGATGAGCGGCACCAAGCTGATCCTGCCCGCCTTCGGCGCGCTCACCGGCGGCATGGACGCGGGCGACCCGGCGATCGTGAAACTGGTCGGCGCGCGCGCCCACGCGCTGGTGCCGGTGGCGGACCGGATGCTGCGCTTCCCGCTGGCGGCTTAAACGATCGTCATTGCGAGCGAAGCGAAGCAATCCAGCTGCCGCGGCTCGCAATGACGAGGCAGGTTACCCCCGCACCAGCACCGGTTTCGCGCGATACAGGGCCGGATACATCGCCTTCAGCCCCGCCACCTTGGGCAGATCGTTGTAGCGGATATACGGCTGCTCCGGGTGCAAGGTCAGGTAATTCTGGTGATAGCCCTCGGCCGGGTAGAAGCCCTGCGCGCGCTCCAGTTTCGTCACGATCGGGCGGGGCCACAGCTTCGCCTTGCCGAGTTGGTCGATATAGGCGGCGGCCACCTTGCGCTGGGCGTCGCTCGTCGGGAACAGGGCCGTGCGATATTGGGTGCCGCGATCGGGGCCTTGCGCGTTCAGCATCGTCGGATCGGCGACGACCGAGAAATAGATCTGGAGCAGCTGCGCGTAGCTGACGACCCTCGGATCGAACACCACCCGCACCGCCTCGGCATGGCCGGTATCGCCCTCGCCGACCCGCTCGTACCGCGCGTCGGCCGCACTGCCGCCGGTATAGCCCGAGACCGCGCTCTCCACGCCGTTGACGTGCTGGAACACGCCCTGCACGCCCCAGAAGCAGCCCCCCGCGAACACCGCCGTCTCGCGGGTGGCGGTGGCGGGCGCGGTGACGAGCGGCGCGGGCGCGCGGACGACACCCTCTGCGGCGGACGCGGAGAAACCGTGCAGGGTCGCCGCTGAGAGGGCGATGGCGGCGGCACCGATCGTGAAACGCTGGAAGGTCGAGGGCATGATCCGTCACTCCGGGGAGGGTGATGCTAAGATAAGGGACCAGAACGAAAATTCGAGGGGGGACGCCCAATTCCTCATCATTGCTTCGCTGCGCTCGCAATGACGAGGCGGGACGGTCAGGCCTTGAGTAGCCCCTCCATCGGCCGCACGCCGCGCTCGCTGCCGAACAGCGCCTGCCCCGCCCGCCCGGGATCGAGCGCGAAGGTCTGCGCGGCCGCGCCCGCCGCCAGCGCGTAAAGGTCGGTGGTCGGCTTCAGATCGCGGCCATCGAGCAGAGCGGCCGGCGTCAGCCCCGGCCAGTCGCCGATCACCCGCCCGCCCTTCACCGCGCCGCCGAGCAGCATCGCCGCCGATGCGGTGCCATGATCGGTGCCGCCGGTGCCGTTGGCGGCGGCGGTGCGGCCAAATTCTGTGGCGACCAGCACCACCGTGTCGCTCCACAACGGGCCGAGCCCGTTACGCAAGGCAGCGATCAGCCGGTCGAGCTGGCGAAGCTGGGCGGCGAGGCGCCCGGCCTGGCCGCTATGCGTATCCCACCCGCCCGTCTCGATCATGGCGATGCGCGGGCCATCGGGGGCGCGGAGGAAATTGGCGGCGGTACTCCCGATCGTCGCCGCATCCTGCTGCCGCGCCTCGGCCGACATGCCGTCCGCCGCGATCCCGCGCGCCTCCATCGCCTGTGCCCACAGGCCGTGAAGCTGGGGATCGGCCTGATACAGCGTCGCCACGCGCATCAGCAGATCGTCGGTCGCCTGCGGCAGCGCGGAGGGGGCGTAGGAGGTGACGGGCGCGGCGCCGCGCAGCGCCATCGGCACGGTCGGGGCCAGCGCCACCGCTTCCCTGCCACCCGCCGGCAGCATCGCCACCAGCCGGTTGAGCCAGCCGTCCTTCACGGCATAAGGCGCGATGCCGCCCGTCTCGATCACATTCTGCGCATCGAAGTGCGATCGCTCGCGATAGGGCGAGGCGACCGCCTGCACGAACAGCGCCTGCCCGCCCTGATAGAGTTTCGCCGTCTCGGCCAGCGCCGGGTGCAGCGCGAACATCCCGTCCAGCTTCGTCGCCTGCGCCGGATCGATCGCCAGCGCCCCGCGGAGCCCGGCATAGGCGGGGTCGCCATAGGGCACGACGATGTTGAGCCCGTCGGCGGCGCCACGCTGGATGACGAAGACAAAGCGCCGATCGGTCGCGGCGCGGGCGAAGGCGATGCGCGGGGCAAAGGCGAAAGCGGCGGCGCCGAGCGCGCCGGACGCAAGGAAATGGCGGCGATCGAGGTCCATCAGGCCCTCCTCAGGAAATCGGGGGAGACGAGCAGCAAGGCGAGCGCGGTCGGCGCGCTTTCGGCGCGGGCGATCTGCTCGGCGGTCGCTTTGGCGAGCGTGCCGGGCAGCAGTTTCGGGGCGAGCGCGCGGGCGTCGATCCGGTCGCCGGCGGTGGTGGCGAAGCGTTGCGCCAGCTCCACCCGGCGGACGAGCGCGTCGGGCGCGGCCCAACTCGCCGCGACATCGTCCCACCCGGCGGGCGATCCCGGCCGCCACACCGGCTGGCCGAGCTGGTTGCTGAGCGGCAATATCTGCGCATTGCCCGCCTCGCGCCGGCCCATCGCGCGGAAGGCGGAGATCAGCCAGTCCCACGGCGTCTTGAATTTCGCCGCGCTCGCGTCCCACGCCTCGGGCGCCTCGATCAGCGCGCGATAGACGGTCGGCAGGTCGCCGTCGCTTTTCGTGAAGGCGGCGCTCAGCCGGGCGACCAGCGCGGGCGGCGGATCGTCGGCGACGAAATGGCGCGCCAGCTTGGTGGCGATGTGCTTCGCCGTCGCCGGCGCCGCCGCCAGATCGAGCAGCACGGCGCGCGCCTGTTCCTCGCCCGGCTGCGCATAGCTGCGGCCGAGGATCGTCCGCGCGCCGGGCTCGTGAAAGGCGGGGCGAAAGACGAAGCCGCCGGTCGCGTCGTCCGCCTGCGCGGGCGCCATCGCGCCGGGCGGCCGCACCGCGACGCTCCAGCCGGTCATCGCCTTGGCGAATTCGGTCACGTCGGCCTGCGAATAACCGGTGCGCGCGCCCAGCGTGTGCAGCTCCAATATCTCGCGCGCCAGATTCTCGTTGAGGCCCAGTTTGCGCTCCGGGTTCCGCTCGGCCGCGCGCTCCGCCAGCCGGCTGTTCGGCCCGGCCGATCGCGCCTGATCGAGGAACAGCTGCATCCCCGGATGCCGCTCGACGGCGAGCAGCATATCCGAAAAGCGCCCCATCACATGCGGCCGGATCGCCTCCGCCTCGAACGCGCCGGCGAAGGGGGCTGCGATCTGCTTGTCGGCCGAGACGGCGAAATGGTTCGCCCAGAAATGGACCATGCGTTCGAGGAAGGGCGTCGCCGTGGCGAGCGCCGCGTCGGCGCGGGCGTTGACGGCGGCGCGATAGGTCTCGCGTCCGTCGCGCACCACCGCCTGCCGCGCGGCGCGGCGCGCCTCCTCGTCGTCCTTGCCCATCCGGCGGACGGCGGCGAGCCCGCCGCCATAATCCTTCGCCACCGCCGCGCTGTCGGGCTGTGCCGCGATCGGCGCGGGGCGCGGATCGTAGCGATCGAACTGATCGAGCAGCCACCGTTTCGGATCGGCGGGCGCCCCCTCGTCCGGCCGGGCACCGAGCCCGAAACGATTGAGCGCGATCGATGGCGCGGACATGTGGCCTCTCCTTGTTCGGAGGCTTCAACGCGGCGGCGCGGCGATTCCGTCGCCGCCGCACCTAATCCGTCAGCTAAGGCTTGCGCGGTTGCCTGAGCGGCCCCGCCCGCCGCAGCCCATCCGCCAGCGCCTGCCGTTCGGCCACGTTCAGCCCCGCCGCCGCCGCGACGAGCCCGCGCTCGACCCGCGTGCGCACCGCCATGTCGGCCGCCCGCGCGCGATCGAGCGCCGCCGACACCTCGGCCGGGCGCCAGTCCGGCGCCACGAAGCCATCCATCGCCGCGATCCGCGCCGTGCGCCCGGCGCGCAGGTCGGGCCGGCTCTCGCGCACCGCCGCGCGCAGCGTATCGAGATAGGCGGCGCGTTTCGCCTCCGGCAGCGCCTTCGCCGCCGCGCGCAGCCGCCCGGCGCCGCCCACCGCCAGTCGTGGCGATTCCATCACGCGGTGCCAGCGCCACGCCGCCCCCGCGATCCCGCCCAGCAGGAAGATGTTGACGACGATCGACACGATCAGCGCGATCCTGAGGCCTTTCATATGCCGCTCTCCTCGATCGTGTCGTCATTGCCCCAGGCATAGCTCAAGGCCTCGCCATCGCCGTGTGGCGGCGGGGCGGCGAGCGGCTGGATCAGCGCGCCGGCCAGCGCCCCGCAGGCCGCCGTCGCGGCGAGGCCGAAGCCCGGCCACCACAGGCGCGGCCGGCGGCGGCGGGGCAGGGGCGCGGTCGCGGCGATGCGGTGGAGCAGCGCCGCGCCGGGCAGCGCCACCGCGTCGCCATCCAGCATCGCATCCAGCCGCGCCGCCTCGCCCAGCATCCGCTGCCCCTCCGCCGTCGCCGCCCATGCGCGCGCGCCCTCGCGCTCGGCCTCGGGCCAGCGCGCGGGCGTGGCGCCATAAGCGTCGAGGATCGCGGCGAACCGTTCAGGCGTCATCGCCGGCGCCTTCCATCAGCCGCGCGCGCAGGGTGCGGCGGGCGCGCGACAGCAGGCTCTCCAGCGCCTCGACGCTCACCCCCATCACCTCGGCGGCCGCGATATTGCCGAGATCCTGATAATATTGAAGCAGGATGGCCTCGCGCTGGCGTTCGGGCAGCGCGGCGATCGCCGCCGCCACGCGCGCGTCGCGCTCGTCCGCGATCAGCGCGACATCGGCCAGCGGCGCGGGATCGGCGCGGTCGGGCGGCGTGTCGGTCACCGTCTCGCGCCGCCGGCGAAGCCGGTCGCGGCAGAGGTTGAGCGTGATGCCGTGCAGCCATGTGTCCACCTTCGCCTGCCCCGTCCGCCAGCGCGGCGCGACCTTCCACAGCCGGACGAACGCCTCCTGCGTGACATCCTCCGCCTCGCCGCGATCGTCCAGCAGCCGCCCGGCGAGCGCCATCAGCCGCGGCGCCTTGGCCGCCACCAGCCGCCGCACCGACGCGGCCTCGCCGGCCGCGACCTGCGCCAGCAGCGCCGCGTCGGGATCGTCCGCGCTCATCGGCGGGGCTCTGGTCGGGGTTCAATCACACCGCTCCATGATGGGTCATGGGCCTGTAACGCGCGAGGGGCGGCGATCCGTCGCTGCATCTCAAAATCCGCCCGTCCCGAGCCCTTCGACTGCCTGCCAAGGCAGGCGCTCAGGATTAACTTCATGCCTCCGGCATGAAGTCGAGGGACGGCTCAGCATCGAGCGTAGCCGAGATACGGATGGCAGCCACGACCTCGCTTCGCTCGGGATGTGCGGAGATCGTAGAGTTAGAGCCTCGTCCGAAACGGCGTGAAATTCGTCCCCGCGTCATACACGTCCACGCCCTCGCGGCGCTTCAGCATCCCCACCACCTGATAGGTCACCGGCGTCAGCAGCGCCTCCCACGCGACCTTCAGCGCGAAATTGGTCACCATCACGGTGAACACGCCCTCGATCGTCCACAGGCCCAGGAAGGCGACGGGGTAGAAGATCAGGCTGTCGGCGGCCTGGCCGACGATGGTGGAGCCGATCGTGCGGGTCCACAGATGGCGCCCCTGCGTCAGCACCTTCATCCGCGCCATCACGAAGCTGTTGGCGAATTCGCCCGCCCAGAAGGCGATGATTGAGGCCAGCACGATGCGCGGCACCTGCCCGAACACCGCCTCGTAAGCCGACTGCCCGGTCCATCCCTCGGCGGGCGGCAGCGCCACCACCACGAAGCTCATGAAGGCCATGAACACCAGCGCGCAAAAGCCCGCCCAGATGCAGCGCCGCGCACGGGCGTAGCCGTAGACTTCGGTCAGCACGTCCCCCAGCACGTAGGAAACGGGGAAGAACAGGATGCCCGCGCCGAAGGTGAAGGGATGGCCACCGATCGACAGCGTCGCCATCTTGGCCGCGCCGATCACGTTGGAGAGCAATAGGATGGTGACGAACGCCGCCATCACGAAATCGAAATAGCGCAGCGGGCGGCCGGCCAGCGCATCCGCCTCGATCGCCGTGACCGGCGCGTTGGTGTCGTCCCCCATGGCCGCCAGACTATCGGGATTTCAGCGCCGCGCAATCCGCGCTATGCGGCATCGGTCGCGCGCCCGTAGCTCAGTTGGATAGAGCACCCGCCTTCTAAGCGGGTGGTCGCTGGTTCGAATCCAGCCGGGCGCGCCAGACCTTCTCCATCGGGCCGGCAGCGCGAGGCGGACATGACCAAATATCTCATCTCCTTCCCCAGCGAGGCCATGGTGCTGACCGAGGCGGAGTTTCCGACGGTCGTCGCCGAAAGCCATGCGGTGATCGAGGCGGCCAAGGCGGCCGGCGTCTATGTGTTCGGCGCCGGGATCAACGAACAGGTCGATCCGGTGCTGGTCTCGGGCGACGGAGCGGTGTCGCCGGAGATCTATCCGGGCAGCCGGCTCGTCGGCGGCTATACCATCCTCGAATTGCCGAGGCGCGCGGATGCCGTGGAATGGGCAAGCCGGATGGCCGCCGCCTGCCGGTGCGCGCAGGAGTTGCGGGAATTCATGTACGATCCGGCGACTTGAGGCGCGACCGGCGGGCTGATGGGGTGCGTTGCCCCGTCAGTCCGCCGGCCGCGCCCCTCACATCGCGAAGCGCAGGCCGACCGTGCCGCTGTGGCGCTTGGTGTTGCCGAACTCGCCGGTATAGCCCGCCGACAGGTCGAGCGCCGGCGACAGGCTGATGGTCACGCCGGCATTGCCGAGCGCCGTCGTCCGGTCGCGCTGGACGCCATAGGCCACGAAGGTCGGCGTGGTGCCGGCGAAGGCGGCCGTCGCCAGCCCCTCGTCGCCCGCGATCCGGCGGCGGATGCCGGCGCCGATCGAGGGCCGCACGCCGCCCAGATCGCCCGACAGATTGAGCGACCCATCGGCGAACAGCCGCTTGGCGTTGCCGCCCGCCACGGACAGGCGGAAGGGGGTGGCGCCCGTTTCGGTCAGCCGCTGGCGGCGCGAACGAACGTAGCTCAGGCCCGCCTGCGGCTGGAGCGTCCAGCCCGGCGCCAGCGCCATCGCATAGCGCAGGCTGACGTCGCCGACCCGGCCGTGCAGGTCGAAGCGACCTTTCGCGGCACTCCCCAGCACGGTGCGGTCGAGCGTGGCGCGGGTCGCGTCGTAGACGAACGAGGCCGCGAGGCGGAACCCGCCGAAGCCGCCGTCCGCCTGAACGCCCGCCAGCAGCCCGCGCCCGTCCAGATGCGCCGAGAGATCGCGCGTCCGCATCCGGCTGTCGCTGTAGCCGACGAAGGCGCCGACCGAGACATTCTCGGTGCCGATGCCGATGCCGGCATAGCCGCCGCCGAGCATTGCCCGCGTCCGCGCGACACCCTCGCCCTCGGCGCCGCGCAGCGGATGGCGATAGCCGAACGCCTGCGCGAAGCTGAACAGGCCGGTCGAGGTCCGCGCGCTGCGGACCTGGGCGCGCAGGCTGTCGACGATCGCCAGGCCGTTATCGATGCCGAGCGCGGTGGCGCTGGCATAAGGCTCTGGCGAGAGCTGGCGGAAGGCCGCCGGATTGGTCGCCCCGCCCGACAGCAATTGCGGCACCGCCGCGATCACCGCGCCGCTGGCCTGCCCACTGACGAGCAGCGCGTTGACCCCGGCGATGGTGCGGTTGACCTGGGGGGTGAAGCCCGGTGAGGTCAGGAAGGTGCCGAGCAGCGACAGTTTCGTCGCCGATTGCGACAGGAAGCCGCCGATCGTGGCGGGCTGGTTGACCGTCGCGAAGCTGCCGGTGATCCCGCCGTTGGCTACAATCAGGTCGAGCGTGACGCCCGGCGTGAGCGGGCGATTGCCGGTGAGGGTGAGCGTCGCGCCCGACGCGATCGCCAGATTGCCCGAGATCAGCAGCTGGTCGCTGACG
Source organism: Sphingomonas naphthae (assembly GCF_028607085.1). NCBI lineage: Bacteria > Pseudomonadati > Pseudomonadota > Alphaproteobacteria > Sphingomonadales > Sphingomonadaceae > Sphingomonas > Sphingomonas naphthae. The sequence goes on along the minus strand of NZ_CP117411.1, from coordinate 2,992,132 downwards.
GTCGGCGTCAGCTCGAACAGGGTGGTCGATCCCGAGGCGAGCGAGACATTGCCCGTGACGCTCATCGTGCCGGGCGAGGCACCGGGGCTGAGCGTGCCCGCCACCGCGATATTGCCGACCACCGAGCCCGCCGTACCGAAGGTGGCGCCCGCGGCCACCGCGATCTGCGGCGCGGTGAACACCGATCCCGCCGTGCCGATCAGGCGGCCGCCTACGACATCGATCCGCTCGAACGTGCGGTTGCCGGCGAGGCTGACGACGCCCGACGCCATGCGCAGCGTCTCGAAATCGGTGAAGGCGGTCAGGCCGAAGCTCACCGGGGCGGCATCGGTGCCCGCCACGGCGAATTCCAGCGTGTCGCTGCCGGCCCCGCCCGAGGCGCTGCCGTTGAAGCTGGGCGTGCCGGTGAAGCGCAGCGTATCGTTGCCCGCCCCCAGATCGACCGCGCCGGCGAAGGTGCCGGCGATGGTGAGGATGTTGGCGCCCGCGCTGCCCGTCATCGTGCCCGGGTAGACCGAGGCGGTCGTGCCGACGGTGAGGTTGCCGTCGAAGGTCAGGCGGGTCGAGGGCAGCAACTTGTTGAGCTGCACCGTGCCGCCGCCGGTGATCGCGACATCCTCGAAGCCGATGAAGGCCGCGTCGACCGCCATCGTGCCGCCATTGTTCACCAGCCGCAGCACGTCGCTGCCCGCGCCCGCGACGACGTTGCCGGTGATGTTGGCGCCCCCGTCGACCTGCATGCTGGTGTTGCCGCTGCCCAGAACGATATCGCCCAGCAGGGTGCCGCCCGATCGCACCGCGATCGATTGCGGGCGCGACACGAAGGTGGTGATCGTGCCGGCGCTGCCGATCGATCCGGTGCCGGCCACCGTCAGCGCGCCGCCGGTAAGGTCGATCGTCTCGAAGCCGGTGATCGTGCCGGACAGTGTAGCGGCGGACGTGAGCCGCATGATGTCGGTGCCCGTGCCGCCGTCGTAGCGGCCGGCCAGGGTCGTGGCGCCGAGTGAAAGGAGATCGTCCCCCGCACCCAGGCTGACGCTGGCGATGTCGCCATCGGCCGTCAGCCGCTCCGCGAAGCCGCTGCCGGAAACGGTGCCGGGCGAAAAGCCGCCCAGGGTGAGGTTCAGGCCGACGCCCGACAGGTTGATCGCCTGCCAATTCTGGTCGAGCGCGAGCGACAGATTGCCGACGCCGGTGACGCCCAGCACCTCGAAATTGGTGCGCCGGCCGATGCCGGTGCGGTCGCCGGCGATCTCGGCGATATAGGTGTCGATCCCGGTGCCGCCGTCGACGATCCCGCCGACGCTGCTGGTCGCGCCCTGCGTGAAGCTGTCGTTGCCCGCGCCGAGCAGCACATCGCCGCCGATCGTGCCGCGATTGACGACGCTGTCGACCCCGTCGCCGAGATCGATACCGCCCGAGATCGCGCCTTCGTTGACGATCCGCTCGGCCGTCGCGCTGCCGCTGATGGTGGTGGCGTTGCTGCTCGTGAGCGAGCCGCCCGCCGCCACGGTCAGCGTGCCGCCGGCCAGCCCGAAGCTCTCGGCGGTGAAGGCGCCGGAATAGATGGCATTGCCGCCGCCGGTCTGGCTGAACCGCTCGAAATTGAGGAAGTTGCTGGCGTTGACCGTGCCGCTCTGGCTGGCGTCGATGAACAGGCTGTCGATGCCGGCGCCGCCGTCCACCGTACCGTTCATCGCGCCCGCCAGTTGCAGGAAGCTGTCGTTGCCGTCGCCGAGGAACACGTCGCCGGTGATCGTCCCGCGATTCTCGATGAGGTCGTCGCCGGTGCCCAACCGGATATTGCCGGTTATGGTGCCGGTGTTCCGCAATGTTGTGACGTAATCTACCGCGTTTATTGCCGTGGGGCCGGTGATCGTCCCAGCGTTGGCAATCGTGATCGGCTGTTCGAGATCGGACGCTATCAACGAAATAGCAGCGCTGTTAGCGGGCGTGGAGATCGTGCCGTTGTTAACGATGGACCGCGCTTCGCCCTCGAGGCCGCCGAGCAGGTTTCCGTTGTTGGTGAAGGCAGGGCCGGTCGGGCTGCCTTCGATACCTATATTCAAATACGTGAGGTTCGGGGCGTTGGCCGCGCCGGCGGTGACATTCACGTTGCTGATGATCGTGCCATCGCCCGTGAAGCCGATGCTGCGCGTGAGCGGCGAAGTCGGCCCGTTGACGGTCACGACCGCGTCACCCAGCGCTTCGACCAGTTCGGCCTCGAAACTTTGCGGCAGGACCGGCGAAAGCGTCAGGCTTCCGTTTGTCACGAACTGGCTTACGAACGTGTCGTAGCCCGCGCCAGCGTTGATGACGCCGCTCACGCCGGTGATGCCGTTGCGGGCCACGAAGGTGTCGTTGCCACGGCCGAAGATCACCGACCCTGTCACCGTTCCACCGTTGGCCTGAAACCATCCCGGGCCGATCGGGCCGGTCGGCCCATTGAGTTGCACGCTGCCCTCAATCCTGCCGGCATTGACCACGACGCTCGGACCACTCAGGTTCAATGCGAGACCGCTTCCGCCGCTGATGACACCATCGACGCCATTTTCGACACGCAGGTTGCGGCCGGTCATCGAAATCGCGGTCGAACGGCTGCTGACGATCCGCCCGCTGTTGACCACCCGCGCGGTGCCGGTGGAGTGCGACAGGAAGGCTGCGATATCCGAAACGTCGATAGTGCCGCTGTTGGTCAGCGCGATGGGTGCCGCGCCGATGTTGCCAATCGCGAGCACGCCCATGGCGTTGCCACCAGCCGTCTGCGTGATGGTCCCGCTGTTGAGAATCGAGCCTTGCGTGTTGATGGCATTGGCGCCGCTGATGTTGATAGTGCCGCTGTTCGCGACCGACGCGCCGCCTTGGATGGCCCCATATTGGAAGCCGGGAGTCGTCCCGGCCTGATAATTGATTGCGCCAGCGTTCGTGAACGAGGAGTTCGTACCGAGTTGAACGACACCCGCGATGAGGTTGGTCGAGGTCAGCACGCCACGGCTGGTCACCGACAGATTGGTGGCTAGCCCCGCTCCCAGGCCGAGCGTCTGCAACTCGTTACGCCCAGTCAGCACGATGGCCGCTTGCTCCATGGCGAAATCAGCCGTCAGATCGACACTGCCCTGCCCAGTGAGCAACAGGGGCGTTGCCGACACCCCGCTGCCGGTCAGCGTGAGGCGGGCACCGTTGAGCACGTCGAACGCCACGCGCTCGAAGCCGCGTTGTGGCGCGATCGTGCTCGACGCATCGGTGGTGACGCGCAGTCGCAGCAGATCGTTGCCCGCGCCCGGATCGACAATGCCGCTGACGCCCGCGAACGGCCGTCCGACCGTCTGGACGAGGTCGGTGAAGAGAATGTCGTCCCCGGCCCCGAGGATCAGATTGCCCGCGATGGTGCCCCCAGCGTCAGAATATATGTCGGCGGAGGTGAGCGGGGCCGAGCCGACCTCGGTAAAGTCCACGTTGCCGCGGATGGTACCGGCGTTGCGAACGATGGCCTGTTCGACCGGGCCGCTCAGCGTACCCTTGATGGCGGCATTCTGGCCGCTGACGACGCCACCGGCCTGATTATCGATCGTTGAAGAACGGGAAGGGATGATGCCGATGCCCGCGCCGCCGTCGATCGTGCCGCGATTGACCAGTGTCACAGCGGCCAGTTGTACCCCGATGCCATTGCCGGCGATGGTGCCCGTGTTGGTCGAAACAACTTCGCGCGTCGCTCCGTTCTGAAGATACAGGTACAGTGCCTGCCCGGCGGTCGATCGAATGGTGCCGCTGTTCTGCAAGGCTCCCGTCGTCGAAAGTGCCAGACCAGTGGCGATGATCGATCCGCTGTTCAGGACGCTGGCATTATTTTGGAGAACCTCCAGTCGCACGGCATCGCCGCGCTCGGCGGTGATGAACCCGCTATTCTCGAACGACCGGGTGAAAGGCAGGAAGATGGCGGGCGTGGAACTGCCGATGCCGAGCGTCGCACCGATCGTCCCGCGATTGATGAAACTGATCGCGGTCGATCCGCCCGTGGCGCTCGGACCGGCCGTGATTATCGGCCCGGAAGCGTTGATCGGCCCGTTCATCGTGACGCCGCCCATGCCGGTCAGCGCGTAGCCGCCCGAAGGGATGACACCCGATAGCGTAACACGCGCGCCTCCAACGAGGTCGAACTGGACCTGTTCGAAATTCGTCGGGAGCGGCGGCGCCGTGAAGGCCAGGTCCGTCGCCACCCGATACTGGATGGTGTCGATACCGGTACCGCCGTCGATCGCGCCGGTAATGTTGGACTGGAAAGCAGGGCCGGCTGCCGCATCGACGAACAGACGATCGTCCCCCGCCCCCAGCGAAACGCCGCCCTGAACGCTTCCGCCGACAAGCGATACGGTATCGGCTGCGGTGCTGCCGGCGATCGATCCGATGATAGACCCGGTATTGGTCAAGGTCATCGCCGCCGTTCCCCCACGCACGGCAATGCTGCCGGCCGAGCGAATCGTTCCGGTATTGGTAAGCCGGAGGCTGTTCGTCGCCTCGATCGCGGCCCCTATCCCGTTGTTCGTGATCAGCCCGCTATTGGTGATGATCGGATTGGAGGCGGGAAAGTTGATCGTCCCGACCAGGCCGTTCGATAGGATCGATCCGCTGTTCGCAACCGTGCCCGGATAGAAAGTGAAGATCCCGCCGGGCGGGGCAACGAAGGTGTATGCGCTCAGCGTGCCGCCATCGATCGTTCCCATATTCGTCAGATCGCCGACGGGCGCATTGATGCCGCCGATGAACCCGCCGGTCGCGTTGGTGACCGAAAAAAAGGCCGTGTTCCCGGAACTCGTCGTTTGGAGAGCGGCGCCAGTTTGCGACGTGATCGATCCCAAGTTGCTAAGACGCGCGCTGGCCCGCGTATCCGTGTTGCCGGTGGTTCCCGGGGTAAGGACGATCGCCCCATTCGGGCCACTTAGCGAAGCCTCGCGATCGACGGCAATGGTGGCATTGGTCAAGTTGACGGTCAGCCCGCCTGTCGTGACGCCGGTACACAGGGTTATGCCGAATGGGCCCGGATTCGGTGTGCAGGCCGCGTATCCGGCCGTCGATATGGACGCGAGCGCCAACGCGAAAACGCTCGCCGTGGAGCGAGCGAAACCAGTGTCGAACTTCATATTTCCCCCTGTGGCCCGAAAGCGGGTTTGCAAGGATTTCGGCGCGTCGCAAGTGGTTGGCGGTGTCCCTGATTGCGGAAAATCCCGAACCGTCATTGTGAACAGGGGCCGTGAGCGAGCTATTCCCCTCGTGAACATCAGTCAGACGACGTTCAGATAGACACCGAAAATCCGTACGGAAATTTTTAGTTCATTTCGGAGGTAACGAATTCGCCTGCCTCTCGACCCCCGGAAACGGCGCCGACGGTAGCGCCCACAGCACGCAAGGCGTATCGGGGCGTCCATAAGAAAAAATGCCCGAGAGGAGAGGCATGGAAGAGATGATCGTCGGGACGCGCCGTGGGCGTGTCCGTGGGGTCGTGGAGGCGGGGGTGGTCCGCTTTCTGGGCGTGCCCTATGCCGCGCCGCCGGTGGGGGCGTTGCGGTTCGCCGTGCCGCAGCCGCACGCGGCCTGGGATGACATAAGGGACGCGAGCGTGCCGGGCGCCAACGCGCCGCAATCGGCCGCGAAGGTCTTTCCCGGCCTCGATATCTCGATCCTGATCGGCAAGGGCTGGCAACCGGGGGAGGATTTCCTCACGCTCAATATCTGGCGGCCGGCGGGCGAGGTGCGGGGCGCGCCGGTGATGCTGTTCGTCCACGGCGGCGCGTTCGTCGTCGGGAGCAAGGATGCGGCGGTCAACGACGGCGGCGCCTTCGCGCGCGACGGCGTGATCCTCGTCGCGATCAATTACCGGCTGGGGGTGGAGGGCTTCCTGCCGATCCCCGGCGTGCCCACCAATCTGGGCCTGCGCGACCAATTGGCCGCGATCCGCTGGGTGCGCGACAATATCGCGGCTTTCGGGGGCGATGCCGACAATATCACGGTCTTCGGGGAATCCGCCGGCGCCATGTCTGTCGCGAACCTCGTCGCCTCGCCGCTGGCCGAGGGGCTGCTCCGCCGCGCGATCGTGCAGAGCGGCCATGGCGCGATGACCCGATCGATCCCGCTGGCGCGCAAGGTGGTGGCGAAACTGGCGAAGATCGCCGGTATTACGCCCGACGAGGCCGGCTTCCGCTCCAGGCGGCCCGGCGACTTGATCGGCGCGGTCGAGCGGATCAACCAGCCCACCACCAGGATCGACCTGCGCGACGCGCACGGCCGCGAGCCGGTGTTCGGGATCAGCCGCCTCATCCCCGTCCATGGCGACGACGTGCTGCCGCTGCCGCCGCTGGAGGCGCTGGCCCAGGGGCAGGGCGCCGATATCGATCTGCTGATCGGCACCAATGCCGAGGAGATGAATTTCTACTTCGTGCCGACGGGCCTGCGCGACAGGCTGGGCCGGCTGCTCGCCACCTTTGCGCTGCACCGGGTGCAGCCCCACGCCAATCGCGTGCTCAAGACCTATGGTATCGGCCGGGGCGTGAAGCCCGGCCGGGCCTTCACCGCCGCCGCGACCGACATCGTGTTCCGCTGGCCGACGCGGCGCTTCGCCGAGGAGCATCGCGGGCGAACGCATATGTACGAATTCGACTGGCCCTCGCCGCGCTTCGGCGGGCTGGGCGCGGCGCATGGCATGGAATTGCCCTTCGTGTTCGACACGCTCGCCTGCGCCACCGGAGAGGACGTGCTGGTCGGCGAACATCCGCCGCAGGAACTGGCTACGCGCATCCACCGCCTCTGGATCGATTTCGCGCGCGACGGCAGCCTGCCGTGGCGCCCCTTCACGCGGGACGACCGGCAGGTGTTCCAGTTGGCGACTGGCGCGGCGATCGACGAAGCGCCGCTGCCGATCGCGCCCTTCCTGCCCTGATCCGGCGACTCGGGTGGCGCCCGATGCCGATCCGGCGCCCGCATTTTTCACCCGGTTCATGCCGCTGTGCGACGGCGGATGCGCCGTTAACCATAATGGCTGCGTCTTTTCGGCGCCCCGCAAGCCGCTGCAATGCGGCATCTTTTCGACTTGGTGGCGACCTATCCGATAGGTTATAAGCTGTCAGATAGGTTGTTCCGACCGGCAGGGCATGATCTCTCGCCGGCGGTGTCAGGAGGATGCTCCATGAAGCACGGCTTGTCCCTTCTTGCCGGGATCGCGCTGTCGGCGCTGGTGCCGGGCGTCGCCCGCGCCGAGGCCGACCCCGCCGATCCGGTGGCGCAGGCGCCCGAGGCCGTCGGCGGCGACATCGTCGTCACCGCCCGCCGCCGCGAGGAATCGCTGAAGGACGTGCCGATCGCCGTCAGCGCCGTCACCGCCGACACGCTCAAGCAGCAGCAGATCTATGCGGTGAAGGACATCGCCGCCTATACGCCGGGCCTCAACATCAATTCGGATTCGGTCGGCCGCGCCTTCGTGTCGATCCGCGGCATCGGCACCACGCTGATCGATACGGTGCAGCCCGGCGTCGGCATCTTCATCGACGGCATCTATCAGCCCAACACCAGTTACCTGAACAGCCCGCTGGTCGATGTGGCGCGGGTCGAGGTGCTGCGCGGCCCTCAGAGCACATTGTTCGGCAACAACACGCTGGGCGGCGCGATCAACGTCGTCACCCGCCAGCCGGGCAACGAGCTGGAAGGGCGTATCGACGGGGCCTGGGTGGGCAGCGACGATTTCCGCTCGCTCTCCGCCAGTGTCAGCGGGCCGATCGTGGCCGACAAATTGCAGGTGCGGATGGGCGCGGCCTATCATCACCAGGATGGCTTCCAGACCAATCTGCTGGCCGGCGGCGACCAGAATCCGCTGACGCAGAAGAGCGTCAACGGCACGATCCGCGCGCTGCCGACCGAATGGGCGACCTTCACCCTCAACGGCAATTACGATCGGGTGCGGGGCGGCAACACGCCCTATTTCGGGGTTTCCGGCCCGACCGATTACTCGCTCGATGGCCGCACCAACCAACGCAGCCTCGCCACGATCACCTACAAGGGGGTGAGCGGCAAGGGCGAGTTCGAGCTGCCCGGCCTCGACAGCACGCTCACCGCCGTCCTCGCCTACAATCGCCGCAACAACAGCGCCTCGAACGACGGCGATTATGGCCCGGTCGATTTCATCCGCTCCTCGGGCGACGGTCGGCTGACCACCAAAACGGGCGAAGTGCGGCTCGATAGCAAGTGGAGCGAGGCCTTCTCCACCCTGATCGGCGTGTTCGCCACCAGATCCACCACGGTGCAGAACACCGTCACCCGCGTCATCCCGCTCAACCGGGTCGCCACCGCCACCGCGCGGACGGAGAATGAATCGCAGGCGATCTTCGGCACGGCCTTCTTCAAGATCGATCCCACGCTCGATCTGTCGGTGGGGCTGCGCTACGATCACCAGACGCTGAGCGCCAGCAACGCCGGTTCGGCCGCCGCCTACAAGGCCAACAAGCTCCAGCCGCGCGCCACGCTCGCCAAGAAATGGACGCCCGATTTCATGACCTACGCCTCGGTCGCGCGCGGGGTGCGCGGCGGCGGGCAGAACGGGCCGGGCGCGCCGAACCTGATCTATCAGGGCGACGATGTGTGGACCTACGAACTGGGCACCAAATTCGCCACGCCCGATCGCGTCCTGTCGGTCGATGCGGCAATCTTCTACAACGACTACAACAATTTCATCGGCCAGAACTCGCTGGCGCCCAGCACCACCGGCGCGGGCTTCGTCGCGGTCAATCTCAACACCGGCCATGTCACCAGCTACGGCTTCGAGGCGGAGGCGCATCTGCGGCCGACCAGCCGCTGGCGGATCGACGGCGGCCTGACCCTGCTCCACGCGCGGATCACCAACGACGATCAATATCTCGCCATCACCGGCACCCACGTCTCGTCCGACCGGATCATCTTCACGCCGGACTGGAACTTCAATCTCGGCAGCAACTACACCATGCCGCTGGGCGACAAGGCTTTGGTGCTGGATGCCGGCCTCGTCGCCAAGGGCAGCCGGGTCGGCAGCTCGCTCGATCCCAATGTCTCGCCGCGCCTGTCGCCTTATTATCTCGTCAACGGATCGGTGACGTTCAAGCTGGCGCGCGGCTACGACATCGCCGCCTTCGCGACGAACCTGTTCAACGAGAAATATATCGAAAGCTATATCGATCGCTCGGCGCTGGTGCGCGCCGGCCTCGCCGCGGTCGCGCAGAACCTCGCGCTGCAAGGCCCGCGTCGCCGGGTCGGCGTGCGCGCCACCGCGCGGTTCTGATCCGATGGGCGCCCATCATCCGCCCCAGCCGCGCGCCACGATCCCGGACGGTTTCCTCGACCGGCTGGGGCATCTGGTGGGCGACCGCCTCCAGCTCGGCGAGGCGATCCGCCGCCAGCACGGCCAGAGCGAGGCGCATTTCGAGGCCGTCCTGCCCGACGCCGTCGTCTTCGCCCGATCGACCGAGGAGGTGGCGGCGGTGGTGCGCCTGTGCGTCGCCGCCGAGGTGCCGATCGTGCCGTTCGGCGCGGGCACCTCGATCGAGGGCAATGCCATTCCGGTGCGCGGCGGCCTCTCGCTCGACCTGACGGGGATGGATGCGATCGTCGCGGTGAATGCCGAGGATTTCGACTGCACGGTGGAGGCCGGCGTCCGCCGCGAGCAGCTCAACGAGCATCTGCGCGACATGGGCCTGTTCTTCCCGATCGATCCCGGCGCCAACGCCACGATCGGCGGCATGGCGGCGACCCGCGCCTCGGGCACCAACGCCGTCCGCTACGGCACCATGCGCGAGGCGGCGCTGTCGCTGACGGTGGTCACGCCCGACGGCAGGATCGTCCGCACCGCGCGGCGGGCGCGCAAATCGGCGGCGGGCTATGATCTCACCCGGCTGATGATCGGCAGCGAGGGCACGCTCGGCATCATCACCGAGGTCACGCTCCGGCTGCACGGCATCCCCGAGATGATCTCGGCGGCGGTGTGCAGCTTCTCGAGCCTGAAGGGCGCGGTCGATACCGTCGTCCAGTCGATCCAGATCGGCGTGCCGCTGGCGCGGGTCGAGATTCTCGATGCGATGCAGATGCGCGCGGTCAATCGCTGGTCGAAGCTCGATTACCCCGAGGAGACGACCCTCTTCTTCGAATTTCACGGATCGCCGCGATCGGTGGAGGAACAGGTCGAACTCGTGCGCGAGATCAGCGGCTTGAACGGCGGCGGCGAATTTCGCTGGTCGAACCGGCCGGAGGAGCGATCCCGGCTGTGGAAAGCGCGGCACGAGGCTTATTACGCCGCCGTCAACCTGCGCCCCGGCGCGGTCGGCTGGGCGACAGACGTGTGCGTGCCGATCAGCCGGCTGGCGGAATGCATCACCGAGACGCGCGCCGATCTCGACGGCGCGAGCCTGCCCGCCACGATCCTGGGCCATGTCGGCGACGGCAATTTCCACGTCATCTTCTCGATCGATCCAGATGCGCCCGAGGAGATGGCCGAGGTGGAGGCGCTCAACGACCGGCTGGTCGCGCGTGCGCTGGCGATGGACGGCACCTGCACCGGCGAACATGGCATCGGTCTGGGCAAGAAGCAGGCGCTGATCGACGAACTGGGCGACGCGGTCGACATGATGCGCCTCATCAAGCGCGCGCTCGATCCGAAGGATCTCTTCAATCCGGGCAAGATCTTCGCGCTCTGACATTCGGTATTCTTACGGAGCCGCCTTCATGGACAGCCTCCACCTCGTCGATCCGCAACTCCGCCCGCTGCTCGATGCCTGGCCGATGACCCGGCTGAACGACGAGACGCTCGCCGCCTCCCGCGCGCGCGAATTCCCGATCCCGCCGTTCGATCGGCGCGGCACCTTGCTCGAACGGCGTAGCGTGCCCGGCCCGGCGGGCGCGCCCGATGTCGGCCTCGTCATCTACCGGCCGGAAAAACCCTGCGGCCCGCTGCCGGCGATTTTCCACATCCACGGCGGCGGGTATGTCGGCGGCGCGGCGGACCAGATGGAATTCCTCCACCGCCCGCTGGTCAAGGCACTCGGCTGCGTGCTGGTGTCGGTCGATTACCGGCTGGCGCCCGAGGCGCCTTTCCCGGCGGCGATCGAGGATTGCTATGCCGGTCTCGCCTGGGTGATCGCCCACGGCTGGGCGCTCGGCATCGATCCGGCGCGCATCGGCGTGATGGGCGAAAGCGCGGGTGGGGGGCTCGCGGCGGCGCTGGCGCTGATGGTGCGCGACCGGGGCGGATATGCCCTCGCCTTCCAGCATCTGATCTATCCGATGCTCGACGATCGCACCTGCGTCACCGCCGACCCTCATCCCCATGCCGGCCAGTTCATCTGGCCGCCGCACAACAATCATTACGGCTGGGGCGCCCTGCTCGGTCACGCGCCGGGCATCGACGGCGTCTCGCCCTACGCCGCACCCGCCCGCGCCACCGACCTGAGCGGCCTGCCGCCGACCTATATCGCGACGGGCGCGCTGGATCTCTTCGTGGAGGAAGACATGGATTATGCGCGGCGCCTGTTGCGGGCCGGGGTGGCGACCGAGCTGCACGTCTATCCCGGTGCGTTCCATGGCTTCGACATGTTCCCCGGAGCCGCCGTCGCCGCGCAGGCGGTGCGCGACAGCCGCGACGCGCTCGCGCGCTTCCTGCGGGCGGCCGGCTGATGGCGACCGCTTTCCCCACCCCGCCGCTGCCCGCGCCCACCCAGCGCGGCGTCGGCGATATCGGCGGCTTCACCGCGATGGGCTCGTTCGGCGTCGTGCAGGAGGCCGCCAAGGCCGAAATGGGCCTGAGCGACCAGTTGCTCGGCACCTTGCTGACCGGGCTGGCGCAGGGCACCGGCTGCTGTTCGTCGCGCGGATGCTGGCGGGGATCGGCACGACCGGTGCGCCCGGCGCTTGCCATCGTCGGCGTGGCGGTCAGCCTCGTCTCGGTCGGCGCCTTCGCGCTGGCGGCGCGCGGGGCTGGGCGGCTGCGGGCGCCGGGGCGGGAATAAGCCGCGATGCGCCCTTGCCCATCATGGCCCGAGCCCGATAGGTTGACGGAATGAACGGTCGCGCGGCGGCGGACAGTCGCTCTCTGGTCCAGCAGGCCGTCGATGCCGTGCGTGCCCATATCCGGGCGCACGACCTGAAGGTGGGCGATACCCTGCCGAGCGAGGGCGATTTCGCGGGCGAGCTGGGCGTCAGCCGGGCGGTGATCCGCGAGGCGTTCGGCGCGCTGGCCGCGCTCAAGCTGATCGACGTCGCCAACGGCCGCCGCGCGCGGGTCGGCGCGCTCGACGGGGCGGTGATGGCCACGTCGGTCGATCATGCCGTCGCCACGGAACAGATCAGCGTGGCCGAGGTGTGGGACGTGCGCCGCACCGTCGAGGTGCGCATCGCCGCCCTCGCCGCCGCCAACCGCACCGATGCGCAGGCCGCCGCCATCCTCGCGCTGGCCGGCGCCATGGCGATCGATGCCGATCATCCGGCGCGCATGATCGCACACGACATCGCCTTTCACGACGCCATCGCCGAGGCGGCGGGCAACCGGCTGTTCACCGAGATCGTCAAATCCTTCGCGCCGCTGATGGAGATCGCCGTGCCGCAGGCGTGGCGCACGCGGACGACGCCCGAACAGAAACGCGCCATGATCGAGCGTCACGAGATGCTCGCCCGCGCCATCGCCGAGCGCGATCCCGAGCGCGCCGGCCGCGCCATGAACCGCCATTTCGATCGCTCGATCGACGATCTGCTCACCTCCGACGCCACGCTGGATTTCGCCGCCACCACCGGCTGAGGTGCGCCGGCTGCGCCGTCAGGCGGGTGTCACTCAATCGTCAGCACGATCTTGCCGACATGCTCGCCGGCGTCGAGGCGGGCGTGGGCCTTGCTCGCCTCGGCCAATGGGAAGGTGGCGTCGATCACCGGGCGCAGGCTGCCGTCGGCGACGTGCGGCCACACCATCTGGGCGATTTCGTCGGCCACCAGCGCCTTGAAGGCGAGGTCGCGCGCGCGGAGCGTAGAGCCGGTCAGCACGAGGCGCTTCTGCATGACGGCCATGATGTTGATCTCCGCCTTCGCCCCGCGCTGGGTGGCGATCGAGACATGGCGGCCCTCCACGCCAAGGCACTGGATGTTGCGCGGCAGATAATCGCCGCCGACCATGTCGAGCACCACGTTCACGCCGCGCTTGCCGGTGATACGCGCGACTTCCTCGACGTAGTCCGCATCGCGATAGTTGATCGCATGGGCCGCCCCCAGCTTGAGCGCGGCGGCGCATTTGTCGTCCGATCCGGCGGTGACGATGATCGTCAGGCCGAAGAGCCTGCCCAGCAGGATCGCCATCGTGCCGATGCCGCTGGTGCCGCCATGGACCAGCACGATGTCGCCCTCGCTGGCGTAGGCGCGCTGGAACAGGTTGGTCCACACGGTGAAGAGCGTTTCGGGCAGTGCCGCCGCCTCGATCAGCGAAAGACCCTCGGGCACGGGCAGGCATTGCCCTGCGGGCGCCACGGCATATTCGGCATAGCCCCCGCCCGCGACGAGCGCGCAGACGGCCTGCCCCTCGATCAGCGTCTCCACGCCCTCGCCCAGCGCGACGATCTTGCCCGCCAGTTCGAGGCCGGGAATGGAGGGGGCACCCGGCGGCGGCGGATATTTGCCCGCGCGCTGCATCGCGTCCGGCCGGTTCACCCCCGCCGCCGCGACCCGGATCAGCACCTCGCCGGGGCCGGGCGCGGGCACGGGCCGCGTCACCGCCACCAGCACCTCCGGGCCTCCCGCGGTTTCGGGATCGATCGCCGTCATCGTCGTGGGCAGGTCGGCCAAGTTTCGCTCCCGTCGTCGCAAATCGCGAGTCTCGCGATTGACTTGGAACGCCCGCCGGTCAACCCTCCGCACATGGACCTCGACGAGCTGTTCGCGAAAAAGGGCCCCGGCGATCCGCTGGTGGCGCTGCTCGCGCAGGATCTCGACCGGCTTTCGCTGGAGGAGCTGGAAGAGCGCATCGCCGCGCTGGAGGCCGAAGTGGGCCGGTGCCGCGCCAGGATATCCTCTGCCGTTAACCATCGCGCAACCGCCGAGAACCTATTCCGGCGATGAGGGTGGTCGGCGCCTTGCGGGATCAGACCCGAGGGCCCCGGCCGGGGATCGTTCCATTTCCCGACTTGATAGCGGGCCAATCGATCCCGACATTGTTGTGGCGGCCCCGCCTTCCCCGGCGTCGGCCCAAGGAGTTTTAGTCCCATGCCATCCTTCGCCCGCGAACTGGAACAGACCCTTCACAATGCGCTCACAGCCGCGTCGAGCCGCCGCCACGAATATGCGACGCTGGAGCATCTGCTCCTCGCGCTGATCGGCGACGACCATGCGTCGAAGGTGATGCTCGCCTGCGGCGTCGACGTCGGCGAGCTGAAGGACGCGGTGACCGTCTATCTCGACACCGAGCTGGATGCGCTGAAGGTGGAGGGGGATACCGATCCCTCGCCGACCAGCGGTTTCCAGCGCGTCGTCCAGCGCGCCATCCTCCACGTCCAGTCCTCCGGCCGCGAGGAGGTGACCGGCGCCAACGTGCTGGTCGCGCTCTTCTCCGAACGCGAGAGCTATGCCGTCTTCTTCCTGCAACAGCAGGACATGAGCCGCCTCGATGCGGTCAGCTTCATCAGCCATGGGGTCGGCAAGGCCGGCCATTCGACGGAGGCGCAGAGCGTGAAGGGCTCCGAAGAGGAGAAGCAGGCCAAGCCCGAGACGAAGAAAGGCGAGAGCGCGCTCAAGCAGTTCACCGTCAACCTCAACGAGAAGGCCAAGGAGGGCAAGGTCGATCCGCTGATCGGCCGTGGCGCCGAGGTCGATCGCACGGTGCAGATCCTGTGCCGCCGTTCGAAGAACAACCCGCTCTATGTGGGCGATCCGGGCGTGGGCAAGACGGCCATCGCCGAGGGGCTGGCGCGCAAGATCGTCGAGGGCAATGTGCCCGAGGTGCTGCTGCCGGCCGTCATCTACTCGCTCGACATGGGCGCGCTGCTGGCGGGCACACGCTATCGCGGTGATTTTGAGGAGCGTCTGAAGGCGGTCGTCAACGAACTGGAGAAGCTGCCGCACGCGGTGCTGTTCATCGACGAGATTCACACGGTGATCGGTGCCGGCGCCACCAGCGGCGGCGCGATGGATGCGTCGAACCTGCTGAAGCCCGCGCTGTCGGGCGGCACGATCCGCTGCATCGGCTCGACCACCTACAAGGAATTCCGCAACCATTTCGAGAAGGACCGCGCGCTGCTGCGGCGCTTCCAGAAGATCGACGTGAACGAGCCGACCGTGGAGGATACGATCAAGATCCTCGCCGGCCTGCGTTCGGCGTTCGAGGATCATCACAGCGTGAAATACACGCCCGACGCCATCAAGGCGGCGGTCGAGCTGTCGGCGCGCTACATCAATGACAGGAAGCTGCCCGACAAGGCGATCGACGTGATCGACGAGGTCGGCGCGATGCAGATGCTGGTGGTGCCCTCCAAGCGCAAGAAGATCATCACGCCCAAGGAGATCGAGGCGGTGATCGCGACGATGGCGCGCATCCCGCCGAAATCGGTGTCGTCGGACGACAAGAAGTCGCTCGCCAGCCTCGAGACCGATCTCAAGCGGGTCGTGTTCGGGCAGGACAAGGCGATCGAACTGCTGTCCTCGGCGATCAAGCTGAGCCGGGCGGGCTTGCGCGATCCAGACAAGCCGATCGGCAACTATCTCTTCACCGGCCCCACCGGCGTCGGCAAGACGGAGGTGGCGCGCCAGCTGGCCAGCATCATGGGCATTCCGCTCCAGCGTTTCGACATGTCCGAATATATGGAGCGCCATTCGGTCAGCCGGCTGATCGGTGCGCCGCCGGGCTATGTCGGCTTCGATCAGGGCGGGCTCCTGACCGACGCGGTCGACCAGCATCCGCATTGCGTGCTGCTGCTCGACGAGATCGAGAAGGCCCACCCGGACCTGTTCAACATCCTGCTCCAGGTGATGGATAACGGCCGCCTGACCGACCAGCACGGCAAGTCGGTCGATTTCCGCAACGTCATCCTCATCATGACGACCAATGCGGGCGCCAGCGACATGGCGCGCGAGACGGTCGGCTTCGGCGCGCTCACCCGTGAGGGCGAGGACGAGCAGGCGGTGCAGAAGATGTTCACGCCGGAATTCCGCAACCGGCTCGATGCGATCGTGCCGTTCGGCTACCTGCCAACCTCCGTCGTGGCGCGGGTGGTGGACAAGTTCATCCTCCAGCTCGAACTCCAGCTCGCCGACCGCGAGGTGCATATCTCGCTCGACGACGAGTCGAAGACGTGGCTCACCGCCAAGGGCTACGACAAGCTCTACGGTGCGAGGCCCATGGGCCGCCTGATCCAGGAGAAGATCAAGCAGCCGCTGGCCGAGGAACTGCTGTTCGGCAAGCTGGTCCATGGCGGCGAGGTGAAGGTGCACATGAAGGACGGCGCGCTCGCCTTCGAGATCACCTCGGCCGCGCCCAAGCGTCCCAAGAAGGGCGGCAAGAAGAAGACCGACGAGGTCGGGGCCTGATCCGCTGCCCCGCCCGGCGACCGCGCCGGGCGGGCGGTGTGACGGTGCCGACGACGGTGCGAACCACGAGCGGCGGAGCATGAACGCTCCGTCGCTCGTTCTTCGTCCGGCCACCGCCGCGCCCCTCCGCTCCCCCGCCGCCCTCCACCGCGCCCATGCCACGCTCGCGCGCGGCACGGCCTTCTTCGCGGCCCGCGACTGGGCGAGCGACGGCACCCATGCGCGGGTGATCGGCAACGGCCTGCGCGAACTGGATCGCTTCCTGAACCTGCTGCTCGACGAGGTGGCGGCGCTCGCGGGCGCGGTGGAGGATCGCGCCGGCTTCGTCCGCCAGACCAACGCCGCCAACAAGCTCGCCACCCTGCTCGGCCCCGCCAGCCTGCATGGCGACCGGCTGCGCGCGATCGGCCGGGTGCGCGCGGCGCTGTTCCATTGCGGCGGGCGGGCGCATCGCCCCGGCCTCGTCGCCGATTTCGCGCTGGCGCTCGGCCGGGCCGGGGATGGCGCGCCGTTCGCCATGCTGGTCGTCGCGGCGGGCGATATGGCGTTGATCTGCGCCTTTTACGATCGAATCACGGCCGAATTGCTGGCGATTGTCAAGGACGGTCGGGCCGTTCTGATTGACTTATCGGCGATGCAACCCTAAATAAAAGGCCGTTGACGTCGCCTGCGGCGGAATGGATGCCGATCCGGCACCTGCTTCCCTTTCACGCTTCATCATGGCCCGGCCGCTCCTCCGGCCCGGATATTCTCGCGTGTTGGAAGTTTAGATGATCCTGATATCTCGCAAATTCTTCTTGGTCGAGGTCGCCTGACCGCATGGCCAAGGAAGAACTCATGACCTTCGACGGGCTGATCGACGAGATCCTGCCCGATGGCCGCTTTCGCGTGCTGCTCGAAAACGACCACCGGATCATCGCCTATACCGCCGGCCGCATGCGCAAGCACCGCATCCGTTCGGTCGTGGGCGATCGCGTCCAGGTCGAAATGACGCCCTACGATCTCGACAAGGGCCGCATCATCTATCGCGAACGCACCCCCGGTGCCGGCCCCGGCCCGGCGCGGCAGCGCCGCTGAGCCATACGGCCGGCCACGCATCACTCGTTTGAACCAAGGAGCGTCCATGTCGGTCACCAGCGATTTCTACCTCGCCCGCGCCGCCGAATGCGAGCGCGAAGCGCAGGCCACCACGCTCGAAAACGTGCGCGATCGGTGCCGCCGGTCCGAAGCGGCGTGGCGCGAGATGGCCGCGCGCATGGTGAAGGGCGAGACGATGCGCGTCACCCTCGCCGCCGAGAAGCAAGCCAAGGAGGGCATCGCCCAGTGAGCCGTCCCTTCCAGAAACGCCCCGCCCCGCACCAGCGCCTCACCCCCGAACAGGCCGCCCGCCAGGGCCGCGCCGCGACCCTCGCCTTCGAGAAACTGCGCCAGTCCGAAGCGGTGATCGCCTTCCTCAACACCCACGACGACAGCATCGGCGGCCGCCCGATCGACTTGGCCGTCACCAGCGCCGACGGCCTCGCGTCGGTCGAGCAGCTGATCGCGAGCTTGCCCAAGGGCACGCCGGTCGCGGCCTGAAAAATTAAAACCAACCCGTTCACCCTGAGTAGGGACTGAGCGAAGTCGAAGGCCCGTATCGAAGGGCGCGCGCAGCCCCTTCGATACGCCATTTCGACAAGCTCAATGGCTACTCAGGGCGAACGGATACGGCAAAGGGTGCCGAGCCCCTCGCACGAAACTCCTTGCCACCCCGGCCGAATCCCGAAAGTCTCCGCTCGCCCCCAGCCGGAGATCCGCATGATCCGTTCGTTGCTTGCCGCCACCGCTCTGGCCCTGTCGATCGCGGCGCCCGCCGCCGGGCCGGTCGGGCCGAGCCGCGCCTTCACCGGCGCCGACATCTTCGGCATCGAGGCGGCGGCCGATCCCCAGATCAGCCCGGACGGCAGCAAGATCGCCTACGTCCGCCGCGCCAACGACGTGATGACCGACCGCACCCGATCGGCCATCTGGCTGATCGACGTGAAGACCGGCGAGCAGGTGCCGATCGCCGCCGGCCCCGGCGCCAACATGTCGCCCCGCTGGTCGCCCGACGGCAAGCGCCTCGCCTATATCTCCACCGCCGAGGGCGGCGGCGCGCAACTCTATGTGCGCTGGATGGCGACGGGGCAGGCCGCGAAGATCACCGCCATGCCCGACACGCCCGGCTCGGTCGCGTGGAGCCCGGACGGGCGCACCATCGCCTATACGTTGAACGTGCCCGACGAGGGCAAGACGTTCGGCAAGGCGCCGCCCAAGCCCGAGGGCGCCACCTGGGCGGCGCCGCTCGAGGTCATCACCTCGGTCGTCTATCGCCGCGACGGGGGTGGCTATTCCAAGCCCGGTTTCGATCATCTGTTCGTCGTGCCGGCGGATGGCGGCAGCCCGCGCCAGCTGAGCTTCGGTGCCCAGGACGATAACGGCCCGCTCGGCTGGACGCCCGACGGCCGCGAAATCCTGTTCACCAGCAATCGCGGGCCGGATCGGGAGCGCGAGGCGCTCGACAGCGAGATCTTCGCGGTTGATGTCGCCACCGCCACCACCCGCCAGATCACCGACCGGCGCGGGCCGGACGGCGGCGCCACCGTCTCGCCCGACGGCCGCTGGATCGCCTACCTCGGCTTCGACGACAAGCGCCTCGGCTATCAGTCGACCATCCTCTATGTGATGTCGCGCGACGGCAGCGGCGGCCGCGCGCTCACCGCCTCGCTCGATCGCAGCGTGGGATCGGCGACGTGGAGCGCCGACAGCAAGTCGATCTATGTCGATTACGACGATCATGCCGCCACGAAGGTCGCCCGCGTCGGGCTCGACGGATCGATCCGCACCGTCGCCGAAGGGCTCAGCCCCAGCGCGATCGACCGGCCCTATACCGGCGGCGACTGGTCGGTGGCGAAGGACGGCACCGTCGCCATCACCGCCGGCACGCCGCTGCGCCCGGCCGATGTCGCGGTGGTGCGTGGCGGGGCGGCCAAGCGGCTGACCAGCCTCAACAGCGAATTGCTCGCCGGCAAGACGCTGGGCGCGGTCAAGCCGCTCGCCGTGAAGGCCGCCGATGGCCGGGCGGTCGATGCGTGGATCGTCACCCCGCCGGCGTTCGATCCGGCCAGGAAATATCCGCTGATCCTCGAAATCCATGGCGGGCCGTTCTCCGCCTACGGCCCGGTCTTCTCGACCGACAACCAGCTCTACGCGGCGGCGGGCTATGTCGTCCTCTACGTCAATCCGCGCGGCTCCACCTCCTATGGCGCCGAATTCGCCAACCTCATCCACCATGCCTATCCCGGCGACGATTACGGGGATCTGATGGCGGCGGTGGACGCGGCGATCGCGGGCGGATCGGTCGATCCCGACAATCTGTTCGTCACCGGCGGATCGGGCGGCGGCGTGCTGACGACGTGGATCGTCGGCAAGACCGATCGCTTCAAGGGGGCGGTGGCGCAGAAACCGGTGATCGACTGGGCGAGCTTCGTGCTGACGGCGGATTCGACCCCCTATTTCGCGCGCTACTGGTTCGGGAAGTTCCCGTGGGAGGACCCGCAGGGCTATTGGGCGCGCTCGCCGCTGAGCCTGGTCGGCAACGTCAAGACGCCGACGATGGTGGTGGTGGGATCGGAGGATTACCGCACGCCGGTGAGCGAATCCGAGCAATATTATACCGCGCTCCAGCTGCGCGGCGTGCCGACCGCGCTGGTGAAGGTGCCCGGCGCCAGCCACGGCGGCCTCGCCGCACGCCCGTCACAGTCGGCTGCGAAAGCCTCGGCGATCCTGGCGTGGTTCGAGAAATATCGCGTGGCGAAGTGAGCGCACGCCCCCCTCCCGCTTGCGGGAGGGGGATTGGATAAAAAGGAGAGAGACGGATGACCGACGATATCCTGCAAAAGGCGATCGCGCTGCACGATCGCTTCACCCATGTGGATCATGACCGCCGCGCCTTCATGCGCGACATGGGCGCGCTGGCGGGTGGTTCGGCCGCCGCCGCCGCGCTCGCCGCCTCGATCGCGGCCGATCCCGCCGCCGCCGCGATCGTCGAGGCGAGCGATCCGCGCATCACGGTCGAGCCGGTCAGCTTTCCGGGCGCGAACGGCCATATGCTGAAGGGCGTGCTGGCGACCCCCAAGCCCGCCAAGGGGAAGCTCGGCTCGGTCGTCGTCTTCCACGAAAATCGTGGCCTCACGCCTTATGTCGAGGATGTCGCGCGGCGGCTGGCCGTGGCGGGCTATCGCGCGCTGGCGGTCGATCTGCTGTCGCCGGTGGGCGGCACCCCGGCCGATCAGGACAAGGCGCGCGAGATGATCGGCGCGCTCGATCTGCCGGCGGCGGTGGCCGATGCGGCGGCGTCGGCGGCCTGGCTCAAGGCGAGGAAGGGCGGCAACGGCAAGGTCGGCGTTGTCGGCTTCTGCTGGGGCGGGGCGATGGTCAACCGGGTCGCGGTGGCGGCCGGCGCCGCCATCGACGGCGGCGTGGCCTATTACGGCCCCCAGCCGACCCCCGCCGAGGCCGCGAAGGTCAAGGCCCCGCTCGTCCTCCATTACGCCGGGCTCGACGAGCGGGTGAATGCCGGGGCCGCCGCCTGGGTCGCCGCGCTGACGGCGGCCGGCGCCAAGGTCACGCGCTACGATTATCCGGGCGTCAACCACGCCTTCCACAATGACACGAGCGGCGCGCGCTACGACAAGGCGGCGGCCGACCTGTCGTGGCAGCGGACGCTCGCCTTCTTCGCGGAGACGCTGAAATGAGCCTCGATTTCTACACCAACCCCATGTCGCGGGGCCGCATCATCCGCTGGATGCTGGAAGAGGTCGGCGAGCCCTATGAGACGCACGTCCTCGATTTCAAATCGGGGGTGAAGACGCCGGAATTCCTGGCGATCAACCCTATGGGCAAGGTGCCGGTGATCGTCCACGATGGCACGATCGTCACCGAGGGTGCTGCGATCTGCGCCTATCTGGCCGATGCCTTTCCCGCCGCCGGCCTCGCCCCGCCGGCCGGGAAGCGCGGTGCCTATTATCGCTGGCTGTTCTACGCCGCCGGCCCGATCGAGGCTGCGGTGACCGACAAGGCGCTCGGGCTCACCGTGCCGACCGACAAGAAGGCCATGGTCGGCTATGGCGACTTCACCGCCGTGATGGACATGATGGAACAGGCCGTCACCGCCTCGCCCTATATCGCCGGGGACAGCTTCACGGCGGCGGACGTCTATTTCGGCTCGCAGATCGCCTGGGGCCTGATGTTCGGATCGATCGAGAAACGGCCGGCGTTCGAAGCCTATTGGGACCGGCTGAAGGTTCGCCCGGCGCATGTGCGGGCGGAGGAGCTGGATGACGCGCTGATCCCACAGCAATGAGCGGCCGGCGGGGTAGGGCAAGGTCGCACTGGACCCCGCCTCCGCTTTGCGATACGGGAGCGCCCATGCAGCGGCGCTCCGCCCTTATCCAGCTTCGACTTACGCGCCCTTAGGCGCGCGATGCTGCTTGCGGTCGAAAGGCCGTTTCGAGCCCACGGCGCCTAAGGGACAGGATCACCCCAAACAGGCACTCCCGCAACAGGGACGAATACCGTGACCGATACCATCCTGATCTTCGACACCACCCTGCGCGACGGCGAGCAGTCGCCCGGCTGCTCCATGAACCTGGAAGAGAAGCTCCAGGTCGCCCACCAGCTGGAGCAGATGGGCGTCGATATCATCGAAGCCGGCTTCGCCATCGCCAGCCAGGGCGATTTCGAGGCGGTGAGCGAAGTGGCCCGCGCCGCCAGGCGCGCCACCGTCGCCAGCCTGGCCCGCGCCGCCACCGCCGATATCGATCGCGCGTGGGAAGCGGTGCGCCATGCCGTGGCGCCGCGCATCCACACCTTCATCGCCACCTCGCCGCTCCACATGCGGGTGAAGCTGAACAAGAGCCCCGAGGAGGTGCTGGAGCAGATCGAGCGCAGCGTCTCCCACGCGCGCAACATCTGCCCCGACGTGGAATGGTCGGCCGAGGACGCCACCCGCTCCGAGCCGGACTTCCTCGCCCGCGCCATCGAGGTCGCGATCAAGGCCGGCGCGCGCACCATCAACCTGCCCGACACCGTCGGCTATGCCACGCCCGACACCTATGGCGCGATGTTCCGCGACATGATCGGCCGCGTGCCCAACGCCGATCTCGCGGTCTTCTCGACCCATTGCCACAACGACCTCGGCCTCGCCGTCGCCAACACTTTGTCGGCGGTGATGGGGGGCGCGCGGCAGGTAGAATCCACCATCAACGGCATCGGCGAGCGCGCCGGCAATGCCGCGGTGGAAGAGATCGCCATGGCCATCAAGGTGCGCCATGACGTGATGCCGGTCCGCACCAACATCGTCTCGACCGAGATCACCCGCGCCAGCCGGCTGGTCTCCGGCATCACCGGCTTCCAGGTGCAGCCCAACAAGGCGATCGTCGGCGCCAACGCCTTCGCGCACGAGAGCGGCATCCATCAGGACGGGATGCTCAAGGACAGTTCGACCTACGAGATCATGACGCCCGAGAGCGTCGGCGTGAACCAGTCGAGCCTCGTCATGGGCAAGCATTCGGGCCGCGCCGCCTTCCGCTCCAAGCTGGAGGAACTGGGCTACGATCTGGGCGACAACGCCTTTCAGGACGCCTTCGTGCGCTTCAAGGCGCTGGCCGACGCCAAGAAGCAGGTGTTCGACGACGATATCGTGGCGCTGGTAGACGACGAGGTGCTGCGCGGGCACGATCGTATCCAGGTGAAGGAGGTCGAAATCTATTGCGGCTCCAACGGCCCGCAGCGCGCGATCCTCACGCTCGATGTGGAGGGCGCGGAAAAGACCGTCGCGGCCAAGGGCAACGGCCCGGTCGACGCGCTGTTCAACGCCATCCGCCAGATCGTGCCCCACGATACGGCCGCGCTGGAACGCTATGAGGTGCATGCCGTGACCGGCGGCACGGACGCGCAGGCCGAAGTGTCGGTGCTGCTCTCCGAAGCCGGTCGCACCACGCGCGGGCGCGGCGCGCATCACGATACGATGGTCGCCTCGGCACGGGCCTATGTGAACGCGCTCAACAAATTGATGGTCAAGCGCGGCCGGGCACCGGTGGAAAGCGCGGTCGGCTGATTTGAGCGACGGGTTCGAAGAGGGCCGCATCCTCTTCCGCTCCGACGATCTCCTCGTCCGCCAGGTCGGGGAGATCGCGGCGGGGGGTGCGGTCGCCGTCACGTTCGATTGCTACGGCGACTGGCACGGCAATGCCGTCAAGGAAGGCTTCGGCGAGCGCCATTTCGCGATCAATGCTCGCGCGGCCATCCATGTGATGCCGCGCGGCAACGACTGGTATCAATATCCCACGACCGAGGCGGCGCTGGCGGCGGTGAAGCAGGCGGTGGCGGGCGCGGCGCGCGTCGTCGCCTACGGCTCCAGCATGGGGGCCTATGCCGCGATCCGCTTCGCCGACCGGATCGCCGCGACGGCGGTGCTGGCGCTGTCGCCGCAATATTCGGTCGATCCCGCCAAGGCGCCATTCGAGAAACGTTGGTTGCAGGAAGGGCGCACCATTGCCTTCCGGCCGGAACTCGACGGGCCGATCCGCTCGTCGGTGCGGCCGGTGATCGCCTATGACGATCGCAGCATCGATCGGCGCCATGTCGATCGCATCGCCGCCGATATCGCGGTCGAGCGGTTGCCGCTGCCCTTCGGTTCGCATCCCGTGGGGCTCGCGCTGATGGAGGCGGGGCTGCTCCAGCCGATCCTGCACGACATCCTCGACGGATCGTTCGATGGCGATGCCGTCCGCGCCGGAGTCGTCGAACGGCTGCGCGGCACCTCGACTTATTGGGCCGAGCGCGCCCGCGCCCAACCGCGCTGGCTGAAGTGGCGCGCGGTGGGCTTCGCCCGGCGGGCGCTGGCGCTGGCGCCACAGAGCCCGCTCACCCACCATGTGCTCGCCACCAGCCTCGATCGGGTAAGGCGCTATACCGAATCGCTGCCGTTGCACGAGGAGGTCGCGCGCCTGTCGGATCGCCAGCCCGGCTATCTGCGCCCCTACAGTTTCGCCCGCGCGCGCTATGGCGATCTGGAGGGCGCGCTGGCCCTGGCCCGGGAGGTCAGCGCCGCTGATCCCGGCCGCGCGCGCAACCACGAATGGGAAGCATGGCTGCTGGGAATGCTCGGCCGGGCCGGGGAGGCGCTGCCCGCGATCGATCGCGCGCTGGCGATCGATGCCGAGCCGCCCAATTACACGAAGCTGCGCGACGCGCTGATCGCCGGTGCGCCGCTCCGCCGGCTCCACCCCTACAAGCGCGCCCGCGCCTGAGGCGTCAGGCCGACAGCGGCTGGAAGGCGGCGGGAGCGGCTTCGGTGCGTGGCGCCACGATCCGGTCGAGATAGGTCGCGATGGCGAGCGCGGCGCGATCGGAAGAGCGGTGCGCCGTCAGGTCGAACGTGTCGGCGAAGCGGCGGCGCTGTTCGCCCACGAAGGCCGGGAAACGCGCCACCGCGCAATCCACCGCGCCGATCGGATCGCCGATATCGGTCGCCACCGGCCCCAGCGCCCAATGGCCGTAATTCTCGTCGCCGCGCCAGTCCCGCGCGCGATGATCGAGGAACAGGCAGGGGCGGGGCGTGCGGATGAATTCGTAGATCTGGCTGGACACGTCGCCGAGATAGATGTCGGCGATGCCGGTATAGCTCATGTCGACCGATCGATCGGAGCCGAGGTCGATCCGCATGTGCGGCAGCGCGCGATAGCGATCGAATTCGGGCACCGGCCCCGCCCCGTCGAACAGGCGGACGTGCGGCGCGAAGATCAGATTGTAGCGATCCTGCCGCGCGAAGGCGTCGAGGATGCGCCGCCCCCAGGCATCCCACGATCCGAGCTGCGAGAAATGGGGATTGTAGAGCACGGTCGGCCGATCGTTGGCGAAGGGCCGCCAGGCGGGATCGCGCATCGCATCGGCCGCGTCGAACTTGGGATAGCCGACGATCGCCGAGCCGCCGGGGCGGATCAGCCCTTCGCGCTGGAAGCGGTCGCGCTGCTTCTCGCCGGCCAGCATCACGAAATCGAACTGGGCGATGCGCGGATCGGCGCTGATCGCCCGATCGCCCGCACCATGATCGAGATGGATGAAGCGCGGGCGGGTGACGCCCATCTTCTTCAGGGTGAGCGAGGTGCGCTCGGGAATGGCGATCGCGTCGAACCGGTCGAGCTTGGGCACGAGCGCCGCGAGGGTGAGCAGCTTGGGCGGGGTCGCCCGGCCGCTGACGCGGGCCAGTGCGTGGAACGGGCGCGGGCCGGCCAGCGCGAACTGGATCGGCGCCCCGCCCAGCCGGGCGACGACCTCGCGCGCATAGCCGAGCGCGCGATCGGAGGCGCACAGCACATGCACCTCGGCCCGCCCGCTGGCGGCCAGCGCGGCGGCGGTGGTGATGCCGTGCATGAGCTGGTGAAGCTGTGCGTTGAACAGGAAGCAGATGCGCGGCAGGCGCCCGGCATCCACGCCGGGCCGATGCCGGCCGAAGGAGGCCCAGGTCGCCAATCCGAAAGGCGTACCCTTCGTCATGTTTCTCCACTCTAGCCCGCGGGGGTCGGGCTCAAGCAACTGATGCCGGGCACATTAACCCCAGACTAACGGGGTGAAAAGGGGATCAGCCAACCGACTGGCGCGCCACGAGGATCGCTTCGGCCTGTGTGTGGTCGAGGGGCTTGTCCACGTCGATCGCGGCCTCGGCGAAGGGCAGGGCGACGGGCCTGGCGGTGAAGCCCAAGGCCTTCGCCGCGCGCGCCATCGCGCCAGCCAGGCTGATCGTGCGGGTGACGGCGCGAATCGCGAGGCCCAGGCCGAAATGGCGGATCAGCGTCCACGCTTTTTTGCGATCCCGCTCCACCTCGCTCCACGCGGCAAGGCCCCTGGCGGCGGCGGGGGTGGAGAGCGCGAAGAGGTTGGCGCCGGTAAAAGCATCGTCCGAAAAGCGCAGCCACGTCCGCCGGCTTTCGGGGTAGGCGGCCAGCAGTGTCCGCCGCCCCACCACGCCGACGCTCACGTCGGTGCCCGGCGCCGCGGCGAGGAAGAAGCGGATCATCTCGGGCGTCAGCAAAGGATGATCGGCCGTCGTCACGAACAGCGGCCATGGCGCCGATTCGCCGCCCGCCACCGCCGCGATCGAGGTGGAGATGCCCTTGCCCGACGCCGCCGTCGCGATGCGGGGATCGGCGATGCCCGTCGCCGCGACCAGCGCCTCGGCATCCTGCGCCAGCACGAGGATGCGGCCGATCGCGTCGACCGCCAGCAAGGTCTCGAGCACATGCGCCAGCATCGGCCGGCCCGCGATCGGCACCAGCGCCTTGGCGGCGATGCCGAAATGCGCGGCGAGCGGATCGATGCCGGGGCGCTGCCCGGCGAGGAGGATCGCGGTCCACTGGGCGGCGGGATCGGCGGTTCGGTCGGTCATGGGGCCTGCCTATCCCAGCCGCGTCATCATTTGGCCATGGAAAGATGGCGTAGGGCCGGCATGACCATCACCAGTGCCATCATCCTCTCGGCGGGCAAGGGCTCGCGGCTGCTGCCGCTGACGGCCGATCGCCCGAAATGCCTGATCGATTTCGCGGGGCGCAACCTGCTCGAATGGCAGATCGATTCGCTGAAAGCCAACGGGATCGAGCGGGTGACGATCGTCACCGGCTTCCGCAGCGATCTGGTCGACGCCGTCGCGGCGGCGCGGCCGGGGGTCGAGACGCTCTTCAACCCCTTCTACCATGTCGCCGACAATCTGGGTTCGGTGTGGATGGTGCGCCACGCCTTCGATCGCGATACCCTGCTGCTCAACGGGGATACGCTGGTCTCGCCCGATCTGGTGGCGACGGTGCTGGCGGGCGCCAACGCGCCGATCAACGTGACGATCGACGTAAAGCCGGATTACGACGCCGACGACATGAAGGTGTGGCGCGACGCGGCCGGGCTGCTGCGCCGCATCGGCAAGACGCTGACGCCGGAGGAAACCAACGCCGAATCGATCGGCCTGCTCGCCTTCCGGGGCGAGGGCCGCGCGCTCTTCACCGACGCGGTCGAGCGGGCGATGCACACGCCGGCGGGCACGGCGAGCTGGTATCTCAAGGTGATCGACACGCTCGCCCCGACCGACCGGGTCGGCACGGTGCCGATCGTCGGCCACGAATGGGCCGAGGTCGATTTTCCCGCCGATCTCGAAAAGGCGACCGCGCTCACCGAACGCTGGCGCGCGCGGGGGCTCTGAGCCTGGGGGCGCAAGGCTACCCGTCCAATCACCTTAACATAAGCTGCTTTGCGCATTCGGAACTTGTTCACGGCCCATGGTGCATCCTGTCCTTCAGAATGGACAAGGAGGTTGCCATGTTTGGCCACAGGAAACGGCACAACCAGCCGTGGACGGACGAGGCCGACGCCGAGCTGGCCCGGCATATCGCGAGCGGCGCGCTGCTGCCCGAGATCGCGCGGGCGATGGAGCGCAGCCAGGAAGCCGTCCGCAGCCGCGCCAACGTGCTCAAGCTGCCGGTGCGATCGACCAATCGCGGGGTGAAGGACGCGTAAGGGGTTTGGGGCGGGTCGATTGACTCCGCAACCGCACCAAGCCGTTCGTCCCGCGCAAAGTCGAGGGACGTGCCCCAAGCGGTGTGCCTGGCCACATGTCCTTCGACTTCCTGCCTCCAGGCAGGAAGTTTATGCTGAGCGCCTGCCTTGCAGGCAGCCGAAGGGTTCGGGACGAACGGGATAGGGGTTGAAGCCTGCGCCTCAGTAGCGGCGCGAAGGGGTCGCGATCGGCTTGCTGGGCGCCCGCGCGGCCGCGCGCTCTTCGGCGCCGACGAGGTTCGCGATCAGCTTGCGAAAGATGCTGTGGGCGCGGCGATGGTGCATCCGCTCGGCCTCGGTGGTGGCGGCTTCGGCCGCCGCGAGGCTCTCGGCCGCACGCGCGGCATATTCTTCGGCCTTGGTCATATCCGTCGTCCTTCGTGTGTGGCGGCGCGTCAGGGCTTGATGATGCCCTTGGTCGACGGATTGGAAGCGTTCGGCTTGGGCGGCGCTTCCTTCTTGGGTTTGCGCGCTTCCTTGGAACCGCGTTTCTGCGCCTTGGCCATCGTCATGCCTTTCCGGCAAAAATGGACCGGCGGGCGGGCGCCTCATGAGCGCCGCGCCCGCCGACCGGGTCAGGCGCTCTGGAGATTGATCGCCGAGGTCTTGCCGCGACGATCGGTTTCCAGCTCGTAGGAAACGCGCTGGTCCTTATCGAGCGTGCGCATGCCGGCACGCTCGACGGCCGAGATGTGAACGAAAGCGTCCTCGCCGCCGGTCTCCGGCGCGATGAAGCCATAGCCCTTGCTTTCGTTGAAGAATTTTACGGTTCCGGTAATCATGTCGAGGATATCCTTATCCCTGGTGGACGGGCATGCGCCAGACGCGGCACATCCCGGCTTCGGTGAGGCTAGAAAGGGACAAGGGGGAGCCAAGGCGGCCCGATATCCGTCGCAGGCGACGTCGGCACCCTCGATATAGGGATATTCGCGGGAATAGATAGGGCGGGTGGGAAGATAGCCCTCCTCGTCATGCCAGCGCAGGCTGGCATCCATGTCTTTCCCGTCGCACGATGCCGGCATGAAGGGCGGCTACGTCTACATCATGACCAACGGGCCGAGCGGCACGCTGTACGTGGGCGTGACGGCCCATCTGGCCGCGCGGATCACGCAGCATCGCACGGGCGAGGGCTCGGACTTCTGTCGGCGCTACGGCCTCACCCGGCTCGTCTATATCGAGCCCCATGCGACCATCATGGAAGCCATCGCGCGGGAGAAAGCGATCAAGGCATGGCAGCGGGGCTGGAAGCTCAATCTGATCGAGCGGGCCAATCCGGGATGGGACGACCTCTACCTCACGCTCAACGCCTGACGGAGAGAGACATGGACCCCAGCCTGCGCTGGGGTGACGATGATATTCTCGACTGGAACAAAGCACGACCCACGCCCATATTGCCGCCATGGCGATCCAGATCCGCACCACGCTCGACGAACCCGATACGGGGCAGTCGTTCATCCCCCACCGCCCGCAGCGGCCGGAGAAGGGCGAGGGCGGCAAGCCTTTCCGCATTCAATCGGATTACGAGCCCGCCGGCGACCAGCCGACCGCCATCGCCGAGCTGGTGGCGCAGGCCGAGGCGGGCGAGCGGGATCAGGTGCTGCTGGGGGTCACGGGATCGGGCAAGACCTTCACCATGGCCAAGGTGGTGGAGCAGTTGCAGCGCCCGGCGCTGGTGCTGGCGCCCAACAAGATCCTCGCCGCGCAGCTGTATGGCGAATTCAAGCAATTCTTCCCCGACAATGCGGTCGAATTCTTCGTCAGCTATTACGATTATTACCAGCCCGAAGCCTATGTCGCGCGGACCGACACCTATATCGAGAAGGAAAGCTCGATCAACGAGGCGATCGACCGGATGCGCCATTCGGCCACCCGGTCGCTGCTGGAGCGGGACGATGTGCTGATCGTCGCGTCGGTCTCGTGCCTGTACGGCATCGGATCGGTCGAGACCTATTCGGCCATGATCTTCGATCTGAAGAAGGGCCAGACGGTCGATCAGCGCGAGATCATCCGCAAGCTGGTCGCGCTCCAGTACAAGCGTAACGACGCCGCGTTCGGGCGCGGCAATTTCCGCGTGCGGGGCGACAATCTGGAAATCTTCCCGTCGCATTATGACGATGCCGCTTGGCGCATCGCCTTCTTCGGCGACGAGATCGAGGAGATCAGCGAGTTCGATCCGCTGACCGGCAAGAAGGCCGCCAGCCTCGATCACGTCCGCATCTACGCCAATTCGCACTATGTGACGCCCGGCCCGACGATGAAGCAGGCGAGCGAGGCGATCCGCTTCGAGCTGACCGAGCGGCTCAAGGAATTGCAGATCGAGGGCAAGCTGCTGGAGGCGCAGCGGCTGGAGCAGCGCACCAATTTCGATCTGGAGATGATCGCGGCGACGGGCAGCTGCGCCGGCATCGAGAATTACAGTCGCTTCCTCACCGGCCGCATGCCGGGCGAGCCGCCGCCGACCCTGTTCGAATATCTACCCGAAAACGCCCTGCTGTTCGTGGACGAGAGCCATCAGACGATCGGCCAGGTCAACGGCATGGCGCGGGGCGATCACCGGCGGAAGATCACGCTCGCTGAATATGGCTTCCGCCTGCCGAGCTGCATCGACAATCGCCCCTTACGCTTCAACGAGTGGGAGGCGATGCGCCCGCAGACGGTCTATGTCTCGGCGACGCCGGGCAAGTGGGAGATGGAGCAGACCGGCGGGGTCTTCGCCGAACAGGTGATCCGCCCCACCGGCCTGATCGATCCGCCGGTCGAGATTCGCCCGATCGAGAGCCAGGTGGACGACCTCGTCGGCGAATGTCGCGCGACCGCCGTCAAGGGCTATCGCTCGCTGGTGACGACGCTCACCAAGCGGATGGCCGAGGATCTGACCGAATATCTGCACGAGGCGGGGCTGAAGGTCCGCTACATGCACTCCGACGTCGAGACGCTGGAGCGTATCGAGTTGATCCGCGATCTGCGGCTGGGGGTCTATGACGTGCTGGTCGGCATCAACCTGCTGCGCGAGGGGCTCGATATCCCCGAATGCGGGCTGGTCGCGATCCTCGATGCCGACAAGGAGGGGTTCCTGCGCTCCGAAACCTCGCTGATCCAGACGATCGGCCGCGCGGCGCGTAACGTGGACGGGCGGGTGATCCTCTACGCCGATTCGGTCACCGGATCGATGGAGCGGGCGATGGCCGAAACCGAGCGCCGCCGCGAGAAGCAGCAGGCGTTCAACGTCGAGCATGGCATCACGCCCGAAACGATCCGCCGCTCGATCACCGATATCGTCAGCCACCTCTCCTCGAAGGATCAGGTGACCGTCGATACCGGGCTGGAGGACCGCACCCACATGGTCGGCCACAATCTGCGCGGCTATATCGAGGAGCTGGAGGCCAGGATGCGCAAGGCCGCCTCCGACCTCGAATTCGAGGAAGCCGGGCGGCTGCGCGACGAAATCCGCAAGTTGGAAAATGACGAACTCGGCCTGCCCAACGAACCCAGCCGCGCGCCGGTGCGCGGCAATTCGACCTTGGGCAAGCCGGGGACGCGGCAGACGCGGTTCGGGAAGGCGAAGGCGGTGCGAGCGGAGAAGAGGGCGCGGGGGCGCACGACAGATTGAAGCGACGCGCCCACCTTACTCAGGTTCCAGACCTATAATCCGGCCTGGCAGGCCGCCGGATCCCACGTGCCGGCACAATTCTGATAGGCTACCTCGTCCTGCACTTCCTGCGGGGGCGGGCCGGCGTTGCTGGCGAGGAAGAAGGCGATAAGGGCTGCGAGCATGATCCACCTCCGGAATAACGATCCGTGATCGTCTTGTCCGGCCAGAACGACGGCGCCCGATCGCAGGTTTCGGGCGCCGTCGAGATTCGGGACGGAAGGTGGTATTCTCGGCTCCAGCCGATGAAAGCGGTATGTTTTACTTAGCCGCCTTGGCCGTCCATTCCTTCATCCAGTCCAGCACTTCCCTGTGCCATTGCAGGCTGTTCTTCGGCTTCAGGATCCAGTGGTTCTCGTCCGGGAAGATCACCAGCCGCGAGGGGATGTCGCGGCGCTGGGCGGCGGTGAAGGCGGCCAACCCTTGCGTATAGGGGATGCGGAAATCCTTCTCGCCGTGGATCACCAGCATCGGCGTCTTCCAGTCCCGCACCTTCAGGACGGGGTTCCATTTCTCATAATCGGCGGCCGCCTCGTAATAAGGATGGCCGCCATGCTCCCATTCGTCGAACCATAGCTCCTCGGTCTCATAGGCCATGGCGCGCGCGTCGAACACGCCGGCATGGACGACGAGACACTGGAAGCGATCGGGCCAATTGCCCGCGATCCAGTTCATCATATAGCCGCCGTAGGAGCCGCCCGCCGCGCAGGCATGGTCGGCATCGAGCCAGCCGAACTTATCGGTGGCGGCCTTCAGCCCGGCCTTGAGATCGACGAGCGGCTTGCCCCCCCAATCCTTGTTGATCGCATCGGTGAAGGCCTGGCCGTAGCCGACCGACCCGTGGAAATCGACCAGCACCGCGCCGAAGCCCGCGCCCGCGAACACCGCCGGGTTCCAGCGATAGGACCAGGCGTTGCCGAAGCTGCCCTGCGGCCCGCCGTGGACGAGGAAGGCGATCGGTGCCCTGGCGCCCTCCGCCAGCCCGGCCGGCTTCACCGCATAGGCCCACACATCGTCGCCATTGGCGCCCTTGAAGGAGAAGCGGGTCGCGGTCGGCAGGTCGATGCCGGCGAGCTTGGC
Source organism: Sphingomonas naphthae (assembly GCF_028607085.1). Classification (NCBI taxonomy): domain Bacteria; kingdom Pseudomonadati; phylum Pseudomonadota; class Alphaproteobacteria; order Sphingomonadales; family Sphingomonadaceae; genus Sphingomonas; species Sphingomonas naphthae. The sequence continues at coordinate 2,959,221 of NZ_CP117411.1, read as the reverse complement.
GGCGTTGACCGAGGTCAGGCGGCTTTCCGCGCCATATTCGTCCATCCGGTAGAGATCGGCCGGCGCGGTCAGCGAATCCTTGGCGTAGACGATGTTGTTCGCGCCGAGCGGCTCGACGCCCGCGACCGACCCATCACCCGACAGGCGGCTGACCTTGCCGCTCGCCAGATCAACGCGGAACAGCGCATGATCGAAATGGTCGAGCGCCGTGACGTACAGGCTGGCCGAATTGGCCGCCCATGTGATCGTCTCCACCGAACGATCCCAGCCCGGCGCCAGCGCGCGGACCGCGCCCGTCTTGAGGTCGCGGATGTGGAGGACCATCCGGTCCGCCTCGTATGTCGCGCGCGCCATCGCGGCATAAGCGAGGAAGCGGCCGTCGGGCGACACGGTCGGCAGGTTGTCGGTCGCCTTGTTGGCGGCGGTCAGGTTGGTCGGCGCGGCCGATCCATCGGCGGGGGCGGACCAGATATCCAGATTGGTCGACAGCGGCTCGATCCGGCCGGCCTCGCGCAGCGCGAAATAGACGGTCTTGCCGTCCGCGCTCCAGCTCATCTCGGCGCCGTCGCCATTCGGTTTGGAGGGGGCGTCGCCGACGAGGGTGGCGGCCAGCGGCACGCCGAAGCCGGTCGCCTTGCCGCCCGCCAGCGGCAGCACGAACAGCTGCGATCGGGTGCCGTCCGCCCATGTATCCCAATGGCGCGCGAACAATTGGTCATAGGTGCGCGCGGAGCCGGCGAGGCTGTCCTTCTTGACCTGCGGCTGCTCCAGCGAGGGCACGCCTGGCTTGCGATCGGCCCAGACGAGCAATTTGTCGCCCTGCGGCGAGAGCTTGAAGCCCGAGATGCCGCCGAAGCCGCTGGTCGCCTGCACGGGCGTGCCGCCGGCCATGTCGACATGCCACACGTCGGCATCGCCCTTGCGGTTCGACACGAACCACAAGGTGCCGTCCTTGGCGAAGACCGGATCGGTCTCGTTGAAATCGGGGGTGGAGGCGAATGTCTGCGGGGTGGCGCCCCTGGTCTTCAGGTCGAGCCGCCACAGATCGAAGCGGCCCTTGTTGGCGTCGAGATCGGTCTCGCGCTGCTGCCAGACGAGCCAGCGGCCATCGGGCGATACCGCCGGCGCGGCGACGCGCGACAGCGATACCAGATCGGTCGGCGTGATCGGGCGGGCGAGCAAGGGGGTGGAGGCGAGGAGGGTGGCCGCCAGCGCGGCGATGCGGGTGATGCTCTTCATGGCACGGGCGTAGCATCGCGCCTTTCCTTCAGCCAGACGCGCCGATCATTCAGCTCGCCGCAAGCTGCCCGATCGCAATTTGCGCGCCATGCGCGGCAAAAGGCTGAAATGGTTCAATTTACGCACGAGAGTTTGCACCATTATGGAGGGTTCTGTCGGTGTCCGCTTAACGCGATGCTCATTATTGTGGATTAGTTGCGTCCATCAAACGACCCGCCCTTTGCGCCGCTTGCCAAGCGACGGAAAGCCGCGCACGACACGCCATTCGCGGAGAATCGAATGTCCTATGAATTGAAGGGCGACGTGCGGTCGGAGATGGATGCCGCCGTCGCCTTGATGACGGAAGCGCTCGCGATCCTCGATCGGCACGGGCAGATCATGGCCGCGATCTCGCTCTCCACCGCGATCGAGCAGGCCGGCGGCCTGCCACCCGAGCCTGCCGGGCAGGATCGGGTGTTCGGCTGCTACGGGTGAATCATTGATGCCGCGCCGTGCTCCTGCGGAGCAGGAGCACCGGCAGTAAATCACTCCAGCGTCCGCACCCGCACCGATAGCGCCCCATCCTCCACGATCAGCTCGTTGAAAGACGGTGGTGAGGCCCGCACCCGTTCCGAAAGCGTGCCCGCGCCGACCAGCCGGATCGTCCCCCCTGGCGTTTCCCACGGCAGGTCGAACGGATCGTGGGTATGGCCCGACAGCACCGCCGTCGCGCCCGCCGCCGCCAGCACCGGCAGCGCCGCGATCCCGCCCGCCGTCTGGTCCGAGCCGCTGGCCTTTCGCGCCACCAGCGGATGGTGGCAGGCGATCAGCGCGACATGGCCGGCGGGCTTGGCCTTCAACCGGGCCAGCGCCCCGTCGAGTTGCGAGCGGCTGACCGCGCCATGTTTCCAGTTGCGCCACTGGAAGCGCCGCGTGGTCTTGAGCGGCACGACCCATACGCCCGGCAGATCCATCTCCCGCTCGATCGCCTTCTCGACCCGCTCGAACCGGCCATAGGGGCGGGTGAAGCGGGCGAGCAGGTTGTACATCGGCAGATCGTGATTGCCCGGCTCGATCGTGACCGGCACGTCGAGCGCCTTCAGCCACGCCGAGGCGGCGGCATATTCGGCGCTGCGGGCGCGCATCGTGAGGTCGCCGGTGCAGACCACCGCATCGGGCTTTTCGGCGCGGACGAGGCCGGCGAACCAGTCGAGCGCGGCTTCGTCGGCGCGGCCGAAATGCAGGTCGGAAACATGGAAAAGGCGGGTCATCGCTCCCTCAACCGCCGGTCGCCCGCGCTGTTCCGCCGGGGCGCATTAACCCTTTGCTAACCCTTTTGCGCGATAGCGGCGCATTGCTCCCGCGTCCTGATCGGTCGGTTGATATGTTGGCAAGATTCACCCCCTTCGCCGGCCCGATGGCGGCGGCCTGGCTTTATTACGCCACCGCGCTGTTCGCGCTGCTGATACCCGTTTCCAACGACGGCATGACGCTGGTCTGGACCTCCAACGGCATCCTTATCGGCGTGGTGCTGGTCGCCGATCGCGCGCGCCGCCGCGCGCTGCTGCTGGCCGGCGCGGTCGGCAGCCTCGCCGCCAACGTGCAGGCGGCGGGCGTCGGCCTGCCGCTGTCGGCCCTGTTCACCGCCGCCAATCTGATCGAGACGATCGCGGCGGTCGCCATTCTCGACCGGCTGTTCGGCCGCCGCCCCGATTTCACCAACATGCGCCACATCTGGGCGTTCGGCGCGGTCGCGATCGTGTCGGCGGTGCTGGGCGCGTCGGTCGCCAGCCTCGGCGTGCCGGAGCGTGAATTCTGGACATCCTGGTTCCTGACCGACGCTCTGGGTATCCTCATCATGGCGCCCTTCACCGTCTCGGCGCTCACCTACATGGCGCGCGGCGCGCAGCGGCGGCTGACCCGCGACGCGGTCGAGGCGACGCTGATGCTGCTGTTCGTCACCGCGGCCACGATCGCCAGCTTCGGCCAGAGCGGCCTGCCGATGCTGTTCGTGCCGATGGCGGCGCTCGCCATCGCCACCTATCGGCTGGGCGCGTTCGGTACGGTCACCGGCCTCATGCTGATCGTGGTGATCGGCAGCATCTATACCGCGCTCGGTTCCGGCCCGATCGCCACGATCCGCGCGGACGATCTGGTGCGCTCGGTCTATTGCCAATTCTACGTCGTCTGCTGCTTCCTCGCGACGGTGCCGATGGCCGCCAAATTCGCCGCCGAGCGCAAGCTGGCGGATCGCCTCGCCGTCTCCGATCGCGCCCACCGCAACATCATCGATCGCAATTCGGACGTGATCTTCGAATCCGATCGGCGCGGCCGGCTGACTTTCCTCAACCCCGCCTGGACCGAGCTGACCGGGCGGCCGGTGCGCGACAGCCTCGGCACGCCGGCCTTCGCCTTCGTCCATATCGACGATCAGGCGCGCGTGTTCGATGCCGAGGCGCTGCTGCGCGCCGGCAAGATCGACGAATTGATGTTGGAAGTGCGGCTGCCCGCCGTGCGCGGCGCGCAGCGCTGGGTGCAGATCCGCGCCAGCCTCGTCCCCTCGGAAGATGGCAACCGCCAGGGCCTGTTCGGCACCGTCCGCGAGATCAGCGACCGCATTCGCGCCGAGCAGGCGGTGGCTGAAAGCGAGCGCCGCTATCGCCTGCTCGCGGAAAACGCCTCGGATACGATCTTCTGCCTCAACGATGTGCGCGGCATGACCTATGTCTCGCCCTCGATCGAGGCGCTGATGGGCCTTACCGCCGCCGCTGCGGCGCAGCCCGACAGCGGCCTGTTCGCGGCCCATCCCGACGACGCGCCGATCGTGAAGGCGTCGCTGCGCCGCCTTCGTTCGGGCGCGGCCGATCGCGAGGTCATCAGCTTCCGGGTGCGCCATGCGATCGGCCACTGGCTGTGGATCGAAATGTCGGCCCGCGCCGCGCGCAACCCCGTCGGCGAGATCGAGGTGATCGGCGTCGCGCGCGACGTCTCGGCGCGCAAGCAGGTCGAGGAGGATGCCATCGCCGCGCGCATGGCGGCCGAGGCCGCCGCCCGCGCCGCCATGGTCGAGGCCGATACCGACGAGTTGACCGGCCTCGCCAACCGCCGCGCCTTCCTGCGCCAGCTGGCGCGCGAGATCGATCTGTCGCGCGAATTCGGCAAGCCGCTGTCGCTCGCCATCTTCGACGTGGATCATTTCAAGAAGGTCAACGACACCTATGGCCATACGGTGGGCGACGTGGTTCTGCGCCAGGTCGCGCAGGCCGCACTTGGCGCGGTGCGGACGGGCGACGTGGTCGGCCGCATCGGCGGCGAGGAGTTCGCGGTGCTGATGCCGGGCGCCGAGGCGGATCATGCCGTCACCGTCGGCGAACGCCTTCGTCTGGCCGTCGCCGCCACCACGACCGCCGACGCCGAAATCCCCACCGTCACCGTCAGCATCGGCGTCGCCGCGCATGACGGGCGGATCAACAGCCAGGGGCTGATCGCGCGGGCGGATCAGGCGCTGTATTCGGCGAAGTTCGCGGGCCGCGATCAGTTGCATCTGGCGGCGTAAACAGCACCGCTTTCCTCGTCATTGCGAGCGCAGCGAAGCAATCCAGGTTCCGCCGCTGGATTGCTTCGCTGCGCTCGCAATGACGGGTGTTCGGGCGCGCGCGCCAGCCGATCGGGAGGGTCGCGGGAGGCAGGATGGTAAGGCCGAAATTATTCGATTCAAGACTTGTTCGTGCGCCAAAAGTGACTCATCTTCTGCCTGTCTACAACTTGGCGAAAGGAGGTGATCCGATGTCTCATGGTTCAGCAGTGAGGTCGGTTCTGTCCGTTCGGGGGACGCGCTCCTAAAATCGGTTGGGGTGGCAGCGGATCACGCGCTGCTCGCGAACCGGGCCTCTTTGGAGGCAGGAGTGCCGATGGTCTCCCGGGCCGATCTTCCGGCCGCTGACCATGCAAGGGACCACCGGGGCCACACGCCCCGGTGGTCTTTTCATTTTCAGGGTTGCCGCTTCGCCGGGATTGTCGAGCTAGCGGCATGTCTATCGCCGCCGCATCCCGCCCAGAGCATTGATCCCCAGTTGCAGCGCCCGGTAGGCCAGCGTCCCGCGCTCCACCAGCAGCCTCGGCACGATCACCCCGCCCAGCCCCGTCAGCAGCAGATGGTTCTGCCCCGAGCGCAGGCCATCGGTGTCGAAGCGGCGGCCGGCGCGGGCGGCGGCGCGGATCGCGTCCCACAACAGCAGGGCGATCCCGCCGTTGCCGGCGCGGGGGCCGCGCGTGGAGAGGAGGTAATGCTCCTGCGTGCCGTTCCACGCGGTGAAGATGCCCGCCGCCAGCTCGCCGCGATCGTCGTGCGCCACCAGCAGCCGGCCCGAACGCCGCTCGACGGCGGCGGCGATCAGGTCGCGCAGCATCGCCGGGCAGCGGTGGTTGCGCCGGCCCTGTCGGCGCAGATTCTCCTCGTAGAAGATCAGGAATTCGGCCGGGTCGATCCGGTCGGTCAGGATCAGCCGCTGTTCGGCGCGGCGGATCACGTTGCGTGTCTTGTCGCGCATCGCCCGCCACAGATCCGCCTCGGGCGCGGGGGCGATCTCGGTGGTGAAATCCGTGACGGTGGCGAAGCCCGCGCCGCCGAAGGCGATCGTGTCGCCGATGCCGCGATGCAGGCGAAACCATGTGTGCGCGGCGGGCGGCAGTTGCGCGATCAGTTCGGCGGTGAGGGTGAAGCGACGCAGCGAGCGCGCGCCGCCATCGGCCGGCACGTCGCCCGCGAAGGCTGGCCCCAGCACATGGCACAGCGACGGCGGGAGCAGCAGCCCCATGCCGAGCCGGTTGCGCGCCGGCATGAAGGGCAGGCGCGCGACCAGTCGCCCGTCGCGCTCGACCCGCGCCTCGCGCCAGCGGCCTTCGCTGGCGATGTCGAGCCACCAGCCTTCGTGAAAGACGGTCGGGCTCAGCGGATCGTGCGGGATCGGGCGCGGTTCTGCCTCGCGGCGCGGCTCGCCCCGGCGATCGGCCGACCGGCGAGGTCCGCTCGCCTGTTCGCGCGGGCCGGGCGGATGGCGGCCGATGGCCGCGTCCGGATGAATCACGCAAGCTCCCCTCTCGGTGACCTCGCGTCCTGCCTGACACGGGGTGCCCCAATCGCATCCGACCGAAGCAGGCCCCGGGCATTCATCCATTATGGATTTATCGGCAAGCCTGCTGCGGTGGGACGGTGGATCAGAACGCCTGATGCTTGCCCATCGCGGCGCGCGCCAGCTGCACCGCCTGATAGCCGACCGAGCCGCGCGACACCGCCAGACGCGGCCGGATCGCCCCGCCGAAGCCGGTGATGAGGGTGATGTTGCTCTGCGCCTTGATGCCGTCCGTATCGAAGATGCGGCCGGCGGCGGCGGCCTTCCGCAACGCCTCCCAGATGAGCAGGGGCACCGCGCCATTGTGGCCACGCGGCGCGCGCGTCGACATCAGATAATGTTCCTGGGCGGCGTTCCACACGGTGAAGATCGCGGCATGGATCTGGCCGTCCTCGTCGCGCGCGGCCAGCACCCGGCCAGTGTTGCGGCGCACCGATTCCTCGATCAGCGCGCGGCAGATCGGGCGCGGTCGCTCGTTGTCGCGCCCCTTTTCGGCGAGGTTCGATTCATAGTGATCGAGGAAGGTGTCGGCGTCGATCCGGTCTGAGACGGTAAGCTTCTCCTGCGCGCGGCGGATCACGTTGCGCGTCTTGTCGCGCATCTGCTTCCACAATTCCTCGGACGGCGCGGGCGCGATCTCGGTGGTGAAATCGAGCGTGCTGGAAAAGCCCGCCGCCTCGAAGCCGAGCGTGTTGACCATCTCGCGGTGCATGCGGAACCAGGCGTGGGAAGCATTGGGGAGCTGGGCGATCAGCTCCTGGATGACGGTGAATTGCTTGAGCGAGCGGGTCGCCGTGTCCGCCGCCAGCTCGGCCGACAGCGCGGGGCCGAGCACGTTGGTCATGGCGGGTGCGCGCAGCATCTTCTGCCCCAGCGAGTTGCGGGTCAGCAGATAGGGCAGGCGGGCGACGATCTTGCCGCCCTTCTCGATCTTCGCCTCGGCCCATTGGCCCTCACTGGCGATATCCAGCCACCAGGGTTCGTGGAAGACGGTGGGGGCCAGCGCCGCGCGGTCGGTCGCCTTGTCGTGGGCGTGGCGCGGGAAGGCGGCGGGCTTCTTCGCGCGCCGCTCGTCGATCAGCCTATCGAGCTGATCCAGCTGGGGAAAATTCTCGGCCGATATGTGCTTCATCAGAATCTCTGCCTTGATCCGGTGAGGGGCCTCTGGGGCTCCGATCCATGCTCCGGCTTATGCACGGGCTTCGCTGCGATCCGCTTTCGCGCGATCGCTAACGCCATCTTCACCATCCGATCGCCGGGAGGGTGACGCGCGGCGGAAATCCGCTAAAGCCCGCGATCGTGACGGACACGACGCCTTTCTCGCCCGAAAAATGTTCGCGGCTGATCGTGAAGATCGGATCGGCCTTGCTGGTCGATCCGGCGGGCGCGGTGCGGCGCGACTGGCTGGAAGGCGTCGTTGCCGACGTCGCCGCGCGGGTGCGGGCGGGGCAGCAGGTGGCGATCGTCTCCTCGGGCGCGATCGCGCTGGGCGCGCGGCGGTTGGGCCTGCCGAAAGGCGGACGGGCGAGCCTCGAGGATGCGCAGGCGGCGGCGGCGACCGGCCAGATCGCGCTGTCGCATTGCTGGGCGGAATTGCTGGCCGCCGAGGGGCTGACGGCGGCGCAGATGCTGGTAACGCTCGACGATCTGGAGGATCGCCGCCGCTATTTGAACGCCGCCGCCACGCTCGACCGGCTGCTCGCTCTGGGCGTGGTGCCGATCCTGAACGAGAATGATTCGGTCGCCACCGCCGAGATCCGCTTCGGCGACAATGATCGGCTGGCGGCGCGGGTGGCGCAGGCGGCGGGCGCGCAGGGGGTGATCCTGCTCTCCGACATCGACGGGCTCTACACCGCCAATCCCGGCGTCGATCCGACGGCGACGCTGATCCCCCAGGTCGGCGCGGTGGACGCGCGGATCATGGCGATGGCGGATGCGGGCTCGGCATCGGGCATGGGATCGGGCGGGATGATCTCCAAGCTGGAGGCGGCGCGCATCGCCCAGTCGGCCGGCTGCCGCCTCGCGATCGTCTCCGGCAAGGTCGATCGCCCCTTGAGCCGCTATGCCGAGACGGCACGCGGCACCGTGTTCGAGGCGCCCCGCGCCGCCACCGCGCGCAAGGCGTGGCTGGCCGGGCGGCTGACCGCGCGCGGGCGGCTGGTGGTCGACGCGGGCGCGGCGCAGGCGCTGGCCGACGGGCGCAGTCTGCTGGCGCCCGGCGTGAAGGGCGTCGAGGGCCGCTTCGCGCGCGGCGACGTGATCGAGATCGTCACGGCCGAAGGCGTGCTGCTGGCGCGCGGCCTCTCCGAATATGACGCCGCCGATGCCACGCGCATCGCCGGGCTGCGCAAGGACGCCGCGAGCGAGGCGCTGGGTTACGCGCCGCGCTCCGCGATGGTCCATCGCGACCATATGGTGCAGCTCTGATGGCGGTGCTGGCGATCACCGGCGGCACCGGTTTCGTCGGCGGGCATCTGCTCCGCATGGCGCGGGCGAACGGCCATGAGGTCCGCGCGCTCACCCGGCGCGAGCAGCCGGCGCAGGCAGGGGTGGCGTGGGTGAAGGGCGCGCTCGACCGGCCCGAGAGCCTCGCCGAGTTGGTGGCGGGGGCCGATGCGGTGATCCACGTCGCCGGGGTCATCAACGCGCCCGATCGCGCCGGTTTCGCGCAGGGCAACATCACCGGCACCGAAACCTTGCTGGCGGCGGTGAAGGCGGCGGGCGTGCGGCGCTTTATCCATGTCTCCTCGCTCTCCGCGCGCGAGCCGGACCTGTCGGCCTATGGCTGGTCGAAGCTCGTCTCCGAACAGCGGGTGCGGCTGGCGGCGGCGGCCGGCGGGCTGGATTTCACCATCGTCCGCCCGCCCGCCGTCTACGGGCCGGGCGATCGCGAGACGCTCGAATTCTTCCGCATGGCGCGCCACGGCTTCGTCCTGCTGCCGCCGGGCGGGCGCCTCTCGGTGATCGCGGCCGAGGATCTGTGCCGCCTGCTGATCGATCTGCCCAATCGGCCCGAGACGATCCACCAGACCTACGAGCCCGATGACGGGATCGAGGGCGGCTGGAGCCACACCGATTTCGCCCGGGCCATCGGCGCCGCGGTCGGCCGGCCGGTGCGGCCGATCGCGGTGCCGATGGCGGTGATGCGCGCCGCCGCTTTCCTCGACGGCCTGTTCCGCCGCGCGGGCGCCAAGCTCACGCCGGATCGGGTGCGTATGTACAGCCATCCCGATTGGGTCGCCGGCCCGCACGCCCGCCCCGCGCCCGAAATCTGGCAACCGCGAATCGACACGCGCGCCGGGCTGGTGGACGCCGCCGCCTGGTATCGCGCCGCCGGCTGGCTGAAATAGCGGCACGGCCGCGACACAGCGGGCAGATATTGCCCAATCCCGCCGCCATGTCGCCGCAATGGCTTGGCAACGATCCGCCCGACCCGATAAGGACGCCGCATGAGTGACACCTTCGCCCGCATCGCCGAGCTGATCGAACCCTTCAACAAGAAGGGCGTCTCGCTGAGCGATTCCACCACCTTCGCCGGTGATCTCGAATGGGACAGCCTGACGGTGATGGATTTCGTCGCCGCCGTGGAGGATGAGTTCGACATCCTCATCACGATGAACATGCAGGCCGAGATCGAGACGGTGGGCCAGCTCGTCGCCGCCGTGGAGAAGCTCCAGGCATGACCGACGCGGTCGAGACTCCCGAGGCCGAGACGCTCGCCAGCGATGTGCGCGGGCCGGACCTGTTCTCCAAGTTCGATGCGCTGATCGCCGAGCGGCAGGCGCTGCTCGATACCGGCGTGCGCGATCCGTACGCGATCGTGATGACCGAGGTGCGCTCGCCGACCGAGGCGATCATCAACGGCAAGCCGACGATCCTGCTCGGCACGTACAATTACATGGGCATGACCTTCGATCCCGACGTCGTCGCGGCGGGCAAGAAGGCGCTCGACGAATTCGGCGCCGGCACCACCGGCAGCCGCGTCCTCAACGGCACCTACCAGGGCCACAAGGAGTGCGAGGACGCGCTGAAGGACTTCTTCGGCACGACCTCGGCGATGGTCTTCTCGACCGGCTATCAGGCCAATCTGGGCATCATCTCCACCATCGCCGGCAAGGGGGATTACATCATCCTCGATGCCGACAGCCACGCCTCGATCTACGACGGCTGCTGGCTGGGCAATGCCGAGATCGTGCGGTTCCGCCACAATTCGGTCGAGGATCTCGACAAGCGGCTGGGGCGCCTGCCCGCCGACGCCGGCAAGCTGGTCGTCCTCGAAGGCGTCTATTCGATGTTCGGCGATATCGCGCCGCTGCCCGAGATGGTCGCTGTCGCCAAAAAGCATGGCGCGATGATCCTCGTCGACGAGGCGCATGGCATGGGCTTCTTCGGGGAGAAGGGCCGGGGCGTCTATGAGGAGCTGGGCGTCGAGGACGATGTCGATTTCGTGATCGGCACCTTCTCCAAGTCGGTCGGTACGGTCGGCGGCTTCTGCGTGTCGAACCATCCCAAGTTCGAGGTGCTGCGCCTCGTCTGCCGCCCCTATGTCTTCACCGCCTCGCTCCCGCCGAGCGTGGTCGCCACCGCCGCCGCCTCGATCCGCAAGCTGATGAACGCCGGCGAGAAGCGGGCGCATTTGTGGAAGAACAGCAAGCGGCTGCATCAGGGCCTGCGCGATCTGGGCTTCAAGCTGGGCACCGAGACGGCTCAGTCGGCGATCATCGCCGTCATGCTGCCCGATCAGCAGACCACGGTGCTGATGTGGCAGGCGCTGCTGGAGCGCGGCCTCTACGTCAACATGGCCCGCCCGCCCGCCACCCCGGCCGGCACCTATCTGCTGCGCTGCTCGCTGTGCGCCGAGCATAGCGACGAGCAGGTCGGCGAGATTCTCGGCATGTTCGAGAGCGCCGGCCGCGCGGTGGGCTGCATCGGCTGAGCCGCCTCGCCCGGCGCCGGACGGAACCCCAAACGGGACCGATGCGGCGGTAACGCGGGCGAAACGGCTTTGTCCGGCCGGGCGGCGGGCGTATGAACGCGAGAATGGATAGCGACATCCAGGAGGCGCCGGACACGGGCTGGCGCGCTTTGCCGCGACTCGCGATCGCGGCATTGGGGGCCTGTGCGGTCGCCGCCTTGCTCGTGGCGCTGCTGGTGCTGACCGCCGCCGTCAACCGCAAGCGCGACGAGGCGATCGCCCGCGAGCGGCACAGTTACGAAATCATCGTCCTCACCGCCTCGCTCGAAGGATCGCTCGCCCGGTCGGAGGCGGCACTGGGGCGATTCGTGATCGACGGGGATCGCCGCACCGGCACCACCTATAATGACGAATGGGTCCGCGCCGGGCGCCAGATTCGCCGGCTCGGCCTGCTGATGGGCGGCGATCCGGCGCGGAACGCCACCGTCACCGAATTGCAGGCGCTGTACGAGAAGCGCGCCGAGGAAACCTCGCCGGCGGCCATCAACGCCACCTATCGACGCGGCTGGCAGGCCCTGTCCTTCTACGCCAAGGCCGGCCAGACCGACACGCTGCCGCAATTCGCCCGCATCCTGAAGCGGATCGGCGCCGAGCAGCGCGAGGTGCTGGGCGCGCGATCGGATTATGCCTCGCTTTCGACCGAGCGGGCGCAGCGGCTGTCGCGCTTCCTGTCGGTTCTTGGTGTCGGGCTGGTGCTGGCGGCGATCGGGCTCGGCTGGCTGGCGCTGCGCTCCTTCGCCGGCCGCCGCGTGGCGCAGATCGCGGCGCGCGCCGAAGCGGATCGCGCCGAATTGCTCGAAAACCGGGTGGCGGCGCGCACCGCCGAGCTGAAGGCGGCCAACGCCAGCCTGGAGGCGGAGATCGAGGAGCGCCGCAACGCCGAGGCGCAGGCGGCCGAGGCCGAACTGGCGCTGCGGCAGGCGCAGAAGATGGACGCGGTCGGCCAGCTCACCGGCGGGATCGCGCATGATTTCAACAATATGCTGTCGGTGGTCGTCGGCGGGCTCGATCTGGCGCGCCGCCGCATCGCCGCCGAGGCCGACGAGGTCACCCGCCATATCGATAACGCGCTGGAGGGCGCCAACCGCGCCGCCGCGCTCACCCGCCGCCTGCTCACCTTCGCGCGCGCCGAGGCGCTGTCGCCCCAGGGGGTCGATCCGGCCGATCTGGTGGCGGGCATGGTCGATCTGATCGACCGCACGATCGGCGAGCGCATCTCCGTGGCGATCGAGCGCGCGACCGATGCCTGGCCGGTGTGGGTCGATGCCTATCAGCTCGAAAACGCGATCCTGAACCTCGCGGTCAACGCGCGCGACGCGATGGACGGGGCGGGGCGGCTGACCATCGCCGTATCCAATCATGCCCTGCGGCGCGGGCCGGGGCGCGATCTTCCGCCGGGCGATTATGTCCGTATCGCCGTGATCGACGAGGGCACCGGCATGGAGCCGGCGGTGCTGGAGCGGGTGTTCGAGCCCTTCTTCACGACCAAGCCGGTCGGCAAGGGCACCGGGCTCGGCCTCAGCCAGATCTTCGGCTTCGCCCAGCAATCGGGCGGCACGGTGGAAATCCAGTCGATCGTAGGCGAGGGCACGACGGTCTCGCTCTGGCTGCCGCGTTTCGCCGGCGAGGCGGGCGTAACCCCGATCGCCCCGGCGCTGAGTGACGCGCCCAGCGACGGCGGCCGCGCGCAGGGTCAGGCGATCCTCGTGCTGGAGGACGACCCCCGTGTCCGCGCCTCCACCATCGCTGCGCTGGCGGAACTGGGTTACCTGCCGTTGCCTGCCGCGACGGCGGAGGAAGCGATGGCGATCCTCGACGACGGCCAGCATGTCGACCTGATCCTGACCGATGTGATGATGCCCGCGACCACCGGGCCGGAATTCGTGCGGCAGGCGGCCCAGCGTCACGGCCATGTCCCGGCGCTGTTCGTGACGGGCTATGCGGGCGGCGAGGGCGACGCGCTGGTCGGCCACGACGTGTTGCGCAAACCCTTCACCCTGAACGCGCTGGCGGCGGCGGTGCAGGCCGCGCTGCATCCCGACAGGCCAAGCAAGGCGGCGTAAATTCAAGTCCTCCCCTGTAAGGGGAGGGGGACCGCCGCCAAAGGCGGTGGTGGAGGGGTGTCGCGCTCTCGAGAACGCGTCACCCCTCCGTCAGCCCTGCGGGCTGCCACCTCCCCTTGCCGGGGAGGATTTACGTCCCAAACGTCACATGGCCCTCGGCATCGATCGGCCATGCGGGATTGAACGCAATCTCCCACGCATGGCCATCCGGATCGGCGACATAGCCGCGAAAGCCGCCATGCGGGGGCGCATCGCCCTTGCGAAGCTCCGTGCCGCCATTCGCCACCAGCCGGTCGATCAGCGGCTGCACCGCATTCTCCGCCGTCACATTATGCGCCAGCGCGAAGGCCGATACGCCGCCGGCCGGGCGCTGCATGTCGCCTGCCAGCCCCGGATCGGCCCAGGTGCCGAGCATCAGCCCATTCATCTGGTAGAAGTCGATCTCGTCGCTGGTGAACACCGGCGTCCAGCCGAACCCCTGCTGATAGAAACGCCGCGTCGCCTCCAGCCCGGCGACGCCGAGCGTGACGACCGAAATCTGCTGCTGCTGTGCCATGTCACTCAGCCTTTCTTCGCGGCGTTCCGCCGCCGCGTGTCCCAGCCCTTGCGCGCCGCCGCCGATCTCTGCTCGGCCGAGCCCGCCTTGTGCGCCTTGCCGCCGCGCGAGGAGGAGACGTGGCTGTCGGCCTTGCCGCGCCCGGAACCGGACTTGTTGCCGCCACCCGATTCCTTGTTCACCGTCGCCCATGCGCGCGCCTCGGCGGTCTTTTCCGGCACGCCGCGATCCTCATAGCCCTCGGCGATATGCGCGGCCTTGCGCTTCTGCTTGTCGGTATAGGCGTCCTTGTCTCCACGCGGCATGGGGGCTCTCCTTCCGCCGGCAAGAACGCGTCGGGCGGGCTGGTGTTGCGGCGGTCACCGCCCCAGCATCGTCTCCGGCTTCACCACCCGGTCGAAGGTCGCCTCGTCCACCAGCCCCAGCGCGAGGCCGGCTTCCTTCAGGGTGAGCCCCTCGTGATGGGCGTGCTTGGCGATTTTGGCGGCATTGTCGTAGCCGATCTCGGGGGCGAGCGCGGTGACCAGCATCAGCGATCGATCGAGCAGGCTGGCGATCCTCTCGCGATCGGGCTCCAGCCCGTCGACGCAGCGTTCGGCGAAACTCTCCATGCCCGTCGCCAGCAGGTCGATCGAGCGCAGCACGGCGGCGCCGATCAGCGGCTTGAACACGTTCAACTCCATATGGCCCTGCAACCCGCCGACCGTGATCGCGACATGATTGCCCATCACCTGCGCGGCCACCATCGTCAGCATCTCGCACTGGGTGGGATTGACCTTGCCGGGCATGATCGAACTGCCGGGCTCGTTCTCGGGCAGCTTGAGTTCGCCGAGGCCACAGCGCGGGCCGGAGCCGAGCAGGCGGATGTCGTTGGCGATCTTGGAGAGGGCGACCGCTAGGCTGTTGAGCCGGCCGGAGAAGTCCACCAGCGTATCGTGGCTGGCCAGCGCCTCGAACTTGTTGGGCGCGCTCTCGAAGGTGAAGCCGGTGATGGCGCTGGCCTCCTTCGCGAAAGCCTCGCCGAAGCCCTTGGGCGCGTTGAGACCGGTGCCGACCGCCGTGCCACCCTGCGCCAGCCGCGACAAAGCGTGGGTGACGAACGGCTCGGTGCGGACGCGGGCGAGGCGGAGCTGCGCCGCATAGCCCGAAAATTCGTCGCCCAGGGTGAGCGGGGTCGCGTCCTGCAAGTGGGTGCGGCCGATCTTGACGATATCGTCCCACGCCCGCGCCTTGGCCATCAGCGCCTCCTCCAGCCGGGCGAGCGCGGGGAGCAGGCGGCGGGTCGCGGCGAGCGCGGCGGCGATGTGGAGCGCGGTGGGGAAGCTGTCGTTGGACGACTGGCTCATGTTGACATGGTCGTTGGGGTGGACCGGGCTCTTGCCGCCGCGCGTGCCGGTCAGCGCCTCGTTGGCGCGCCCCGCGATCACCTCGTTGACGTTCATGTTGCTCTGCGTGCCCGAGCCGGTCTGCCAGATGACGAGCGGGAAATGGTCGTCGAGCGTGCCGGCCATCACCTCGCCGGCCGCCGCCTCGATCGCGTCGGCGATGTCGGGGGGGAGGCCATGGCGGCGGTTCACCCGCGCGGCGGCCTGCTTCACGATCGCCAGCGCATGGACGATGCCGATCGGCATCCGCTCACCCGCGCCGAAAGGGAAATTCTCGATCGAGCGTTCGGTCTGCGCGCCCCAGTAAGCGTGGGCGGGAACTTCGATCGGGCCGAAGCTGTCGGTCTCGGTACGGGTTTCGGGCATGAACGCGCTCCTCGGGGGCTCGGAGGCGGTATGTAGGGAAGTGTTTTCGGATCGCTACCGTGCTCCTGCGAAGGCAGGAGCCCAGGGCGGCAAACGGTGCGCTCAGTAACTGTGGGCTCCTGCCTGCGCAGGAGCACGGTAGCGCGCATGGAGATGGGAGGGGCGAACCCCGCCGCCTTATTTCTTCCGGGTGAAATCCACCGAGACGACGTTGGAGCCGTCCTCGATCGGCTCGGCCAGCGGGGCGTCATTCTCGGCGGCGCCGGTCTCGGTCGCGCCGTCCTCGTCCACCTGGGCGGAGAATTGCAGCGCGAAATTCACCGCCGGATCGACGAAGCCCGTCACCGCCGCGAACGGCACGACCAGCTTGGAGCCGACCTGGTTGAACGACAGGCCGACCGAGAAGCCGTCGGTGCCGACGTTCAGATCCCAGAAGCGATTCTGGATCACGATCGTCATCTCGTCGGGGAAGCGTTCGGTCAGGTGACGCGGGATGTCCACGCCAGGCGCGCCGGTCTTGAAGGTGATGTAGAAATGGTGGCCACCGGGCAGCCCGCCATTCTTCTCCACCTCGCCCAGCACCCGGCCGACGACGGCGCGCAGGGCTTCCTGCACGATCTCGTCGTAGGGAATCAGGCTGTCGGGCGCGGCGTCACTCATGCCCCGCTACCTGAACGCGGACTTTGCGAGGGTCAAGCGCCGTTGCGCCGTGGTGGTTCGCCGCTATAGGGCGGCCATGCGCACGGCCAGCCTTTCCCGCCAGACGAGCGAGACCCGCATCGAGGTGAGCGTCAACCTCGACGGATCGGGCGTCTATGATGTCTCCACCGGCATCGGTTTCCTCGATCACATGCTGGAGCAGCTTTCGCGCCATTCGCTGATCGACATCAGCCTGAAGGCCGATGGCGATCTGCATATCGACCAGCATCACACCACCGAGGATTCGGGGATCGCGCTGGGCCAGGCGATCGCGAAGGCACTGGGCGACCGGCGCGGCATCGCCCGCTTCGCCCATGCCTATGCGCCGATGGACGAGACGCTGACCCGCGTCGCGATCGACATTTCGGGCCGCCCCTATCTGGTGTGGAAATCCGCCTTCACCCAGCCGCGGCTGGGGGAGATGGATACCGAGTTGTTCGAGCATTTCTGGCACAGCCTGACCGGCGAGGTGGGCATGACGCTCCACATCGAGACGCTCTACGGCCGCAACAACCACCATATCGTCGAGAGCATCTTCAAAGGCGCGGCGCGCGCCTTGCGCTTCGCGATCGAGATCGATCCGCGCAAGGCGGACGCCATCCCCTCCACCAAGGGCACGCTCGGCGGTGCGTAAGGTCGCTCTGATCGACTATGGCGCGGGCAACCTGCGCTCGGTCGAGAATGCATTGCGGGCGGCGGGCGCGGAGGACGTGGCCGTCACCGCCGACCCGGAGGTGGTGCTGGAGGCCGAACGAATCGTTCTGCCCGGCGTCGGCGCCTTCGCGGCCTGCATGGGCGGCCTCTCCGCGCTGCCGGGCATGATCGAAGCGCTCGACGAGGCGGTATGCCGCGAGGCGCGCCCCTTCCTCGGCATCTGCGTGGGGATGCAACTCATGGCGGACGAGGGGCTGGAATTCGGCCGGCATCAGGGGCTCGGCTGGATTCCGGGCAGCGTCTCGCTGATGAAACCCGCCGACCCCGCGCTCAAGGTGCCGCACATGGGCTGGAACGACGTCATCCCGTCGATCTCGCACCCCCTGCTGCTGCCGGGCGAGGCCTATTTCCTGCACAGCTACGCCTTCGCCTGCGCCGACGAGGCCGATTGCGCCGCGACCACCGATCATGGCGGCCCGGTGACGGCGGCGGTGGCGCGCGGCACGATGATCGGCGTGCAATTCCATCCCGAAAAGAGCCAGGCCTACGGCCTCGCCTTCCTGTCGCGTTTTCTGGAGTGGCGCCCGTAATGAGCCTGATCGTCTTCCCCGCCATCGACCTCAAGGGCGGCAAGGTCGTCCGCCTCGCCGAAGGCGATATGGATCGCGCGACCGTCTATGGCGACGACCCCGCCGCGCAGGCCGAGGCGTTCGCCAGGGAGGGCGCCGACTGGCTCCACGTCGTCGATCTCGACGGGGCGTTCGCGGGTGCGTCGGTCAACGGCGCGGCGGTCGAGGCGGCGGTGAAGGCCTTTCCCGGCAAGGTGCAGATCGGCGGCGGGATCCGCGACCGGGCGGCGATCGATCGCTGGCTGGCGCTGGGCGTCGAGCGGGTCGTGATCGGCACGGCCGCGCTGGAAAACCCCGATCTGGTGCGCGAGGCGGCCAAAGCGCTGCCGGGGCGCATCGTGGTGGGTGTTGACGCGAAGGACGGCATGGTCGCGACACGGGGCTGGGCCGATGTGTCCGACGTGGCGGTCGCCGATTTGGCCGAGCGGTTCCGCGATGCGGGCGTTGCGGCGCTGCTGTTCACCGATGTGGGCCGCGACGGGATGCTCAAGGGCTGCAACATCGACGCGACCGTCGCGCTGGCGAGCAAGACGACGATCCCGGTGATCGCCAGCGGCGGCGTGGCCGGGCTGGCCGACATCCTCGAACTGGCGCGCTTCGCGGCGCGCGGGATCGAGGGAGTGATTACGGGGCGCGCGCTGTATGACGGGCGGCTGATGCTGGCCGAGGCGCTGAAGGTGGCGCGGTCGTGAACGCCTCCCCTCTTCGTCATTGCGAGCGCAGCGAAGCAATCCAGCCTTTCGGCATGACGGCATCGTCGGAACTGGATTGCTTCGCTGCGCTCGCAATGACGGTGGTGATGACGCAATGACCGTCCGCGTCCGCGTCATTCCCTGCCTCGACGTGGCCGGCGGGCGCGTGGTGAAGGGCGTCAATTTCGTCGATCTCGCCGACGCGGGCGATCCTGTCGAACAAGCCAAGGTCTATGACGCGGCGGGTGCCGACGAACTCTGCTTCCTCGACATCACCGCCAGCCACGAGGCGCGCGGCACGATCATCGATGTGGTCCGCCGCACCGCCGAAGTGTGCTTCATGCCGCTGACGGTCGGCGGCGGGGTGAGGACGGTGGAGGATGCGCGCGCGCTGCTGCTGGCTGGCGCCGACAAGATCGCGATCAACTCCGCCGCCGTCGCCCGCCCCGAACTGGCCGCCGACCTCGCCGATCGCTTCGGCGCGCAATGCGTCGTCGGCGCGATCGACGCGCGGCGGGTAGAGGGTGGCCGGTGGGAAATCTTCACCCACGGCGGCCGGCGCGAGACCGGCATCGACGCGATCGACCATGCCGTGCGGCTGGCGACCTTGGGCGCGGGCGAACTGCTCGTCACCTCGATGGACAAGGACGGCACGCGCTCGGGCTACGATCTGGCGCTGACCCGCACCATCGCCGACGCGGTCAGCGTGCCGGTGGTCGCCTCGGGCGGGGTCGGCGGGCTCGACGATCTGGTGGCGGGCGTGGTCGAGGGCCATGCCGGCGCGGTGCTGGCCGCCTCGATCTTCCACTTCGGCCAGCATAGCGTGGCGGAGGCGCATGCCGCGCTGGCGGCGGCGGGGCTGCCGGTGCGGGGGACGGCCTAGGTATCGCCGTCGCCTCGATAGCCGTCGCCCCAGCGAACGCTGGGGCCTTCATCTGCTTGGGATGACGGTTGCGAGCGTGGATAGAGGCCCCAGCTTACGCTGGGGCGACGATTCACATCGCTCGACTTGCCCGCTCGCCAGCCGCTAAGGCCGTCTTATGACCGACACCCTCCTCCGCCTCGAAAAGACGATCGCCGCGCGGCGCGGGGCCGATCCGTCGATGTCCTATGTCGCCAGCCTGCTCGCCAAGGGCACGAAGAAGGCGGCGCAGAAGCTGGGCGAGGAAGCGACCGAGACGATCATCGCGGCGCTGGCCGAGGATGCGCAGGCGCTGCGCGGCGAGGCGGCCGATCTGCTGTTCCACCTGATGGTGCTGCTGGCCGATCGCGGCGTGCCGATCGCCGACGTGCTGGCGGAGCTCGATCGGCGCGAGGGGGTGTCGGGCCATGCGGAGAAGGCGTCCCGATCCGGGGACTGACGCCGTCTCTGCGTTCGTCCCGAGCGCAGTCGAGGGGCGGGCTCAGGCGACGGTGTCTCGACTTCGCTCGACACGAACGGCGCGAAAAAGGGGGCAGCCGATCATTGTCCCGTCGCCATGACCCGATCGCAATCCGCGCCTAGCCTATTGCGCCGCCGCCATTAACGGTTAGCATCCCCACCCATCACAGGCGGCGCCAGCCCAAGAATGGCGGCGCGCCCGATGGGGGACATCGCATGATATTCGGCCGCGTCAAATCGCTCGACGCCATTCTTCTAACCGCCAGCAGGAAATCGCTCCACCGCTCGCTCGGCGCCTTCCAGCTGACCATGCTCGGTGTCGGATCGATCATCGGCACCGGTATCTTCGTTCTCACCGCCGAGGCCGCGCAGAAGGCCGGCCCCGGCATGATGCTGAGCTTCATCATCGCCGGCTTCGTCTGCGCGGTGGCGGCGCTCTGCTATGCCGAGATGGCCGCGATGGTGCCGGTATCCGGCTCCGCCTACACCTATAGCTATGCGGTGATGGGCGAGCTGATCGCCTGGATGGTCGGCTGGGCGCTGGTCCTCGAATATGCCGTCGCCGCCGGCGCGGTGTCGGTCGGCTGGTCGGGCTATGTCGTGGGCCTGTTCCAGCATGTGACCGGGATCACCGTCCCCAAGGAATTCGTGCTCGGCCCGATCGACGGGGGCATCATCAACCTGCCGGCCGCGATCATCGCGCTGCTCGTCACCCTGCTGCTGGTGCGCGGGACGAAGGAAAGCGCGACGGTCAATTCGATCCTCGTCGCGGTCAAGCTGCTCGCGCTCACCGTGTTCGTCATCCTGGCCGTGCCGGTGATGAACATGGAGCATTTCAAGCCTTTCGCGCCGCTCGGCTTCGGTGGCATTTCGGCCGCCGCCGCGTCGATCTTCTTCGCTTATGTGGGCTTCGACGCGGTCTCCACGGCCGCCGAGGAGACCAAGAATCCGCAGCGCAACATGCCGATCGGCCTGATCGGCAGCCTTGCGCTCTGCACCGTCTTCTACATCCTCGTCGCCGCCGGCGTGATCGGCGGCGTCGGTGCCCAGCCGGTGGCCGGCGCCGCGGGCGAGATACTCGCCCCCGGCAGCGCCGATCTCGCCGCCCGCTGCGCCGCCCGCGCGGCCGAGGGCATGAAGGACGTGGTCTGCTCGAAGGAGGCGCTGGCCTGGACCCTGCGCGAGATCGGCTGGCCGCAGATCGGTAATCTGCTGGGCCTGGCCGCCGGTATCGCGCTGCCGTCGGTCATCCTGATGATGATGTTCGGCCAGACCCGCATCTTCTTCGTGATGAGCCGCGACGGGCTGTTGCCCACGGGGCTGTCGAAGGTGCATCCGAAATTCAAGACGCCGCACGTCATCACGCTCATCACGGGCGTGTTCGTGGCCCTGTTCGCGGCGCTGTTCCCGGTCGGCGCGCTGGCGGACATCTCGAATTCGGGCACGCTGTTCGCCTTCGCGATGGTCGCGATCGCGGTGATGGTGCTGCGAAAGACCGACCCGACCCGCCACCGCCCGTTCCGCACCCCGGCCGTGCTGATCGTCGCGCCGCTGGCGACGCTCGGCAGCGTCTACCTGTTCTTCAGCCTGTCGGCCTATACGATCGGCCTGTTCTTCGGCTGGGCGATCATCGGTCTGGTCGTTTATTTCCTCTACGGCTATCGCAAGAGCCACGTCGGCCGGGGCGTCGTCGAAACCCACGAAGAGGATGCCGATGCACCGCCGATGCCGGTGCCGCCGGTGGCGTAAACGCGGCAGCGAGCAACAAAAAAGGGGCGCTCCGGCATCGGCCGGGGCGCCCCTTCTTTTTCGAGATGGCAGCTTGACCTTCGCCGTTGGGGATGGAGCGTGGTGGGATGCGTCGGATGTCCCCACAGCCATCATCGCCTCCCTCATGCTGGTCGGCGCATCGGGCGCGACGGTGGCGGCCGCACAGCAGGCCGTTTCCACGCAGATGCCGGCCTTCAAGGGCTATGTGGTCGATCAGGCGGCTATCCTGAGCCCCGACCTGCGCCGTCGCCTGGCTGAACGGCTGGGGCGGTTCGAGCGGCGGACGCGGCATCAGATGGCCGTCGTGACGGTCGCTTCGCTCGGTGGGGAGGATGTGGCGGTCTATACGCGCCGGCTCGGCAACCGCTGGGGTGTCGGGTGGAAGGGTGTCAACGACGGTGTCGTCGTGCTGGTCGCGCCCAACGAACGCAAGGTGCGGATCGCCATCGGAGACGGCCTTACGCGGACCCTGCCCGAAGCCTTCTGTGGTGAGGTCATCCGCAAGCTGATGACGCCGGCTTTCACCACAGGCCGCTTCGATCAAGGTGTCGAGGCGGGCGTGGTCGTGCTCATCGCCCGCGTGGACAAGGTCGAGCGCAAGAGGTGAGAGCCTGCCGCGTCGCGCATCAGGGAAGAGGACGCTCCGGTGTCGCCGGGACGCCCTCTGCCTACCCTCAGATCGTCCCCTTGCCGCCCTGCGCGCCGTAGACCGATCCGGTGGTGAAGCCGATCTCGTCGCTGGCGAGCAGCACGAAGATCGCGGCCAGTTCGGCCGGCTGGCCGGGGCGGCCCATGGGGACGTTGGCGCCGAACTCGCCGATCTTGCCGGGCAGCTGGCCGCCCGCCACCTGGAGCGGGGTCCACACCGGGCCGGGGGCGACGGCGTTCACGCGGATGCCGCGCTTGGCGAGCTGCTTGGCGAGGCCCTTGGTGAAGATCATGATCGCGCCCTTGGTCGAGGCATAATCGAGCAGTTCCTCGCCCGGATCGAAGGCGTTGACCGAGGCGGTGTTGATGATCGACGCCCCGACCTTCAGATGCGCCAGCGCCGCCTTGGTGATCCAGAAGGGCGCGTAGATGTTGGTCTTGAAGGTCTGGTCGAACTGCTCGGGCGTGATTTCGTCGATCGAGGCCTTGCTCTGCTGATAGGCCGCGTTGTTGACCACGACATCCAGCCCGCCGAGCTGCGCCACCGCATCGGCGACCAGCCTGATGCAGGCGCCCTGCGTCTGGATGTCGGCGGGGAGCGCCACCGCCTTCTGCCCCGCCTTGCGGATCAGCGCGACGATCTCGCGGGCGTCGGGCTCCTCGCTCGGGTGATAGTTGATCGCGACATCGGCGCCTTCGCGCGCAAAGGCGATGGCGGCCGCTGCGCCGATGCCGGAATCCCCGCCGGTGACGAGGATGCGCTTGCCTTTCAGCCGGCCCGAGCCCTTGTAGCTCGTCTCGCCATGATCGGGGCGGGGGTTCATCCTGGTGTAGAGCGCGGGCCATGGCTGGCGCTGTTCGGGCAGCGGCGGCACCGGATATTTCGACTGGGGTGATCCGGGGACGGCGGGGGCGGGCGGGATCTTCTCGCCGCCTTGCGCCTGTGCCGCGCCGGCGCCCATCAGGGCCACGCCGGCGGCACCCGCCACCGCCACGCCGCCGAACACATCGCGCCGGCTGGGCGCGCTTTCCTTGCCACTCATGTCTGATCTCCTCGGGGAATGCCGGAACAACCGGCGAGCCTGTGGAGCGTTCAGTCCGCAACGGAAAAAAGATGAGGTGTTGATGCAGGTTAGCCCCCGCCGGCCTTCACCGGCGGGGGCGAAGCGGTCAGCCCAGTCGGGCGGCGACCAGCGCCTTGATGTCCGCTTCGGGGCGGGCGCCCCAGTGGGAGATGACCTCGGCGGCGGCGATGGCGCCCATGGTGAGGCAATCGGTGAGGCCGCGGCCCTGGACGTGGCCGACGAGGAAGCCGGCCGAAAACAGGTCGCCCGCGCCGGTGGTGTCGACGATCTTGGCGATCGGCTCGGCGGGCACCGTGGCGGTTTCGCCGCCGGAGACGGCGATGGCGCCGTCGGCGCCGCGCGTCGCGACGAGGATCTTCACCCTGGGGGCGATGGCGGCGACGGCGGCGTCGAAATCGTCGAGCCCGGCCAGCGCCAGCACTTCCTCGTCATTGGCGAAGAGGATGTCGATATCGCCGTCGTCGAGCAGCTTCAGGAAATCGTCGCGGTGGTTGGCGATGCAGAACACCGCCGAAACCCCCAGTGCGATCGTGCGGCCGGCGGCGCGGGCCATGCGGATGGCGCGCTTCATCGCCTCGCGCGGCTCCAGCGGATCCCACAGATAGCCTTCGAGCAGCAGCACCTTGGCGCCCGCCACCATCGGCTCCTCGACGGCATCGGCCGGCAGGAATTGCGCGGCGCCGAGATAGGTGTTCATCGTGCGCTGGCCATCCTCCGACACGAGGATCAGGCAACGCGCGGTCGGCACAGTCGTGTCGGCGCGGACGGGCGTGTCGAACGCGACGCCCTGCGCGCGGATGTCGTGGCTGAACACGTCGCCCAGCTGATCGGCGGCGACCTGCCCGATGAAGCCGCAGCGCGCGCCCAGCACGGCGGCACCCGCCAGCGTGTTGGCGGCCGATCCGCCGCTGATCTCGCGGCCGACGCCCATCTTGCCATAAAGGTCGGTCGCGCGATCGGCGTCGATCAGGCGCATCGATCCCTTCGGCAGCGCCTCGCTCGCAAGGAAGGCGTCGTCGGTCGAGGCGAGCACGTCGACGATGGCGTTGCCGATGGCGATGATGTCGTAGGTGTCCGTCACGAAAGTCCCCAGCTTGGCGGAAAGGGTGGGGCGTAGCGGGGCGGGGCGGGGGAGGCAACCATGGGGCTGCCGCGCGCCTCTGTTCAGGAGTGCGCGGTGGCCCTACATCGCGCGGATGATCGCCGTCGCCGCCGCTCTGTCCTTCGCCCAGCTCGGGGACCGGGCGATCGTGCGGATCCTCGCGAAATCGCTGCTGCTGACCCTGGCGCTGTTCGCATTGCTGGGGGCGGGGCTGGCCTATGGCCTGCGAGGCGCGGACCCTTGCGACTGGCTGGGGTTCGACAGTTGTGCGCTCAGCGGCGGCGAGGGCGGGGTGGTCGCGGTATTCACCACGCTGGCGGCGCTGTGGTTCCTGTTTCCGGCCGTCGCGATCGGCGTGATCTCGGTCTTCACCGACGATGTCGTCGCGGCGGTCGAGCGGCGCCATTATCCGGCGGCGGCGGTGAGCGCGCGGCCGATCGGCTGGGCGGGCGGGGCGCTGATGGGGCTGCGCTCCTCGGCGCGGCTGCTGCTCTACAATCTGATCGCGCTGCCTTTCTATCTGGTGTTGCTGGTCACCGGGGTCGGCCCGCTCATCCTGTTCCTGATCGTCAACGCGCTCGCGCTCGGCCGCGACCTCGCCGAGATGGTGGCGGCGCGGCACCTGAAGGGCGATGCGCGCCATCTGTGGCTGCGGCGGACGCGGGGCGGCCGGGCGGCGGTCGGGCTGGTCGCGACCGGGCTGTTCATGGTGCCGTTCGTCAACCTGCTGGCGCCGGTGATCGGCGCGGCGATGGCGACGCATCTCTTCCATCGGAGCCGTACATGATCCGCCCTGGCCTGATCCTCGTCCCGCTGGCGCTGGCGGGCTGCACCGCGACCGAGGCGCCGCGCGTCGCCAGCGTGTCGGGCAAGGCCCCGCCTCGTGCCGCCGCTGGCCTCGATCGGGTGATGAACCAGAATGCGGCGGCATTGCAGGCGCTGTTCGGCACCCCCGATCGTGACAGCCGCGAGA
The DNA here is from genome assembly GCF_028607085.1 of Sphingomonas naphthae. Classification (NCBI taxonomy): domain Bacteria; kingdom Pseudomonadati; phylum Pseudomonadota; class Alphaproteobacteria; order Sphingomonadales; family Sphingomonadaceae; genus Sphingomonas; species Sphingomonas naphthae. The sequence continues at coordinate 2,933,893 of NZ_CP117411.1, read as the reverse complement.
TGACCGCGCGCAAGCTGCAATTCGCCAGCAGCGTGTGCGTGCTCGACGCCTATCTCTATCCCAGGGAAGGGCGCGAGCCGGTGGTCGGCTATGTCGATGCGCGCACCCCGGCGGGCGAGGATATCGACCGCGCCTCCTGCGTGGCGGCGCTGGCACGGCGGACCGAAGCGCCGAAGAAATAAGCGATTCCGCGGCACCGGTCGCCTTCGGCCGGGCCGTTGTGCACCGCAGCGAAGCGGTTCATCTGTGGATAAGATCGCGTCGGGCGCAGCCGACCGCAGCGACCGAACGAGTCGTCGCAGCGCAGCATCGCTGCCCTATCGCGCCGAAAATCCTGCCGTTAACGCCGATATCGACACTGGAAGCGGGGGCTTCGGCCAAATGCGTAAACTGATGATGGCTCTGGCCGGTTCCCTGGCGCTCGCATTTTCCGCGGCACCCGCCGCCGCCGCGACGAGCAGCTGGCAATGCGCCCCCTTCGCCCGCGTCTTTTCGGGCATCAACCTGTTCGGCGCCGCTGCCTCGTGGTGGAACCAGGCGGTCGGCAAGTACACGCAAGGGTCCAGCCCGCAGCTCGGCTCGGTGCTGGTGTTCAAGGCGCTCAACACGATGCGCTCGGGCCATGTCGCCACCGTCACCAAGATCGTCTCGGATCGCATGATCAAGGTGACCCACGCCAACTGGTCGATCATCGGCGGCCGCCGGGGTCAGGTCGAGCGTGACGTCACCGTGGTCGATGCCAGCCCGAACAACGACTGGAGCCAGGTGAAGGTGTGGTACGCGCCGATCCAGAAGGTCGGCACCAAGGCGTTCCCGGTCTATGGTTTCATCTATGGTGGCAAAGCGGCGGCGGCGAAGGTCGCGGCGGTGGCCAAGGACGCCGCCGAGGGCGTGGGCGACGCGGTCAAGGTCGTGAAGGCCAGCGTGACCGCCAAGAGCGCCGCCAAGGACAGCAGCGACCCGATCGGCGACAAGCTCGCCAGCGCGGATTGATCGAACCAGCCTGAATTGGGTTCACCGGGCCGGGGTAGGCCAAGCTCAGCTCAACTGAGCGCCTTGTCCCGCAGCATCCCGGCGATCGTCTCCTCGTCGGACACGGGCTGTTCGATCACGCAGCGCAACCCCAAGCCGTCGAAGCCGTGCATCGGGCGGGCGCGGGCCTGGGCGATGATCGAATCGTCGCGGCTGACGAGGGGGGAGGACAGCGGATCGGGCAGATGGAGGTGCGTGCCGAAGCGGTGCGCGCCGGTCGTCGCCACCACCCGGTCGCCGCCGTCGAGGATGGTGATGGTGCGGTGGCGCTCGGCCTGCTCGCGCTCGGCGGCGGACGCGGTGAGGATGTCGCCCACCACGCGCTGCCAGTCATATTCGACATAGGCCACGCCCACCACCCGGCCGGCGTGGCGCACCGGGGCGACCAGCACCAGCACGACATGATTGTCTGACCAGGGGTTCGCCCACACCTCGTCGGTGAACCAGGCGTCGGGATCGGTGGAGGCGAGCGCGCGATTGAACTGCGGCGCGCCCGACAGATCGGCCGATCGCACCCGCGCCGCCGGATCGGAATAGAGCCGCACCTTGCCGGCGGTGTCGGCGACGAAGGCGTTGAGGTAGAAAGGCGAGAAGCGCAGCAGCGCGCGCAGGCGTTCGTTGGCGGCCTCGATCGCGTCAGCCTCGCCGTTCGCCATGGCGCCGGTCACCGCGCCATCGGTGGCGATCATGCGCAGATCGACCGAGCGGGCGAAGATGTTGCGCACGATATTCTGCGCGATCGCCTGCGCCAGATCGACCAGCGCCGCGCCCTCCACCTCGGCGACCAGCTCGTCGGCGATGCGCGCGCCCAAAGCGATGCGATCCAGCACGTCGGCGCGGAAGGCGGCGGCGCTCGTCTTCGCTTGCCCCGCCAGCGCCTTCACCTCCTGCGCCACCACCGAGAAGCCGCGCCCCGCCGCGCCAGACCGCGCCGCCTCGATCGTGGCGTTGAGCGCGAGCAGATTGGTGCGCCCGGCGATCGCGGCGCTCTGCGCGGCATAGGCCTGCACATCCTGATCGAGCATGGTGAGGAGCGAACGGATGCGACGGGGCATAGGGCCTCTCTGACGGCGGACTTGGGAGAGGGGATAGCGCCGGGATGGTTAAGGATGGGTTGACCCCCAGATCGTTCATCGCGAGCGCAGCGACGCGATCCAGGTCGGCGCTGGATTGCTTCGCTACGCTCGCAATGACGGGAGTAGGTCTTGCCCCCCGCGCCATCGCCCCGTAACGAGCGGCCATGACAGCCCATGCCGACAGCATCCTGATCGTCGATTTCGGCAGCCAGGTGACCCAGCTCATCGCCCGCCGCGTCCGTGAGGCGGGGGTCTATAGCGAGATCGCGCCGTTCAACGCGGCCGAGGAGGCGTTCGATCGGCTGAAGCCGAAGGGGATCATCTTCTCGGGCGGACCGTCATCGGTGATGTGGGAGGATAGCCCCCGCGCGCCGCAGCGTTTCCTGGAATGCGGCCTGCCCGTGCTCGCCATCTGTTACGGCCAGCAGACGATGGCGCACCAGCTCGGCGGGCGCGTCGCCGGTTCCGACAATCGCGAATTCGGCCGCGCTTTCATCGAAGTGGTGGGCGCATCGGCGCTGTTCGACGGGCTGTGGAAGATCGGCGAAAGCCATCAGGTTTGGATGAGCCATGGCGACCGGGTCGAGGCGCTGCCCGAAGGCTTCTCGATCGTCGCCCGATCGGAAGGCGCGCCCTATGCCATCGCCACCGACGAGGCGCGCCGCTTCTATTCCATGATGTTCCATCCCGAGGTGGTCCACACGCCCGACGGCGGCAAGCTGATCGCCAATTTCGCGCGCCACGTCTGCGGGCTGGCCGGCGACTGGACGATGGCCGAATATCGCGAGGCCAAGATCGCCGACATCCGCGCGCAGGTGGGCTCGTCCAAGGTGATCTGCGGGCTATCGGGCGGGGTCGATTCGGCGGTGGCGGCGGTGCTGCTGCACGAGGCGATCGGAGACCAGCTGACCTGCGTGTTCGTCGATCACGGCCTGATGCGGCTGGGCGAGGCCGACCAGGTGGTGAGCCTGTTCCGCGAACATTATGGCATACCGCTGGTCCATGTGAACGCCGAGGCATTGTTTCTCGACGGGCTGGCCGGGCTGACCGACCCGGAAGCCAAGCGCAAGTTCATCGGCAAGACCTTCATCGACGTGTTCGATGCCGAGGCCAAGAAGATCGGCGGCGCCGACTTCCTCGGACAAGGCACGCTCTACCCGGACGTGATCGAGAGCGTCAGCTTCACCGGTGGGCCCTCGGTCACGATCAAGAGCCACCACAATGTCGGCGGCCTGCCCGATCGCATGAACATGAAGCTGGTCGAGCCCCTGCGCGAACTCTTCAAGGATGAGGTGCGCGTGCTGGGCAAGGAACTGGGCCTGCCCGACATCTTCGTCGGCCGGCACCCCTTCCCCGGCCCCGGCCTCGCCATCCGCATTCCCGGCGAAGTGACCAAGGAACGCTGCGACATCCTGCGCAAGGCCGACGCCATCTACCTCGAGGAAATCCGCGCGGCGGGGCTGTACGACGCCATCTGGCAGGCCTTCGCGGTGCTGCTGCCGGTGCGCACGGTGGGCGTGATGGGCGATCACCGCACCTACGACAGCGTCTGCGCGCTGCGCGCCGTCACCTCGACCGACGGCATGACCGCCGACATCTACCCCTTCGACAGCGCCTTCCTCGCCCGCGTCGCGACCCGCATCGTCAACGAGGTGAAGGGCATCAACCGCGTGACCTACGACTATACGTCGAAGCCGCCGGGGACGATCGAGTGGGAATGATTCAGGCCCATCCGAACGCCGCCGATTCTACGCTGCGATACGATCTAACACACTGAAAATAAAAATAAACTCCTCCTATGCCTATCGATATCTATCGGTGGGCATAGATCGCGTTCGGCGACCTCGCTGACGGGCCTCGCCCCCATTGATCAACCGGAAAAACGAAAGTACCGTCAGGTCAATCGAGGCCAATGACGGTACTTTTTTCGAACTAATGCACTGAAATAAAAGCATTTTCGACGCCATCGGCCTGCAAAAACCGCGTGACGGTACTTTCCCGCGAGGAGGCCCGAAATGTTGACCGATGCAGCACTCAAGTCGTTGAAACCAAAATCCAAAATGTACAAAGTTTCCGATCGTGACGGCATGTATGTGCGCGTCGCGCCATCGGGCGCCATCTCGTTCAGGCTCGACTATCGGCTGAACGGCAGGCGGGAGACCGTGTATCTCGGCAGATATGCCCGTGACGGAATATCGCTCGCCAGGGCTCGCGAGCTATGCATCGACGCGCGGCGCGCGATCAACGAGGGGCGGTCTCCCGCCATCGAGAAGCAGCGCGAGAAGCGCCGGATCAAGGAGGCAAAGAGTTTCGGCCAGTTCGGCGAGAAGTGGCTGACCAACGCGACCATGGCCGACAGCACGCGCGCGATGCGTCGCTCCATCTTCGAACGCGAACTCATGCCCGTCTGGCGGAATCGTCTCCTGACGGAGATCACACCGGATGATCTACGCACTCACTGCGGTAAGATCGTCGAACGGGGCGCGCCTGCAACTGCTATCCATGTGCGGGATATCCTGAAGCAGATCTACGGCTTTGCTATTCTGCACGGCGAGAAGGTCGCCAATCCGGCTGATGACGTCGGTCCAGCCTCGATCGCTACCTTTACGCCGAAGGACCGCGCGCTTTCGCCCGCGGAGATCCGCATCATGTTCAAGCAGCTCGAGCATGTTGCGACTTTGCCAACGATCCGCCTCGGTATGAAGCTCTACCTGCTCACCATGGTCCGGAAGAGCGAGTTGCAGGATGCAGTTTGGGACGAGATCGATTTCGACAACGCCGTCTGGACCATCCCGAAGGAGCGCATGAAGCGGTCGAAGCCGCACAACGTCTACCTATGCCGACAGACGTTAGACATCATGATCGCGCTCAAGACTTGCTCCGGCAACTCCCGATATCTTTTGCCGTCCCGGTACGACGCGGACGCGCCAATGTCTCGCGCGACCTTCAATCGGATCACCTACTCCGTCGTCGAACGAGCCAAGAAGGAGGGGCTGCCACTGGAGCCATTCACGGTCCATGATCTGCGGCGGACGGGGTCGACGCTGCTAAATGAGCTGGGCTTTAACAGCGACTGGATCGAAAAGTGCCTGGCGCACGAGGACGGGCGTTCGTCGCGCGGCGTATATAATAAGGCTGAGTACGAGGTGCAGCGTCGGCATATGATGCAGCAGTGGGCGGATACCGTGGACGCCTGGATCGACGGCCGGAAGTATGCCCCCACGCTTTTGCCGCAAGCTATGCCTTTGATGGAGCTTGATCCCGCCCTTTGACCGGTCGCGTCTTGCGCTGGGTGACGTCGGGGTGCTGTGCTCGACGGATCGGGGCGGTCCGCCGCGCTGTCAGCCAGGCCTCGACCTCGGCGAGGTCCCAAACAATACACCGTGGCGAGAGCGCGAACCTACGGGGAAATTCACCACGCTGCTCCATTTCATAAATCGTGCTGTCAGCCATCGGCACCATCTCGCGCAATTGGTGCCTCCGGATTGTCCTCCTGATTTGGGCGGGCTCGGTCTTCGCCATGCTCAATCTCCATCATTGCTGAGGCGATTGAGAACGATAGATCCCGATACTGGAAGCCCTGTCGAAATGCCGTGCGGTGTTTTCGGGCTATAGCGTACGCATCGGAGGGTTTTCACTCTGCTGTTCGGTAATGCGTAGGTGCAAGTAAGCTCTAATGATGAGCAGAAGATGGGCAATCCCTCTTCACAACCCGATGTCCCCCTTCGGCATACGGCCACTGTTTCCTGACGGTCACCGCATTCGAAGATGTGGTTCTTGCCGGATCATCGCGGCCAAGTGGTCCACCAGCAACTGGATGGCGCCGGTCATCCGGCGATTGGCGGAGGTAATCGCGCGGATCGGAACGAGGCTGGGCGCGTAGTCGGCCAAAAGCGGAACGAGTGCCCCGGTCGCGACATCCTCAGCGAACATCCAACTCGGCCCCTGCGCGATGCCAAGACCGGCGCGAACGGCCGCATGCACGCCATCGGCAGCCAGCCGCTGTCGGCCAGGAGACGCTCGGCCTCCTTGGCCATGTCGCCCTTTTTCATATGGTCGATGAGCTGTGCTGCCCGTTCGCCGGCGCCTTCGCGGACGGCTTCGAGGATGCGCGGCTTGGTGACACGGTTGAGGTAGTTCCCGAAGGTCGGACGCCAGCCGGCTTCGACCAAGTCGAGCCCGGTCGCCCGCGTCAGCCGGTCGGCCTGCGCGAGCCTCATATCGAGCGTATGCTGCGACACGCCGCCCGCGCTGTGCGGGTTCGGCCGCTCATAGAGCGCGTTGACCCCATAGCTGACGCAATGCGCCAGTAGCGCCATGCGGCTGGCATCGTCGAGACCAGCGAGCCAGTCCCAGAGGGCGTCGTCGTCCTTCGGGATGTCGGCGGCCCAGGCGTCGTGACGCTCCTGCACGGCCCGCGCGGAGGGGCTGTCCTTCAGCGTCTCGTCCTGAACCGGGAAGAAGATGTGCTTTACCCCCGCTTCCATGGCGCCCGTGTACATGCGGGTCATGAAGTTGTTCGAGACCAGCTTGTGGAGAAGCGCTGTCATGGCGATGTGCGGATTTTCCGCCACGGCGTTGCGCAACGCGAGGGTGCGGTAGGCGGTCAGCTCGACGACGAGGCGTTCGGGCAACGGCTTGATGCTGTCGTCCTCATCGTCCTCCGGTTCGACAGGCTGGCCGCCGATGGTGATGACGGCGCGCTGCACCGACGGGCTCGCGGTGCCATCGGATTCGATCTCCTTCTCCGATCCTTCCTCACCATCGGTCCGGACCTGAGGCACATCCTCGGGCCGAACGAAGCCGCGATCGACCGAAAGCGACCCGTTGGCGTCGATGCTGACGAACACGCCGGCGATGGCGATGTCGGTCGGGTCGAAGTGCTCCGGGCGATCGTCGAACGCCGCCAGAGCCGTCTCGATCTCACCCATACGCTCGTCGACCTCGTCGGGCAGTTCGTCGGCGTCATGATATTCCGCTTCGAGCCTGACCTGCTCGGCGGTGAGCGCCTTGATGGTCGCCTGTTCCTCCGCCGATAGATCGATCGGCGTGCCGGAAACCTCGTGGAGGCCGCGAACGGCGTCGTAGGGGAAACTGACCGCGACCTCGATCCACTTCCAGCCTTCGGCGGCGATCGCCTCGGCCTCGGCCTTCAGCTTTTCGGCGACGAGGCGATCGAGAAGCCCCACGTCCTGCAACCAGCCGCCATCATCGGCCTGGAAGAGGTCGCGCATGACGGTGCCGCCGGCCGCCTCATAGGCTTCGATGCCGAGGAAGACGGCACGCTTGTCGGACGCGCGCACCGTGGTCTCGGTCAGCATGCGCCGGATCTGATAGGGTTCCTTTGACCAGGCGTCCTTGATCGCGTCCCAGACCTTGGTCTGACGCTCGTGGTCTTGGGAGACCGTGAAGGCCATGAGCTGCTCCAGCGTCATGCCGTCGTCGGCATAGACGTCGTGGAGGACCGGTGAGACGGTCGCGAGGCGCAGCCGCTGCTTGACCACGTTGACGGGCACGAAGAACGCCGCGGCGATCTCCTCCTCGGTCATGCCCTTGATCAGCATGTCGTGGAAGGCGCGAAACTGATCGAGCGGATGCAGCGCAGCGCGCTCGATGTTCTCGGCGAGCGACACCTCCTCGGGGAGGATGGCGCCGTCGCGGTCGCGGACCACGCAGGGGACGGGCGCGACTTTGGCGAGACGCTTCTGCTTCACCAGCAGTTCGAGCGCGCGGAAGCGGCGGCCGCCGGCGGGCACCTCGAACATGCCGGTCTCGTTGCCTTCGGCGTCAACGACGGGGAAGACGCTGAGGCTCTGGATCAGGCCGCGACGAGCGATCGAGGCCGCGAGGTCCTCGATCGAGACGCCGGCCTTCACCCGCCGGACGTTGGACTGGCTGAGCACCAGCTTGTTGAAGGGGATGTCGCGCGAGGACGACAGGATGATCTTCTGAACGGCAGTAGCCATCGGGATTTACTCCGTGACGGGCGGCCGAGAGACTCTCTCTCAACCTCCAACCCGTCACGAAGCGAAGCGCCGCCCTCTTCCTCTAAAGGGGCAGCGCCACGAACCGGCAAACCTGAAAGGCACGGAGGCGCAAAGCCGGAGACGCGGAAAACCGCATCCCCGGCTTTGCGGAAATCAGGAAGCTCGATCGAGCAGCTTCTTGGCCTTGCCCTCCATGTCGAGGCGGGCGTCCTGATGGGGCTTGTCGCGCGCGACGGCGGTGATTCCCTGCACGAAATCGAAGATGGACTCGGGCGGGCGGCCTTCCTCCGCCAGTACCCTGTCGATGATCTTGCCGGTCTCGGCCTTGGAGAAGCCGCGACGACGCAGGAAGTCGGTGCGGTCTTCGTCCGTCCTGGCGACGATCCGCTCGCGGGCCGCCCTGATGCCGTTGACGAACGGCAGGGGCGAGGAGTTCGCGAAGTTGAGCAGCGCCGGGGCTGCCTCGTGCGCGAAGCGATTGGCGGCATATTTGGAGTGGCGGATGGTAATCTCCTCGAAATCCTCCACGCCCCACAAATTGCGATTCTGGCAGACCGCGCGCAGATAGAAGCTCGCCATGCCGAGCGTCTTGGCGCCAACCTCGGAATTCCAGCAATAGAAGCCGCGGAAATAGAGGTCGGGCGATCCGTCCGGCAGTCGGCCGGCCTCAATCGGGTTCAGGTCGTCGACCAGGAACAGGAAGACGTCGCGGTCGGAGGCATAGAGCGTGGTCGTATCCTTGGTGATGTCGACGCGCGGATTGTAGATCCCGGTCGACCAGTCGAGCACGCCCGGCACCTTCCAGCGGGTGTCGCCTGTGCCGTTGCCGGCAATGCGCTGCACCGCCTCGACCAGTTCGTGATCGTAGATGCGGCCATAATCCGGGCCAGTGACGGCGCGCAGTTCGACACGGCCAGTATCGGTTTCGAGCGTCTTGATCTGCTCGGCCCGACTGGAGGTCAGGCCATATTGCAGGTTAATGGCGGCAAGTGCTGCGGGGAGCTGGCGCAGATAGGCTGCGGGCGCGCCAACCAGGCTGGCGAGTTGGCCGAAGGACCAGTGCGTCGGTGCGACGGCTGTGTCGGTGCCGGGCAGGATCAGGGCCAACCGCTCCGAATCGTTGCGGTTCGCCTCAACATGGATGAGCGCGCTCTCCACCACCCGCGTCCGGCTGCGTTCGGTGCGGTCGCGGACCGTGCGGGCCAACTCGGACAAGGAAAGGTAGCGCTCGTCGGCCGGACGCGAGAACCACTCTGACGAGACGCGGCCGACCCGCTCGCCACGGCCGATATCGACCTTGTAACCGCCGCTGGTGTCACGGCGCGCATCGAGGACCTGCATATTCATGGGACCAATCTCCATGACGGGCGTCAGAGACCTCTTCTCCGACCTTCAACCCGTCACGGGAAACAAGTCCACTCTCTCAGCGAAACGTGCGAGATGACTTGTGAGGGCATCGCCGTGCGCGGCGGCTCGGCCGCGACATGAGCGCGCCCCTCGGGATCGATGCAGGCTTGGCGCAGGGCGTCGAATTCGAGCCCGCCCTTGATCCACGAATATCGCTCTTCGACGGGCTGTCCCACGGTCTGCTGATCATGCGCATCGCTACCGTGAAGGCAGGGCTTGCAGCCGCCGTAGCGCTCGCGGAGCTGATCGAGCGTCACACCCCGGCGTCCACACCAAAATTCACGCTGGGCGGGACTACTCGAGAAAATGATATGGGCGAACTTCTCGATTTCCTGACGCATTGTGGCGTCGGCAGCCTGCCGCAAGCCAGACGTCCCGTCACCAGCCGCGCCGGCAACCGCGATCAGGATATTCGCTTTCGCCCAGTCGCTCTCTCGCATGACGCGACGAAGCTGATCGAAATTCACCTTGAATTGCGTCGCCCCGTGAGCGAGCGCGGCACGGTCATCGATGATGGTCGTGTCGGCCTTCTTGCCCAGCGAAATCAGGTCTTGGCGCGTGCAGTTGAAGGTATCGCCATGCGCCTGAAACTGAAGACGCTGCAGAATGCGGTGCAGCTCCTCAATGTGTTTGGGGTCTTCGGGGCTGACCAGAAGGTGCAGGTTGACGAAGCCGGTCTTGGCCGCGACGTCGAGGCGAAGCTCGACGTTCGGGAAAATGAGTTGGACGTTGGGCAGGCGGCCCGCCGTCTTGTGCTTCAGCACTTCCTCATATGTGTCCGTCAGATAGTAGTCCGTGACTGCAATTGCCTCGATCTTCGGCGTGACGGTTTCGAGGGACGTGAGATAGGTCTCCCACGGGGTGCCCCCGCCGAACTGATTGTTCAGGACGGTTCCCGGGGCGTGAATATGTGGCTCCCAGCGCCGCCATTCGGATCCGCGACCGATCATTGTTCCTCCTTTGTCCCGGTCGTTGTCCGCCTTGACGGCCGTGCCCCCGGTTGATGTGTTCGAGCCCAATGATGAGGCGCCGAGACCGCGCATGCCTCGGCCCGGTGCAGTAATGTAAAAGGTCTATCGACTTACGCGAAAATCCCAACCCAGTTCGTTTCGCTGATCATTCAGGCCATCGGAGTAATTGTGAAGGACATCTCCGATTTGGTGCTCGTCGAGAGCGCATGGATTCTCCAGGGCCGTCTGATCCCAACCGACGTTCCAGATCGTCAGCAGTTCGGGTTTCTCGCTCCAGCGCGGCAGGAAGAACGTGATCGCCATCAGGGTAGGGAATTGACGGAGAATGCCGACCCGTGTCTGGTGGCCCGCCAGATTGCTTTTGCCGTCGAACTCAGGAAGCGACAGAATTTGCTCCCCGGGTTGGCCGAGTGCGATCTGCCACAGCTCGCCGCTTACACAGCTTTCCGCCGGTGGCCCGGCGTGGAAGAAGACGGGCAGAAGGCCGGACGGGCCTTGCGCGATGCTGCTAAGGCGACCGAGATCGACGACAAGCACGGTCGGGCCGTACTCGATCTGACCGGGCTTGATGTTGTTGCTGATCTTCTGGATCGTGTCGTCGATCCGCCCGACGGAACCTGCATTGGGCAGGTGGCCCGATATCTCTAGTGGCTTGCCGAAGTGGATTCCTGGTTGGCGCGCGCGTCCGTCCAGCTCGGCCGCAACCTCCAACGCCTCGTGACCGATCTCCTTGTGACGCCGCAGCGGTTCGGCGATTTCCAGGGCCTTGACCTCGAAATAGAGTTTGCCGGCGCTGTGCGAGTAGCGGAAATCCGGGCGCTTCGCCTTGTGGCCCCCGGTGCCGGGCGTGCGCTCCAAAACAACGCCGCGATCCTTCATCGCCAGATAGAAGGATGCTTCGGAGTAGGCCTCATAGGCCTGCGCCATCTGGACATGGTCTTCGGGGCCGGTCACCGCCTTGAGCTTGGCGCGCAGCTCCCGATCCAGGGATGCGAGCGTCGCGTCGGCTGCCGCGTCGGCAACGATCCTTTCGACCTGATCCCGCGTCATCATCATGATGGGGACCGAAAGCGTCAGGCCGGAGAGCAGCTGTGATACGCGAATGAATTCGTCGATTGATGTGGTCGCCATGTCTGACCTCACGCGCGCCGCAGCATCCGCTCGACGCGGACGCGATGGTAGCCATTCGCATGCACCTGCTGACGCAACTGGCTGAGGTCGTGGACGCCGAAAGCCACGGCGGCTTTGATCGGGCTCGCGAAGGTGGCGTAATAGGTCCAGCGCGCATTCTCAGGCAGGGCGGCGTTCTGGCGGCGGTCGGTGATGACGACGTCGCGCGGATCGCTGGTGTTGCGGAAGGCGTGGAAGGTGAACCAATCCGGTCGCCGATAGCGCGCGGCCTTCATGAAGGGCACCGACTGAACCTTGACGTCGCCTTGGTCGAGCAACCAACCGCGTTGCTCCAGGATCTGCCGCACCATATGGCCGATCATCTGCTTGATTCGATCCGCCAGCACTTCCTCCCGGAAAGCTTCGAGAAGTTGCTCTTCGATCCCCTCGACGGCGGGCTTGCTCAGCTCCGACGCGGTCTCGAGGCGGGCGACATTTTCGGGCCGGGTCAGGAAGGACCAAAGTTGTTGGCCGAGTTCGGACTCCGAGAGCGATGCGAACTTTTCGGGGTTATAGACATACATGGCCGACACTCCAATTTAGACAAATATGCCCGGTCATAAACATCCGGTCAAGATTGCTCGACGTGGCAATCTCCGGAACTTGAAAACTGTCAGAAAACCGCGTATATTTCTGACAGGAGTTTTATGATGCAACGATTGACCGAGCAGATTCTGTCGCACGCGGAAGGCCTGCCTGAGGGTGCGCCGATATCCGCCAAGGGCTTGCTGCACCTTGGCAATAGGGCAGCCGTCGACCAGGCGCTGTCGCGCCTAGTGGAGCGGGGCCGCTTGATGCGCGCTGGTCGCGGCGTTTATCTGCGCCCGATTTCCAGCCGGTTCGGCACGAGGTCCCCCTCGGTCGAGCAAGCCGTCGAAGCGCTGGCCAGTCAGCGCGGCGAAGTCATCGTGCCCAGCGGGGCGGCGGCTGCAAACACGCTGGGGCTCACGACACAGGTGCCGGTGAGATCGGTTTATCTGACGTCGGGTCGCAGCCGCACGATGAGCTTGGGAAAGCAAATCGTTGAGCTTCGCCACGCGCCGCGCTGGCAGCTTGCCCTAGCCAATCGACCGGCTGGGGAGGCTGTGCGGGCTCTGGCGTGGCTCGGTCCAGACAAGGCGGAGGCAGCGCTTCAGGCTTTGAAGCGCAAGCTGCCATCGACGACATTCCAGGAGTTGGTGGCGGTAGCACCCCAGCTTCCAACATGGCTTGCGCGCAGCGTCGGAAAGGCCGCGCATGGCTGATGTGTTCCTCAACCTTTCGGCGTCGGATCGCCGTGACGTGCTTGGTATTGCCGCTGACAAATCGGGACGGCCCGCCCATCTCCTCGAAAAGGATGCCTGGGTCGTTTGGGCGCTGGCGGCGCTCTATGCCACGTCGCTGGGTGAGCACCTCGTCTTTAAAGGCGGCACGTCGCTGTCGAAGGCCTACGGCGTCATCCGGCGTTTTTCGGAGGACGTCGATCTCACCTACGATATCCGCGCGATCGCCGCCGATCTCGTCGGCGAGAACGGCGAAGCGTTGCCGAAATCGCGCAGTGAGGAGAAGCGTTGGTCGAGCGAGGTGCGAAAACGGCTTCCTGAATGGGTATTGGGATCGGTCCAGCCTGCGATCGCCGGCGCCTTGGCGAAAGAGAAGCTGGCGGCAACCGTTCGCGCGGAGGGTGAGAAGCTCTTCATCGATTATGAGGCGACCACTACAGGGACGGGTTATGTCGCGCCAAGCGTCATGCTCGAATTCGGCGCACGCTCGACCGGCAACCCGGCAAGCGAGCGCGATGTCGCCTGCGATGCGTCCGGCTTGGTTGATGATGTGGTCTTTCCCACGGCCCGCCCTCGGGTGATGCACGCTGAGCGAACCTTCTGGGAAAAGGCCACCGCGATTCATGTCTTCTGCCTGCAAGAGCGTTTGCGTGGCGAGCGCTTCGCCCGTCATTGGCATGATGTGGTGCGACTGGACGAGGCTGGTCTTGCCGCGAGTGCCTTCGCCGATCGCGATCTGGCGGACGCTGTCGCGCGCCACAAGACGATGTTCTTCGCCGAAAAAGGGGCCGATCGTGAATTGATCGACTATTGGGCCGCGGTCCATGGCGGCCTGCGCCTGGTGCCGGCGGGGGAAGCGCTCCAGGCGCTTGGCGACGACTACGCCCGGATGGTGGAGGACGGTCTGCTGCTCGACGACGCCGAAACTTTCGAGGCGTTGATGGCGCGTTGCGCCGACATGGCCGAGCGGGCCAACCGCGATAGAGAATAACGAGGGGGGACGGACGTGTGCGCATATCACGCATAAAGATCAGCAATTTCGCCAATTTCTCGGAGATCGAGGTCGAGACTGGGGAGAGCATCGTCATTGTCGGCGAAAACAAGGTCGGCAAGAGCAACTTCATTCGCGCCCTACAATTGATCCTGGATCCGGGCCTGTCGGAACGCGACCGCCAGCTCGGGTTCGAACATTTCTGGGATGGGCTGGGCGAAGACAAGCTCGGCGAGACCATCGAAATCTCAGTCGATCTGACGGATTTTACCGACGATCCGCGATTGATGGCGCATCTCAATGACTGTGTGGTCGATCCGGGGCCACCGATGGTCGCGCGTCTGACGTACCGTTTTCAGCCCAAGGCAAATCTCGGCCGCGAGCCTGAGAGCCTGGCCGACTACGAATATATCATTTTCGGCGGTGACGATCCCGATATGTCGATCGGCTCAACCTTCCGCCGGATGCTGCCGCTCGATGTCCAGGTCGCGCTGCGCGATGCCGAGAAGGACCTGTCGAGCTGGCGGAACTCGCCGTTGAGGCCTCTCATCGAGCAACTGGCGACCTCGCTGGATGAAGACGCGCGCGACGAGATCCAAGAGCAGGTCAACGAGGCGCAAGCCGAGCTTGCTGGCCATGCCGAGGTGGTCGCCACCGCGCAGCGCATCAGTGAGCGGCTGATCGCTATTGCGGGCGAACAGCATGCCGTTCCGCTCACGCTTGGTCTTGCACCAACCCGCGTCGATGCTTTGCTGCGCAGCCTGCGGCTGCTGATCGATAATGGCGCGCGCGGCATTGGCGACGCCAGTCTTGGCACCGCGAATCTGATCTTCTTGGCGTTGAAGAGCCTTGAGCTCGATCGTCTGGTCACGGATGGCGAGCGCGACCATACGTTCCTTGTGGTCGAAGAGCCCGAAGCACACCTCCACCCGCATATACAGCGGCTCGTCTACCGGTACTTCCTCGGCGGAGCTGGGGACGGAGAGGAAGACACTCCGCCGCTCACAACCATCCTTACGACGCACTCGCCGCATATTGCGAGTGTGACCCCGATCCGCTCGATCGTCCTGCTCCGACATGACGCCGGTGAGGAGGCGACGACGGCCGTATCCACGGCCACGGCACCCCTGACGGCACGCGATGAGGCGGACCTACAGCGCTACATTGATGTCAGCCGCGGGGAGATTTTCTTCGCGCGAGGCGTGATCCTCGTCGAGGGGGATGCCGAGCGGTTCCTTATGCCTGCATTTGCTGAGGCCTTGGACATCCCCCTCGATATGCTCGGCATCACCGTATGCTCCGTGAGTGGCACAAACTTCACACCCTACGTGAAGTTGTTGGGGCCGCAGGGACTCAATATCCCGCATGTCATTCTGACCGACCGGGATCCAAATGGTGCAAACCCGCCGCTGGTGCGCCGACGGCTGATCAATGTGCTGCGGCTGGTCGAGAATGGCGTGAACTACACGCCATTAGACGCCGACGCTGTAATCGCGCGCGCCGAACCGTTCGGCTACTTCGTCAACAGCAATACGCTTGAGCCGGAGCTCTTCACCGGCGGCCTTGCCGAAGCGATGCAGGAAGTCATCGGGGAGGAGCTATCGATCAATCAGAACACTCAGGATCTGATCCAGGGCTGGGTTGACGATACCGACACGCTTGATGAGGAGCGGTTGATCAAGCTCATCGAGCGGATCGGCAAAGGGCGCTTCGCTCAGGCGCTGGCGCCACACGTCGATGAAGATACGTGCCCGGACTACATCCGGCAGGCGCTGGAGCATATTCGCGATGCCCTTGCGTAATGTCAGCGCCGCATATCTCGCCCAAGCGGCTGATCTGGCCAGCAACCCTGGGCAGCAAGCAGCGTATGACTCCACGGGACACTGCGTCGTGCTCGCGGGCCCGGGCAGCGGCAAAACCAAGACGCTGGTGCTCAAGCTTGCCCGGATCATGGCTGAGGACGTGCGCGCGCCGCGCGGTGCCGCATGCATCACGTATAGCCAGGAATGCGCGCGCGAGCTGACGCGTCGGCTGGAGCGGCTTGGCCTGCGGGAGGCGCCGAACCTCTTCATCGGCACCGTTCATGGCTTTTGCCTGAGGCATCTGCTGATGCCTTATGGTCGTCTTGCCGATCTTCCGGTGCCGTTCCCGCTTGCCGTTGCCACACAGCGGCAGAGCGATCAGGCGATGCGGCGGATCGGCGACAGGCTCTTTGGCGCAGGCCATCCCTATAAGTCGATGGACCTCGGCCGCCATCGGCGATCGATCCTCGATCGAGCGTCGGAAGAGTGGACGGCTGAGGAGGAGCTTGCGGCGTGGGCGGACAGCTATGAAGCCGAGCTGCGGCGAACCGGTCTCGTCGATTTCGATGATCTTGTGATCTTCGGCCAGCGGCTGGTGTCGGAGCACGATTGGGTGTTGCCGCTTCTGCAGGCGAAGTTTCCTGTGCTGGCGGTCGATGAATATCAGGACCTGGGCGTGGCGCTGCACCGCATAGTCAAGCGCATGGCGTTCGACGGAGGCGTCCGACTGTTCGCCGTCGGCGACCCCGATCAATCCATCTACGGTTTCACCGGCGCTGATGGGGCTTTGTTGCAGGAATTGGCCGAGCGCGACGATGTCGAGCGCGTGCAGCTTCAGCTGAACTACCGTTCAGCCTCAAGCATCGTCAGCGCGTCGGAAATGGCCTTGGGCGAGGTTCGCGGCTATCAGTCGAACGACCCGGACCGGCAAGCTATTATCGCGATGGTCGAATGCGACGATGGCCTGGAGGGGCAGGCAGCGCATGCGATCGCCGAGATCATTCCAGCGGCGCTAGCGGCCAAGCCCGGCAGGGCGCTCGGCGACATCGCGATCCTCTATCGAGACTATCGCGCCGGCGACGTCGTCGCCGACGCTGTCGCGGCTGCGGGCCTCGACTTTGTGCGGGTCGACACCGCGGCGCCTTATCGCAAGGTCGCGCTCACAAGCTGGATTGAGGATTGCGCCGCGTGGTGCGCGGGCGGCTGGCGGGAGGCGCGGCCCCAGCTGCGTGGTCTGCTGGATCGCTGGATCGGCTTTCATCGTGCTCGGATATCAGAGGCGGACGCCAGCGTGGAGCTGCAAAGCCTCACCCGGCTTCTATGGTCCCTCAGAGTGGAGGATGGGCTCGCCCGCGATTTTGTCGCGTCCTTGCGCGCCGGAATGCTCGATGCGCTGATCGCGGGAGAACCAAGTCTGGCAGATCAGGCCGAACAGGTCGAACGCATGTCGACGGCGCTCGCGGTCGGCGGGGCGCTCGCCGATCTCGACCTCGCAAGCCTCGGCGGTCGCGATGGGTCGCCGCTTCACCTCAACCTTCTGACGCTGCATTCCGCCAAAGGCTGCGAGTACGACGTGGTCATCATGGTGGGGCTCGACCTCGGCAGCCTTCCTTGGCGCAACGAACTTCCTGCGGCGCGGCGGGAAAGCCGCCGTCTGTTCTACGTGGGTCTGACGCGCGCCCGCGATGAAATTCACATGCTGTATTCCGGTTATGTCGATACGGGCCGCGGGAGAATGCATTGGGGACGCTCACCCTTCCTGAACGAGCTTGAAGCGCGCATGGAGGAGGCCGAGGGCGACTAATTATGCTGTCATTTCGCGAAGCACAGACGGTCGAAGACCTGGCCGATCTTTTCTATGACTTCCTCCCGGGAAGTGGAAACAACAAGACGGCCTTTCCTATTGCGGCGGCCCAAGCCGGTATCGCGGACCTTTGGATTCCGGGGAGCAAGAGGCCGGCGATCGTCCAGCTCCTGACGTCCACGCTCGAGCGGCGGCGCTCGAATTTCACGAAGTTGATAATCGCGATCGTCCGGCAAGCGATGACCTACCGGCGCGGCAAGGGAAACCCTCTAACCCGCGCGGAAATCGATCGCCTGAACAGCCTTCTTCCCGGCGTCGAGTTCAAAATACCCGAACTGCTTGACCCAGGATTCCTCAGCAGCTTCGCTCAGCCGAAGACGGAGGATCCGCCAGCGCAGTCGGCCGGGACGCTGAGCGCTGTCAAAGCGCAGGAACTGGCGACGCATCTCATCGAGATCACGCAGCTGGATCCGCAAACGAGGGGACTTCGCTTCGAGGGCTTCCTGAATGAGCTCTTCGCCGGATTTGGGCTGGCACCGCGCGGTTCCTTCCGGCTGGTAGGTGAACAGATTGATGGCAGCTTTAAGCTGCATGGGCAGACCTACTTGGTCGAGGCCAAATGGCATGGTCCGCAGATTGGCTTCGCGGATTTGATGACGTTCTCTGGCAAGGTTGCGGGCAAGGCATCCTGGTCACGGGGGCTGTTCGTTAGCAATTCGGGATTCACCGCCGATGGTCTGGAAGCGTTTTCTCGTGGGCGGCAAACGAACCTAATCTGCGCTGACGGGCTTGATCTCTATGAGGTCCTATCCCGAAAAGTGTCGCTAATCGATGTTCTGGATGAGAAAACCCGTCGCGCGGCCGAGACCAATCGTCCGTTCATCGCCGTTCGCGATCGCAATCTTCCCGGTCGCTGAATAGGGGCGCTCTTTCGCTAGCGTAGCCTGCTATCTGGTCATATACTATACCGGTCTGACGGTACTTTGCGAATCCACGCCTAACGCCATCTACCCGACCGCTGAGGGATGTGTTGCCTGATCGACCTCGATAGATGTCGAAACGATGCAAAAAAATTTCCGAGCGATTTTCTCTTTAAAATCAAGACCGTAACTTTTTGACGGCCCGCGCGTCGGATTTTTTGACGTCGAATGGGAAAAATGCTGTTAAATCAATGGTCTATGTGTGGATTGAACAATGGAGTGGGAGTGACGCGGCTGGCGCCTTCCTGCCTGACGATCTCTTTGCCGATACAGCAGACACGAAAAAAGCCCCGGCGGATCGCTCCGCCGGGGCTTTTTCCTTACCTATCCGCCGATCAGAAGCGGACCGAACCCTCGAGGCCGAAGGTGCGCGGGGCGTTGAAATTGCCGTAGTCGCCCAGCACGTTGTTGATGTTGCCGGTCGTACCGCTGCCGAACGCCGGCAGGCTGTTCGCCGGATCGCGGCGATAGACGTAGGCGGTGTTGAACAGGTTGCGCGACCAGGCGGAGACGGTCAGCCTGGTGCCCCGGCCCATGTCGATATCGGCCAGCGAGAGGCGGGCGTTGACGATGAACGACTTGTCGTTCTTGGTCTCGGCCTGGTCGAAGGTCTGCGTCGCGTCGGAATAATTGCCGTCGACGTGGAACTTCAGGTTGGCGAAGTCGCCCGCCACCGGCACGCTATAGTCGATCGTGCCGCTCGCCGCGTTGCGCGGGGTGAAGACGATGTAGACTTTCTGAAGGATGTTGGTGAACGGGTTCAAGGTCGCCGGGATGTTGGTGTAGGTGTAGGCGTAGCTGGCGCCCAGGGTCAGGCCCTCGACCGGGTTGACGGTCAGGTCGGCCTCGACACCGCGGATCTTGGTGGTGCCGGGCGCATTGACCGTCTCCACCGTGTTGCGGTTGGCGCCGGTCGCCGGATCGAACGAGACCGAGCTGAAGTCGATCTGGCTGCCCGTGCGATCCATGATGTAGCCCGCCAGGTTCAGGCGGACGCGCCGATCGAAGAACTGCGTCTTGGCGCCGATCTCATAGGCCTTCACCTTCTCCGGCCCGAACTCGCGATAGCTGACCGAGCGCGAGCTGGCGCCGCCCGAACGGTAGCCGGTCGAATATTTGGCGTAGAGGTTGATGTCCTGCGAGGCATCCCAGGCGACGACCGCCATCGGATCGAAGCGGCTGGTGTTCTGGCTGTAGGTCAGGCTGCGCGGCGCATTGTTGACGGTGAGCAGGCGGCCGTCGCGGTCGTCCCAGGTGTTGCGGCCGCCGACGGTGAAGTGCAGCGTATCGAGATTGTAGGTCGCCTGGCCGAACACGGCGTAGCTCTTGGCCTTGGCGGCGCTGGCGCGGTCGATCGAGCGGCAGCCCACCTGCCAGCCGAACCCGCCCGAACCCCGGCACGGATCGAGCACGGTGACGGCGGTCAGCGTCGAGTTGAACGCCAGCGAGCTGGGGGTCGCGGCATCGTCGCTCACCCGCTCGTTGAAATAATAGAGGCCGCCGACGAAATCGAGCTGGCCGATATTGCCGACCGCCTGGAATTCCTGGCTGAACTGATGCTGGTAGAGGTCGGCCAGGCTGTAGCGGCTGAAGTTGCAGCCGGTGCCGGTGCAATTGGCGCTCACGATCGGCGGACGGTGCGCGCCGCCAACGTTGTCATACTGGATCGAGCTGACGTCGCGCCATGCGGTGATCGAGCGCAGCTCGACCCAGTCGGTCGCCTTCCAGCCGGCCTTGGCGACATAGCCGTGGGTGCGATCGATGCTGGGCTGCTGCGGCACGCCGATGTCGGCCACCTTCATGCGATCGTTGCCCTCGATCTTCACCAGCGGCGAGACGGGCTTCACCGTGCCGCTCAGGGTGGTGAAGCCGGTGCCGGGCAGCACGCACTTGGGCGAATTGGCGACCGGGCCGGCGGTGCAGCCGTTGGGATTGTAGTTCAGCAGCTGGCTGTAGAAGGGCGAGTTGGCGTCGTAGCCGATGTCGTAGGACAGATCGACCGTGAGGGTCGTGGTCGGCTTCCAGCGGGCGGCGGCGCGGGCGCCGCGACGGTCGAAATAGTTGAAGCCGGTCTGGCCCGAGAGCGGGTTCTTGGTGGTCGGGCCCTGATATTGCACCACGCCGTCGAACTTCAGCGCGATGTTGGCGAATTCGGGCAGGTTGAGGTGGAACTGGCCGTTATAGCCGCCGTAATTGGCGATGCCGGCGGTGGCGCTGCCGCCGAACTCGCCGGTCGGCGCCTTGGAGACGATGCTGAGCGCGCCGCCCTCGGTATTGCGACCGAAGAGCGTGCCCTGCGGCCCCTTCAGCACCTCGACCCGCTCGACCTCGAACAGCGCGGCGTTCAAGCCGTGCTGGCGGCCGAGATAGACGCCGTCGACATAGATGCCGACGCCCTGCTCACGCGCGGGCTGGTTGGCGTCGAGCGGCACGATGCCGCGGATGCCGATGGTGAGCGCGGTCTGGCGCGCCTCGAAGGTGGCGACGCGCAGGCTGGGTATGGCGCCGTCGGCCAGATCGTACAGGCTCTGGACGTGACGATCCTGAAGCGCCTGCGTGCTGAGCACGTTGATCGCGATCGGCGTCTTCTGGAGGTTCGTCTCGCGCTTGGTGGCGGTCACGACGATCTCGTCGAGACCCTCGGCTTCGGCCGGCGCGGCAGCGGTGGCGGGCTCGGCGGCGGCGGGCGCCTCGGCAAAGGCCGGCGTCGTCAGCGCGAGCAGCGCCCCGCCCGCCAGCATCCACCCACGACCCATCGAAACACTGACCATGATCTGATTCCCCTTCGCACCGGCTGCTTGCCGTGTTGCGGCGCAGCTAGAAGAGGTCGAAGGCAGTTTTGTTACATCAAACTAAAAATCAAATAGACTTTCGTTCATTTTCGTTTCATTTTTCACAGATTGGTAATCTGTGTAAGTAGACATCGTTGATTGCATGGTAATTCCCTAAATATCATCCTCTTCCTAGGGTGATAATTTTATCACGTCGGCCCATCAACATGGCCGGCGTGTGGGCACTTGTATCGCCCGCGCCGTCCCGTCATGGACAGGTGAGATGATGGGAGTGCCGGGATGCGGCTGCTGTTGGTCGAGGACGATGCGGATACCGCCGGTTTGCTGGCGGCGGAGCTGGCGAAAGGCGACCATCATATCGCGATCGCGCGCGACGGGCGCGAGGCGCTCGATCAGGCGACCAGCGGCCGGTTCGACGCGATCGTGCTGGATCGGATGCTGCCCCGGATCGACGGACTCACCGTCCTGAAACTGCTGCGCGACGAGGGTGTCGCCACGCCGGTAATCGTCGTCAGCGCGCTCGGCGAGCTGATGGACCGGGTCGAGGGGCTCGATGCGGGCGCGGACGATTATCTGGTGAAGCCCGTCGCGCCGATCGAACTGAGCGCGCGCCTCGCCGCGCTCCAGCGCCGCCCGGCGACGGGCCAGACGGCGGTGACCCTGAAGGCCGGCTCGATCGAGATCGACACCGTCGGCCATGTCGCGCTGCGGCGCGGCCGCACGCTCGATCTGCGCCCGACCGAATTCACCATCCTCACCGAACTGGTGCGCAACGCCGGGCGCGTCGTCACCCGGCGGATGCTGGCCGACGCCATCTGGGGCAGCGATTTCGAGCCGGCCACCAACATCATCGAAAGCCACGTCCGGGGGCTGCGCGCCGAACTCAACCTGGGCGAAGTCTATGATGCGATCCGCACCATCCGGCGGGTCGGCTACGTTCTGCGGGCGAGCGCCTGAAACCGCGCGTCACATCGCTGCGCGCGATCCTGATCGGCTATGGCGTGGCCGGGGTCGTCGCGTGCGCGCTGCTGACGCTCGCGGTCTATCTGTTCGCGCACCGGGCGATCGACCTGTTCGTCGATCACCGCCTCGCCAATGAGGCGAGCCTGCTGATCGGCCCGTCCACCGCTCCGGCGGTGGGTGACGTGATCGAGCGGGTCAATGCGCTCAAGGACAGGCGCGATACCGCCGACATCGGCGCGGCTCTGTTCGATCGCGCCGGCAACCAGCTCGCCGGCCGGCTGCGCCTCCAGCGCCCGCCGGTGCTGGGGGCGAGCGCGCTCGGCAAGCGCGACCGCATCCCCGCGATCGAACGGGGGCGCGCGCTCGGCCGGCGTTTCGGCGACAATATGGTGCTGGTCGTGGTGGCGGATAGCGAGCCGGTGCCGCATTTCGATCTGCTGCTGCTCGGCATCCTTTCGCTCGGATCGCTGATGGTGGCGTCGGCGACCGGCGTGTCGCTGCTGCTGGCGGCACGGGTCGTCGGCCGGCACATGCGCGACATGCGCGGCGCGGCCGAGGCGATCATCGGCGGCGACCTCAGGCGCCGCATCCCCGAGACCGGCGGCGATACCGAGTTCGACCGGCAGGCCCACACCTTCAACCGGATGCTCGACCGGATCGACGAGTTGATGGGGAGCCTGCGCCATGTCGCCCAAGACGCCGCGCATGATCTGCGCTCGCCGCTGGTGCGCCTTCAGACCCGCCTCACCCGCCTGTCGCAACAGGCTGGGCTGGGCGCGCACGAGGCCGAGGTGGAGGCGGCGCTGGCCGATTGCGAGGCTATGGTGGAACTGCTCGCCACCGTGCTGCGCATCGCCGAGGTGGAGGGCGGCAGCCGCCGCAGCCAGTTCGCCCCCGTCCGGCTCGACGAACTGGCCGCGCGGATGGTGGCGCTCTACGAGCCGATGGTGCGTGACGGCGGGCGCATGCTGGAGCTGGCCGGCACCGCGCCGATCAGCCTGCGCGGCGATCGCCCGATGCTGTCGCAGCTCCTCGCCAACCTCATCGAAAACGCCCACCGCCACACCCCGCCGGGCAGCCGCATCCGCGTCTCCGTCCGCACGGAGGACCGCGATGTCGCGATCCTCGAGGTGACGGACGACGGCCCCGGCATTCCGCCCTCCGCACGGGCGATGGCGCTGCGCCGCTTCGGCCGGCTGGAGGCCAGCCGCTCGACCGAAGGCCATGGCCTCGGCCTCTCGCTCGTCGGCGCCGTGGCCAAGCTGCACGGTGGCGGCGTGGTGCTGGGCGATGCCGCCCCCGGCCTGCGCGTCACGATCCGCCTGCCGGTATGAAGCCTTTTCCCTATCGTTGTGAAATGTTGCTGGCGGGTGTGGCAATCCCCTAATACACTGGCGCCCTGATCGGGATTCGGGGGCGGGGCATGACGACGGACGCGGCATTGTCGGCGGAGGCCGAGCGCAAGGGGCGGGCGGCAGAGCCGGATGGGGCGCCGCGCATCGCCATCCTCGATATTCTGCGCGGGATCGCCATCCTCGGCATCCTGTTCATGAACGTCAACGACATGGCGCAGAGCTTCTCCGGGCCGGACATCCGCCATCTCGGCTGGAGCGTGGCCGACCAGATCGCCTGGTGGACCCGCCAGATCCTCGCCGACGGCACCGCCCGCGCGCTGCTGGAAATGCTGTTCGGCGCGGGCATGGTGATCCTGACCGAGCGGATCGCGGGCATCGCGCGCGGCAAGGTGCTGCGCCGCTATTATTGGCGCAACATCGTGCTGTGGGCGTTCGGCATGATCCACATCTTCGTGCTGATGTGGCCGGGCGACATCCTCCACACCTATGGCGTGGCGGCGCTGGTGGCCTTCTGGTTCCGCCGGCTGCGGCCGCGCTGGCTGATCGTGATCGGGCTGATCGGCGCGACGATGCAATTGGGCGCGGCCAGCTATTTCGGCATCTACCAGCCGACCCGGCAGCGCGCCGAGGTGGCTACGCTGACGGCCAAACGCGACGCCGGCCAGAGCCTCACCCCCGCCGAGACCAAGACGCTGAAGAAGGCCGCCGAGAACGCCGCCAAACGCGCCAAGAACAAGGCCGAGCACAAGGCGGAGGTCGCCGCCGAGGACAAGGCGCGCTCCAGCACCAGCGCTAACTGGTTCAGGGCGCAGGTCGACAAGTCGATCGAGCGGCTCGGCTTCGGCGAATTGTTCGCCATCTGGGAGGCGACGGGCACGATGCTGATCGGCGCGGCTCTGTTCAAGATGGGCATATTGCAGGGCGCGCGCAGCCGGGGCTTCTACCTGCGGCTGACCTTGATCGCCTATGCCATCGGCCTGCCGATGCGGGCGTGGGGCGCGTGGGAGATCACCCGCTTCAACGACATGCCGCGCCTCGACTGGGCGTGGCAGGAATATGCCCGGCTGGCGGCGACGCTCGGCCATATCGGGCTGGTCAATCTGCTGGCGACGACGAT
Source organism: Sphingomonas naphthae (assembly GCF_028607085.1). NCBI lineage: Bacteria > Pseudomonadati > Pseudomonadota > Alphaproteobacteria > Sphingomonadales > Sphingomonadaceae > Sphingomonas > Sphingomonas naphthae. The sequence goes on along the minus strand of NZ_CP117411.1, from coordinate 2,909,184 downwards.
CGTGGGGGCGCGGCTGTTGCGACCGTTCGTGGCGGCGGGGCGGACGGCGCTGTCGATCTATGTCGCGCAGACCCTCATCTGCCTGTGGCTGCTGTTCCCGCCCTTCGCCTTGGGGCTGTACGGGCAGCTGACGTGGATGCCGATGATGCTGGCATCGGTCGCGATCGATGCGCTGCTGCTGTGGGGGGCCAACGTCTACCTGCGGCATTATGCGATCGCGCCGGTGGAATGGGCGTGGCGGTCGATCGTGGAGGGGCGGAAGCTGGCGTTGCGGCGGGCAGCCTGATCGACACCAAACCTTCACCGTTCGCCCTGAGCGCAGTCGAAGGGCGTGCCCCGCGCGCTGCGTCCAGCCGCACGTCCTTCGACTTCGCTCAGGACGAACGGGCCATCATCGTACGGCTATAACAGCCTCGGCGCCCGCTCCAGATCGAGCAGATAGCGTTTCGCCTCCAGCCCGCCCGCGAAACCCGTGAGGCTGCCGCCCGATCCGATCACCCGGTGGCAGGGCGCGATGATCGAGATGGGGTTGCGGCCGTTGGCGGCGCCCACCGCGCGCTGCGCGTCCGGCCGGCCGATCTGCGCCGCGATCGCGCCATAGCTGCGCGTCTCGCCATAAGGGATGGTGAGCAGCGCGGCCCACACCGCTTTCTGGAACTCGGTCCCCTCGAAGCGCAGCGGCACGGTGAAACGCCGCAGATCGCCCGCGAAATAGGCGTCGAGCTGCCGCGCCGCCTCGGCCAGCACCGGATGATCGGGCTGCGCGGCCGTCTCGGCCAGCCGCACCCGGCCCGGCCGGTCGCTTTCCCACAGGATCGCGAGCAAGGCATCGGCGTCAGCCACCAGGGTCAGGGTGCTGACGGGCGACGGCATGGTGTGACGGGCGAGCGTCACAACGCGTCTCGGATCCTCGATCAGCCCAGCGCCTTCTTCACCGCCTCGTTCACCACCTGCGGGTTGGCCTTGCCGCCCATCGCCTTCATCGTCTGGCCGACGAAGAAGCCGAACAGCGCGACCTTGCCGCCGCGATACTGCTCGACCTTGTCGGCGTTGGCGGCGAGGATTTCGGCCACCTTCGCCTCGATCGCGCCGGTGTCGCTGGTCTGCTTCAGCCCGCGCGCCTCGACGATCGTCGCGGGATCATCGCCGGTTTCCAGCATGATCTCGAACACCTGCTTCGCGAGAGTACCCGAAAGCGTGCCGTCGGCGACGAGGCCGAGCAGTTGCGCGCCCTGCGCCGGGCTCACCGGGCTGTCGGCGATATCCTTGCCGAGCCGGTTGAGGGCGCCGAACAGGTCGGAGATCAGCCAGTTGGAGGCGGCCTTGGCTACGCTCTCGGGCGGCTTGCCGCTGGCGTCCAGCATCGCCTCGAACCAGCGCGCGGTCTCCACGTCGGCGGTCAGCACGGCGGCGGCGTAGGGCGTCAGCCCCAGCGCCTCGTAGCGCGCGCGCTTGGCGTCGGGCAGTTCGGGCAGGCTGGCGGCGCATTCGCTCAGGAAGGCGTCGTCCAGCTCCAGCGGCAGCAGATCGGGATCGGGGAAATAGCGGTAATCGTGCGCGTCCTCCTTGGAGCGCATCGACCGCGTCTCGTTGCGGTCGGGATCGTAGAGGCGCGTCTCCTGCACGATGCTGCCGCCGGCCTCCAGCACGTCGACCTGACGCGACGCCTCCTGCCGGATCGTCTCCATCACGAAGCGGACGGAATTGACGTTCTTGGTCTCGGTGCGGGTGCCGAACGGCTCGCCGGGCTTGCGCACCGAGACGTTGACGTCGGCGCGCATCGAGCCCTGCTCCATGTTGCCGTCGCAGCTACCGACATAGCGGAGCACCTGCCGCAGCTTGCGCAGGTAGGCCCCGGCCTCGGCGGGCGAGCGCATGTCGGGGCGGCTGACGATCTCCATCAGCGCCACGCCCGATCGGTTGAGATCGACGTAGGAGCGGGTGGGGTGCTGGTCGTGCATCAGCTTGCCGGCGTCCTGCTCGACATGGATGCGCTCGACGCCGATCGTCTTGGCCTCGCCCGGCCCGTCCTTCTCCTCGGGCTCGATCGGGATCGCGCCCTCGCCGACGAGCGGGTGGTAGAGCTGGCTGATCTGATAGCCCTGCGGCAGATCGGCGTAGAAGTAATTCTTCCGGTCGAAGCGCGACCAGCGATTGATCTCCGCGCCCAGCGCCATGCCGGTGCGGACGGCCTGGCGGATGCACTCGCGGTTCGGCACCGGCAGCATCCCCGGCATCGCCGCGTCGATCAGGCTGACCTGCGCGTTCGGCTCCGCCCCGAAGGCGGTGGCGGCGCCCGAGAAGAGCTTGGCCTGCGTGTCGATCTGGGCGTGAACCTCCAGCCCGATCACGACCTCCCACTCGCCGGTGGCGCCCTGGATGCGGTAGGAGGGGGATGCGTCAGCCATTGTCCGTGTCCGATGGAGTGATGAGGGTGAGGTCGGGGAAGTAGCGCACGAAGCGCCGCCTGTCGCGGGTGAGAAGCGTGGCACCGAGCGTTTGCGCATGCGCCCCGATCAGGAAATCGGCGAGGATCGCCTGCCGCTCGCCGCCTGCCGCGCGATAGGCGGCATGGGCATGGCCCGCATGGAAGGCGCTGTGATCGTCGATCGGATGCACCGTGATCCCCAGACCTCCGATCAACCCGGTCAAAGTCGCGAGGGCCTCGAAACGGGGTGAAAGCTCCGCGAGGACCACCGGATTTATGCCCCGAGGGCCTTCGGCTCGATGCACATTTTCGGTGGACCAGAGGTGCCATGCGGAGCCCGGATCGAAAAGATCGATCAGGATGTTGGTGTCGAGGAAGACCATTTCAGCGGGGAGCGGGCACAGGCTCGCGGATCATCGCCATATATTCGTCGGTCGACATCTTGCTCGGCAGCGGCGGAAATTGCTCCAGCAGCGCGTGGAGCCGCTTCCTGAACTGGTCGGGGGTTTCCTTCGGCTCGACCGGCACCTCCGCCTTGCGAACCGAAATCCGGTCCCCATCCTGCTCGAACGCGACCGTGTCGCCCGGCTTCAGATCGAGCAGATCGCGCACGTCCTTGGGAATCGTCACCTGACCCTTGATCGTGAGGCGGCTGTGAGTCGTCATGGGCCGAGTATTACCGAGCGGCGGTAATACCGTCTACCACCACTTGCCCGCGCGTGCCGTGAAGCCGGCGCGCTGTTCGATCGCGAGGCTCGCGTTGAGGACGCCCTGTTCGTCGAGCGGCTTGCCGATGATCTGGAGGCCGAGCGGCAGGCCCTGCGCGTCCAGCCCGCCCGGCACCGACATCGCCGGCACGCCCGCGAGACTGGCGGGCACGGTGAAGACGTCGTTCAGATACATGGCAATCGGGTCGTCGCTCTTCTCGCCCAGACCGAACGCCGCCGAAGGCGCGGTGGGGGTGAGGAGCACGTCGCACACCTCCCACGCTTTGTCGAAATCCTGCGCGATCAGCGCGCGGACCTTCTGCGCCTTGGTATAATAAGCGTCGTAGAAGCCCGCCGAGAGGACGTAGGTGCCGATCAGGATGCGGCGCTTCACCTCCGGGCCGAAACCGGCGGCGCGGGTCGCGGCATACATGTCCTGAAGGTTGGCGCCATCGGGCAGGTCGCGCAGGCCATAGCGCACGCCATCGTAGCGGGCGAGGTTGGACGACGCCTCGGCCGGGGCGATGATGTAATAGGTCGGCAGCGCATAATGGGTGTGCGGCAGCGAAACCTCGACGATCTCGGCGCCGGCGTCCTTCATCCAGGCGATACCCTGCTGCCACAGCGCCTCGATCTCGGTGGGCATGCCCTCGACGCGATATTCCTTCGGGATGCCGACCCGCTTGCCGCGCATGTCGGCGGACAGAGCCGCCTCCCAATTGGGCACGGCCACGTCGAGCGAGGTCGAATCTTTCGGATCGAAGCCCGCCATCGTCTCCAGCAGGATCGCGCAATCCGCCACGTCGCGCGCCATCGGCCCGGCCTGGTCGAGCGAGGAGGCGAAGGCGACCACGCCCCAGCGCGAGCAGCGGCCGTAGGTCGGCTTGATGCCCGAGATGCCGGTGAAGGCGGCCGGCTGGCGGATCGATCCGCCGGTGTCGGTGCCCGTGGCACCCGGCACGATCCGCGCCGCCACCGCCGAGGAGGAGCCGCCCGACGAGCCGCCGGGGGCGAGCGCGGCATTGCTTCCGTCGCCCCGCCGCCACGGCGAGATCACGTTGCCGAACGCGCTGGTCTCGTTCGACGAGCCCATGGCGAACTGGTCGAGGTTGAGCTTGCCCAGCATCCCCGCGCCCGCGCCGAACAGCTTGGCGGTGATGGTCGATTCATAGGTCGGCACGAAATTGCCGAGGATGTGGCTGGCGGCGGTGGTCTGCGTGCCGGCGGTGCAGAACAGATCCTTGATGCCCAGCGGCACGCCGGCCAGCGGCGCGGTGTCGCCCGTGGCGCGCGCTGCGTCGGCGGCGTCGGCGGCGGCCAGCGCATGGTCCGGCGTCTTGACGATGAAGGCGTTGAGCGCGTCGGCGCCCGCGACCGCCGCGTTGAACGCCTCGGCCACCTCGCGCGCGGTGAAGTCGCCGGCGCGGAAGCCGTCGCGGATGCCGGCGACGGTGAGATCGGTGAGGGCGGTCATTACTCGATCACCTTGGGCACGGCGAAGAAGCCATGTTCGGCCTGCGGGGCGTTGGCCAGCACCTTGTCGCGGATGCCGCCGTCGGTGACGACGTCGTCGCGCAGGCGCAGATGGTTGGGGATGACGGCGGCGAGCGGGGCGACACCGTCGGTGTTCACCTCGTCGAGCATGTCGACCCATTTGAGGATGGTGTTGAGTTCGCCGACCATCGCCTCCGCTTCGCCGTCGGTGACGGCGATACGGGCGAGGCTGGCGATCTTCCGGACGGTGGCGGTATCGACGGACATGGGGGGCGGCTAGCATCGGGGCGGTGCGGCTTCAAGCGCGGGGTGGTTTCGGGGCTGCCTTCGATCTTTTTCGTCACCCCGGACTTGTTCCGGGGTCTACCTGGAAGCCGGCGATTCGGCTGACTATCTGCCAAAGCGATCGGGGGCCGGTGGACCCCGGCACGAGGCCGGGGTGACGGTCATCGCTTTGGTGAAAACGCCTCCTCTTGCATTGGACGGCGGCCCGATTGCCCGCTACGCACTTGCCACCCGCGCAGTTTATGCTGCACTGCACAATGGATTGATCGATGGCGGCGCGCCGTTTCCTTTACGTCATCGCGGGAGCCATCATGTTGTTGCTGGGTGCGGCCGTCGGCTGGAATCTGTTCTGGGACAGGATGTTGAGCTTCTCCTTCGTGCCGGGGGTGAGCTTCGCCAAGTCCGCCGTGGGCACCGCGCCGGATTTCACCCGTGCGGACGGCTGGCTGTCGCGCCCCGATCTGCCGCAGGATCCGTCGCGCTGGTTGCCGGACGGCATGGCGCGCACCGCCAACCCACAGGTCGCGGTGTTCTATGTCAGCCCGACGACCTTCCTCGGCCGCGACCGCTGGAACGCGCCGCTCGACGATCATGAGGCCAATGAACGGTTGCGGCTGTTCGCCTCGTCGCAGGCGTCGGCGTTCAACGCGGTGGGGGCGGTGTGGGCGCCGCGCTACCGGCAGGCGACGATCGGCGCCTTCCTGAGCGACGGCGAGGATGCGCAAAAGGCGCTCGACTTCGCCTATCAGGATATCGCGCGCGGCTTCGATGCGTTTCTGGCGCAGATCCCGCGCAACCGGCCGATCCTGCTGGCGGGGCACAGCCAGGGCTCGCTCCACCTGATGCGGCTGCTGAAGGAGAAGATCGCCGGCAAGCCTGTCGCCGACCGGATCGTCGCGGCCTATCTGCCCGGCTGGCCGATCTCGATGACGGCCGATCTGCCCGCGATGGGCCTGCCGGCCTGCACCGCGCCGGGGCAGGCGGGGTGCATCCTCTCGTGGCAGAGCTTTGCCGACGGCGGCGATCCGCGCCTGCTCGACAAGCATTTCGATACGACCACGGGCCTCACCGGCGCACCGCGCAAGAGCACCGCGATGCTGTGCGTCAATCCGCTGACGGGCGCGCCGGGCACGGCGGCGCTCGCCAGCGCCAATCGCGGCGCGCTGGTGCCGCGCGCGGGCCTGCACGGTGCCGATCTGGTGCCCGCCAAGGTGCCGGCGCGCTGCGATGCGCGCGGGCTGCTGATGATCGGCGACGCGCCCGCCGGCTATGGCGCCTATGTGCTGCCCGGCAACAATTTCCACGTCTTCGATTACGCCCTGTTCTGGGCCAATTTGCGCGCCGATGCCGAGGCGCGCGCCAAGACCTATCTGGGCAAGGCATGGACGCCGCTCCGGCCCTGATCACCAGCACCGCCGCCACCTTCGCCGCCGCGCTGCCCGAGGGGGGGCGGCTGGCGGGGCTGGACGTGGGCACCAAGACGATCGGGGTCGCCTTGTGCGACGCCGGCTGGGCGATCGCCAGCCCGGCCGAGACGATCCGCCGCGCCAAATTCTCGGTCGACGTGGCGCTGCTGCGCGAGATCGTCCGCAAGCAATCGGTGAAGGGGCTGGTGATCGGCCTGCCGCTCAGCCTCGACGGGACGGACAGCCCGCGCACCCAGTCGGTCCGCGCCTTCGCCCGCAATTGCGCGGGGCTGGCTCTGCCGATCCTGCTGTGGGACGAGCGCTGGTCCACCGCCGCCGTCACCCGCACCCTGCTGGAAGCCGACGCCAGCCGCGCGCGCCGCGCCGAACTGGTCGACAAGCTGGCCGCCAGCTACATCCTGCAAGGCGCGATCGACGCGATGATGATGGGTGGCCCGGCGCTGTTCGACGCGGTATAGGGGCGGCCATGTCGATACGTCCCTGGCGCGATATCGCGCGGCGCCCCTCCCGCCAGATCATGGTGGGCAACGTCCCCGTCGGCGGGGGCGCCCCCATCACCGTCCAGACGATGACCAACACGCCGACCACCGACGTGAAAGCCACGATCGACCAGATCCGCCGCTGCGAAGAGGCCGGGGCGGACATCATCCGCGTTTCCTGCCCGGACGAGGAATCGACCGCCGCGCTGAAGCAGATCGTGCGCGCCGCCAAGGTACCGATCGTCGCCGACATCCACTTCCACTACAAGCGCGCGCTGGAAGCCGCCGACGCGGGCGCGGCCTGCCTGCGCATCAACCCCGGCAACATCGGCTCCTCGGCGCGCGTCGCCGAAGTGGTGCGCGCGGCCAAAGCCAACGGCTGTTCGATCCGCATCGGCGTCAACGGCGGCAGTCTCGAGAAGGATCTGCTCGAAAAATATGGCGAGCCGTGTCCCGAGGCGCTGGTCGAAAGCGCGCTGGATCATATCAAGCTGCTCGATGACGCCGATTTCCGCGAATATAAGGTCGCGGTGAAGGCGTCGGACCTGTTCCTGGCCGTCGCCGCCTACCAGCAGCTGGCCGAGGCGGTCGATTGCCCGCTGCACCTGGGCATCACCGAGGCGGGCGGGCTGATCGGCGGCACGGTGAAATCCTCGATCGGCATGGGATCGCTCCTGTGGTTCGGCATCGGCGACACGCTGCGCGTCTCGCTCTCGGCCGAGCCGGAGGAAGAGGTGCGGGTCGGGTTCGAGATGCTCAAGGCGCTCGGTATCCGCAATCGCGGCGTGCGGGTGGTGTCCTGCCCGTCCTGCGCGCGGCAGGGCTTCGACGTGATCCGCACGGTCGAGACCTTGGAAGCCCGCCTCCAGCATATCCGCACGCCGCTGTCGCTGTCGGTGCTGGGCTGCGTCGTCAACGGCCCCGGCGAGGCGCGCGAGACCGACATCGGCCTCACCGGCGGCGGCGCGGGCAAGCATATGGTCTATCTGTCGGGCGTCACCAGCCACACGGTGCAGGATGCCGACATGGTCGACCATATCGTCAAGCTGGTCGAGGCGAAGGCCGCCGAGATCGAGGCCGCCGAAGCCGCGACGTTGCAGGCGGCGGAATAAAGCAGCCGGCGGAATAAGGCTCGCGCGACGCAGCCGGGGCCATTAGCATCATGCCGATGGGAACCCCCGCCCGCTTCAGTTTCCGTTCACCCGCCCGACAGGAAAGCGGCGCGATGCGCTGCCTCCGTCAGTTCGCGCGGCTTGCGCTCTTCGTCCTGTTGAGCGCCGGGCTCACGCTCCGCCCGGTCGCCGCGCAATCGGTGCTGCGCGATGCCGAGACCGAGAAGTTCCTCCAGGACATATCCGCCCCGCTGGTGGCGGCCGCCGGGCTCCAGCCGGGCAACGTCAAGATCATCCTGATCGGCGATCCCGAGATCAACGCCTTCGTGGCGGGTGGCCAATATGTCTACATCCACTCCGGCCTGCTGATCGCCGCCACCAGCGCCAACGAGGTGCAGGGCGTGATCGCGCACGAGATCGGCCACATCACCGGCGGCCACGTCATCCGCAACAACGAGGGCGCCAAGCCCGCGATGGGGATCATGCTCCTCTCGCTGCTGCTGGGCGCGGCGGCGGCGGCGGCGGGCAGCGCCGAGGCGGGCATGGGCCTCTTCTCCGCCGGGCAGCGCGCCGCGATGGGCAAATATCTCGCCTTCAGCCGCGCGCAGGAGGGTAGCGCCGATGCCGCCGGCGCCAGCTTCCTCGAAAAAGCGGGCATCACCGGCAAGGGGATGCTCAGCTTCTTCGGCAAATTGCGCTCGCAGGAATATCGCCTCACTTCCAGCTACGCGCAGGTCGACCCCTACGCCCAGACCCACCCGCTGACCGCCGATCGCATCACCACGCTACGCGGCACGCTGGAGGCGTCGCCCAACTGGAACAAGCCGACCGATGCGGGCTTCGAGAAGCGCTTCGCGCGGATCAAGGGCAAGCTCTACGGCTTCGTCACCGATCCCGATCTGGTGCTGCGCAAATATCCCGAGAGCGACCAGAGTGTGCTGGCGCGCTATGCCCGCGCCTATGCCTGGCACCGCGCCGCCTATCCCGAAAAGGCCGAGGCGGAGATCGAGAAGCTCGTCGCGAGCGATCCGCAGGATCCCTATTTCCTCGAACTCAAGGGCCAGATCCTGACCGAATCGGGCAAGCCGACGGCGGCGATCGCCCCCTTGCGCGCGGCGGTCGCCAATTCGCGCAACGAGCCGCTCATCGCCGCCTCGCTCGGCCATGCCCTGATCGCGTCGGAAGACCCGAAGAATCTGGCCGAGGCGGGGCAGGTGCTGAAGCTCGCGGTCAACCGCGACGAGGACAATCCCTTCGCCTGGTACGAACTGGGGCTGGTCTATGACCGGGCGGGCGATCGCGCGCGCGCGGCGATGGCCTCGGCCGAGCGCTACAGCCTCATCAACCAGCCCGGCATGGCGCTCTCCAATGCCGAAATGGCGTTGCAGGGGCTGCCGGCCGGCACGCCCGATTACATCCGCGCGCAGGATATCGCGGTGACGGCGCGCAACGAGATGGAAAACCAGAAGAGCAAGCGGCGATGAGCGGCGGACGGTGGAGTCTGGCGGCGGCGGGCGCCGCCGGCCTGATCGCGGGCGTGGCGGCGATGACCCTGTGGGCGCCGGCCCACCCCGACAAGGCGCGGATCGAGGCGATCGTCCACGATTATGTTCTGGCCCATCCCGAGATATTGCCCGAGGCGATGGCCCGGCTGGAGCAGCGCGAGACGGGTAAACGCCTCGCCCCGGAGCGCGCCGCGCTGGAGAAGCCCTTCGCGGGCGCCTGGGCGGGCGCGGCCAGGCCGGACGTCACTCTGGTCATGTTCACCGATTACAGCTGCGGCTTCTGCCGGGCGAGCGTGCCCGACGTCGATCGCCTGCTGGCGGAGGACAAGGGGCTGCGGGTCGTGTGGCGCGAAATCCCGATCCTCGGCCCGCAGAGCGAGGTAGCGGCGCGCACCGCGCTGGCGGCGGCGGAGACGGGCGAGGGGAAATATCTCGCCTTCCACCGCACTCTCTTCGCCAGCGGCCCGCCCAGCGACGACAAAATGGCGGGCGCGGCGCGCAAGGTCGGCCTCGATCCCGCGCAGCTCGCGGCGGCGGGCAAGTCGGCGGCCGTCACCGAGGAAATCCGCGCCAACCTCAAGATGGTCGAAACCCTCGGCATCGGCGGCACCCCCGCCTTCGTTGTCGGCGATCAGTTGCTGTCGGGCATGGTCGGCTACGACGCGCTCAAGAAGGCCGTCGCGGCGGCGCGGAAGGCCTGATCGCCGCGCTATCGGCCCCGGCACATAGGCCGGGGCGGAAGGCTTACTGGTTGTTCTGCCGGTTCAGGAAACGCGGGATATCCAGCGGGTCGCGCGGCGGGGTCGGCTCGTCGTCGCCGCTCGGCTTGGCGCCGCCGCGGGCGAGGTTGGACATGCGTTCGAACAGGGTGCCGCCCGCCGCCGGCTTCACGGTCGGCTTCGGGGCGGGCTCGGGGGCAGCGGCGGCCTCTTCCTCGGCGCCAGGCCAGCGGCCGGGGAGCGGCTTGGGCGCGGCGCTGGCGGAATCGAGCAGCAGCTCGTCGGGCTCGGCCGGGGCCGGCGCGGGGCTCACCATCTGCGGCGTCAGGTCGAGATCGGGCAGCACCTCGGGCTCGCCATAAGCGGTCGGCACGGGGGCCGGCGGCGGCGCGGGCGGGGTCGCCTCGGTCGTCTTGGGCGCGGCCACGGCTTCGCGGACGGACAGCGACGCGGGCTCGATCGACGGGCGCTGGTCGAGGCGGGTGCGCGGCGGGAAGGTGAACAGCTTGGCCGGCTCGGCGGCGGGCTGCTCGCCCACTTCGATGCCGGTCGCCACCACCGACACGCGGATCTTGCCGTCGAGATCGTTGTTGAACGCCGAACCCCAGATGATGTTCGCGTCGGGATCGACCAGTTCCTTGATGTGGTTGGCGGCCTCGTCGACCTCCATCAGGCGCATGTCGTCACCGCCGGTGATCGAGATGATGACGCCCTTGGCGCCCTTCATCGACACGCCGTCGAGCAGCGGGTTGGCGATCGCCTTTTCGGCGGCCTCGATCGCGCGATTGTCGCCCGATGCCTCGCCCGTGCCCATCATCGCCTTGCCCATCTCGCTCATCACCGAGCGCACGTCGGCGAAGTCGAGGTTGATGAGGCCGGGCATCACCATCAGATCGGTGATGCCGCGCACGCCCTGTTGCAGCACCTCGTCGGCCATCTGGAACGCTTCCTTGAAGGTCGTGTTCGGGTTGGCGATCAGGAAGAGATTCTGGTTGGGGATGACGATCAGCGTATCGACATGCTTCTGAAGCTCGGCGATGCCGGCCTCGGCCGATTTGGAGCGGCGGTTGCCCTCGAAGCTGAACGGCTTGGTGACGACGCCGACGGTCAAGATGCCGCGATCGCGCGCCGCCTTGGCGATGACGGGGGCCGCCCCCGTGCCGGTGCCGCCGCCCATGCCGGCGGCGATGAAGCACATGTGCGCGCCTTCCAGCGCCTTTTCGACCTGCTCGATCGTCTCTTCCGCCGCCGCGCGGCCGATCTCGGGCCGCGAACCGGCGCCCAGCCCTTGCGTGATCTTCAGGCCCAGCTGGATGCGCTGTTCGGCCGGCGAGGCGTTGAGCGCCTGCGCGTCGGTGTTGGCGACGACAAAATCGACGCCCTGCACATCGGAGGCGATCATGTTGGCGATCGCGTTGCCGCCCGCTCCACCGACGCCGATCACGCTGATTCGCGGCTTCAGCTCATCGACTTCGGGACGCAGAAATTCGATCGTCATTACGGGTCTCTCCGAGAGGGCGTGCAGCTCCCACGCCGCCAAGCCCCGATTCTGCCGCAATCGGGCCGGTGATTCACCTGAAAACTTGCCGAACGGTTTAAAAAGTTGGGGAGGGCGAGAAACGCTTCCGCAACGATCGGCATTGGGCGCCGCTATGGGGCGGTCTGGCGCGAGAGTTCAGGATTATGCGGGAACCCCTGCCTCCAACTCCGCCAGCCATGCCGCCGCCGTGCCGTCGGACGGCGCGCGCCAGTCGCCGCGTGGGGAAAGGCTGCCGCCGGCCGAGACCTTGGGGCCGTTGGGGATGGCCGATCGCTTGAACTGGCTGATCTGGAAGAAGCGGAACAGATATTCGCGCAGCCAGCGGCGGATGGTGGCCAGATCATAGGCGCCGCGATCGCCTTCCGGGAAGCCCGCCGGCCAGCGGCCCGCCCCGGCATCCTTCCAGGCGTGCCAGGCGAGGAAAGCGATCTTTGAGGGCGCAAGCCCGTGGCGCACCACATAATGCAGGAAGAAATCGTGGAGCGCATACGGCCCGATGCGCTGCTCGGTCGATTGCATCGCGCCGCTGGCGTCGGCGGGCACCAGCTCGGGCGAGATTTCGGTGCCGAGGATCGATTCGAGGATCGCATCCGTCGCGGCATCGAACTGGTCGGTCGCCACGCACCAGCGGATGAGATGCTGGATCAGCGTCTTGGGCACGCCCGCGTTGACGGCATAATGGCTCATGTGATCGCCGACGCCATAGGTGCACCAGCCGAGCGCCAATTCGGAGAGGTCGCCCGTGCCCAGCACCATCCCCTCGCGCTGGTTGGCGAGGCGGAAGAGATAGTCGGTGCGCAGGCCCGCCTGCACATTCTCGAACGTGACGTCGTAGACCGGCTCGCCGCGCGAATAGGGATGGCCCATGTCGGCCAGCATCTGGCGCGCGGCGGGGCGGATATCGATCTCGTCGCCCGACACGCCCAGCGCGCGCATCAGCGCCCAGGCGTTGGCCTTGGTCGCGTCGCCCGTGGCGAAGCCCGGCAGGGTGAAGCCGAGGATGTCCGATCGCGGCCGGCCGAGCTGATCGAACGCCTTGGCCGCGACGATCAGCGCATGGGTCGAATCGAGCCCGCCCGACACGCCGATGACGAGCCGCTTCGACCGGCTGGCCTCCAGCCGCTTGGCGAGGCCGGCGACCTGGATGTTGAACGCCTCGTAGCAATCCTCCTCCAGCCGGGCGGGATCGTCGGGCACGAAGGGGTAGCGCCGCAGCGCGCGGACGAGGCCCCTGTCGGCGAAATCGGGCGCGTGATCGAAGGCGACGCGGCGGAAGCGCGTCTCGGGGTGGCCGGCGTCGATCGCGGCATCGTTGAAGGTGCCGGTGCGCATCCTTTCCTGCCGCAGCCGCGCGACATCCACGTCGGCCACGACGATCTCGGGATCGGCGGCGAAGCGCGCGGAGGTGGCGAGCAATTCGCCGAGTTCGTAGATTTCGCCCTGCCCGTCCCACGCCAGATCGGTCGTGCTCTCGCCCGGACCGCTGGCGGAATAGACATAGGCCGAGGCGGTGCGGACCGACTGCGAGGCGCACAGCAGCCCCCGCTCGCGCGCCTTGCCGATGACGATGTTGGAGGCGGACAGGTTGCACAGGATCAGCGCGCCGGCGAGCGCACCCGCCGTGGAGGGCGGGGTCGGCGCCCAATAATCCTCGCAAATCTCGACGTGGAAGACGAAATCGGCGAGATCGCCGGCGGCGAAGATCAGGTCGGGGCCGAACGGCGCGGTCTGGCCGGCGACGGTGATGTCGAGCCCCGAAAGCCCGGCGCCGCGCGCGAACCAGCGTTTCTCGTAATATTCGCGGTAATTGGGCAGGAAGGATTTGGGCACCACGCCCAGCACCCGCCCCCGCGCGACCACCACGGCGGTGTTGTAGAGCCGTCCGTTGCGGCGCAGCGGCGCGCCGAGCAGCAGCACGGTGGAGAGCCTTTTGCTGGCCTCGATCACCTCCGCCAGCCCCGCCTCGACCGCGCCGAGCAGCGCATCCTGCAACAGCAGGTCGTCGATCGCGTAGGAGGAGAGGTTGAGTTCGGGATAGACCAGCAGGTCGATGCCCTGCGCGTCGGCCTGCTTCGCCAGCGCGATCGCCTCGGCCGCGTTGGCGGCGGGGTCGCCCGAGGTCGCGCGCGGCGTCGCGGCGCCGACGCGGATCATGCCCTGGGCGTGGAGCGAGAAGAAGGGGTGGGTCGCGGCCATGGCGCATCCCTAGCCGAAACCGGGGGTGGGACCAATCGACCGGTTGGCTTTGTGACGGCCGGGGGTTAGCGGGGCGGAATGTCGCCAAGATCCGTCATTGCGAGCGTAGCGAAGCAATCCAGCGCCGCACTGGATTGCTTCGCTACGCTCGCAATGACGAGTGGGTTGTTGGCGTTGGCCGCCTGCTCCTCCCCGGCCCCGCAAGTTGACGACAAGCTCGCCCGCGCCGCCAAGCTCTCGGCCTACAAGGGCGACGCCGCGCGCGGCCAGACCGTCTTCGCCGCCTGCCGCACCTGCCACAGCCTCGCGCCAGATGTTAACCTCGCCGGTCCCAGCCTGTTCGGCGTGGTCGATCGGCCCGCCGGCACGGTTCCCGGCTACCATTATTCCCCCGCCAACCGCGCCAGCCATGTGGTGTGGAGCGAGCAGCGCCTCTTCACCTACCTCCGCAACCCGCGCGAGGAATTGCCCGGCACCTTCATGTCGTTCGGCGGGATCAACGATCCGCAGGCGCGGGCCGATGTGGTGGCGTATCTGAAGACGCTGAAATGACGATCCGTGGTCGTCACCCCGGCCTTGTGCCGGGGTCCACCGGCCCCCAATCGAACCGCGAGCGACAGGCGCGGTGCCCGGCATGCGGGTGGACCCCGGCACAAGGCCGGGGTGACGATTGAGTGACGATATCGTCCATGGGGTGACCTTTTCGCCCCAATCGCTATATCGCGCGCCATGCATTTTCTCGATCAGGCCAAGATTTTCATCCGTTCCGGCGCGGGCGGCGGTGGTGCCGTCAGCTTCCGGCGGGAGAAGTTCATCGAATATGGCGGCCCCGACGGCGGCAACGGCGGCAAGGGCGGCGACATCATCTTTGAAGCCGTCGCCGGCCTCAACACGCTCATCGACTTCCGCTACACTCAGCATTTCCGCGCCCCGCGCGGCAAGGGCGGATCGGGATCGAACCGCACCGGCGGCGGGGGCGAGGATCTCGTCATCAAGGTGCCGGTGGGAACGCAGATCATCTCCGACGAGGATCGCGAGACGGTGCTGGCCGATTTCGTCACCCCCGGCGAGAAGGTCGTGTTCTTCCGCGGCGGCGACGGCGGGCGCGGGAACGCCACCTACAAGACCTCCACCAACCGCGCCCCGCGCCAGCATGGCACCGGCTGGCCGGGCGAGGAGGCGTGGGTCTGGCTGCGGCTGAAGCTGCTGGCCGACGTCGGGCTGGTCGGCCTGCCCAACGCGGGCAAGTCCACCTTCATCAACGCCGTCACCAACGCCCATGCCAAGGTCGGCGCCTATCCCTTCACCACCGTCCGCCCGCAGCTGGGCGTGGCGAGGCGGCACAATCGCGAATTCGTGATCGCCGACATCCCCGGCCTGATCGAGGGCGCGGCCGACGGCGCCGGCATCGGCGATCGCTTCCTCGGCCATGTCGAGCGCTGCCGCGTGCTGCTCCACCTGATCGACGCCAGCGGCGACGACCCGATCGAGGCGTGGGAGATCGTGCGCGGCGAACTCGACGCTTATGGCGCGGGCCTGGTCGAGAAGCCCGAGATCGTGGCGCTCAACAAATCCGACGCGGTCGATGCCAAGACCTTGGCGAAGCTCTCCAAGAAGCTCGCCAAATTGTGCGGGCAGGAGCCGATGATCCTGTCGGGCGCCGCCGGCACCGGCGTGGACGAGGTGCTGGACCGGATGATCGACATCCTCGGCCCGATCGAGGCGCCGGTCGCCAAGACGGACGCCGAGGAAGCGGCGGAGCCCTGGTCGCCGATCTGATCGCGCATATTACGTAAAATTCGTATAATAGCCCGACCTGTCGGCCTGCTCTGCCGGCCACGGTCGGGGGAACGGGATGGGCGGGAAAGGCTGGGCGCCAGAGGCAGCGGCAACGCAGACCTTCGTCGTCATGGACGCCATCCGGGCGCTCGCGGCCCTGCTCGTCGTCATCAGCCATGTGCGCGATATCGTGCTGTTGGACTGGCCGGGCGGCGGGGCCGTTGCGCGGCTGCTTTATGTCGTCACGGGTTTCGGCCATCAGGCGGTCATCCTCTTCTTCGTCCTGTCGGGTTTCTGGATCGCCAAGACGGTCGCAGCGCGCGGCGCGGATCTCGACACCGGTGACTATCTGGTCGATCGGCTGAGCCGGCTGTGGATGGTGATCGTGCCCACCGTGGCGCTGACATGGTTGCTGGACACGATCGGCATCCGGCTCAACGGCCCGGCGCTCTATGTCGGCGAATGGGGCACGCACAGCATCCTCGACGCGGCGGACAATCTCGGCGCGGCCAACATCCTCGGCAGCCTCGCCTTCCTCCAGAAGATCGTCGTGCCGCCGATCGGCAGCAACGGGCCGCTGTGGAGCACGGCCTACGAATTCTGGTATTATCTCTGGTATCCGGTGATCGTGCTGGCGCTGCGCCGCCGGGTCTCGATCCTGATCCCGTCGCTGCTGCTGGCGATCCTGTACCCCGCGATGCTGATCGGTTTCGGCTGCTGGCTGATGGGAGCCGGACTGTATCTGGCGCGGCAGCGATATCCGGTCGCCGGCATCGGGGCGGCGCGGGGGGCCGGCCTCGTCGGCGCGATCCTGATGGCCGCCGCCATCCTCGTCGCGCGGATGGGCCTCGTCGGCGAGCCGATCGATCTGTTGCTGGGGGCGGGCTTCGCGCTGCTACTGGCGATGCTGCTATGGGCGCCGCCGAGCATCGCGCTGCCGATCGGGCCGCTGGCGCGCTACGGGGCGGCGAGCAGCTTCTCGCTCTACGCCATCCATTATCCGATCGCGGCTTTGCTCGCCTCGTCGATCCTGAGCGGCCGCCTGCCCTTTGGCGCGGCGAGCGTCGGCCTGATCCTCGCGATCGCGCTGGTCTGCATGATCGTCGCCGCCTTCTTCTCCCGCGTGACCGAAGCCCAAACCGGGCGGGTGCGCGGGGCGATCAAGCGGCGGCTGGGGCTACAGCCCCGCTTGCAGGAAAGCGTGGCCTGAGACCGTCACTACCCCCGCAAGCGCACCGGCCAGCGCGCCCGCGATCACGTCCACGGGGCCATGCCGCCCCAGCCGCAACCGCGCCCAGCCGATCGCCGACGCCAGCGCCAGCAGCACCACCGGCGCCCACGGTGCGATGAACGCCCCGATCGCCACCACCAGCATCGCGAAGGCGACATGGAGCGACAGCTTGCACCAGCGGCTCGTGACCAGCGCGATGGCGAGGATCAGGATGCCGCCCACCAGCCCCAGCGCCAGATCGGGCGCGCCGCCGATCAGCGCACCCCCGGCGCCCGCCCCGAACAGCGCAATCGCGAACAGGTTGAGCCGCCGCCGCTCGACCGGCCGGCTGGCATCGACATGTTGCCACCGCTTGCGCCGCACCTGCCACCACGACCAGCCCATCAGCACCAATGCCAGCAACCCGAGAATGAGCCCGAAGCGCAGGATCATCCCCGCCGATCCACCCCGCGCCGCCAGCGCCGCCAGCGCGCAGCCCGGCACCAGCAGAGCCGGATGCCCCCCGATCGACAGGCCGCGCGCGACGAGGTTGGGCAGGCGGTCCATCGCCCGCATCCTTGGCGGCTCGGCGGCCGGGCATCAACCGGCTTGCCCACGCCACCGGGCCGTTTAGTCTGGCGGCAAAGCGGGAGGGAGACGGCATGGCGGGCTTGGGCGAGGTCTATGGGCGGGTGATCCCCTTCGCGCGGGCGATGCCCTTGCTGTTCGCGCTGCCCGTCGTCGCGGAGTTCGCCCAGCATGTCGTCGAGCTGCACGCCGGCATGTTCGTCGCCGGCGGGGCCGCGACCGCCGCCTCGGCGCCCGCGCGCATGATCCTTGGCGCGGTCAAGGTGATCGCGATCCTCGCCGTGGTATTGCTCTCGGCGCGCTACTGGCGCTTCGGCAACGACCCCCGCGCCGCCTACGCGCTCGACGCCGCCTTCGCGCTCGGCGTCGGCGTGCTGCTGATGACGCAGGTGGGGCTGCTGGTGGTACTGTTCGCGCTGAGCAAATTGCTGGCGCTGCTGATCGGGCCGGGGCCGGAGACGATGCGGATCGTGGCCGTCGTGCTGATGATCCTGTCACTGTGCGTCGCGGTGCTGCTGGCGCCCTGGTTCGTCGGCCTCGTCGCGCGCGACCCGGACATGACCGCCGGCCGCTCGATCGCCGCCTCGCGCCGCGCGCTGTTCGCCCGCCTGGGCCTGTATATCGGCGCCTATCTGCCCGGCCTCGCGCTGCATTACGCGCTGAATTATGGGGCGATGGGCGCCTCAACGGCCACCATCTGGGCGGCGATCGTGGTGGATTCGCTGCTCGTCGGCGGCATCGCCGTGCTGATCGGATCGGCCTATTATTCGCTTTATGCGCTCGCCGTGCAAAGAGACGGTGCGCCGCGCAGTAGCTGACGTTGCTTGCTCCGATGCGCGCCGCCGCCTAACCCAGCGCCCATGCCCGTCCACCCCCACGCGCTTTCGCTGATCGGCAACACGCCGCTCGTCCGCCTGCATGGCCCGTCCGAAGCGACCGGCTGCGAAATCCTCGCCAAGTGCGAGTTCCTGAACCCCGGCGGTTCGGTGAAGGATCGCGCGGCGCTTTACATCATCGAGGATGCCGAGGCGCGCGGGCAGCTGATCGCGGGCGGCACCATCGTCGAGGGGACGGCGGGCAATACCGGCATCGGCCTGGCGCTGGTCGGCAATGCCAAGGGCTATCGCACGATCATCGTGATCCCCGAGACGCAGAGCCAGGAGAAGAAGGACACGCTGCGCGCGCTGGGCGCCGAGCTTATCGAGGTGGCGCCGACCGCCTATTCCAACCCCGCGCACTACGTCCACACCTCGCGCCGCATCGCCGAGGAGACGCCGAACGCGCTGTGGTCCAACCAGTTCGACAACACCGCGAACCGCATGGCCCACATCCGCGGCACCGCGCCCGAAATCTGGGAGCAGACCGGCGGCCGGATCGACGGCTTCACCTGTTCGTGCGGCACCGGCGGCACCCTGGCGGGCGTGGGACTGGGCCTGAAGGAATTTCGCGACGACATCGTGATCGGCCTGACCGACCCGCACGGCGCCTCGCTCTACGAATTTTTCGCCCACGGCGAGCTGAAGGCGGACGGAAGCTCGGTCGCCGAAGGCATCGGCCAGAGCCGCATCACCGCCAACCTCGAAAGCGCCCCCATCGACACCCAGTTCCGCATCTCGGACGAGGAAGGGCTGGCCCAGACCTTCGCCCTGCTGCGCGACGAGGGGCTGTGCGTGGGCCTGTCCTCCGGCATCAACGTGGCGGGCGCCATGGCGCTGGCGCGCGAGATGGGGCCGGGCAACACGATCGTGACCATCCTGTGCGATTCGGGGATGCGCTATCTGTCGACCGTGTTCAATCCGGCGTGGCTGGCGGCGAAGGGCCTGCCGGCGCCGGCGTGGTTGAAGCGGTAGTCTTGCCTTGCATGGTAGCGCCGGTCGGCCTTTCCCCCGAACCGGCGGCTGGCCATGAAGGTCGTATCCGGCGCCGCTAATCCCAATTTGATCGTTTCGCCGTCATGCCCGCGTGAACACCGCAGTAGACCGTCGAAAGTCGAAGGGCTGTCGGCGCCCCTGCTATCAGCCGACGAGGCGGGTGTCGATTTGCGGCGGAGCCGCGTCGGACAGCAGGGCGTCGCGCTGCTCGTGCAAGGCGGTCGCACGCGCGATCTGTCGGTCGGCGGTGGTCTTTTCGCTGATCTTCTTGACCTGATACTGGGTCGCCAGGACCGAGGTCACGGCCACGAGGCCGAGGCTCAGGACGGTAGCCTTCCAAAACTGGGACACATTCATACGCTCACTCCTACTGATGTTAACCCTAACGGGCGGGAGCGCGCGAATGTCCGTGACCGGAAAATATATGCTGTTTATTCATTGCCCTAGCGATACGATCAGGTCGCGACCGGCGGCTATCCGCGCCGCCACGCCGCCCATCGCCACGGCTTCGCCGGCCCGGATTGCAGCACGTTGCGGCGGAAACGGCCCGCGCCGATGGTGACGATCAGCGCCAGCCACGCCGCCTGCCACGCCAGCGCCAGCAGATGCGGCCACAGGCCCGGCAGCAGCGCCGCGCGCGACAGCATCGCGAAGGGGGAGGAGAAAGGGAAGATCGCGGCGGCCAGGCCGATCGGGCCGTCGGGCTGGCCGGCGCCGGCCGAGGCGAGGCCGAAGACGAGCGCCTGTCCCATCGTCAACGGCATGGTCATCGTCTGCACCTCGCGCGGGGTGGAGGCCTGCGCGCCGATGCCCAGCAGGATCCCGCCGACCAGCAGATAGCTTGCCGCGAAGTAGAGCAGGGCGAGCAAGGCGAACAGCGGCCAGCCCAGCGCCGGGGCCGGCAGGCCGGAGAAGCCGCCGGCGCTCAGCAGCAGCATCCCCAGCGCGCCCGTCGCGCCCCACACGGCGATGCCCGTCAGCGACATGGCCAGCATCGCCGCCAGCTTGCCCGCGAAGATCGCGTCGACCGGCACGGCCGCGACCAATATCTCGATCACCTTGTTGGATTTCTCCTCGATCATGTTCGAGGCGAGCATGCCCGACAGCAGCAGCACGAGCATGAACAGCACCACCTGCGCGGTGCGGGCGATCGTGCGCGTGCCGTCGCGGTCATTCTGGGGCTCGGCGCGGACGATGGCATGGCGGGTGAGCGGCGGGCTCGGCGGGGCGCTGGCGCCCAATTTGTGACGTTCGCGCGCGACATCGAGCAGCAGGCCGATCCGCCCGTCCAGATCGTCGAGCGCGGCCTGCGTGCCGAACAGCGCCGGCTGCGCGAGCCCGCCCGCCACCACCGCGATCGGCGCGCCCTCCCGCTGGCCCAGCAGCGCGCGGGTCTGGCGCCAGACGTCGCGATCGGGCGGCAGGATGCGAAGCTGCGGCATCCGCCGCTGGCCGAGCCCGCCCTCCAGCCGCGCGGCGGCATCGCCGATGGCTTTCGCCTCGCCGCCGGTCGCCAGCACCGCGACCACCTCGCGATCGGCGGCGCGGTCGCCGGCGGCGGTGAGGCTGGCGGTGCCGACCCCGGCGAGGATCGGCAGCAGCGGGCCGATCAGGAAGAACAGGAAGCTGCGCGAAAAGACGCTGGCGACATAGTCGCGCCGGGCGATCACCCAGGCGGCGGCGAGGAAGCGGGTCATGCCGCCGCCTCGTCGGCCGGGGCGGGCGCGACATCCCCCGCCGCCGCCTCGCCGACGATCGCGACGAAGGCGTCGTGCAGGCCGGGGCGCTCGATCGAGAGCGTCTCGATGCCCGCGCCACCCGCCATCAGCGCGGCCAGCAGCGGCTCGACCCCGCCGTCGGGCAGGTCGAACTGCCACAGGCCGTCGATCCGCGCGGCATCGGCCGGCAGCGCCGCGCGCCACGGCCCGTCCTCCGCGCGCGTGCCGAGGCGGACGCGGGGGCGCAGCTTCTCGCGCGCCTGCTCCACCGTCCCCTCGAACCGCACCAGGCCGCGCGCGATGATGGCGATGCGCTCGCACAGCCGCTCGGCATGGGCGATCACATGGGTCGAGAAGATCACCGTCGCGCCGCGCGCCACCTGCGCGCGGATCAGCTCCTCCAGCCGCGCCTGATTGACCGCGTCCAGGCCCGAGAAAGGCTCGTCCAGCACGATCAGGTCGGGCTGGTGGACGATCGTGCCGAGCAGCTGCACCGTCTGCGCCATGCCCTTGGAGAGTTTGCGGATCGGCTTGGCGGCGCTCTCGGCCAGCCCGGCATCGGCGAGCAGGCCATCGGCGCGGCGGCGCCCCTCGGCCAGCGGCACGCCGCGCAGCGCGCCCATGAAGGCGATGGCCTCGCGCGGCGTCATCGCCGGATAGAGGCCGCGCTCCTCCGGCATATAGCCCACCTGGGATGCCGCCTCGATCGGCGCTTCATGGCCCAGCAGGGTACGCGTGCCGGCATCGGGATCGATGATGCCGAGCAGCATCCGCAAGGTCGTCGTCTTGCCCGCGCCATTGGGTCCGAGCACGCCATAGATGCTGCCTTGCGCCACCGACAGGTCGATGCCGCGCACCACAATGGCCTCGCCAAAGCGTTTGACCAAGCCTGTGGCCTCGATCGCCAATCCCACGCGCAACTCCCGATACTCGTGCTATGCGATAGACGTGACACGCCCCCCGTCCAATCCCTCTTCCAATCCCCCGATCGAGGCCGCTTTGAAGGCGGAGGCCGGCGCGTTGGGCTTCGTCCAGTGCGGCATCGCGCGGGCGGATGCCATTCCCGGCGCGGCCGAGCGGCTGGCGCAATGGCTGGCGCTGGGGTCGCATGGGTCGATGGGGTGGATGGCGGATCGCAGCCACCAGCGCGGCAGCCCCGCCGCGCTCTGGCCCGAGGTGCGATCGGTGGTGATGCTCGGCATGAGCTATGCGCCGGCCGAAGACCCCATGAAGCTGGGCGCGGAGCCCGCGATCGGCCGCTTCTCGGCCTATGCGCGGGGGCAGGATTATCATGATGTCGTGAAACGCGCGCTGAAGGCGCTGGCGCGGTGGCTGGTCGAGCGGGCCGGCGGCGACGTGAAGGTGTTCGTCGATACCGCGCCGGTGATGGAAAAGCCGCTGGCCGCGGCGGCGGGGCTGGGCTGGCAGGGCAAGCATACCAACCTCGTCAGCCGTCAGGCGGGCAGCTGGCTGCTGCTGGGCGCGATCATGACGACGCTCGATCTGGCGCCCGATCCCGCCGGCGGCGACCGCTGCGGATCGTGCGACGCCTGCCAGCGCGCCTGCCCGACCGACGCCTTCCCCGCGCCCTATCAGCTCGATGCGCGGCGCTGCATCTCCTACCTCACGATCGAGCATAAGGGGCCGATTCCGGCGATATTCCGCGAGGCGATCGGCAACCGCGTCTATGGTTGCGACGATTGCCTGGCGGTGTGCCCGTGGAACAAGTTCGCCGAGGCGGCGCAATCGGCGCAGGCCTTCCACGCGCGGGCGGAACTGGCCGCGCCCGAGATCGGCGACCTGCTGTCGCTGGACGACGCGGGTTTCCGCGCGGTCTTCGCCGGCTCGCCGATCAAGCGCATCGGGCGGGACCGAATGGTGCGGAACGCCTTGGTGGGGGCGGGCAACAGCGGGCTGGATGCGCTGGCGGCGCCGGTGGCGGCGCTGCTCGACGATCCCGCGCCGGTGGTGCGCGGTACGGCGGCATGGGCGCTGGGCCGCCTCGATCCGCTGCATTACGAGCGGGAGCGGATATTGCGGCTGGAGCTGGAGCCGGATGCCAGCGTGCGGGACGAGTGGGTGTAGTCGGGCGCTCTACCCTTACCCCGTCATTGCGAGCGTAGCGAAGCAATCCAGCGGCGGAACCTGGATTGCTTCGCTACGCTCGCAATGACGATGCTCACCCCATCGCGCCCGTCTGGAACCAGATCCGCGTGGCCTCCGTCCGCGCGATGCTCGCGCCGCAGATGTAGCAGGTGCCCCGCCGCAACACGCCATCCTGCTTCACCGTCGAATAGCGCGGGCGGTGGCGATGTTCGTCGATCGGGACGGGGGCGGTGGCGGGCAGGGGGATCGGCTGGTGAAACATGGGGCTGTCTCCTTCGGGAGCGGAGATCGGCCGGCCGTGTTGCGACCGCATTTCGCCATGTTGCACGGCGTAACGATCGCCCTTTTTTGCCTGGCGTATCGCGATAGGATAGGCCGCGACCTGGAGGGGCGACGATGACAGGAACGGCGGACGACGGACCGGCATCCGAGAAGATCGACGATCGCATCCGCGAGCTGGCCGACTGGCGCGGCGAGACGCTCGGCCGCCTGCGCGCGCTGATCCACCAAGCGGTGCCCGACGTGGTCGAGGAGTGGAAGTGGCGCGGCGTGCCCGTCTGGTCGCGCGGCGGCATTCTGTGCACGGGCGAGAGCTACAAGGCGGTGGTGAAGCTCACCTTCATGAAGGGCGCGTCGCTCGCCGATCCGGCCGGCCTGTTCAACGCCAGCCTCGACGGCAACGCCCGCCGCGCGATCGACCTGCGCGAGGGGGAGATGGTGGACGAGGCGGCGTTCGTGGCGCTGATGCAGGCGGCGGTGGCGGCGAACGGGAAGGGGAAGAAGTAGGCCGCCGTGCTCCTGCGAAGGCCACAGCCCAGAGCCCCAAGCGCTGCGCTTTGTAACCCTGGGCTCCGGCCTTCGCCGGAGCACGGAGCGTTCAAGCCGCCAGCCGCTCGCTCTCATACACCAGCGGTACGCGCACCTCGGCCTTGAAGCCTTCCGCCGATCGCGACAGGCGCACGTCGCCGCCGTGGGCGCGGGCGATGGAGCGGCAGACGGCGAGGCCGAGGCCGGTGCCGCGCGCGTCGGAGGCGCGGGCGGCGGCGGTGCGGTAGAAGGGCTGGAACACCAGTTCCAGTTCCTCGTCGGGCAGGCCGGGGCCGTCGTCGATCACGGCGGCGATCGCTTCCTCCTCGCCCACCTCCAGCCGGATGCGCGCGCGTTCGCCATATTTGAGCGCATTCTCGACGAGGTTGGCCAGCAGGCGGCGCATCCCCAGCACGTCGACCTCGACGGTGGCGGGCATCGTCGCCTCGACGGTGACGTGGCCGCCGACCATCGCGGCATCCTCGGCCACGTCGTCCACCAGCGTCCGCAGGTCGAGCCGCTCGCGCACGCCGGGGGTGGAGGCATCGCGGATGAAGGCGAGGACCGAGGCGATCATCTCCTCCATCTCCACGACCTCCTCCAGCATCCCGTCGCGCATGGCGTCGTCCTCCACTTCCTCCATGCGGAAGCGCAGGCGGGTGAGGGGGGTGCGCAGATCGTGGCTGATCGCGCCGACCATCGCGGTGCGATCGTCGACGAAGCTGCGCAGCCGGTTCTGCATCAGGTTGAAGGCGTGGGCGGCCCGGCCGATCTCGGCCGGGCCATCGAGCGCGACGATCGCGGCGGAGGGATCGCGGCCCAGTTGCGCGGCGGCGTCGGCGAAGCGGTCGAGCGGGCCGGAGAGGCGGCGGGCGAACATCCAGCCGAGCGGCGCGACGATGGCGAAGGCGATCAGGAACCACAGGCCGACGCGGCGCTGCCACGCATTGGGGAAGCCCTCGGCGGCGGGCTGCACCACCGCCCAGCGCCCGTCGGCCAGCCGGCGCGCGGCGACGAAATCGCCCTCGACGAAGGGCGCGGGGGCGAGGCCGAAGAGCGCGCTCGACGGGCGCGCGATCGGCACGGCGTGGGGCTCGGCGCGGACCGGCGCGGGTTCGCGGACGGCGGTGCGCGGGGCTGGCTCGGCGGCGGGGGTGGAGACAACGACCGGCGGTGCGGCGACCACGGCGCTGCGCTCGGGCGCGGCGGGTGCGCGCGTCACGGTCTGGACCGGCGCCTCCTCCTCGGGGATCGGGCGGCGCGGCGCGGGCGGCGGGGCGGCCTGCGTGTCGCGCGTCTCGACCGGTGCGCGCGGCATGTCGCTGGCGACGGGCACGCGGATCATCGGCGGCATCATCTGCGGCGCGGGCTGCATCGTGGGCGCGCGCCCGCCTTGCAGGACGGGGCCGTTGGGGCCGACCGTGGCGCGCGGCTGGCCGACGCGGATCGGCGCGCCCGCGCCCTGCGTGGTGATGCCGCCGCCCGTGCCACCCGGATTGCCGCCGGGGCCGCCGGCCGCGCCGGGCATGCCGCCCATCCCGCCGGGCTGGCCGCCGCCGCGCGGGAATTGTTGGCGCACCGCTCCGCCCGGGAAGTCGCCGCCGGTGCGCGCCTCGCCCGAGCGGGGGAAGCCGCCGCCCTCGCCGCGACCGGGAAAGGTGCCGGTGCCGGGGAAGCCGCCCTGACCGCCGCCCGGAAAGCCGCCGCCGGGCATTCCGCTCGGCAGGCCGCCGCCGGGGAAGCCGCCGCCCGGCATCCCCGCGCCTTGCGGCAGGCCCATGCCCCCGCCCGGCCCCGCCTGCGCGAAGGCGAGGAAGGACGCCGGGATCACGCCCGGCGGCGGCCCGGCGGTGCCGGCGAAGGGCAAAGGCGTGTAGAAAGCGAGGCGCACGTCCTCAGGATCGGCGCCGAGCAGCCCGGCCAGTTCCTCGCTCGACCGGGCCGAGCCGAGCCAGCCGGGGCCGGAGAGATCGGGCGGGCCGGGGCGGACGAGGCGGGTGAGCTTGGCGCGCTCGTCGCCGCCCAGCGCCGCCGCAATGTCGCGCATATTATATTGCGCGGGCGGGGCGGGGGGCAGAACGAGGGTGAGAAACAGCGTCACGATCTGCGCGACGATCAGCCCGCCCAGCAGCAGCGCGAGGATCTGGAGCGCGAGCGACGGCCCACGCCAGCCGCGCAGCACGGCGATCGGGCTCATCGGCGGATCATCGCCGGAAGCGGTCGAAATCCGTGGAGACGGACAGCAGGTCGGCGGGGCGCGGCAAATGGCTGTCGCGGGTCTCGCGCGCCGGTTCGGGGCGGGCGATGCCGGGGGCGCGCGCCACGTCGCCCAGCGCCGTCGCCAGCGTATCGATCACCCGGTGAAAGAGCGTCAGACCCGCCATGATCCGTCTCCTGTGAGTCGTGGAGGTTGCACTATCACGCACACGCCTTGCGGGAAGATTTCAGCTTTGTTGCAGCCGGCCAGGCGGTGCCCGACATATCACGGTACGGCGGGGCTGGCATTCGCAAAGGATGAACGCCATTCTCGCGCCCATGGACCTCGCCACCCGCATCCTGATCGTCGATGACGACACGGGCATACGGACGCTGATGTCCTCCTTCCTCGCCAAGCACGGCTACCAGACCGATACGGCGGGCGACCCGGCCGAGATGCGGCGGATGCTGGCCGAGCGCCGCTACGACCTGATCGTGCTGGACGTGATGATGCCCGGCGAGGACGGGCTGACCGCGCTGCGCCGGCTCCAGAAGGGCGACGACGGCCCGCCGGTCATCATGCTGTCGGCGGTGGGCACCGATGTCGACCGCATCGTCGGGCTGGAGATGGGGGCCGAGGATTATCTGGCGAAACCGTGCAACCCGCGCGAATTGCTGGCGCGCATCCGCACCGTGCTGCGCCGGGCGGAGCGGTCGGTGGCGGCCAACGATGTCGATCCGGTCGAGCCGGTGGCGGCACGGGACGAGGCCGGCTGGCGCTTCGCGGGCTGGCGGATCGATGTCGAGTCGCGCTCGCTGAGCGACCCCGATGGCGCGCCGTTCACCTTGTCCGATGGCGAGTTCCGGCTGCTGCGCGCCTTCGTCGAACATCCCCGCCGGGTGCTGACCCGCGACCAATTGCTCGATTTCGCGCGGGGATCGGACAGCGACCATTATGATCGCGCGATCGACGTGCAGATCAGCCGCCTGCGCCGCAAACTCTCCGGCGCGGCGGGCGGCGAGCTGATCCGCACCGTGCGCAACGAAGGGTATATGTTCGTTCACGCGGTGCAGCGCTGAGCCCATCAACGGGGACATTCTGGCGAGCTGTGCAGATTATCCCGCAAATGAACCAGTTCGTCCGCTGAGCCGCTGAGGTAATCGCCGATCGGCACCGTCATGCTTGCGTGGGCAGCGTAACATCTCGGTCAAGAAGCCGAAATTCCAGCGCAAAACGGGACGGCCACTCCGCCGTGACAGGCCGGATCATCGCGATCCGGCGTCATCGGGGGTTTGGGAATGGGTGAGGGTTCGACCGACGTGCATCATGGCAGCGGCCTGGCCGAGGACATGCAGCGGATGGCGGCGCAGATGATCGTGCGCCGCAAGGCGCTCGCCTGGTTCGCCAGCGCGGGCACGGCGGCGCTCGTCACCGGCTGCGGCGGCGGTGGCGGCGGGTCGGTCTCGACCGTGTCGACCGCCGGCACCAGTTCGTCCAGCTCCAGTTCCTCCAGCTCGAGCAGCAGCTCGTCGTCGTCCAGTTCCTCCTCGGCCAGCGGCACCTGCGTCGCCGATGCGTCGGAGACCAACGGGCCTTATCCGGCGGACGGCACCAACACCGCGAGCGGCGGCAGCAGCAACGTGCTGACCCTGGGCGGGGCGGTGCGATCGGATATCCGGTCGAGCTTCATCAGCTCGACCACGACGGCGGCGGGCGTGCAGGTCACCTTGAAGCTGAAGCTGGTCAACACCAGCGCGGGCTGCGCGGCGCTCTCGGGCTATGCCATCTATCTGTGGCATTGCGACCGGGCCGGGCTCTACTCGCTCTATTCGGTGCCGGCGGAAAGCTATCTGCGCGGCATCCAGGTGACCGACGCGAATGGCGAGGTCACCTTCACCACCATCTTCCCCGGCTGCTACGACGGGCGCTTCCCGCACATCCATCTGGAGATCTTCGCGAGCCTCTCGGCCGCGACGAGCGGGCGTAACGCCTTGTTAATCACGCAGATCTATCCGCCGCGGGATATCTGCTCGACGGTCTATGCGGGCGCGACCGGCTACAGCACGAGCGTCACCAACCTCGCGCGGGTGACGCTTTCCAGCGACAATGTGTTCGGCGACAACAGCGCCGCGCAACTCGCCCAGATGCAGATGACCATGAGCGGCAGCGTCGCCGCCGGATATACCGCCACCAACACGATAGGGATCGCGCGCTGATGCTGGACCGGGCCAATTGGAGCAGCACGGCTGCCTACGACATCCGCGAGATGTTTCGTCCCGCGCCGCGCGCCGCCGAACTCACGATCGTCGTGCCCAGCTATAACGAGCGCGAGAATATCGACGAACTCGTCTCGCGCGTGGGCGAGGCGCTCGTCGGCATCGATTGGGAGATGATCGTCGTCGACGACGATTCGCCCGACGGCACCGCCGATCATGTCCGCTCGATCGGTCGCCGCGACGGGCGCGTGCGAGTGATCCGCCGCGTCGGCCGGCGCGGGCTCTCCTCGGCCTGTATCGAAGGGATGCTGGCCTCGTCGGCGCCGGTGCTGGCGGTGATGGATGCCGATCTCCAGCATGATCCGGCCGTTCTGCCTTCCATGCTGTCGCTGGTGCGCGAGGATCGCGCCGAGCTGGTCGTCGCCAGCCGCCATGTCGCGGGCGGGTCGATCGGCGAATGGGGCGCGGGCCGCGCTTTGGTCAGCCGGGTCGCCTCCGGCCTGTGCCGTTCGCGCGCGACGAAGGGCCTGTCCGATCCGATGAGCGGATTCTTCATGTTGCGCCGGCGCGTGCTGGATGACACGGTGCCGCATCTTTCGGGGAAGGGCTTCAAGATCCTGCTCGACATCGTCCTGACGAGCGCCCGGCCGCTCCGCATCCGCGAGGTGCCTCTGGTGTTCGCGATGCGCAAGCATGGCGCCAGCAAGCTCGGCGCGGGCGTGGTGTTCGATTATCTGTCGCTGCTGGCCGAAAAGAAGTTCGGCCGCCTCAACCCGATCCGCCTGATCGCGCCGGCCGGCGCCGTCGCGGCGGGGCTGGGCGTGGCCTGGGGCACGTCGGCCGTGGGCGGCGCTGCGGCCCCGGCTGCGGTCGCGGCCGGGATGGTCGCCGCCTTGCTCTGCCAGCGCCGGAGCATCGCCCGCCAATGAGCCGCGCCGGCGTGTGAGTCTCGAACACCGGCCGGGCATCGCGGGCACGGCCGCCTGCGCCGGGCTGGTGATGGCGGTGGCCACCATGCTGATGTTCGCCGGGCTCGGCCGCATCCGCGCGCCCATCTGGGACGAAAGCTATTATCTCACCGCCGTCGCCCGCACCGAGGCGGGGCAGGCGCAATTCGCCTCGCATCCCCCGCTCGGCCTGATGCTGATCGCCGCTGGGGACTGGCTGACCGGCGGCAACGAGACGATCGACCAGCGCCACATGGCGGCGGTGAAGAGCATCGCGGCCGAGGCGATGCCCGCCGATTACCGTTATTCCGGCCCGCGCCACGCCGCCGCGCTGGCCGGCGTGATCGCGGCGGGGCTGTTCTTCCTGCTGGTCGTGGCGCTGACGAGCAGCCTGTGGACCGGGCTGCTGGCCAGCACGCTCACCCTGTTCGATACCGCGCTGATCGCGCAGTTCCGCGCGGGGCATCTCGATCCCTTCCAATTGATGTTCGTGCTGGCGGCGCTGCTGTGCCTCGTCCGCGCCTGCGGCACGCGGTCGCGTGGGGCGGAGATAGGGCTGGGGGTGGCGATCATGGCGGCCACGCTGGTGCGCGCCAATGCGCTGATCCTGCTGCTGCCGGCGCTGGTGCCGATCGGGCTGGCGCTGCGCAGCGACGGCCGGGCCGAGGCGGTGGCGGCGGCGTCGCGGATCGCGGGCGGCGCGGTCGTCGCCTTTCTGGTGGTCGCGATGCTGTGGCTCGCCACCTGCCGCCAGCCGCCGATCGCGGGCACGGCGGCGGGCGACGCGGATCGGCGGGCGATGACCGAGACGGCGCGGCAATGGGCCGATCATGAGCGCGACATGTCCGGCCGGGTGATGCTCGCCCTGCTCGAAAGCTACCGCCGCTATATCGTCGCCGACCTCGCCGGCACCCCGCGCGAGGATGCCAACGGCTCGGTGCCCGCCGAATGGCTGATCGGCCAGCGCCCGATTACCTATCGCTGGGATGCGGAGGGCGCGAAGGTCGCCTATCTCGCGCTCACCCCCAATCTGATCGCCTGGCTGGCCTCGCTGGCGGGCGTGGTCGAGGGCATCGGCCTGCTCGCCACCCGCCGCGCCACCACCCGCGACGCGCCGCTGATCGCCGCGCTGCTGCTGCTATGGGGCGGCACGATGCTGCTGCACCTGTGGCTGGCCGAAACGCGGGTGATGTACCTCTACCACCATATGATCGCGCTGGTGGCGGGGCAGGCGCTGGCGGTGATGGCACTGGCCTATCTCAGCGGCCGCTGGCGCGAGCGGCTGACGATCATCGTCGCCGCGCTCGCGCTGGGCCATTTCTTCCTGGCGGCACCGCTGGCGTTCCACCGGCCGCTTTCGGCGGGGGAATGTGCGTGGCGCGATGCGGTCGGGATGATCGCGGAATGTGTGACGCCCCGATAGCGTCATCCCGGCGCAGGCCGGGATCTCGGGAGGCTGGGGGCGACGTCGTGACAGCCTCCTGAGGCCCCGGCCTGCGCCGGGGCGACGGATGTTATCAGTGCCCCGCCTGCTCGCCGCGCACGAGGCCGGAGAGGGCGAGCTGCTCGTCGATCTGGCCGAGCAGCTTGTCGAGCCCGGCCTGATCCTTGGCTTCGGCGCGGGCGACCAGCACGTCCTGCGTGTTGGAGGCGCGGAGCAGCCACCAGCCGTCGGGCGTGTTGACGCGGGCGCCGTCGGTGCGGTTGACGTCCGCGCCGGCCTTCTCGAGCCGGTCGAGAACTTCGTCCACCACCGCGAACTTGCGGCTCTCGTCCACCTGGAAGCGCATCTCCGGCGTGTTGACCAGCGCGGGCATCTTGTCCTTCAGCGCGGTCAGCGATCCGCCCAGCACGCGCACGGCCTGGATCAGCCGGACGGCGGCATAGAGCGCGTCGTCGAAGCCGTACCAATTATGGCGGAAGAAGATGTGGCCCGACATCTCACCGGCGAGCGGGCTGTCGGTCTCCTTCATCTTGACCTTGATGAGGGAGTGGCCGGTCTTCCACATCAGCGGCGTGCCGCCCAGTTCGGCGACCCGGTCGTAGAGCGCCTGGCTCGCCTTCACGTCGGCGATGATCGTGCCGCCGGGCACTTCGCGCAGGACGGGCTCGGCCAGGATCGAGAGGATCTGGTCGCCCCACACGACGCGGCCGAGGCCGTCGATCGCGCCGATGCGATCGGCGTCACCGTCGAAGGCGATGCCGAAATCGAGGTTCTTCTCGGCGACCAGCTTCTTCAGGTCGGCGAGGTTCTTCTCCTCGGTGGGGTCGGGATGGTGGTTGGGGAAGCTGCCGTCGATCTCGGCATAGAGGACGTGATGCTCGCCGGGGAGGAGCTTCACCAGCTTCTCCAGCACGCGCCCGCCGGCGCCGTTGCCATTGTCCCAGCCGATCTTGAACTCACCGCCGGCATAGCCCGCGACCAGCCGGTTGACGTAATCGTCCTCGATATCGAAATCGGTGACCTGGCCTTCGCCCTCGGACCAGTCGCCCGTCTCGGCCAGCTTGCCGATCGCCTGAATGTCCTCGCCGAAGAACGGCCCGTGCTGGAGGACCATCTTGAAGCCGTTATATTCGGCCGGATTGTGGCTGCCGGTGATCTGGATGCCGCCATCCACTTCCAGCGTGGCTTCGGCATAGTATAGCATCGGCGTGGGGCCGAGGCCGGTGCGGACGACATCGAGGCCGCCCTGCGTCAGCCCGTCGACCAGCGCGTCGCGCAGATGTTCCGACGAGACGCGGCCGTCCCAGCCGACCGCCACGCGCGTACCGCCTGCCTTGCGCACGAAGGTCGCGAAGCCGCGGCCGATGGCATAGGCGTCCTCGTCGCCGAGCGACTTTCCGACGATCCCGCGGATGTCATATTCGCGCAGCGAGGTGGGGTCGAAACGGTGCGAGCTGAGCTTCATGTCTCTTTGTCTCCGATGGAATCTGCGGACGCACTACGCGCGAAATCGTTACGGGTTCACGTCCTTCTGACGATCAACGCATCGCGCGCGGCATTGGCTTCGGCGGTCTGGTCGGCGGTGCCGCCCAGATCGGGGTGGACGCGCAGCAGCAGCCGGCGGTGCGCGGCGCGGATCTCGTCCTCGTCGGCCAGCCGGCTGACGCCCAGCACGGCGCGGGCCTGTTCGGTCGACATGCCGCCGATGGCGGGCGGGGCGCGATCGGCGCGGAGGGGCTTGTCGGGCGCCTCGTTCTTGCGGAACCAATACCACCAGCCCGCGCCGCCGATCGAGAGCAGGGCGAGCGGGATCTGGCCCTTCATGCCGAAGCGCACGCCGATGATCGCGGCGACCACCGCCGCCACGTCGCCGATGCGCAGCGCCTGCGTTTCCCGCTTCTTCCACGCCCAATAGAGGGCGAGGGCGGCGAGGACGAGGACGACCTTCACGGCGCGACCATCTCCAGCGGACCATGCGATCCGGGCTTTTCGGCCAGGTTGAGATCGGGCAGCGCGAGGCTGGCGACCAACTCGCGCAATTCCTGACGGGCGGCGATGTGGGCGATGCCGGCATCCTCGCCGATCGCCTTCAGGTCGAGCAGGGTGAGGCCCTTGGGGAACAGCTCGCGGTAGATCACGCGCTCGGACAGACCGGGGATCACGCGGAAGCCGACCCGGCGCGACAGATCGCCCAGAGCCGCCGCCACGCGCCGCATGTTGCGCGCCTCGAGATGCTGGAGGCGGTTGCGCAGCACCACCCAGTCGACCGTGCCGCCATCGGTGCGCGCGCGCACCTTGCGGGCTTCCCACACCACCTCGGCATAGAAGCTCGGGCGCTTGATCGCATAGGTGACCGGATCGACCTGGCCGATCAGGTCGAGATCGATGAAGCTGTCGTTGATCGGCGTGACGAGCGTGTCGGCGCGCTCGATCGCGGCGCGGGCGTGGACGTCGTCGCGGCCGGGCGTGTCGATCACGACGATCTCATACTGGCCCATCAGTTCGTCTAGCCGCTCGGTGAGCGGCTGGGCGCTCTTCATCGGATCGAACGTCTCGTGGCGCGGCATGGGCAGCTGCACGCCCTCGCGCCGCATCGTCGCCTCGCGATTCTCGATGTAGCGCGCGAAGGTGCGCTGGCGGCTGTCGAGATCGATGCCCGCCACCCGGCGGCCGGCGGCGGCCAGCGCCACGGCGACATGCACCGCCGTTGTGGATTTGCCCGATCCGCCCTTCTCGTTGGCGAAGACGATCAGATGCGCTCGGCTCATGGATTCCGTGATCTCGTGAAAACTTCGCCCGCTTATGTCCGAGGGGCGAGGGGGGAGCAACCGCGCCGCCCGATAAAACTGTGGGTTAGCCCCTCAATCCTTTGGCGAGCGTGCCGTTAACCAACCTGACGGCAGGGATCGGCGAATGGGCCAGATGATCGTGCCGCGGGACGGGACATCACCATGACACACGAGACCATGCGCCAGCAGGCGCTCGATCGCCGGGAATATTATGCCGAAGCGGGTGATCCCGATGCGTGCTTCGATCTGGGCATGGCCTGCTCCACCGGCAGCGGCGGCATCGCCGTCGATCTTGTCGCGGCGCACAAATGGTTCAACATCGCCGCCGCCATGGGCCACGCCCGCGCCGCCGAATGTCGCGGCGAGATCGCCGAGGAGATGAGCGCGCGCGAGGTGGTGGATGCCCAGCGGCAGGCCCGCGCCCTCCTCGCGACGCATATGCGGCGGGCCGCCTGATCGGTTTCATGCGAAAACGGGTGACCCGCCCAACTTATGCGATCAATCGTTGTTGCGTCTGCGTAACAAGGCCTTGACGGTTTCGGTGTGCGCCGCAACAAGTCGTGCCGCCATGCAAAAAACCCGCTTCATCGCCGCCGCGCCCCTGTGCGCCCTCCTGGTTCTCGCCGCTTGCGGCAGCAAACCCGAAACCACGACCAATGCCGCGTCGGTCGAGGATCCCGCGCTCAACACCGCCGATGCCGCGCCGGTGACGCTGCCGCCCGCCATCGAGGCGAGCCGCACCTACCGCTGCAAGGACACCAGCCTGGTCTACGTCGATTTCTTCGGCGACAAGCTGACCGCCAACATCCGCACCGAGAAGGACGGCATGCCCACCAAGCTGACGGCCCCGGCCGTGGGCGAGGCGTTCGTGACCGAGGGTTTTTCGGTCGGCGGCAACGCGCCCATCACCAACATCACCCAGCCGGGCAAGCCGTCGCAGAGTTGCAAGGCGTAACGCCCGCGTCATCCGATACATGAAGGGCCGGCGGATCGCTCCGCCGGCCCTTTTTTCTCGCGTGCTGGCCATCGCCTCAGCGGCAGTAGCGGACCCGCACATAGCGTTCGCGATAGGGATCCCACTCGCGGCTCACGCGGCAGACCTCGCGGTAGCTGTAATCCTCCACGTAGGGATCGTTGTAATAGCCGTAGCTGCCGCCACCGCCGCCATAATAGCCGCGATTGGCGTTGCTGCTGGCGATGGCGGCGCCGGCGGCCAGGCCGAGGATGCCGGCGCCGATCGCCAGGCCCGTGCGGCCGCCGCCGCGATGATAATAATGGCCGCCATAGCCCCGGCCGTAATAGCCGCCCCGGCCCCAGCGCTGGGCATCGGCGGGCGCCATGGCCACCAGCGTGCTGGCGCCGAGCGCGACGGCGGCGATGCCGCCCTTCAGAAACGCGTTCATCTCGAAATCCTGCAGATACTGCTGGTATCAACCCCAGCGATCCCGAACGGTTGCTTAGGCCAAGTTCGTTGAACGGGGCGGGAACGGCACGTTTATGGATGGTTCATATCGCCGCCATCCGCTATCGGCCCGCGCCATGAGCGCCATCACCCCCGAGATCGTCGCCCAACACGGGCTGTCGCAGGATGAATATGATCGGGTGCTCAACGCGCTCGGCCGCGAGCCCAATCTGGTCGAACTGGGGATATTCTCGGTCATGTGGTCGGAGCATTGCTCCTACAAATCGAGCCGCATCCACCTGAAGAAGCTGCCGACGACCGGCCCCCAGGTGATCTGTGGCCCCGGCGAGAATGCCGGCGTGGTCGATATCGGCGACAATCAAGCCGCCATCTTCAAGATGGAGAGCCACAACCACCCCAGCTACATCGAGCCCTATCAGGGTGCCGCGACGGGCGTGGGCGGCATCCTGCGCGACGTGTTCACCATGGGCGCGCGGCCGATCGCCAACATGAACGCGCTGCGCTTCGGCCGGCCCGATCATCCCCGGATGAAGCATCTGATCGCGGGCGTCGTCCACGGCATCGGCGGCTACGGCAATTGCGTCGGCGTGCCGACCGTCGGCGGCGAGGTGAATTTCCACAAGGCGTATGACGGCAACATCCTCGTCAACGCGATGACGGTGGGCATCGCCGATCAGGACAAGATCTTCTATTCGGCGGCCTCCGGCATCGGCAATCCGATCGTCTATGTCGGCTCCAAGACCGGGCGCGACGGCATCCACGGCGCCACCATGGCCTCGGCCGATTTCGACGAGAAGTCCGAGGAGAAGCGTCCGACCGTGCAGGTGGGCGATCCCTTCACCGAGAAATTGCTGATCGAGGCGTGCCTGGAACTGATGGCGTCCGACGCGATCGTCGCCATTCAGGACATGGGCGCGGCGGGCCTCACCTCCTCCTCGGTCGAGATGGCGTCGAAGGGCGGGGTCGGCATCGAACTCGACATGAACGCCGTGCCCCAGCGCGAAACGGGCATGACGCCCTATGAGATGATGCTGTCGGAGAGCCAGGAGCGGATGCTCATGGTGCTGAAGCCCGGCCGCGAGGAATTCGCCGAGGCCATCTTCCGCAAGTGGGAGCTGGATTTCGCGGTGATCGGCCATGTCACCGAAACCGGCCGCATGGTGCTGAAGTTCGATGGCGAGACGGTGTGCGACATCCCGCTCGGGCCGCTGGCCGACGACGCCCCGCTCTACGACCGCCCGGCGGCGTCCAAGGCGGACTATCAGGCATGGGCCAAGGTGAAGCCGCTCGGCACGATCACCGAATCGAGCGACATCGGCGCGGACCTGCTGACCCTGATGGCCTCGCCCGACATCGCCAGCCGGCGCTGGATCTGGGAACAATACGATCACATGGTCGGCGCGGACACGGTGCAGCGCCCCGGCGGCGACGCGGCGGTGGTGCGGGTCCACGGCACGGCCAAGGGCCTCGCGATCAGCACCGATTGCACCCCGCGCTATTGCTATGCGGACCCCTATGAAGGCGGCAAGCAGGCGGTGGCGGAATGCTGGCGCAACCTGACGGCGGTGGGCTCCGTGCCGCTCGCCGTTACCAACTGCCTCAACTTCGCCAACCCGCAGCGGCCCGAGATCATGGCGCAGCTGACGGGCTGCCTCGACGGCATGGGCGATGCCTGCCGCGCGCTCGATTTCCCGATCGTGAGCGGCAACGTCAGCCTCTATAACGAGAGCAAGGCCACCGGCGGCGGTTCGGCGATCCTGCCGACCCCGGCGATCGGCGGCATCGGCCTGCTGGCGGACTGGTCGGCGAGTGCGACGATCGCCTTCAAGGCGCCCGGCGAGATGGTGATGCGGGTCGGCCGCGCGGCCACCCACCTCGGCCAGTCGCTGTGGCTGCGCGAGGTCGCGGGGCGCGAGGACGGTACGCCGCCGCCGGTCGATCTGGCGCGCGAGCGGGCGACGGGCGAATTCATCCGCGCCGCCATCGCCGAGGGGCTGGTGACAGCGGTGCACGACGTGTCCGACGGCGGGACGCTCGTGGCGCTGGCCGAGATGGCGCTGGCGGGCGGCATCGGCTGCGACTGGACCGACACCCACGCGCCCACGGCGGAATTCTTCGGCGAGGATCAGGGCCTCTATCTGGTGACGGTGGAGGCCGGCGACCTCGACAGCTTCGCCCGGCTTGCCAGGGCACACCGCATCGAGACGCAATGGCTGGGCGAGACCGGCGGCGACGCGATCCGCATCGGGCTGGACGGCGATGTCGCACGGGTGCCGCTCGCCGATCTGCGCGTGGCGCACGAGGGCTTCTTCCCGGCGCTTATGGGCGGCGGCGCGGCGATCTGAGCCCCGATAAAGCAGGACATCGCCCCAGCGAAAGCTGGGGCCTCGGGAGGCTTGGGGTGACGGTGGTGGCAGCCGCCTGAGGCCCCGGCCTGCGCCGGGGCGACGGTGTGTGGCTTCGCACCACGCCCCAACCCCGCTACACTCGCCCCCATGGCCGGTTACTCCGCAACCCCGCTCGCCAAAAAGCTCAGCCTCAAGCCGGGGCTGCGGACGTGGTGGGAGGGGATGCCCGAAAGCGTCGCCGCCGAGATCGGCGATGCCGGGCTTGATCTGCTCCACACGCCCGATCCTCCGATCGACGCCGCCCACATCTTCGTGACCGAGCGGGCCAGGCTGGATGCCGCGCTCGCCTTCCTGCGGCCGATCCTCGCGCCCGCCGGCTTCGTCTGGATTTCCTGGCCGAAGAAGGCCGCGAAAGTGCCGACCGACATCAGCGAGGATGCGATCCGCGCCGCCTGCCTGCCGCTCGGGCTGATCGACGTGAAGGTGTGCGCGGTCGATTCGGTCTGGTCGGGGCTCAAGCTGATGATCCGCCGCGAACTGCGCTGAGCGGTTCGTCGCACCACCCGCACCAAAGCTATTGCGAGTAACTCTCACTAACGCTATTCCTGCGAATCAAGGAGAGCGGTGATGGTTGTTTGCGTTTGCAATGCCATACGGGAACGGGACGTGCGGAGCGCCGCGCGCGCCGGCCATTCGACCCCCTGTGCGGCGTATGCCTCGATGGGCCGCCGCCCGCGTTGCGGCCAATGCGTGCCATTCGCACGCGAAATCATCGCCAGCGAGTCCGCCTCCGCGTAACTATTCGCAATAGCGAAGTGGCTGTTTTCCGCCATTTTTACTGGAAGTCTTCGTCCCGCTGATCTATTGGAGCGTCCAATTCCAATGGACGACGGAGAACAGCCGTGAAGGGCGACCCCAAGGTTATCGACTTTCTCAACGAGGCGCTCAAGAACGAGCTGACCGCGATCAATCAATATTGGCTGCACTACCGCCTGCTCGATCACTGGGGCATCGAGCGTCTGGCCGAGTACGAGCGCCACGAATCGATCGACGAGATGAAGCATGCCGACTGGCTGTCGGAGCGCATCCTGTTCCTCGATGGCCTGCCCAATTTCCAGCTGCTCGGCCGCCTGAAGATCGGCGAGAGCGTCGAGGAGGTGCTGAAGGCCGATCTCGCGCTGGAAGGCGAGGCCATCCCGCTGCTGCGCGACGCCATCGCCCATGCCGAGACGGTGCGCGACTATATCAGCCGCGACCTGTTCAAGCGCATCCTCGATAACGAGGAGGAGCATGTCGATTATCTGGAAAAGCAGTTCGACATGATCGAACGCATGGGCATCCAGAATTACATCCAGCTCCAGTCGAAGCCCGC
Organism: Sphingomonas naphthae; assembly: GCF_028607085.1. Classification (NCBI taxonomy): domain Bacteria; kingdom Pseudomonadati; phylum Pseudomonadota; class Alphaproteobacteria; order Sphingomonadales; family Sphingomonadaceae; genus Sphingomonas; species Sphingomonas naphthae. The sequence goes on along the minus strand of NZ_CP117411.1, from coordinate 2,870,477 downwards.
CGACAGCAAGATCTGACGGCCTTCCCGGCCCGTCCCGACCCTCAGGGCGCCGCGATCGATCGCGGCGCCCTTTTTCGTGTGCGGGAAAGGTGGCCCTGCTTGCGCGCGCGCCCCGGCCGGGATGGGGACCGCGATCCCGGCCAGCGCGCGTCATACGGCCCGTTCCCGGCCGCCTGCGGGCACGAAAAAGCCCGCCGAGGTCGTGGACCTGGCGGGCTTGATCTGGTGGGCGTGGCAAGGATTGAACTTGCGACCCCTGCGATGTCAACGCAGCGTCAAAGTCCTCGTATAAGGAAAACAGCCTTGTTTCCAGCCGGTAAATTCCCGGCTTTTACGGAACAAGAGCCGAACAAACGCCATTTTCACCCAAGATTCACCCAAGAGCGTGGCGCCCTGACGGCCTAACCGGCAGAGCCGCTCGCTGCGCCTGAGCTCGGCCCGACCCAACGACGCGACCGCATTTACCCGCGCCACTTCGACATCGCCTCGCCGTACGTCTTCGGCTGCTTCTCCTCCGACCGGCGAAGCGCGGACAGCTCCTTGTCCTGATCAGCCTCCAAACGGCGTCGCTCGCGCGCCAGTTCGTCCTCGCGTTCCCCCAGGCGATCGCGCGCCGCACGGTGCCGCTCCTCCGCTTCCGCCACCGCCTGTTCCGCCCGATCGAGAGCATCCCGGTTCGGCTTTGGCTTCGGTTTCGGCGCCGCATCCCGCTTCGCGCCTGGTGCCTTTGTTTTAGCTTCCGCTAGCGACGGACCGTCCCCGCGCGTCCGGCCTTCGTCAGCCTTCGGCCGATCGGCGGGAAGCGCGGCGATCTGCTCAGCCGTCGTTCCGCGTGAGCGCCGAATCACCTTTCCCGGCTGTGCCAACGGCTCCTTGACGAGCTCGGCATCGACCACCTCCTCGGCGTCCCCCCGGGCGAAGAGATTGCGATCGGTGCCCCAGGCCTCGAGCGCAGCTTTCTGGCTGGGTGCTGCCACGTAGGCGTCGTGAAAGCCGATCGGGGTCCGGTAGACCTTGAGCTTGCGAGGCATTGTCCAAGGCTAGTCGGCCCGCGTGAGAGTATCCAGCGTCGCCGTTGAGCGGTGGCAGGCGGAAGCGATGTGACGGGGGCACGTGGATCGAACCCCGGGCTTCCGGAGTATCTCACCCATGACAGGGCGAAACCGCTGACATGGCATCCACGAGGCACAACCGCCGTCCAGCAGCCGCGGAGCGGGCGGCGCCGTCCGACGCACTCGCGAGCATGGCGGAGACAATGGCCAAGCAAGCCATCGTCGCGAGGGTCCGCTCCCTCTTCAACGACCAGGATCGCGGCGAAGAGCCGGTGCAGCGCAGTTCCGACGCGCTCTTCGCCAGTGATTCGGCGATCTGGCGGGTCCACGGCGATGTTACGACCATGATGGTCGGCGGCATCTCCGCATTGCTGCTCCAGATGCTCCATCCTGCCGTTCTCGCCGGCGTATGGGATCATTCGAACTTCCGCACCGACATGCTGGGTCGGCTTCGGCGAACCGCCCGATTCATAGCTCTGACCACCTATGGGTCGCGCGATCAGGCGGAGTCCGCCATCGCGCGGGTGCGCAGCGTCCACGAAAACGTGGCCGGCGTGCTAGCGGATGGTACCGAATACAGCGCGGGTGATCCGCACCGTCTGGCCTGGGTTCACGTCACGGAGGCGACCAGCTTCCTCGAGGCATGGCAGCGTTACGGCGACCGACCGCTGACGTCAGCCGAGCAGGATACGTATTTCAGGGAGTTCGCCCAGATCGCGCAAGCTCTGGGCGCGGATCCCGTTCCCACCACGAAGGTGGAGGCTCTACGCCTCCTCAACGAGATGCGACGGGAACTCGTGGTTGACGACCGGACCCGCGAAGTCGCTCGCCTCGTTCTGCGGCATCGTCCTGACAATCCTCTGGCGATACCGGTTCAGGCCATAACAGCCCAAACGGCGGTGGACCTGCTCCCGGCATGGGCGCGACGGATGCATGGCCTGCGCCGCAGCCCGTTCGTCCTCAGACCCGCCGTAAAAGTGGGAGCACTGGGCTTGGCGGGGACATTGCGCTGGGCGTTCAGCGGAGGGTAGGCCGTTATCGCCGCCGGGACACTTTGCGGCCAGCTGCAGGCTTTCCAAGAGACGGCTCGCCCTTCGCCGCGCGGAGTCGCCCGGCGAGGGCGAATCCGGCCAAGACGGAAACCGCCCCGACGGCGATCGCCGCGACGGGCTTACGCGTAAGAGGCGCATAAACGCTGAAGCTGCGGCCAGACTCGTGGAGAGAGCGCTCGCGGCCTTCGGCTTGCCCCCTGTCGAGATTGTCACTCAGCGTCTTGGGCTTTGCCGGATCCGAGAGCAATGCGGCTACGGGCTTGCCCAGGAACGCGTAGATGCGCGGGAAGTGCACGGCAGCCAACGCCTGCAGCCGTCCAATGCCGCCGACGGTCACGTTCAGCCTCGGGCGCTCGGCAGCGTCTAGGATGGCGTCCGCGACGAGCTGCGGATCATAGACCGGCGGAGGGATGCGCGCCTCGCCGTCGACATGATTCGCGGCATGCTCCGCGATGGGCGTGTTCGTGCCGGACGGCTTGATGAGCGACACGGATATAGGGAGGCCAGAGGCGATCAGCTCCATGCGTAGCGATTCGATGTACGCCTTCGCCGCGTGCTTCGATGCCGAGTAGGCTCCCATGATCGGCGACGGGAAGTCCGAAGCGATGGAGCCAACCGTGATCAGTGCCCCGCCGTGGTCGCGAAGATGTTTCACGCCCGTCAAAGCCCCGTAGACCGCGCCGAAGTAGTTCGTCTGGATCAAGCGAGCATGCTCGTCGTTAGGTGTCTCGATCAGGGGCGCATAGATCGCAACGCCGGCGCAGTTCACCCAAGTGTCGATGCGTCCGAAGCGTTCGACGGCCAAGCGTGCGGCTGCCTCGACATCGGCCAGAACGCCGACATCGGCGACCGCGTAGGCAGCGCGTCCGCCATTCGCCGAGATGCCGTCGGCGACGAAGGAGAGCGCCGCCTCGGTGCGGGCGACGAGCACGACCGCGGCGCCCCGTCTGGCGGCTGCGCGGGCAGTGGCGAGGCCGATCCCGGAGCTGGCGCCGGTGATCAGGATCACCTGCTCGGAAAGCGGCTTCAGGCGGACGCTCATTCGGAATCAAGATCCTCGAGCTGCTTGATCTGGTGCATTGGGCAGCCGTTGGTTCGACTGCGGAGGCCGCCGGAGAATTCGTAGGCCTGTCGCCGAGCGCGGTTGACCGAGCCGAGGGGTTGGTGAGCCGCCAGGCCATGCCACGGGCTGAAGTAGAGGCTGTCTTCCTCGCGATCGCTGCGGCCGTGCTCCCACGCCACCTGCGGTTCGACGCGGAGCGTCGCCACGGTCTCGAAGGGGCTTTCCTTATCATCCCAGGGCTTGGTCGGATCCTCGACCGGCATCGTTTCCAGGTTGCGGCAAAGCTGCACCCGCAGCTCCCAGGTTCCACCCTGCTCGACGATCACCTCGCGAACGTCCTCGCGCAGGGCGTCCGGCCGATCGCCGACGTTGACCTTGGCTCCAGTCACTTCGGTCAGGCCGGTCGAAATCGGCACGAGCGCAAACTTCGCGATGTATTCGCCGTAGCGGTAGGCGGTCTGAGAGAAATAGGTCTCGCCGAGCGGATGGACTTCGGGCGTGCCGCCGAGCTGCGACAGCAGGACCGAGCTGCCGCCGACCGCCTCGAGCGCACCCTCGAGCACGCGCAGTGTCGCCGACCAGGCCTTCTTAAGGCCTTCGCCCTTGTCGGTCGTGGCGGCGAGGAGCTTCAAATTCTTCAGGAACGCGGCCGGGGTCGGGGCGCCGAACACGGGACCGTTGACCATCAGGAAGTCCTGGTCGCCGTCGTCCGATCCGGGCAGGCGCTCGCCGGGAACACCGAGCACCTTCAGCGCTATGCCACGGGGCGCGCTGACACCGTCATCGAGGATGTCGCCGGGCGCCGTCGATATGCGAAGCACCGTCTCATAGGTTCCAGGATTTGCGAACAGGCCCTGGGCAAGTTCCACGGGAAGTGCGTCGGACACGGTAAGCGATCCGCGCACGATGCCGTGGCCCTTGGCGTGGACGCCACGGACGGCCCGCCCATAGTCACGGGTCGTGGTGTCCATGATCTTCTGAAACGTCTGTTCCAGACCGTGGATGGCTTCCGCCTCGTCCGGTGACGGCTGTTCAACGGAAGGGACGTAGCGAATGGGCGATGCGGTCATGCTGGATTTCCTTGGCAGATCGCACAGCTATCCGGCCGCCCGGACCGAATGACCGCGCGTCCTAAATACTTGTCACGACTAGATTTCGGCAAGGAAACGAGCGGAACTCCAAGGTGTTCCGGGCGCTTTGACGGCATACCCCCAGGAGATAGCGATGCCCGGAACAGCGGACGACGACGCGCCCATTGCGACGTCAAAGCGGCATGATGCCGCAACGGACCTCACCGACAGCTTGATCGATGGAAAGGGCGGCGCGATCACCGCGCGTGCCGTGACGATCAATCGTCCCGCAGCCGAGCTCTATGCCTATTGGCGCGATCTCTCGAACCTACCGTCCTTCATGGACAATGTCGTGTCGATCGCGCTGAATGGAGAGAGGTCGCATTGGGTCGTCAAGGCGCCCGGCGGCAAGACCGTCGAGTGGGACGCGCGCGTCACTGAAGACCGCCCCAACGAGCTGCTCGCCTGGGCGTCGGAGGAGGGTGCGGACGTCTCCAATAGCGGGCGTATTGAATTTCGCGATGCGGGCGCGCGCGGCACCGTTGTCACCGCGACGATCGCTTATGATCCCCCGGTCGGGGTCGTCGGCAAGATCATCGCCAAGATGTTCCAGCGGGAGCCTGCCATCCAGGCGCGCCGTGACCTCCGGCGCTTCAAGCAGCTGATGGAGACCGGTGAGATCGCCACGTCGTCGTGGACCAAGAAGCAACTCGAAGAAGAGAGGGCCTGATCGATGCGCGCACTCGCCTGGCACGGCAAGCACGACGTCCGCGTCGACACGGTCGACGATCCCGAAATCCTCAACCCGCGCGACGCGATCATCAAGGTGACCGCTACCGCCATCTGCGGCTCGGACCTCCACCTCTATGACGGTTTCATTCCGACGATGAAGTCGGGCGACATCCTCGGTCACGAGTTCATGGGCGAGGTGGTCGAGGTCGGACCCAAATCCAACTTGCAGAAGGGCCAGCGGGTCGTCGTTCCGTTCACGATGGCGTGCGGCAGCTGCTACCACTGCGGCAAGCACCAGTATTCGGCATGCGACAACGCGCTTCCGGCCGACAACCAGGACATCGCGCAGGAGCTCTACGGCCAGCCCATGAGCGGCCTGTTCGGCTACAGCCACATGACAGGCGGCTATGCCGGAGGGCAGGCGGAATACGTCCGCGTGCCCTTCAGCGACGTCGGCCCGATCGTCATCCCCGATGGCATCGAAGACGAGAAGGTGCTGTTCCTGTCGGACATCCTGCCGACCGGCTGGATGGCGGCGGAGAATGCGCAGATCGAGCCCGGCGACACGGTCGCGGTGTGGGGCTGTGGGCCGGTCGGACTGTTCGCGGTCCAGTCCGCCTTCTTGATGGGCGCCGAGCGCGTGATCGCGATCGACCATTTCCCGCACAGGCTGGAGCTCGCGAAGAAGTTTGGGGCTGAGACAATCAACTTCGAGGAAACAGCGACCTACGAGGCGCTGATGCTGATGACTGGCGGAATCGGTCCTGACGCTGTGATCGATGCGGTCGGCCTCGAAGCGCACGGCTTCTTCGTCGATAACGTGCTGGATCAGGTCAAGAAGACGCTGATGCTGGGCACGGATCGCCCGCACTCGATCCGTCAGGCCATCATCGCCTGCCGGAAGGGCGGCCGCGTGTCGATGCCCGCCGTCTACGGAGGCTTCGTCGACAAGTTTCCGCTGGGCGCCTTCATGGAGAAGGGACTGACGCTCAAGACCGGCCAGACGCATGTCCAGCACTACATGCCGGCGCTGCTCAACGCGATCCTGGAAGGCAAGATCGACACGACCTTCCTGATCTCGCACCGCATGGACCTCGAGGAGGCCCCGAAGGGCTACCAGATGTTCCACGACAACCAGAACGAGGTGACCAAGGTCGTGCTGAAGCCCGGCCTCGGCTTCGCTGCCTGAACGGAGAGATTCCATGAGCAAATTCGCGATCATCACCGGTGCCTCGACCGGCATTGGCTTCGAGCTGGCAACGCTGGCGGCAAAAGACGGCTACGACATTCTCGTCGTCGCCAACGAACCGCTGATCAACGCGGCGGCACAGGATTTCGAGCAGTTCGGGACCACGGTCGTCTCGATCGAGGCGGACCTTGCGACGACCGATGGTGTCGACGCGCTCCTCGAAGCCGTCGGCACGCGGCAGGTCGATCTGCTGTGCGCCAATGCCGGTCACGGTCTCGGCCATGCGTTTCTCGACCAGCAGGTCACCGACTGGCGGCACGTGATCGACACCAACATCACCGGGACGCTCTATCTGATCCAGAAGGTGCTGCCGGCGATGGTGGCGCGCAACGAAGGCAAGGTCCTCGTGACCGGATCGGTGGCCGGCTACATCCCCGGCGCCTTCCAGGCCGTCTACAATGGCACGAAGGCATTCGTGGACAGCTTCACCGAGGCGCTCCGCAACGAGATCAAGGATAGCGACGGCGTCACGCTGACGACGCTGATGCCGGGCCCGGTCGATACCGAGTTCTTCGAGCGCGGCGACATGCTCGACACCTCCGTCGGCGCCGATCCGAACAAGAGCGATCCGGCCGACGTCGCCAGGGACGGTTGGGACGCGGTCATGGCCGGAAAGGCGTCGATCTTCTCCGGCTGGAAGACAAAGCTCCAAGGCGTGCTCGCAAATGTCACACCGGGGTCTGTACTGGCTGAGCAGCATCGTAAGATGGCGGAGCCCGGCACCGCTGAGAGCGAATAGGTAACGAAAGTCCGGTGTCTGACACCGGACCTGTCATGGTGTTCATCAAAACGGCAAAGTCTACAAGCGTGCCTTCGAGGGACAACTGTTAAGGCCGCTCGGATAAGCCCTCGCCCAACAGCGATACATCCGGCAGTTCGCGGGGGGGCGAGCACTAATGCTCGCCCCGTCCGGCTATTCGGGCAGTCCAAAATTCTTGGGGTTGCCGAAATCGGAAGCGCCTCCTTGGGCGCCCATGCCGCCTTCGTGGCTGGCATCGGCATCATCAACCGCGCTCGCCAGCGATCGACGACGATGAAGCTCGAGGCGCTGCTCATCCGACAACGTTGCTTCGTCGACATCAATTTCGCTCGGGCCACCGGCGGCAGCGTCTGCCTCCGAGACGCCATTCCGGACTGGATCTTCTTCCATCATGAAATCCTCGATAGCTTGAAACATGGCGATCGGGCGGCCTGAGCCGTCGAAGCCGACAGACTCGGGCCGCTCACTGGTAACCGCCTTCCTTCCGTTCTTCGGCAGCTTCCTCCTGCGCTTCCTCCATCTCGGCGGCGTCGTCGCTGTCGGTGCCGGCAGAGCCTTCAGCAGCGGTCGAGGGCTGTTCGCTTTCCGTTGCGCCCTGAACGGCGATGTCGTCGGTCAGCTGCTTGTTCAGTTCGGGATCGGGGGTCATGGCACATCCTTTTCCTGGGACTGCATGAACGAGCGGAAGGGGGGGCAAGGCCCTGACCTTCCGAAATAATCCGCCCGATCGTGGGCAGGCTCTGGTCCGAGTGACATCAGTGCCCTGACAACCTCAAACGGAATGTAGCAGCCGGTTCACAATCAAATTTAAGGTGGGGATCGACACTGGCCTTACCATCTCGCACTTCGGGGGAAGCAATGTCCGCGCATTATAATCGTCCGTGGGCCCAGGCATGTCTCATGTCAGCCGGTATTTGCCGACAAGCTAACCGGCGCTCTGTGGCGTAAATAAAACGAAGACGTACTGATCTAGATTAGTTTTCCTTAGCGCGCTGGATCTGGCCCGGAACTATAGCGAGGGAGATAAATTTCATCGGAGGCGTTGGTCGTCTGTCGCACGCCGTCGGAGCATGCGCCGCGTGTGGAGGGGACTGCCTGTTATGCGGATCGCGATCATCGCCCATTTGAAATACGCGATCCGGGAACCCTTCGCCGGCGGCCTCGAAATGCATACGCACATGCTGGCGCGATCGCTGCGGGCTCGCGGTCACGACGTGACGCTGTTCGCGTCTACCCATTCGGACCCCGTCCTCGGCGTCGAAGCAATCTGCGAGGAAACATCGCTTCTGGAGACGGGCATAGCCGAGGCCAACGACGTCGCGTTCTTCCGTGAGCATCATGCCTACCTGCAGCTGATGACCGAGCTCAGAAGCCGCTCGTTTGACGTCATTCACAACAACTCCCTTCACTACCTTCCGGTCAGCATGGCGGAGACGATCGCCACGCCGATGTTGACCACGCTTCACACGCCGCCCTTCTGCTGGCTCGAAAGCGGCATCCGGCTGAATCGCGGGCCAATGCGGTATGTCGCAGTCTCGAAGGCGACGGCCGACATGTGGAGCCATGTGGCGAAGGTGGACGACATCATCCCCAACGGCATCAATTTGCGCCACTTTCCGTACTGCGCTTCCGGCGACGGTCAGCCCTATCTGGTCTGGTATGGCCGTATCGTGCCGGAGAAGGGACTTGATCATGCGATTGATGCTGCCCGGCTGGCCGGCATGCCGCTCCGGATCGCCGGGCCCGTGTCGGACGAAAGCTACTATCGTGAAATGATCGTCCCGAGGCTCGGCGGGGATATCACCCACGTCGGCCATCTCGCGCACGACCAACTCGCAGGTCTGGTCGGCGAAGCGAGCGCCGCCTTGTGCACGCCGCGCTGGGAAGAACCCTATGGACTGGTCGTGGCGGAAGCTCTGGCCTGCGGCACGCCGGTTGCCGCCTACCGTCGCGGAGGCGTGCCCGCCCTCCTCAGTGAAGATTGCGGCGTGCTCGCGGAACCCGACGATGTGGCGTCACTCGCCGCAGCGGCGATTGCCGCGGCTCGGCTCAGCCGTACAGCCTGCAGAGACTATGCCGAACGGCATTGCGACGCCGACCGAATGGTCGATCGATATGAGGCGGTGTATCAGGAGCTTCGTGCCAAGCCGGCCGGCGTGAACGATCTGATGATCGACACAATCCCCATCCTGGCGAGCGTTGCGTGACCGTCGAGGTCTGCGTCTGCATACCCGCTCGCAACGAAGCCGACCGCATCGCGACGCTCATCGATGCCTTGGCAACACAGGACATCGACAGGCCCTTCGGGGTCGCATTGTGCGTGAACAACAGCAGCGACGACACCGGACGCATTGCCCAGCACGCCGCAGCGCGTGCCGACGGGCGTTTCACGCTCACCCAAGTCGCATGCCAGTTCGAGCCCTCGCTGGCCCATGCCGGGTCCGCGCGGCGCGCTGCCATGCAGCTTGGCGTCGAGATTCTTGGAAGGGCGGGAGGGCTGCTCATCTCGACCGACGCCGATTGCAGGCCGCCGGCCGACTGGGTCGCCGCCAATCTCGCAGCCTCCGCACCCGACAGGATTGTCGGAGGACGCATCGAACTGGACGAGGACGAGGCGGAGGAATGCCCCGAAATCTTCGCCTTCCGTAGGCATTTCGACGCCTATTGGCGGCGAGTGCGTGCGATCGAGGACAGAATCGATCCCTCGCCTTGGGATCCAGCGCCCCGTCATGGCGACCACACCGGCGCCAGCCTCGCTCTGTCGGTCGATCTTTACCGCCGGTCGGGGGGTGTGCCGTTGCAGCCCAGCGGCGAGGACCGAGCGCTGGTCGAGGCCGCGATCGCGGCGGGGGGCAAGCTCGTTCACCCCCAGACGGTGTGGACGCGCACGTCGGCCCGCACCACCGGCCGCGCAACCGGCGGCATGGCGGAAGACCTCCAGCGCTGGATCGACGCCGAAGCGCGCGGCGAACTGCCCAATGTTCCACACTTCGATCATTGGGAGGCGCGCGCGATGTGGCGCCGCGATCTTCGAAAAGATCGGGGCACCACGGGCCTCGTGGAAGCAGAGCGTCTCCTGCCACCAATGCCCTGCGACATGACCCTGCCGATGATCGGTAGTTCATGAGCCGCCCGATCGGATACTACGTCCACCACCACGGCGATGGACACCGCCAGCGTGCGATCGCGGTCGGGCAGGCGCTTGAGCATGGCGCAACGTTGCTCGGCACAGGCCTCGCGGGCCGGAGCGGCGATCTTCCGGTGGTTGAGCTGCCGGACGATCGTCTGGATGATGGTTTTGCGGGGATCGACCAGACCGAACGTCCGGCCTCTCTCCATTATGCTCCCGTCGATCACGAGGGCATCCGACAACGAACGGCTCTGATCAGCCGATGGATCGCGGAGGAGCGGCCCCGGCTGCTCGTCGTCGACGTATCGGTCGAGATCGCCATGCTGGCTCGCCTGGCGTCCGTTCCGACAGTCTACGTGCGGCTGTCCGGCAAGCGGCTGGACAAACCTCACCTCGATGCGTTCCGGGGCGCCGCGGGCCTGCTCGCACCGTTCCATGAAGCGCTCGACGATGACGAAACGCCAGACTGGCTTCGAGAAAAGACCTTCTACGCGCCGCTCATCAACGGCGTCGGTGCGACGGCGGGGCAGATCGAAGAGGACGTCGTGCTGGTCGTGCTGGGCCGCGGGGGTGGCGTCAGCGATGGTGATCGCTGGGCACAGGCGGCGCGCGCGGTGCCGGATCGTCGGTGGCGCGTCATAGGGCCCTGTACCGTGCCCCGCACCCTGCCACCCAATCTCGAATTGCGCGGATGGGTGGACGATGCGGCCACGTTGATCGGCAGCGCCGGCATCGTTGTCGGCGCGGCCGGCGATGGCGTCGTGAGCGCCGTTCTAGCGCACAGACGGCCGTTCATCTGTCTGCCCGAAGCGCGCCCGTTCGACGAGCAGGTCTCGAAGGCGAGGCGGCTCGGTTCGCTGGGTGCGGCCGCCGTCTCGCTGGACTGGCCGGAGCAGAGCGTCTGGCCGAAGCTGCTTGATGCGGTCCGAGCAACTTCGGCATGGCCGCGCGAACTCGAAGCGCCATGCGGGTCCGAACGGGTCGCGCGATGGCTTGAAGCGTTGGGCCAGCAGACAACTTCCTCGCGGAGCCACATTGCATGACCCTGTTCGTCCAGCCGCGTCCCGAGGAAGACGGCGATATCGTATCGCGTCTGGCCGGATTGGGCGCGCGCTATGACGCCGCGCCCCACTTTCCGGTCGAAAGCCTGCGCGCGCTACGAAACGCGGGTCATCATCGCCGCTTCGCACCAAGCGCGTGCGGCGGCGACGTCTTCGCCGACCCTCAAATCCGCGCCGCCCAAATGGCGCGGGCGCTGCGCGAAGTCGGTCGCGGCGACTTGAGCGTCGGACGGCTCTACGAGGGGCATGTCAACGCCCTCCAACTTTTCGACTGGTATGCCACGCCCGCGCAGCTCGAATGGCTGACCAGCGCACTGAATGCGGGCGCATGGTTCGGTGTCTGGGCAACCGAACCACAACCCGGCGTCCGCCTCGAACCCGGGGATCCCCCGGCGCTGTCGGGCCAGAAGATGTTCGCCAGCGGTGCGGGCGGCCTCGATTATGCTCTGGTGACCGCGGCGGTCGACGGCGCCGAGCGGCGCCTTGTCATCGTGTCCGCCGACGACCCCAGCCGCGCGGACGTGTCGGGATGGCGGGTCCGCGGAATGCGCGCGAGCGTCAGCGGTCGGTACTCGCTCGAAGATGTTCCCGCCAATCCGGAGATGCTGCTCGGGGCCGCGGGCGACTATGACTGCGACCCCCGCTTCACCGCGGGAGCCTGGCGTTTCTGCGCCGTCCAGCTCGGCGGGATCGAGGCGCTGGTTATCGAGGTTCGCCAGTCCATGCGTGACTTGGCGCGCGGTGATCCTCTGCAGCGGGCCCGCTTCGCCGAAGCCGTCGTCGCGACCCGCAGCGCGGGTTTCTGGGTCGAGGAAGCAGCGCGTCGCTTCGCGGCCGACGACGAGGACGCCGTCTCAATAGCGCGCCTGACCCGTGGCGTCGTCGAACAGGCCGGCTTCACCGTGATGGAAGCCGCCGCCCGCATTCTGGGCACCCGCAGCGCATTCGATGGCGAGCGCGCCGACAAGATCATCCGCGATCTTTCGCTCTACCTTCGCCAGGCCGGCCCGGACCACGCGCGAGACGAGGCGGCCAAGGCGCTTCTCGATCGGGATATCTGGCGCGGGAACGATCTCTTGTGGTGACGGCCGAGCGCCTGACGCAGAGCCGTTGGGCACGGGCGCGGTGGTTGATCCTTGCACCCCATCCCGACGACGAGACCTTGGGCACGGGCGCCCTGATTGCCCATTCCGCAGCAACGGGGCGGCTGGGCGGCATCGTGTTCCTGACCGATGGGTCGGGCTCGCATCCGGCCGGCACGCCGCGCCTCGCTGCGACCCGTCGCCGCGAGGCAGGGCACGCCATCCGCAAGCTGGGCGGCGGCGGGGTCCGCCTCCACTGGCTGGGATGGCGGGACGCCCATCCCCATGAATCCGGTAGCGTCGCCTTCGTCCGGTCCGCCAAGAGGCTCGCAGCACTTCTGCGCTCTTCTCGAATTAACGCGATCGCTGTCTCCGACCGGACCGAAACGCATTGCGATCATGTCGCGGCCTTTGAGCTCGCCGAGGCGGCTGTGCGATCGGCCAGGCGTAGCGTCACGCTGTTCGCCTACCATGTCTGGAGCGCGCACCCGGCGTCGGTGCGCCGTGTCGTGACGCCGGTCGTGGCGCCCGGTCGGCGGCGGCACGCCCTGCGCTCGCATCGCAGTCAGATGTCCCCCGTCCTGGGTAACGGCTTTCGATTGCCTTCGGAAAAGCTGCGCATGCCCAGTAGCGACACACTCACAGTGAGGAGCCTGCGGCGATGAGCCGATCCAGCCTGAACGCCGCGTATTTCGACGGCATCTTCGAGTCGGACGATGATCCGTGGGATCTGGCGAGCAGCGCCTATGAGGCCGCAAAGTTCAGGCACACTCGTGCCGCTCTCGCCGATCGACGCTACGAGCGGGCACTGGAAATCGGCTGCGCCCACGGCGTGCTGACTGGCGAGCTGATCGGCCTGTGCGACACACTGCTGGCGGTCGACATCAGCACCATGGCTCTGGCCAAGGCGCGCGAGCGGGTGGGTGACCGCTCGGGCCTGATGCTGCAGCGTATGGCCTTCCCAAGCGAGACACCGGAGGGTGGGTCCTTCGATCTCGTGATCCTTTCGGAGGTGGCATATTACTGGAGCGTGGCCGATCTCGACCGGGCGGCCGAATGGCTGCGGGATCACGTCGCCCCCAATGGGCGGATCATCCTCGTTCATTATACGGGCGAGACCGACTATCCCCAGACTGGCGATGAAGCCGTCGATGCGCTCTGGGCCGAACTGAGCCCTGACTACTCGGTTGTAACTGCCGAGCGCCGCGAAACCTATCGCCTCGATCTGTGGGAGAAGAGCTGATGGGCGTTTCCGTCCTGACGATCGTCCGCAATCGCAGCCACCATCTCCGGCAGCTAGTTGAAGGTCTCCGCAGGAGCGAGCGACAGCCCGACGAGCTCGTGATCGTGGACATGAGCGACACGCCCGTGAGCGTCGCGCCTGCCGGCTTTCCGATCCGTATCGATCGCTTCGAGACACACGGCCTGCCGCTTGCCGCCGCCCGCAACAGGGCGGCTGCGCTGGCTCGGTTCGAGAATCTGATCTTCCTCGATGTCGACTGCATACCCCTCGAACGCTGCGTCGGCATACTCGCTGATACCTTGGCCCATCACGACGCCCTGCTCTGCGCGGACGTGCGCTATCTGGGGCCGGATGACGCGCGGGGCGTCTGGACCGAAGAGGAGTTGATCGCGGCCGGCCGACACCATCCGGTCCGCACCTTTCCGGACAATGGTGTCCGCGAGGAGCCAAATCCCGGGCTGTTCTGGTCACTGGCCTTCGCACTGAAGCGCGCCCGCTTTGTGTCGTTGGCAGGGTTCGACGAGGCGTTCACCGGCTATGGCGCGGAGGATACCGATTTCGGCTTTCGCGCGTCCGAGGCGGATATCAGACTGCTGTTCGTGGGTCAGGCCATCGCCTGCCATCAGCATCACGACAGTTACGACCCGCCGCTCCAGCACCTCGAGGACATCGTGCGAAATGCGCGCACCTTCCAGGCCCGCTGGGGTCGCTGGCCAATGGAGGGATGGCTCCGAGCATTTGCGGATCTTGGATTGGTGCGTTGGCAGGGCGAGGCGCTGGATCTGCTTCGGTTGCCGACGGACGCGGAAAAGGTGGCCACCCGGGTCCTACCGGAGCAGCATCTTGATCCGCCTGCGCGATCACCTGCGCGGCTGGCGAACTAGAAGGGCTAGGTCAGCCACACAGCAGGGGCACCCGACACCCGGCGCGGGTTCAGGCGGCCCTTCTTACAATGTGCCCGTCATTGGCCGGCTCGGCCAGCCCGCCATCGCGCGCCAGCTGCGCAAACGTGCCGCCGCTGACCACGAGCTCGTCGAACGTGCCCATTTCGACCATCCGTCCCTGATCCAGCACGATGATCTTGTCGGCCGAGCGGATCGTCGAGAGGCGGTGTGCGATGACGAAGGTCGTCCGTCCCTCCCGCAGACGATCAAGGCTCTCCTGCAGGCGCGCCTCGGTGGCGACATCCAGCGCACTCGTCGCCTCATCGAGCAGCAGGATCGGCGCGTCCTTCAGCAAGGCTCGCGCGATGGCGATCCGCTGTCGCTCGCCGCCGGACAGCCCCTGTCCACGATCGCCAACGGCGGATGCGAAGCCGCCCTCCTTGCGCATGATGAAGTCGTAGGCGCCGGCTACCTTCGCTGCCTGCTCGATCTGCTCCATCGAGGCGTCCGCGTCCCCCATCGCGATGTTCTCCGCGATCGAGCGGTTAAACAGCCCAGCCTCCTGAAACACCACGCCCGTCGATGCCCGCAATGAGGACAAGGTCACACCGCGAATGTCCTGGCCGTCGATGAGGATGCGTCCCTCGTCGGGATCGAACGCCCGCTGAAACAGCCCCAGCGCGGTGGACTTGCCCGAGCCGGTTGGCCCCACGATCGCAATGGTCTCGCCGGGCTGAACCTCGAAGCTGAGCTCCTGCACGCGCCCCGACCCGCCTGGATAGCGGGACGAGACGTTTTCGAAGCGAATATGCCCTCGTCCCACCTCCAGCGCCTTCGCGCCGGGCGTCTCCCGGATATGCGATTCTTCATCCAGTACAGCGAAGAACTGCTCCAGTGCGGGAATGCGCTGGGCCATGCCAACGATGAACCCGGTCAGCTGCTCCAGTCGCGAGATCAACAGCGTGGTGAAGCCCACGAAGGTCACCACGTCGCCAATGGTCGCGAGGTGATGGGCGACCAGTGCCGAGCCGATCCCGAAGATCGAGACGATGGCGATGGACGACGCTCCACGCGTCAATACCGCCGAGATCGCCCACCAGTTGAGGACCGGATATTGCGCATGCAGGAGTTCATGCAGCGACGAACGGATCGAGCGGAGCTCGCCCGGCACGGCCAGGAAGCTCTGAAGCACCGTGACATTCCCGAAGAGATCGCCGAGCTGACCGGACAGGTCGGTGAACTGGTTCTCGACGCGCGCCTGGCCGAAGGAGGTGCGACGCATCACGACGATATTCACAGCCGTGTAGGCAATCATGAGCGTGACGAGGACAAGCGCCAGCCGCCAGTTGGTGAAGGCCGCAACCGGCAGCAGCGCCAACAGGATCGCGCCGTTCACGATCTGCTCGCGCAAGAGAGGCAGCCAGAGGGAAAACAGGTTCTCGCAGCCCGAGATCATGATTCGCATCAGCCGACCCGAACGGGCCTGGAAGTGAAAGGCCGGCGGCAGGGCGAGGAGATGCTCCACGTATTTCGCCATGGCCGACAGTCGGCGGCGGTGGGCCATGCGATCCGCGCCCAGCGATATCACCATGCCCGCGAGGAAGCCCGTGACGCTGATCGCGCACCACATGGCGACAAACGAGAGCGGATTGGCCCCCGAGGTCAGCCCGTTGACCGCCTTGCCGAACAGGACGGGCTCGATCACCTGAAGCAGCGCCACGAGGCCACCAGCCGAGGCTAGGGCAATCGCTTTGCCGCGCTCAGGGCGCAGTTTCGCGATAGCGCGAAAGAAAACGTGGCTCCGCAGACGCTGCAGAGGCGCGATCGATCCAGCCATGGAGCTACTCGTATGATGGAGAAGGCACCGGTCCGGATCGTGTCCCACGAGGTGGTGTAGCTGGGGTCTGAGGTGGTCACCGTGATTTTCGGATAGGTTTGGGTTGCGAAGCTCGAACCTGACGGAAGGAACCACGATGACCGACCCTATGATGCACTTGCGTTCGCTGGTGGAGAAGACCCCGGACGCTGATATTTTGCGCGACATGATCGCGTTTGCGGCCGAGCGGTTGATGGAGATGGAAGTCGGCAACTTGACCGGCGCTGGCTACGGCGAGAAGTCGTCTACCCGGCTTGTCCAGCGCAATGGCCATCGTGAGCGCGACTGGCAGACTCGCGCCGGAACAGTAGAGTTGCGCATCCCCAAGCTACGCAAGGGCAGTTACTTCCCCGGTTTTCTGGAGCCACGCCGAATGGCCGAGCGGGCGCTGACCGCAGTGATCCAGGAAGCCTACATCCAAGGGATATCGACCCGCTCGGTCGACGATCTGGTCAAGGCACTGGGTATGGATGGCATCTCCAAAAGCCAGGTCAGCCGACTGTGCGAAGAACTCGACGAGCGCGTTCACGCCTTTCTGGATCGCCCGATCGAGGGCGACTGGCCGTATCTCTGGATCGATGCGACCTATGTGAAGGTTCGCCAGAACGGGCGGATCGTCTCGGTTGCAGTGATCGTCGCGGTGGGTGTGAACAGCGACGGTCGCCGTGAAGTTCTCGGCATGGACATCGGCCCTTCGGAAGCAGAACCCTTCTGGACAGCCTTCCTGCGCAAGCTGACGCGCCGGGGTCTGCGCGGCGTGAAGCTGGTCATCTCCGACGCACACGAAGGCATCAAGGCGGCCGTCTCCAAGCTGCTGTGTGCCACCTGGCAGCGCTGCCGCGTCCACTTCATGCGCAATGCCTTGGCCCATGCCGGCAAGAGTGGCAGGCGCGTCGTCTCCGCGTTTATCGCCACCGCCTTCGCCCAGGAAACGCCCGAAGCTGCAAGCCAGCAATGGCGTTCCGTGGCCGATCAGGTGCGACCCAAACTGCCCAAACTGGCAACCTTGATGGACGATGCCGAACCCGATGTGCTGGCCTACATGACCTTTCCCCGGGAGCATCGCGCCAAGCTGCACAGCACGAATCCCATCGAGCGGCTCAATGGCGAGATCAAGCGCAGGACCGAGGTGGTCGGCATCTTCCCGAACGAAGCCGCGATCACCCGCCTCGTTGGCGCCATCCTCATGGAACAGTCCGACGAATGGGCCGTCCAGCGTGCACGCTACATGACACTTGAAACAATGGCACCGCTCAGCGACAATCCCATCATCATGCTGTCGGCAGTGCCGGGCACATGATCGGCTCAGACTGACGCCGGAAATTGCGGGGATCGACCCCAGCTACACCACCTCGTGGGACACGATCCCGGTCCGCTCTGCGGTTGCCCGGTGGCGGCGCATCTAGCGGATCATGGTTAACCACGCCTTACCGTGGCTATGATTGTAGCGAGAGCTGCGATGAACCAAGTACATCGCATGCACCGGCGTCATATAGGTGCGCGTTCGCGATTGGCGAAGTGCGGCGGTTGCCGAACCTAACGGGCCCGCCAGCCCGTGCCGGACATTAAGAGCACATGAGCGCATCGCGGAAGCCGTCCGTTAAGACGAAGACGAAAGTGAAGACCCGCGGCGGCATCGAGAAGGCTGATCTCAAGGTTGCGAGGAAGATCGGCCAGTGGCGCGATCATCCGGCCGTCCGTACGGTTGGCATAGTCGGCGAGCTTGCGGACCAACCTCAGCTTTACGCCCTTTCTGCCGCGACGGTGGTAATCGGCCTGTTCCGGGCAGACAGTCGGATGGTCCGCGCCGGTGTTAGGATGTTGGCGGCCGAATGGCTGGCGACGAAGGCGAAGAACTTCGTGAAGCATCGCGTCGATCGTACCCGTCCACATGTCCCCGTCGAGGGAGGCCGGTACCGGATTGAGCGCGGTGGAAGCCGAGACAGTGCCATGAGTTCCTTTCCGTCCGGTCACACGGCCGGTGCTGTCGCGGTGGCGCGAGCCTATTCCAGCGAGTATCCCGAACATGCCGCTACGGCCACGCTGCTCGCGACGCTCGCCGGGGGTATCCAGATCCCACGCTGTAGCCACTTCGTGAGCGATGTCGGAGCCGGGGCCGTTATCGGCCTGGCGGCAGGCTCGCTTGTGGCGAAGCGGTCGCAGCCGCGCCGGATGGCGTGAGGCCCGACAGGAAGCGGCAGCTGATGTATGGCGCGGAAACGCAGGTATGCTTCGACCGTTGCGACAGAGCTATCGAACAATTCTACGCTCGATGGCGGGCAGCTGATCCGATTGGCAGACCCGTCGTCGAAAGGCGATATCGGCGCAGTATGATCAAGCCTATTCCAGTTCCCAGGGCCGACATTATCGCTGGAGAGCCTTGGCGGCCGTGTCTGCAGGTTGGATACTTCGTCGAACA
This sequence comes from Sphingomonas naphthae, assembly GCF_028607085.1. Classification (NCBI taxonomy): domain Bacteria; kingdom Pseudomonadati; phylum Pseudomonadota; class Alphaproteobacteria; order Sphingomonadales; family Sphingomonadaceae; genus Sphingomonas; species Sphingomonas naphthae. The sequence goes on along the minus strand of NZ_CP117411.1, from coordinate 2,851,804 downwards.
GGTAAGGGAGAGTGGCGGGGAGGCCGAGCTATCGCCCGACGCACTGCTCTTCGCCGACCTGTGGAAGTACCTTGGCGAGGTGACCAACGGCGGTCACGCGCAATATCATGAGAATGAGGAAGACTGCGTTCTGCGGTTGCATGCGCTTCGGGAGCTGCTGCGGCGCATAGGTCTGCCGGGCCATGCAGAGCTGCTGAACAAGCTAGAACATATCATCATCGAGAACGAGGATGATATATTCGAACTTTGGGCAGGGGGCGATGACATGATGGCCAAGGAGATTTTTTACGGGGTCGATGATCAATTTGCCGAGCTGGAGGTGAGCGAAGGCAGGCTTCAGGACCATCTGTGGAACTGGTTGGTACAGCAACCATGGATCGTGCCGGAGGACGATCAACGCTAAGGGCAGAGGTAAGAGGCGTAATCGTCCGGTCTGATCCATAAGTCGTCATTCAACGCCCTTCCTATCACTCCCATCTTCAGCCACTCATCCATCTTGGTTCAAGGACGGCTTGGCTCTTCGACCCGAACGGTGCGGCCGATGTCCCGTCGCGCGAACTGGCGGAGGTCGGGTGATGCTGGACCTCTTCAACACTTCGGTCCTTCCGGGCCTTCCTCGCCGGATGATCTGACCTCCCGTGCCAAAGAGGAGTCGCTCGTCGCAACCATCGATGCCGCCGCGCTGTCGCCCTTTCGCTTTCAGGGCTGAACCGCCGAGCGGATGACGGACTCGTTCGGATGGACCTACGACTTCAACGCCGGACGGCTTGAACGAGGCCAGCCCTCCCCGACCGGCTGCTGCCGGTCCGCGATTGCGCCGCGCGGTTCGCCGACCTGTCTCCTGACCCCTTGATACACGCGCTGCTGATACGGTACGATCCCGGCGCTGTGATCGGCTGGCATCGGGACCGCCCCGCCTTCGAGCATGTCGTCGGGATTTTGATGGGAGCGCCTGCGGACACACGCTTCCGCCGCTGCAGAGGCGAACGGTTCAAACGCGCGTCCGCGCCGCCGATTCCGCGCGGCTTTGACCATCTGAACGGCGAGGCTCGTCCCCCTCTGGGAGCACAGCATCGTCGAGAAGGACGAGCCGCGCTGGTCCGTCACGTTCCGAAGCCGGCGCGCCACGCGCGTCTAGTCGGCGTCGTCCACGACGGTCCCGTCGATCGGCCGCAGCGCGGGGCCCGGTAGCCGTTCGGCCAGGGCGGAGATCCCCTCGCCCGAGAATCCCGTCATGGACACGCCGTCGAGTATGACCGGGTGCTCCACCGTCAGGATCGCGTCGGCGCGATGCCCTGCATCCAGCGTCAGCCAAGCCCGAACCGCACCTTCAAGGCTCGTGACCTCGGCGACGTCGCCATCGCCGCGCGGCACGTTCTCCAGCGCGGCGCTGATGCGCCAGTCGATGCCCGGTGACGCTGCGTCACCCCATATCGCTTCCGTCATCGAAGTCCTTGCGTTCTGAACTCTCCGCTCGCGCGAAGTGACGTGGGCTGCAATTCGTCCGTCTCTGCAACAAGCATTGGCGGCCCGCAGCGCCTCAGCTGCCAGGCCGCATCTCTCCACCGCCCTTGCCGCCTCGTGTTCGCTGCTCGTTGAAACCTCAGGGCTTCAGGCCCTTGGCCATGTTTAGGTGCGCGGCGACCTTGGGAGCGAGGCCGGTTGCGAACTGCTTCAGCTCTGGCACGTCGCCTGATGCACCGTAATCCTGAAGCAATTGAAGCGCCTGCTCGTGCGCGGCGACCTGGTCGGCTGCGTAAGCCGTGTCGAACTCGCTTCCCTTTGCCGCCTTGAGCGCATCCAGCTTGGCCTGCTGGTCGGCGCTCAGCGTGGGGTCGGGCGTCACGGCGGGCGAAAGCGCCGATGCGGTGGTCTTCAGCTTCGCGGTCGATTCCGTGTGTGCCGAGATCATCTGCGTGGCGAATTTCTTCACGCCCGCAGAGGCGCCATTGTCCGCAGCGAGCTTGGAACTGGCGATCTCGAAGGCATCGCTAGCAGCAACCGTATTGGCAAATACCTGGCCGCCGGTAGTTGCCGCTGCTGCCGCCTGATCGTTTCCTGCCGTCATCTCGGACGCATTCATGCTTGTCGCTTCCGTGCTGGTATTGGTAGCCGCCGGCTCTGTTTTCTGACTGCAGCCGGCGACGAGGCAGGCCGTGGCGGTCATTAGTGCTACAATACTGCGCTTCATGGCTGGAACCTCTTCCTGGGAGCGCCTCGAACGATCGACCTATCTTCGCCGTTCCGGAATTGTCCGGAGCGAAGCCGCGCGGCCGTCGTTGTCCCCGTCGACGGCCGCATCCCGGCTCACAAAAGGCGAACGAGACATGAGCATCTTCGGATCGATTATGAGCAAGATCTTCAATCATGCCTCAGCTCCAGCGCCCGCAGCGCCGACCACGCCCACGACCTCACCCGCACCTTCGGCTCCCGTTGCAGTTCCCGCGGCTCAGGCACCTGCTGCGCCCGCCGCCCCTGCGGCCAAAGTGGATGTAGGCGCGGTACTGGGGGAGATGGCGGCGATGAAGGGCGGCGGCGGCAATTACAAGACGTCCATCGTCGATCTTCTGCATCTTCTGGACCTCGACTCCAGTCTGGGCGCCCGAAAAGAACTCGCCGACGAACTCGGCGTCCGCGCCGGCGCCGACGGCACCGCCGAGCAGAACATAGCTCTCCAGAAGGCAGTCATCGCGAAACTGGCCGAGAACGGCGGTGTGGTGCCGGACAGCCTGCGGGATTGATATCATGGTCCAGTCGCCGAGAGCGGCGGCTGGACCCCTAAATCGTCTGTCACCCTAGGCCGCCGGCGCGGCGGCCTTCACTCCGCGTCGCTGCTCGCCCAATATCTGCCACCCGGTGATGAAAAGGGCCCCCGCGAGAGGTCCGACCACGATTCCACTCAGGCCGACAAGATCGATGCCGCCCAAGGTTGTCACCAGGACGAGCCAGTCGGGGATGCCCGTATCCCGACCTACGAGAATGGGCCTGAGGATGTTGTCCGCGAGGCCGATCACAAGCACACCCGACAACACCACCAGTATCGCCTGCCAGATCGCGCCGGTCGCGAGGAGGTATACGGCGACCGGTCCCCAGATGATCGTCGGTCCGATCGCGGGTAGGAGAGCCGCCACCGCCATCAGCATGCCCCAGAGGATCACCGCCGGCAGGCCGACGATCCAGAAGGTGATCGCGCCTAGAGCGCCCTGGACGAGAGCGACGACGCCGGAGCCCTTTATGGTGGCCCGGACTACCGAGACGAACTTATCCGACAGGCGCTGAGCGATCGACGGCTCCAGCGGCAGGGCGTTCACGACGGCAGGTCCTATGGTGTCGCCATCCCGCAGCAGGAAGAAGGTCACGTAGAGACCGACGCCGAACGCAAGGAAGAGAGCAGCCGCATTGGCTCCGATAGCGAAGGCGCGGCGCGCAAGCACGCTCATGCTGCCGCTGATGGCCTCTGATATCTGCGACTGCGCCCGCTCGAACGTGTCGAAGCCGGAGCTGTCCAAAAGGTGCTGAAGTCGCAGCGGCAATGCGTTGTGAACCCGCAGAAAATAGTCTGCGAAGTTGATTTGCCCTGAACGGATCTGGCCATACACGCCGGCGGCCTGTTCGATCACAAGGCTCGCCAGAACGAGGGCGGGTATCACGACCGCGACCGTGATTATCAGGATCGTGACCGCCGCGGAGGTGTTTCGGCGCGAGGGCCACCGCCGGAGCAATCGCTGGAAGATCGGTTGAAAGAGCAAGGCAGCGAGCCCTGCCCAGAGAAGCGCCGTTAGGAACCCGGACACAACCGCCGTCAGGCCCGCGGTGATCAGGACCAGAAAGAGAATGAACCCGCCATTCTCGACGCGTTGTCGGGAAATCGCCATCGTGCCGGCCTTCACTCAAACAAGGATCTCGAGAGGGATGCTCCCCCGGTATCGGCTGCATATCCCAGCCGCAGCGAACTGGTGCAGTCGGACTGATGACTAACCGCTGTCGAAACTCCGACATCATATCGCCGGCGGCATTCGCCCATGCCAACCCGGTTGCCGCTGCCTCCATTCGAGGCAGCGGCAACCGCGCGATCTACTCGTTGTCGTCGTCGCTGTCAGTCTGACCGAGGCCGTCTTCCTCGTCATCGTGCATCGGCTCGCCTCGGAACGCGCCATTGTCGATGCGACCACTGGTGACCATCTGGTTCATGGTGTCGACCAGATCGGGCACGTCGTCGGGAGTGATCGCCGCCGGATTTGCCCGTCCGCCATGCTCACTGTCCTCGGAGAGGTCGCTGCTGAGCCCGAGGGCGTCGTCGGCGACGTCCTGCGCCTGCCCGTCGTCGCTCTGCTCGCTGTTGTCGGTCTCGGGTGCGAGGTCGTCTGTAGGAATGCGGCTCATGGTCGTCGCCTCGCTTTCGTGTGGAGACCGCTCAACAGCCGGGCATGTCTCGCGTTCCGCTCGACCCCGCCGCGTGGCTGCGGCGACGGAAGCCTGCCGCGGATGACGGAACTTGCGAAGCGAGCCTTCTGCGTGGCCCCATCTCGGCGTGCGATGGTTTAGCGCCATACCCGGCAGCCCGCTGGCCCCTTTGCAGCAAGTGACATCGCGAGGACGCCATAAACTCGAGTTCGATGAGCGGTCACTCCCCGCCAATGGCTCCTTCGACGTTCCAATTATCGGCGCGGGACCCGCCGGGATGACAGCCGCGATCTACATCAGTCGCTTCCTTCTTTCGGTCGCGGTCGTCGATGCGGGCAACAGCGGCGCGGGGGCGGCTGGTGCCCAGCCCCGTCAACGTGGCTCCCCGGCGCGACCGCCGATCCCTCGCTCTCGTGCCCAGATCACCGCTGCGCTGCGTCGATTCACACCGATCTTCGCATAGAGACGCGAAACGTGATTCCGCACCGTGTTTCCGGAAAGGTCGAGCTGGCTGGCGATCGCCTTGTCGTCCAGCCCTTCGCAAAGCAATTCCAGCACTTCCCGCTCGCGCTTGCTGAGTTCCGCGACGGCCGGAGCCGTCGCACCGCCTGGTCCGCGGAGCGTGGCCAGTTTGTCCATGATAGAGCGGCTGAACCAGCTGGCATCCTTCATCACGGCATCGATCGCCTGGACGAGCTCCAGCTCGCTGTGCCGTCTCGAAGTGACGTCCTGATAGAGCCAGAGCACGCATCGCTCGCCTCTCACGTCGATCGCCTCCGCTGAGACGAGGCAGTCAACCGGGTCGCCGTCCTTTGGAAGGACGCGAACGTCGCATGTCCGCACACCGCCGCGACGTTCTATCTCCTCCTCAATCGATCGGCGCAACGCGGCGTCATTCCAGAGCTGGAAATCGTCCACGCTCCGCCCAATGAGCTCGCCGGTGGCAAAACCCGACATGCGCTCGAACGCCTCGTTGACCTCGGCGATGCGGTTTTCGGCTCCGGAAGTCACCGCCATCGCAACCGGCGCCAGACGGAACATGGTCGTCGAGCGATGCTCGCTCGATCTGAGAGCGTGCTCAGCCTTACGCCGCGGCTCCAGATCGGCGAACGTGAACAGCATGCAGGGCTGATCGGCAACCTCGATCGGCTGTCCCGCGAAGATGACAAGCCGTGTCGAACCATCGGGAAGCGGCAGCTCGGACTCGACTTGCGGTATCGTAGCGCCGCTTGCGAGACGCTCCGCAACAAATGCATGGCGGTCCGCATGCGCGAGAATGTCCAGATCGCGCAGATGGCGGCCTTCGATCGCATCGCGCGGGCAACTGCACAGATCGGCGAAGCCCGCATTGACGCGGATGAAGCGCTGATCCGAGAGCCGTAGGATGAGCGCGGGTGCAGGGTTCGCCTGAAACATCGATTCGAACCGCGCTTCGGCGTCATAGCGTTCGGATACGTCCTGGATGACCAGCGCCAGGCAGTCGGGCTCGCCCCCATCTTCGTCCATCACCACGTCGTGGACCGCATGCGTCCAGCGCGGCTCGTTGGTCCCGATCGGTGCGACCTCCACGACCAGGTCGGGAAAGCTCTCCCCCGCCAGCATTCGCATGATCGGATATTCGCGCTTCGTCAGACGGTTGTGGTTTCGGTAGCGCAGGCAGAAGCGCTGGCAGTAATCGTCGGCGGTGGTGCCCAGATCCTGCAGTGTCGCAACACCGTGCATCCGCAACGCGGCGGCGTTGGCGTTTACGAGCACGCCAGAAGGATCGACGAGGATCACCCCGGCAGTGAGCCCCGACATCAGCTGCTCAAGGTGATGAAGCGTCGGGGAACGCGGCCGTTCGATGAAATCATCGGTCATGCGGCGTCAAGGTTCGAGGAGCGTGTGCGTTCCCCATTGGCAGCCCCAGCTGCGCGACAAATCTACCAATAGCGCCGTGACAGGAGGATCAAGCCGCCGGCCGCGGCTTCGGAGCTGCAATGAACGTCCCCGACGCATGACTGTTGATGCGACCTAACCAACCAACAGCGCGCGGCATCCCGCTGCACGCTTCGGGGAAATGGAGGACACCATGGGTCTCATCATCCTTCTCGTCGTCGGCGGACTCATCGGATGGGTCGCCAGCATGATCATGCGGACAGATGGTCAGCAGGGCATCATTCTGAATGTCGTGGTCGGCATCGTGGGCGCGCTCATCGCAGGCTTCGTCGTCACGCCGCTGATCGGCGGCGCGCCGATCACGAGCGGCGTCATCAACATCCAGACGATCCTGGTCTCGCTGCTGGGCGCCATCGTCCTGCTCGCGATCATCAATCTGGTTCGTCGCGGATCGGTTCGCTGATCGGCCGCTGACGCATAAATTCATCGGTAGCTTTGCTTAGGCGCCGTTCCCGCCTGTCGATCGTTGGGCCGTCGAGCTCGCGACAATGGAACGCGAGTCACAGGAGAGAAAGATGCACAGGAAGATCCTGGTCGCCGCAATGGCGACCACGCTGGCAACGGGCGCCTTCGCCCAGGCCGACACAAGCTCGCACAATCCCGCGGTCAAGGATGCCACCGCGCACACGACCACGATGGCGGCGAAGGGGCGCAACTCCTTCACGGAGTCGCAGGCGCGCGGTCGGATCGAAAAGGCCGGCTACGCGAACGTAAGCGGGCTGGCGAAAAACAAGAATGGCGTCTGGCAGGGAACGGCCACCAAGGACGGCGGCAAGGTGAACGTCGCGCTCGATTACAAGGGCAACGTCACCGTCCATTGATCCCGATTACCGGAGAACGATAATGTCCAAGACAATCACACGTCTGTTCGACGACTACTCAGATGCCACGACTGCAGTTCGCGATCTCGAAGCGTTCGGGATCGATCATAGCGACATCAGCATCGTCGCCAACAACGCGCACGGCCACCACGACACCGACGGGCACGACGGCATCAACGATGACGGCGACGTCACCCGCGGCACCACGACGGGTGCGCTGCTCGGTGGGGCGGGCGGATTGCTGGCCGGCCTCGGACTTCTCGCCATTCCTGGCCTCGGTCCGATCGTCGCAGCCGGCTGGTTGGCAGCGACGGCGGCCGGCGCCGGCATCGGCGCGGTCGGTGGTGCGGCCACCGGCAGCCTCGTGGGCGCGCTCAAGAACGCGGGTCATTCGGACGAAGACTCCAACGTTTATTCCGAAGGCGTCCGCCGTGGCGGCACGCTGGTGAGCGCGAAGGTGCCGGACGATCAAGCTGCGCAAGCCGAAGCGGTGCTGGATCGAAACAAGGCGGTCGACACGTCGGTTCGCGGTGCCGCGTATCGCGAATCCGGCTGGACGAGCTTCGACGCGGACGCCCCGGCCTATACGAGCGACGAAGTCGATCGCGAGCGGACCCGCTACTCGACGGTCGCCACGACCGACCGGTATTGATGAACGGCTGCGCCAAGCCTTGCCTTGGCGCAGCACGTCCGCTTCTTGAGCAATTGGATTCGACGAAACCGTCTATCGTGGCGAGATGGCCCGTTTGCTTGAAACGAGGATCGGTCGCGAGTTCCGATCCACCTAGATTGATGAGGGGATGGCTTATGAAACGACCCTCGCAGCGAGAGCCATCCTAGGGTTGATCGGCCAGTCGCGCCTGCGTGCCGCTAGCGAACGCCGCGAACAAGCATCCGCTGCGGGACGGCGTGATTTGGTAGGGAAATTCCTCCATCTTCGTTCGGCGAATTGACCCACACCCGGACGCCCAGCGCCGCTCAGCCCCTTTCCAGAACTGGACACCCGTTCATCCCCCGTGAGGAAACCGCCAAACTGCTTGCCGCTGTCGTCACTGCCGTGTTGCTCAGGGCACTTTCAACACCCTAAGGTGCTCACATGGGGGAGACTTCTGACGTCGAACAGTTCATCGCGGAGTGGCGCGACACAGGTGGATCGGAGCTCGCGAACACTCAGAGCTTCATCAACGGCCTGTGCCGGCTGATCGGAGTCGAACCGCCGCGCGGCAGCCGCACCGATGATGCCCAGAACGACTATGTCTTCGAGCGTCGCGTGTTCCAGGATAACGGCGACGGCACGGTCAGCTTCGGCCGGATCGACTGCTACAAGCGCGGCGCCTTCATCCTCGAAGCGAAGCAAGGGAGCGAGGCCGATCGCGCCGCCGCGGAGCGCGGCGAAGACGATCTCGACCTGTTTGGCCAGACTGCCTTCGCGCGTCTCAAGCGGGGCACCGCGAAGCGTGGCACGCCGGGTTGGGCGAAGGCGATGGTGCAGGCCAAGGGCCAAGCCGAACGCTACGCCAAGGCGCTTCCCGCCGACCACGGCTGGCCGCCGTTCCTGCTCGTTGCCGATATCGGATACTGCATAGAGGTCTATTCCGACTTCTCCGGTACGGGGAAATCGTATGCCCAGTTTCCCGATCGCTCACGCTATCGGATCATGCTCGACGACCTGCGCGATCCAGACGTGCGCAAGCGGCTGGCAGCCATCTGGGACGTGCCCACCAGCCTCGATCCCGCCGCCCGCGCGGCCCGCGTCACACGCGATATTGCCGACCTGCTCGCCACCGTCGCCCGCCGGCTGGAGAAGCGCGGCCACACCGCCGAGCGCACCAGCGGCTTCCTCATGCGCCTGCTCTTCACAATGTTCGCGGAAGATAGCGGGCTGATCCCGGAGAAGAGCTTCACCAACCTGCTCAAGGCGCAGCGGGCGGCGCCGCAGCACCTGGAGCACCAGCTCACCGCGTTGTGGGCGGCGATGGATGCGGGCGACTTCTCCCCCGCGCTCGGCGTGCCGCTCCGCAAGTTCAACGGCTATCTGTTCAAGGATCGCACCGCCATCCCGCTCGATGCCGAGGAGCTGGAGGTGCTGATCCAGGCGGCCGAGCATCGCTGGACCGAGGTCGAGCCCGCCATCTTCGGCACGCTGCTGGAGCGCGCGCTCAATCCCAAGGAACGCGCCAAGCTCGGCGCCCACTATACGCCGCGCGCCTATGTCGAGCGACTGGTCGGGCCGACGATCATCGAGCCGCTGCGCGCCGACTGGGCGGGCGTGCGCGTCGCCGCGTCGGAGCTCATTGACCAGGGCAAGGCGGAGGAAGCGCGCCGCACGGTGGAGACCTTCCATACCCGCCTTGCCCAAACTCGCGTGCTCGATCCCGCCTGCGGCACGGGCAACTTCCTCTACGTCGCCATGGCGCGGATGAAAGAGCTGGAAGGTGAGGTGCTCGACCTCCTCGTCGATCTCGGGGACGACCAGTATCTCGCCGAGCTGACCGGCCACACGATCACGCCCGAGAACTTCCTCGGCATCGAGATCAACCCGCGCGCCGCCGCTATCGCGCAGCTGGTGCTGTGGATCGGCTATCTCCAGTGGCACTTCCGCGTGAACGGTGCCGACCGTCCACCGCCCGAACCGATCCTACGCGACATCCGCACCATCGAGAACCGCGACGCGCTGATCGCATGGGACGAGCGCGTGCTGGAGCGCGACGCGTCCGGCGCAACCGTCACTCGCTGGGACGGCGAGACGATGAAGGCGCATCCGGTCACCGGCAAGCCAGTTCCGGACGAGGCGGCGCAGGTAGACGTGTATCGCTACGTCAATCCGCGTGCGGCGACGTGGCCGAAGGCTGACTTCATCGTTGGGAACCCGCCGTTCATTGGCAACAAGCGCATGCGGGAGCGACTGGGCGGTGGCTACGTGGACGCGCTCTTTAGCGCTTGGCGAGTTCCACAGTCCGTCGACTTCGTCATGTACTGGTGGGAGATCGCGGCAAGAGCTGTTCAGGCAGGGGAAGCTAAGCGCTTTGGCTTCATCACCACAAACTCGCTGACACAGACCCTCAATCGGCAAGTGTTGGCGAAGCACCTCGCCGGGATGCAGGATTTCTCGATCACCTTCGCGATAGCCGATCACCCTTGGATTGATGAAACAGGCTCGGCAGCTGTCCGGGTTGCTCTCTCGGTAGCTGCTTCCGGGAGGATAGCAGGGAAGGCGCTGGCAGTTCAGTCGGAGAGCAAAATCCCGGGCCTCGAGGTGCTGAGCGAAAAAACAGGGGTGGTCGGAGCAAACTTGCGGGTGGGAGCCGATTTGCTCTCAGCTCAACCGCTACGGGCGAACACAGGGCTTGCGTCCTTGGGAGCGACCCTGATCGGGTCGGGGTTCATCATTGATAAACTCGAACGTCAGAACCTGCTTAATCTCGAGCCCGCATCCGCGTCGATTATCCGGCCCTATACAAGCGGTCGCGATCTTACGTCCGGTGGCAGAGGGCTATATACGATCGATGCTTATGGACTGGAGGAGCGGAACCTCGTTGAGGAGCATCCCCGCCTCTATCAGCATCTTCATGCGACTGTGCTACCTCAGCGTCAGACAAATGCTCGCAAGTCATATCGGGATCGCTGGTGGATATATGGAGAACCAAGGAACGACTTGAGAGCCGCTCTTTCCGGGCTTCATAGATACGTCATTACCGCGCGGACAGCGAAACATCGCATGTTCGCATTCACTGACATCACCACGCTCGCAGAGAGCCGTTTGGTGGCGTTCGCGCTTTCGGATGCATTGGCGCTCGCGGTGCTGAGCTCCAAGTTTCACTCTATTTGGAGCATCGCTTGGGGAGCTAAGCAAGGTGTCGGCAACGATTTAAACTACAACATCGGCGAATGCTTCGATCCGTTTCCCTTCCCCGCAGACGTTTCCGGATCGCTGACTGCTCGCATCCGTGCGGATGCCGAAGCATTGGACGCTCTCCGCAAGCGCGTGCTCGCCGAGCACGCAGACCTGACGCTCACCAAGCTCTACAACGTCCTCGAAGCGCTGCGCGAGGGCCGTGCGCTCACGCCGCAGGAGCGCGACATACACGATCGCGGGCTCGTCACGCTGATCCGCCAGCATCACCACGCGATCGACGAGGGAGTGGCGGATGCCTATGGCTGGGGCGACGAGCATCGCGCCGGCACGCTGGGCGAGGAGACGATCCTCGACCGCCTAGTCGCGCTCAACAAGGAGCGTGCGGCCGAAGAGGCGCGCGGGATGGTGCGCTACCTGCGCTCCGAATTCCAGGACCCCGGCTACCACGCGCCGGTCGCGACCACGCTCGACCTTGGCGAGGCCGCGGTGGCGCCGGCCAGCAATGTCATTCCGTGGCCGGCGACTTTGCCCGAGCAGGTCGGCGCGGTGCAGTCGATTCTCGCCGCCGCGCCCGCGCCGCTTGGCGCGAGCGACATCGCCCGCAGCTTCAAGGGTAAGCGCGCCGCCACCGTGCGTCCGGTGCTCGACGCGCTTGCCGGCCTCGGCATGGCCCGCCGCCTCAATGATGGACGATACGCCGCATGAGCGATCTAAGCTGTTTCGCACCACGCCATCCGGCGCGGCCGAGCTGCCCGGCGGGGATACGGCGCTGGAGAAGTCGCTCCAGACGCTGTTCGAAGCCAATCTTGAAGCTCTGCTGGGCGTGCGGTTCCTCGCGTCGGAGTTCGTCACCAACGAAGGCGGGCGGATGGGCACGCTCGGCATCGATGAGAACAACGCGCCTGTTGTCATCGAGCATAAGCGCTCGTCCAACGAGAACGTCATCGACCAGGGGCTTTCTATCTCGACTGGCTGATGAGCAATCGGAAAACCCGTTCTCGATGCCGCCTATCAGAAGGGCTAGCGCTCTCGCTCGAAGGGACGGCGACCCAGAAGCAGTCACTCAGGGTGCTGCTACTGAGATTCGGAACCGTATGTTCGTTCAGGCCGCGAGATCCAGCCGGTCGTTTTACCGAGTCGAGCGTACGACCTTCAGGGCACGCCAAAACCGAGCGGGACGGCCAAGCGTAACCTTGACCAGCTTGCCCGAAGCAATTCGTTCCCGCGCCAGACTGGGCCTCGGTCAAGCTCAGAGGAACAGCAGAAGAGCCCATCACCGGGGTGCTTCGCTCGCGAGTTGAGAGGCGAGTGAACGACTCGAAGAAGAACACCACGACAGTGCCTAGGCTACCGCTAGTCGGCGTTCAGCCGCAAGGAGGTCGGCCGCTGCGTGGCCGCGGAGAAGAACATCGCTTGATAGGGCTCCAGCGCCTTCAGCCGGTCGGTCGTCCGCTGCTGGTCCGCTGTCGGGCCAGAGTTACGCGCGAGCGTGCGCGCGTCCGCCTCGGTCACCCGCAGGATCAGGTAGTTGGCCACGGCCTCGAACAGGCCTGCATCGAAGTCCCTGACGCCCTGCGACGCGAGCGTCAGCGCAAGGCCATACTTGCGGCACTCCTTCGCCAGGCGTGGAATCAGCTTCAGCTTCGCCGCCCGGTGCGCCTCGTCGAAGATAATCGCATGAGTGAGGCTCTGCTGCACGCCGCGCCGGAACATGTCCTTGTAGATGCTGTAAAGGACGAAAGAGGAGAAAGCGCGCTGGACGATCTCGTTGGTGCTGAGGTGCACCCGGATGAGCGTCGGCTTGCGATCGACTAGGATGCCGCCGCCTCCAACCTCCCCGTCGAAGAAGCCGTAGTCGTCGAGCTCCTGAAGGCGGGCGAGCAGATTCTGGTTGGGCTTGGGGCGGGACTTCAGGATGTCGAGGAACGTCCGGAACCGCGGCGGCGCCGGGCGCTGCGCGGCGCGGTCGTTCCAACCGAGATCATCGTAGCTCTGCCGGATCGCGCCGCGGAGTTCCTCGAGCTGGATCTCTCCCAGATCGGGAAAGATCGAGGCGAAGATGTCCCGCAGCGTTCCCGCGACGTCGATGTAGGCCATCGGTCCCGGCGCGTCGACGCGCAGGGGATTGAACCCCAGGCCGTCGAAGTCGATGGTCCGCATGGGCCCGATCGCGTCCGCCAGCTTCTCGTCGATGTCGTCGTGATAGGAGAAGATCACCGGCGCGATCCCGGCGGCCGTCAGCTGCTTCGAGATGTTGATGAGCGCAGTCGTCTTCCCCATGCCTGGAAGTCCCACCATCATCATGTGCGGGTTGCTGCGGATCGACAGCGACCAGTCCACGGGAACCTGCGTCAGGGACTCGCCCAGGCGGACGTCGACCGGATCCCGGACCGATAACGGAACTCCTTCGTCTTTCTCGGCAGCCGGGCCCGACATCGTCGCCGAGGTCGTCGGTTCGAGAGATCCGCCAGAGGCGACACTCATGCCGGCGGCGGGCGCGGGCTCGGTTCCAAGTACGTCGCCCAACGCCGGCAGTTCCGCGTTGGCCCGCAGCGCTGGGACCGAACCTGCCCCAGGCTCCTCGCCACCTCCGACCGCGTCCTCCTCGGCTCTGAGCTCCTGGAACTCCGGCGGTTCACTCGGCAGGAGCAACGTGCCGGGGGTCCCGGTCGTCTCGTCTGGGAGCATCGTCGGCCCAAAGAGCCACAACGCCGTCTCGCTCCGTTCCGAGTAAATGCGTTCGACCTGTCCGGTGCGGTGCTCCGGGCAGAAGACGTAGCCGACGTCGGGATCGGCCACCGTGCCGGGCTGATAGGTCTCCTTGAGCACCATCTGATCGATTTCGCTGCTCAGACGGGCCGTGGCCTGCGGCGACAGCCGGTGGCGCGCCGCGCGATCGACGTAGAACCGCAGGAGCTTGGCCAGCTGAGCTCGCCGGACGACGCGGTCCAGCGACTGCAGGCCATCTCCGAAGAACCAGTTCATCCACCGTTCGCGCAGCTCACCGGTTTGGGCGACCATGTGCGCGAGCATGTCGGGCTGCCTTGCCGTTCGCAGATGCTGCCGGTTCTTCACCTCGACGAAGCGAAACTCGAGCGGTCCGCGGGCAGGAGCGCTGACGTGGATGAAGTCGGCACGCCGGGCGGTCTCGCCCTCGGCCGCCGGCGTGTTCACGATCGGCGCGTGGTCGGCGATCTCGTCGACCGGTATCAGCACGCCCTGGGCGACGTTGAGCCAAGGGCCCTTCTGCTCCCCGCCCGCCGCGCAATGAGCATACATCAGCGCCAGCGCGATCAGCTCGCCAGTCCTCGTCCCGCCGTCCGCGAGCCGGATCGCGAGCCTGCCACTCAACGCCTTCAGCTGCGCGACCAGGAAGCGGCTGTTCCGCTCGCTGCTGCTCAGGCCCATGTCACCGAGCGCCTCGTCCACAAGGTCTCGGACCGCGTCGAGCTTCGTCGTGGAGGTGACGAGCTGGATCGCTGTCAGATCCGAACGCTCCGGCACGGTGTCGATGACGAACCGCTCGTAGGCGTCCGGACTACCCTGGGGGGAGTCGAAGTAGTCTAGCGCCGCGTTTCGATCGAGCGTGATCACCCAGTCGCTCTGCTCATGCATCCTGTCGATCCGGCGACGGTCCTCGGGCGACAGCCGCGTCTTGAGCACCGGCCAATCCTCGCTCGTGCCACCCAGCGCGCGTGCCGTGGCACGAGCCGTAGCACGGTCGATGCGGCGAAGCCGGTCGCTGGCAGTGCGACCCTCCGGGCCGGGCTCACCGCCAAGTTCGGGTGCCGCGTAGGTCATCCATTCATGGTCTTGACCGGGGACGGCACGCCGCTCGAGCGTGCGCAGGAGCCCCCAGGCATGCAGTGGCCGCACGTCCGAGAGCGTGCACGAGGGAACGGTCCCCAGACCCGTCTGGAACAGATCGAACGCGAGGCTAACATGCGAGGCCCGCATCCGGGCCCATGCGGAGTCATCGTCCACCGACGGCTCCTCGTGCTTGGCCCAGCGAAGCCGGGGGACCAGCACCTCGCCCGGCCGCGTCGCGGTCTCCGCAAGCCAGCGGTCCCTCTGATCAAGAACCTGACCACCGGCGCGGCGACGCTGACCGACGGCGGATAAGAACTGTCCCGCGCCTCCGGAACGCGGCGCGTGAAACAGGTCGAGCGTGAAGCAAAGCGGCGAGTCCACCTCGTCTTCGTCGTCGTTGAACCCGCGTGCCGTGAGCGTCTGACCAAGCGCGCTCGAGACCGTCAGGCCGTCACCGGCGCGCCAGGCCTGGATGGCGAGGAGGTCGGGCCGCTCGCCGTTCGCGCCGCCGTAGCAGTCCAGGTAGTGTCCGAGCTCGCGTGCTATGGCGGCGGCGCTCGCCTGTCCGATGGAGGGGATCGTGGCCGTGCCAGAGCCCAGGCAGGCGGCCAGCAGCGCTGTCGCGGCCTTCGGCTCGCGCTCGCCGTCGACAGTCATCGCCACCGTGTGAAAACCGATCACGTCGGCGAAGACGAAGCCCGCGCACCCATCCCCGGGCAGCGCGAACGGGAAGAAGGATGAGTCAACCGGCTGGACCGTCGACTGGATGTGCTGCGGCGCAAGCCCCTGCTCGAAGCGCGCATGGGCGACCACCTGATCGTAGTGAGCATGCCACGCGAAGCGGACCGGGTGCAGTGGGGTCACGAGCAGCCCGATCAGCGCACCAGACTGCCCGCGCACCTCCACGGTGCCGTGACGGGCCAGGACGGGCGCGCCTACGTCGAGGGCCTTCTCCCAAGCGTTGATATAGTTGTCCGCGGCGGACCAGCCGGGCGGTATGACCACACCTAGAAGGCCCGCCGCCCCGAGTTCGCCAGCGAGCTTCCGGCTCGCCTCACGTGCGCGGTCCGTGGACGCGCTGCGGTCCGCTTGCTCGATCTCAGTGAACACGAGATCCCCGACCGGGGAGCCATCGGCGCGCACCACCTGCGTCCAGTAGCCGATGGTGCCCGTCCGGCGGGCCCAGTCCGCCTCCACCGCACGAAGGAGCGCCGGCCGGAACACGCGCGCTCCTCTCGTAGCCGCGTCTCCCTTCCAGGTTAGGAAGCCCTTTTTGTCCTCGACCGCTCGCGCCGCGGCACCGGGGCCGGTGACCAGAGCATCGAAGGCATCTCGGTCAGGCATATTGATCGCGCCCTCGATCAGCGTCCTTACCTCCTGGCCCGAGGCGCTCGTGAGCTGCTTCACCGTCTCGCCGAACTGCAGCACAAAGGCCTCGCTTCGCACGGCGCCCACGCCTTCCAACCCGACTGCCGTGACGTCGATGGTCGCATCGAACTTCTCGGTGCCCTCGAGCTCCTCGAAGTCGTCTACCGTGATCACGACCTGCTGGGTGCGATGGTCGCGGTGGTGGACGACGCGCTCGGCGAGGACGTCCTCGCCGGCGACGACGGAGATGCGGTATTCGACGTTGCCGGCCGCCAGCTCCTCAGGCTCGGTGGTCCAGCGGACGGTGAGCTGAGCGCGCTCTCTGGACGGTGCGGCCCGATCCAAGATTAGCCTCGGTGCGCCGTCGTCGGCCTCGGGCTTGGCGAGGCCCGACCATTTCAGAACGTTGCCCCTCGCGTCACGCCAAGAGGAGAGCTGGATCCGTCGGAGTTCCTCGCTGGCGAAGCCGGGCTTGATCGAACCCAGCCACAGGTCGCGCTGGTCCTCGATCCGTCTGGCAGCCTCCTCCGGGCTCATGCCCGACGCGATCCTGAGGGCCTGCTCGAGAACCGCGCCCTTCTCGTCGGACTCGTCCAGCTGAAGGGCCCGCACCCGTTCCGCGATCGCACGGGTGTCGCTCACGTATAGGAGCCGGTCGGCGAGCTCGGCGGAGAGGTCGAGCTCGCCCGTCGAAGGATCCCCGTCGCTGGCGATGGGCCACAGCCCGAGCCGAGCAAGAGCGCCGCCGGAGCCCTGGGCAGCGCTGACGTAGTAGTCGAACTTCGACCAGGGCGTCAGCCGCCGGCGGCGGCCGAGCCGCTCGGCTCGCCAAACCGCGTCGTCGAGCACGCGCATCCTGCCGAAGAAAGGTTTGCGTGCGAGCTTCAGGGCCTCGCCGAAGAGCTCGCCCTCCCCGATCTCGCGACCGGCGCTGTAGATGCCGTCGAGGCCGGCACCCGCGCGGAGCGGATCGATCAGCAGTAGGGCGGCATCGGCCTTGTCCTCGCGCTGCTCCACCGCCTGATCGGCGGTGATGCGACGCAGGCCGGCCGCATCGACGACGGCGTTCACGTTCCAGCCCGGCACCACGAACGCGTCGCTGTCGGCGAGGGCATCGATCTGCTCGGACGGAAGGCACCGCATGAACGCGACCGCGCCCGCCTTCGGGGCACCCAAGCGGTTCGTGATCGCCTGCGCCAGATACCTGACGTGGTCGGGTCCCATCACGCCGCCTGCTCCCTGACCTGCGCGTCCTGCTGCGCGCGATATCGCCACTTGATCTTCTTCATCCGTTCGGCGTCGTTCACGCCCACGAGCAGGCCCAAGTCGCGTAGGCGGCGCTCGAACATTCGACGGTTGCGCTGCAGGACGTCGCTGGGCACCGCCAGGTTGGGCGGCGCACGATCGACGTAGAACCCGTAGCGTTCACGCAGGACCCGAAGGAAGTCGGGATACGACAGCGGCTGCTCCTTACGTCCCTTCCCGATCCTGCGGATGTGGCGATGGACCAGGAACTCGATGACCGGGTTGGTCATCACGAACGACAGCGCGTCGCCCCTGCGACCCTGCCCCTTCCGCCGCGTCTGGTGGAGCACCACCTTGCGGCGCTTGGCGAGTCCGTTGACCTCGTCGATCATGAGCGCCGACGACAGAAAGTTGTTCAGGCGCTCGGTGCCGCCGTTTGAGGACTCCACGAACGCCGTGCTCAGTGCCTCCGCGAGTGCGCGCCCGGGATCGGAGTGGCTCCCCTCCTCCCCCAGGAGAACTCGCAGCTCGAGATCCTCCGCCGCGTCGGCGGCGTCCCTCAGCTTGCGGGCGGTCTTGCTGAAGAACCGGCGGGCGTCCCTGGCCTCCTCGTGACTGCCGTTCAGGATGCTGCCCGTCAGGTTCAGCCATTGGGTCGCGTCGGGCGAGGTGGGCGGCAGCTTGCGCCGGTCGAGTTCTGACTCGCTGCGCACGTAGTGGTCGAGCAGCCTCGCGTACATGAGGACGGCGGGCAGTCGATTGAGCGCCTGCCGCAAAAGGAAGCCGGACTCCTCCGACGTCGCCCGCAGGACCGGGTCCGACCCGCTCGAACAATCGAAGAAGATGGGAAACGGAGGCGCATCGGCGTGGTCCGGAAGAATGCCCGTGGCGGCCCACCGGTTCATGATCTCCACCGATGCGGTTAGGATCGTGGTGAGGCCGATCGCGATCGCGGACTCCAGCATCTGGAGAAGCGCGGATCGAGGCATCGACCCGCCGGCCGCGTAGCAGTCCAGGAAGACGAGCAGGTCGTCCCTGAAGTTCTCACCCGCCTGCGCCGCGATCGGGCGCTGGTTCGGGATCGGTCCAGGATTGTTTCGTCCCACCGCCTTGGCCGGGGCCTCGCCGCAGCCCTGGGCGAGACGCACGGTCAGCAGCTGGTCGAGCGGAAGAGGCACGGACTCGTCAAGCTCGTCCGAGCGAAGGTCGCTCTTCATGCCGGTTGTCGACGTTCCAGGCGCGAGAGCTCGCAGCAGGTCGTTGTCTTGGATCCGGGCGCCGACCCGGTAGCGCCCCCGCTCCCCGAAGGGCTCGACCGTCTCGCCCTCGCGCTGGTCGCTGAGAAGTGCCGTGACGAGCTCGGGCACCCCGCGGAGGTTAGCGGCGCTAATCGGGAGGTCGATCCAGGAGGCGTAGTAGTGGTTCGCGAAGCAGCGCTGGACCTGCTCGTCGTGGGACTCCGAGTGCCGCCTGTTCTCCAGGATCGAGGTCAGGAGGAAGTCACCCAGGATCGCTCTACCCGAAGCGGTGTCGAAACCCTCGATGGCGGGATCAGAGACCAGCTTCTCCACGGTCGAGGTGATCGTGGGCGCGCCGTTCGTGCCGTAGACGGCCGCGAACTGGCCCTTCCCCCGCCGGTTCCCCCACCTGAACAGGTATAGCATCATCGGCAGAACGGCCCCGACCGAGAAGTCCTGCGGCACGAACGGAAACACGGGCGAATAGGTGCTGGTCCAGATCTGGGCCGTCATCTGGCTCCCCAGGACGGATTCGATCACCCGTCGCGTCTCGCTGGGCATCACGCGCTCTCCCTAGAAAGAAGTATCGCCTGCCTGCCCGACCGGTCCGAGACGCCAAGCTGACGTACGACGTCGCTGTCAACGGGGTTCCAGGCGTTGAGCCGACGCTCGTCCTCCTGAGCAAGGCGGCTCGTGAAGACCCCGAGATTGGCGAAGACGTCGTCGGAGAAGGCGTCCAGGATCTGGACGCCATCCGCAAGGTCCATGAGCAGGCTGTAGAGCTCGAGCGGCACCAGCAGCTCCTCGACACCGCCGTGATCCGGCTCGTAGCTCAGCACGAGGAAGCGATGGAGCGTCTCAAGGCCGGCCATCGGCTGGAAGCGCTCGGGGGCGAGCGAGAAGCGCGATGAGGACTTCTCAATCCAGAACGCGGTCTCCGTGGGGGTCCGCGGAAGAACGCGGATCGGCACCCGTTCGGCGTCGCGATAGGCGAGGTCGGGCAGCGGCTCGAGGCGAGAGAGCCCATTGCACAGCCGGCTCTTGATCTGCGCCTGCTCCGCATCAGAAAGCAGCGGGAACCGGCGGAACTCGCTCGCCCTGCGTCCGTCCCTCAGCGTCAAGGCATGATCGTCGCCTCCCACCGCCTCGACCTGGTCGACCGACCAGCTCAGATAGGCCCGTCGCCGGGCGTCGCGCAGAGGCACGGGCCTTCCGACCCGATCACGGAAGCGACGCGCGCCATGGGCCGGATGAGACCCGCCCTTCCCGACGAGATACCGGTCAACGCGAGCGTTGCCCTCTAGCGCCGGGTCGAGCCGCGCCAGCTCACGAAGGAGCTCGCCCTGCCGGCCCGGTGACTCGGGGTTGAACGCGTGGTCGGCTGGATCGTGCGGCTCGAGTTCGGCATCACGATGGAGGTCCTCGCAGTCGTGCAGGCCGAAGAGGACATAGCTGACCGCGGCCTTCAGCTCGCGAGCCGTGATGTGGATCTCGTTGCGCTGGTGGACCGTCTGCAGCGCCTCGGTCAGCCGCTCGCGCAGTCGCGCACCGTCGGCCAGGACCGTAGGATCGGCGCTGGCTCCCATCAGATCGGCGGATCGTCGCATGGAGCAACGCGCCTGCGCGGTGCACGTGCGACACGGCGCCCAGATCTCTGGAGCCTGGTCGCCTCCTACCAGCCGGCGGACCAGCTCGTCGACAAACCGGGTGGATATCACACCTTGGCCGACAACGAGTCCGCCGACGAGAGAACGGTTGTTCAGTTCGACCAGGCGAATGTGAGGCGCGAGCCCCTCGCTCTGCTGCGTCAGCGCCGCCGTGAGCGCAAGCGTGAGGGGCCGCTCGCCCCGCTCCGCCTCGGCCTGTTCGATCCACTCCATCAGGCGCCCGTCGTTCACGGCGACGAGATGGATGCTGCCGTCGCGCGGCGGGCCGTCGAGGAACGGGGCGAAGAGCTCGTCGAGCAGGCTGTCGGCCGAGCGGCCCTTCCAGCTGGCAGCGCCGTCTAGGTTGATCATGGCCTTTCGGGCTGCCAGCGTTCCCGACCAGACGCGCTCGCTCGACTGCGGCGGCTCCCCGCCAAGCGTCTGCACGAGCCGCTGAAGGAACGCCGTCTTGCCGTCCCCGGCATTGCCGCACAGAATCACTAGCGAGACCTCACCCGCCCTGATCTCAGCAGGGAGCGTATCGTCGAGGCCGGTCGGCACGTACGTATCGAACGCGAAGTCGGTGTCGAGACCGCGCGTCTCAGCATTTCCAAAGCGCGAGCCTGGATAGGTGCTGAGGATGTCTCGAACGCGCGGAACGACGTTCGGCCGCAGGACGGGTTGCGAGGGCGGCGGCGCGACGACGGCCTGAACAGGGGCGGGAGCCGAGACGCGCCGGGCACGGAGAGCGGCAAGAGCTGCACCCGCATCGGGAAACCGCGCCTCGGCCGGACCGGTCGCGCGGTCCAGGATGGGCACGATGTCCGGAAAGGCCGCCCGTTCCTTCTCGTTCCAGTCGAGACCCGATCCGCTCGTCGAGCGCGCGGGGGGCCTATCAGTGATGGCGTGGAAGAGCGAGGCGGCCAGGCTGTAGACATCGTCCCTTGCGAGCGCCTCCGCACCGTCGCGACGCTCGGGCGACGCGTAGAGAAGGGTGCCAGAGCTCGGCGGGCGATGCCCGTCCGGGCCCGACAGGTCGTAGTCGATCAGGATCACCTTGGACTCGTCGACGAGGATGTTGGAGAGGCTGACGTCGCCGTGCACCCAGCCTTGGCCATGCAGGGCGTGCAGCGCCTCGCAGAGCCTCTCGAACCAGTCGGTCGCGAGCTGCTCAGGCGTGTCGGCCCCTACCTCCTGCGCAATGAAATCCAGGTCGCCGCGCCAGGCGTTCAGGGGCGAGCCTTGGCTCCAGCGCAGCAGCGCGGTCAGCCCATGAGGGTTCCAGTCGCTCGCGCACTCCAAGATGTTGGACAGGCCGGGATGCAAGGAGAAGGTGCGCATCCGCTGGTAGGCCGCGAGCGAAGTCGGGCCAAACTCAGCATTGAACACCGCCTTGCCAACGAACGTGCCGATTGGCTCGCCGCGGGCGTCGAGCTGCTCGAGCTTGAAGGTCCTCGCGATGCTGCCCTGGCCCAGCACGGATATCACACGGTAGGTGCCGTTTTTCCATTGGAATCGGTGGCCCTCGTCCCACCGCGACGGCGAGACCACCTCCACCTGATCGCGAGCCGTGGCGACGAGTTCGTCGGCTGCGCGGTTCTCGAGGAGGTCCAGGATCTCCTCGACCCCCGGTCGGCGCGCGGGGTCGCGGTCGCAGCCAAGGAGCAGAGCCGCTCGCACGTCCGCGTCGGCCGGGTCGCGAAAGAGGTCAGCTAGCAAGGCGCACAGGCTGTAGAGGTCCGACTTGGGCGTGGCGGCGGCGAGCCCGCCTGCGATCACCTCCGGCGCTGCGAAGTCTCCCGACCGATCACCGAGCTGATTGACGCTGACCGTCTGGGCGGGTGCAAGCCGCGCCCAGCGCCATCCTGCGAACAGCGGGCTATTATCGGCACGGACCCGCAGGCTCTCGCCGTCGAGCGCGCGGTGGAGCAGCGGGCCCTGCTCCGCCGTGAGGAACTCGCCCAGAGCGGAAAGCGCGCGCACTGCGAAGTCGCGACGCTGGGCGGGCGTCCACTCCGCCTCGCCCATGAGAGCGGAGACTGGCGTCGCCGCGCTGTCGCTGACGCTGAAGAAATACATCTCGCCCGCGTAGTTCGGAACCGACTGCCAGGTGTCTACGAGGCTCGGCATGTGAGGCGACTTCTGAAAGCGCTGCACCACGTCGAATTCGCGCCGGGCCCGGCGGTCGCTGAGCGCAGCCGCTTCGCCCGCCGGGGCAGCCGAGAGATCGTAAGTGTGAAGCAGCACCCGATCACCGGTCCACGGATCCCGGGCCGTAAAGATTCTCTGGAATCGCTCATTCTCGTCGGTGAGCAGGCGCAACTCGTCAAAGCGGCCGAGACGCTTCAGCCGGCCGGCTTCCGCAAGGTTGTAGCGAACCGCCAGCAGGTCGGCGAGGCGTCTGGGATCCGTCCGACCCGGCGAAGCGGCGGCCGCGACGAGCTCGCCCACGTCTTTCAGACCATGGGCCACGACACCCATCGCGTGGCGGAGGGGGGAGCCGTTCTTCCTGAGGGTCCCGGTCTCCCGGGTCAGCAGGAACGCAGGCGCGACGAACCCGAGGCTCCGATCGGCGGCTCGGAGCCTCCCCGCGATCCGCTTGGACTTGGCGACGATGAGCTCGGCCGCAGGATCCGCCATGTCGGGGCGGCGCATCGCGGAGGCATCCCAGTGCTTGACCTCGATGACCACGGCCCCGGCCGGCCCGATCACCACCATGTCGATCTCGTCCGCCTGCCCACGCAGGTTGGGGTGCGTCAGGTTCGTCAGGACGTAGGCAGTGCCATCCCCGTCCTGCTTCCTGATCTCCTGATTAACCGCATTAAAGGCCTTGAGCTCGCTGTCGTTGGCGAACGGCCCGCACGGCACATGAACAACGCGCAAACCCGCAATCCCCCGCTCCCCGCGACCCCACTCGGTCTCTCGGTCTCGTCCGTGCCGAGGTCACCGAAGCTGCGCCATCGCCGACCCGGACGGCCGAGTACCGCTAGGGGTCAAGTTCCTGCCCAACTTTACCCGACGGCGGCAGCACTTCAACATCTATCCCAGTTCCGGTCATTCGGCGCCGCTTAGCTGCCACCTGTAATCCATCGTTCAATCATGGGGTTGGACGGGCCGCCCGATCGCCTACCCCGCCGCATGGTTGACCAGGATCGCGCGCCGCCTGGCATCGCTTTCCACGGCTCTTGGCGAACTCACCGGAGTGGTCTAGGACAAAGTTCCTTGTTGCTGACCACAGGAAAGATGGCCGCAAACACCATTCAGTTTACTGGCGAGCAGGCGCGCAGCTTCGCGAACGTGTCGCCGGAGGCTTGGCGGCACTGGCGCAAGGTCGTGCCCAGGTTGGCCGCCAAACGCGGGAAGAAGGCCCGGTTCTCCGCGGGCGAAGTCGTCGGGCTTGCGGTGGTGGCATCGATCATCGGCACGTTCGGCGTCGGCGTTGGCGGCTTGGTCAGGCGCTGGGACGACCTGTTCGAGCTATGCGCCGCCCAGCGTATCGCAGCGCTACGTACCTCCTGCCTGGTAGTAAGCGCCGACGCCGTAAGGTTGGTGGAAGCGACCCGGCTGGAAGTCGATGCGGCCGCCATTGTGGTGCCGTGCCAGCCGATCATCGAACGCCTCTGGTCGGCGGCCTTCTCCGGCGAGGTCGGGCAGGATCAGGTCCCGCTGCCGTTTGCGCCCCAAGCGGTCGGGAGCGCCAAGCGATGACCGGCCGGATTGAAACCCTTGCAGAGCTTCTCGGCTACGCGATGGACCCGGGGTTCGTCGCGGCGGACAACTTCGCTGATCAGCCCAACCACCGGCACGCGCTTCGGCTCGCTTCGCAGCTCATGCAGGTTCGCGCCGCGTTCGGTCTGTGGACCGGGCGCGAGGGCGCGCTACTAGGACCGAAGCACGCCCGCTTCACGCCGCTCGTCTTCCTCGCCGAAGTGCAGGACGCTGCCCAGGCGCAGCTCGTCCACCGCAGCGTCTGGAGCCAAGGTTTGGCACCCTATCTGCTGGCGGTCGGCCCCGACCGTCTGTGGGTGTGCCAAGGGTTCGCTTTCTCGTCGCGTGATTGGAAGCGTTTCGCTGTCGAGATCCCGTTCGCCGCCGATAGGCGGTCGCCATTGATGACGGCGCACGATGCGCTCGCGCCGCTCACCGCGCGCAAGCTGCGCAGTTCGCTGGCTTGGCGCGACGAAGCTCGCACGGCCGACGAGTTCGTCGACGAGCGCCTGCTTCGGTCGTTGGCCGCCTTGTCTGTCGCGTTCGCGAGCGATGCTCCAGCGCGGAAGGCATTGGAACCCGCAGTCATCAATGCTCTAATCGCGCGTCTCCTCTACTTCTACTTCCTCGTCGATCGTCAGTTCATCACGCGCGAGCGACTGGACGCTTGGGGCCTTGCGGACATCGGGCTGGGCAGTGAAGACGAATGGTCGCTCGCCGACACAACAACTCTCTTTCACAGGCTGGACGAGGTGTTCAACGGCAGCATCTTTCCGATGCCCGCGGCTTATGTCGACGCGTATGATGCAACGCATCTCAACCTTCTTCGGCGTGTCATCCGCCATGGCGCGGAGCTGGGTGCGCAGGATGTTTTGCAGCTCAGCTTCTTGGATTACGATTTCGCCAGCATCCGCACCGAGACGCTGTCGGCGATCTACGAGATGTTCCTTCGCAACGAGGACAAGGATGCGGGCAAGAATTTTGGCGCTTTCTACACCCCGCCATTTCTCGCAGATTATACGCTCGACCGCCTTGAAGACGAGCAGCCGCTCGGCGCGACTACCCGCGTCCTTGATCCGGCCATGGGGTCCGGCGTCTTCTTGGTCGGCGCGTATCGCCGCATCGTCGAGGCGTCGCTGAAGAAGCGGCAGACGCGTCTGCCGCTCGAATTGCTCCATACGCTGATGACCAACAACATCTTCGGCGTAGAGCTTAACGCCACGGCCTGCCACGTCGCAGCGTTCAGTCTCTACTTGACGATGCTCGACTATGTCGACCCGCTCGAAGCGGCCGACTATACCAAATGGCCGACACTCGTCGGGCGGCCACGGCTGTTCCCGCCGATGCTGACCGCGACCAACGAGCGCGCCGCCAACATCCGTGCCGGTGACTTCTTCTCGACGGTCGCCGATGATCTGCGGTGCGATCTGGTCGTCGGGAACCCTCCTTGGGTGCAGCTGAAAACGCTGCGCAGCGAGGACGCCGACGCTTACCTCAAACGCCACCGGGTCGCGATCGGCGACAAGCAAGCCGCTGAACTATTTCTCTGGAAGGCTTACCGCGATCATCTCGCGGACATGGGCGTCATAGGTCTGCTGCTCCCCCAGAAGAGCCTCGTCAATAAATTCTCCGACAAGTTCACCCTAGCGTTGCGTGAGAAGGCGGAACTGATCGGCATCGCCGATCTCGCTCACCTGCGGTACGTGCTCTTTCGCCGGTCCGCAGCGCGCACCGCCGGCGGTGACGGCAGCGCGTCAGAACGCGGCGCGCGCCAATCGACGGCGATCGTCGTGCTCCGCAAGGCCAAACCCAAGCCGGGCAGCCGTTTCTGGCTGTACCGCCCGCTCCGGTCGACGCAGCCGGCAAGCCGCAACGGCCGGCTATGGACGCTGATCCACGACTGGACACAAGTCGTCTGGCAGGACGTCGACGATCTTAACGATACCCGCTGGCGGCGGCTGTTTACCTGTTCCTCGGTGGATCGTCGTATTCTCGCAAAGCTCGATCGCCAGATCGACGCGGGGCGCCTCGTCCCGCTCGGCCGCCTGGCCGAAAGCATCGGGCTACACTTCAAAATTGAGGTCGATCAGAACCTCGATCGCCGCTATGTCCTTAGCAGCGATCCGCGCCGCCCCACCTATTGGCGTCGGCAGCTGGGCCTTTCACCTGATCTGGCGGGCAACCCCCATGATGCGGTGCCGCTCCCGCAAAGCCAGATAGATGCGGCGCTCCCGAGCTCACGTCCGTTCCTACAGGGAAATGTCGTGTTGATGCCGCGAACCTGCGAGACCGCGCTGTTCGTCGCGCTGCCGGTCGCCGGGAGCTTCTTCATCGTTGCATGCTTTCCGGCGCTCGCGGGGGCACCGCTGCCGCCCCGACACACTGCATTCCTGAAAGCGCTGGCGGACTACATGGCCACTAAGACATTCCGTTACCTGTGCTTCACGAACAGTCGGCGGATGACCATCGATCGGGCCAACACCGAGCTGTCGGCCGTGCTCGATCTCCCGTGGCCATTCGGTGACCTGTCGGCGACGGATTGGGAGGACTTTGCGGCCGCCAACGAAGCGACGCGTGACGCGATGCTCTGCGCCGCGCTCGGGTTGCCGCTCATCTACCAGAAGTTGGTCGAGGAGTTCACTACCTTCCGGGAGGGTTTCGCCGACGGCAAGACCCCGATTGGCGCCATGCGCGAGAGCGACGAGACGGAAACGGACGCCTATCTGGATGCGGTGCTGCATGAGCTCGACGGGGGACGTGGCCGATACGACGCCAGGGTGGTGCCGGTCGGCCCCGACCTGCTCGCGGCCGTGGTCCAGCACCGCGCAGCCAGCGCCGACGGGTTCGATGTGGAGCAGTTGGCTGCGCAGGCCGCCGACCTGTACCGAAACATGGGGGCCAGTAGCGTGGCCCAGAGCCGTTACCTCTGGCATTCGCGCGCGTCGATGGCGAGCGTGCTCCTCAAGCCGCGCGAGTGGATGCACTGGACGCTTGATCGGGCGTTCGCCGACGCGGATCTCGTTACCGCCGCTGCGATGGCCGGCTACAACACCCAAGACGCCGCGTGAGCGCCAGCGTTTCGCTCCATCGCTGGCTGATGGACAGAGGGCTGACCGTTCAGGAGGCCGATCTGTGGGCCGACTTTATCAACGACGCCTTGGAACTGCTCGATGATGGACACGCCTTGTTACGCACGCCCGCTGAATGGGCCTCGTTTCTAGGTGGATGCGCTGGTCCTGCGCCGACCGAGCCCGAACTGACGTCGGGGCTTGGTGACCGCATGCAGCGATTGCGGAACGACGCGCCGATCGACAGCAGCCGCGACCGCATCCAAGTCGGGTACGAATGCCCGACCCCGGGCGACGAGCGGCACGGCAACCGCAAGTCCAAGGCGGACTTCCGGTTCGAGAAGAAATTTGATGCGGGCTTCGCGGCCGCATTCGTCGTTGAAGCGAAGCCGTTGCGAACACCGGCCGATATCCCCAACCGCTATATGGCGGCAGATGGGCTGGGCTGCTTTTTGGAGCGCAGCCCACCTTATTCTCGCGAGCTTGCCGTCGGCATGCTTGGCTACGCTTACCGTAATCCGGCGGCTTGGATGCCGGCGCTGACGCGTCATCTAGGGTCGGCCGGCAGCGCAACTAGGTGTGCCGACGTCGCCCTCAGCCGCGGACGCATGGCACATGCTTCGGACCATCCTCGTGCAGCTTTAGGTCTAAATCCTGTAACGGTGCTGCACACCGTGCTCGACTTCGCCTGAGATTGGGCATGCGAGTTTAAGCTGAGCCGGGACGCCGACAGCTGAACGAATGGTCGATAAGCGGGATCGATGCCTGAAAGCGGTCGGGCTGTAATCCACCCAACTTAGCAGTTGATCGACAATGCATGGCCAACTGGGGCTTTTAGAAACAGTCCTGCGCATTTCATAACACGACCGCCGCTGAGAAACGCCAAAGTTGTGGTCCTGCCTGGCATTCGGAAGCTCAAGCGGCGGCCCGCACCCTGGCGAAGCCCCTAAACAGCTCTCGGGTGTTGGCATCCTCGACTTGAGCGGTGAGCCGGTCCACTACCTCCGGCACGGTCGTACCGAAGGCTGAAGCGACCTTCTGTGCCGCCATCGACCACGCGCCGAACGAACGGGTCTCCACCTGGCGGGACCCTAGCAGCACGATCCCGCGATGCCTCGGGTCGTGATTGATACGATCGTATGTAAGGTGCACTGCGGTCTCTTCGCCTTCCAGTGCCTGCAGGAACCGCTTGCCGTCATAGATGAGCAGTCCAGTCACCCCAACGAGGGCGTTGTTGCGACGGGAAGCCTCAAGGATGAGGTTGATATCGGTATCCTGAAGTTGTCGCGTCGCGGTGCTGATATACGTGAGCTGAAGCATTCGACCTCTCCTCCAAACCAGATCTAAAATTACGATCTTAAGTTTGAATAAATTGATTTGAGTCAATCGCTTGGTGCCGTGGGAGTGGTGGCCGCTGCTCTTCAGCGCGTCGTGCGGATCGCTACCTCGCGGCACATCGGAGTTGACCTGCTCCCCGTTTTCATGCCGCTGATAAGTTAGCTTCGGTGTCCTCATGCCCCTGGCGGGGGCGGTTGGTAAACTCGGCGGGCGCCATGCCGCCGAGGCTGCTGTGCGGACGCACGGTGTTATAGTCTGTCCGCCATGCCTCGATGATCCGTCTCGCCGCAGCCAGCGAGGAGAACAGGTGCTCGTTCAGGCACTCGTCGCGCAAGCGACCATTGAAGCTCTCGACAAAGCCGTTCTGCTGCGGCTTGCCCGGCGCGATGTAATGCCACTCCACGCCCGTGTCCTGGCACCAGGCGAGGACGGCGTGACTGGTCAGTTCGGTCCCGTTGTCGCTGACCACCATGCATGGCAGCCCACGACGCTCGGCGATGGCCGTCAGCTCCCGCACGACACGCCGCCCTGACAGCGAGGTATCGACGATGCAGGCCAGGCACTCCCGGCTGTAGTCGTCGATGACATTGAGCAGGCGGAACCGCCGGCCGCAGGCCAATGCATCCGACACGAAGTCGAGCGACCAGCGCTGGTTGGGTTCCTGCGGAATCGCCATCGGCGCCCGCGTGCCCAACGCTCGTTTTCGGCCGCCGCGCTTTCGCACCGTCAGCCGCTCCTCGCGATACAGCCGGTACATCTTCTTCAGGTTCATGCCCTTGCCTTCACGCCGGAGCAGGACCGCCAGCCGGCGATAACCGAACCGACGACGCTCGTTGGCGATCTCGCGCATCCGTTCGCGCACAGCGTCGTCCTTCCCGCGAAGCGGCTCATATTGCCATGCCGACCGGTTGACCCCGATCAGTCTGCAAGCGCGACGCTCGGAGAAGCCGTGGTCGGCCATCAGCTTCTCCACCGCAGCGTAGCGATCCACAGACCGGGTCAGTTTTTTCCCAGCAGATCCTTCAGCGCCGACACGTCCAGCATCGACTCCGCCAGCAGCTTCTTCAGCCGACGGTTCTCATCCTCGAGCGTGCGCAACCGCGCCGCCTCCGACACGGTCATGCCGCCGTACTTCGCCTTCCAGTTGTAGAACGTCGCATCGCTGATGCCATGCTTCCGGCATAGCTCGGCGGTCTTCACGCCCGCCTCGTGCTCACGCAGCACGCCAATAATCTGGTCCTCGGTAAAACGGCCTCGACGCATCGCTCGTCTCCATCTGACGAGCTAACCTACCAATGGCATGATTTCCGGGGAGCAGGTCAGAGTGTATGTCGAGCCAATCGACCATGCGGCGCTTGCGGCGGACATTCATGAACCCGGCTTCAATAAGAGGACGGCTTTGGATACGAGTGCCGGTGGCGCGCTGACAAAGTGGGACCTCATCGTGACTGCCTAGCGTTCGTCGGCGATGCAGATCGTCTTCATATTCATCGCCCTTAGTGCGGGCATGGCCAGTGCCTTCCAGTCCGGATCGAACCAATCGCTACAGAAGGCGCTCGATGCGCCGCTCTGGGCTGCGGCGATCGTAGCCGTAGTGACGGCCATCACATCCGTCGCGGTGGTCCTGACGTCCGGAGAGCGGTTGCCTGCTGCCAGTGCGGCGGCGACGGCGCCGTGGTGGGCATGGGCTGGAGGACTGCTGGGCGTCGGCTTCGTACTCGGAACCGTCTACGCCGCGCCCAAGCTCGGGGCTGGCCTCTTCATGGCATCGGTCGTGACCGCCGAGGTAGTCACCGGCCTGCTGCTCGATCACTTTGGCTTACTGGGTTTCGATGTCCATCGTGCCGGGTGGGGACGCATCACCGGCGGTGCGCTGATGATCGCCGGCCTCTCGCTGATCGCAATTTTCTAGTCATGGCGGATGCGCGCGAGTTTACGTTGGCCCTGCTCGCCAACCGGGCGGTGAACGCCACGATCTGTCCAAGCGAGGTGGCGCGTGCGGTCGCTGAGAAAAGCGATGGGAAAGACGCGCATTCCTGGCGCAGGGAAATGCCGGCAGTACACGCCGCCATCGACGATCTTCTGGCGCGTGGCTTAGTCCGGATCTCCTGGAAGGGGCATGACCTGCCAGCACGTACCGGACCCTACCGGGTTCGCCGCGTCAGGCCGAATTAAGGCCGGGGCGAGCAGCGCCACAGGATGGCCGGGCGGTTTTCATCGAGATCCGATGGCCCCGTCGCTTCTCTTGGTCTTCGCGCGTCGATGACCTAGTCGGCCCGTCGGGACTTCCCCTGCGGCTGCTTCTTCTTCGCCGCCCCCTCGCTGGCATCACGGTTCGCAACGTTCGTACGCGCATTTCCCCTCACGCCGTCACCATCTGAATGCCGTCCAACGGAGGTCTTGGCCATCGGCGTGGTTTCGAGGTCGTCTTCAGAAGGCACAATAATCGGGCAGGGACGGAGGTCCAATCGAATGCGATCCGGGAAAGCTATCCCGAAGGGAGCGTTCAGGAGGACTCGGGAGCGGCTGACCAGGGTCCTCCAACCGAAAGGCAAATATGTCCGCGCAACCTTGGATCTACAGCGATGGAGACTTGGAGCTTCGCGGGGAGCTTTTCCAGCCTACGGCAACGCCGAACGGTGCATTCGTCCTCGTCGTCCACGAGGCCGACGGCATCGGCGGGAACGTCCGTGAGCATAGCGGGAGGCTGGCCGGCCTCGGCTATCTCGTCGCCGCCGCCGATATGCATGGCGGAGGTCGAGTACTGGATGGTGCGGAAATGGCCGATGCGCTGACCGCCTTCCGAACGGATCCCGACCTTCTCCGTCGGCGCGTGCGGGCGGCGTTCGACGCGTTCTCGCAACGCCCTGATGTCGACCCTGGTCGGCTCGCCGCCATCGGGTTCTGCTTTGGTGGCATGACGGTGCTGGAGCTTGCCCGGAGCGGGGCTCCCGTGCGGGCGGTCGCGAGCTTCCACGGCCTCCTCACCACAGCCGCGCCTGCGCGTCCCGGCGATGTTCACGCGAGAATTCTTGCCGCAACGGGAGCACGGGACCCGCTTGTCCCGTCAGAGGACGTGGCCGCCTTCCAGCGGGAGATGACGGAAGCCGGCGCCGACTGGCATCTCCTCGTGCATGGACGCGCGCTGCACAGCTACACCAACCATGCCGTCGACGGGCTGAGCGACGAGCGCATGGCCTACGATCCCGCCGCTCACCGGCTTTCGTGGGCGACGCTCACCTGCTTCCTGGGAGACGCCTTGCTGGAACCCGACGTCGCTAGCTGACACCACCTGCCGATGGTCGTCAGCGATCGGCGGGAGACCGGACGATAATCACGCCTGCGGCGCGCAGCCGGCTCGCCAAGCGGTCCGCCCTTTCCCGAAGTTCCTCATCCACGGGACCATCCACGCATTCTTCGATCGAAAGCCGGGAGTGGTCCCCGCCGCCATACACCCGGTCGAGGTAGTAGCCGGCGAGCTGATAGTGGGCCTTCACCACCGCCGGCTCCGTCGCCTGCTGGGCAAGTCTCAGCTCGGCTTCGGCACGCTCGTAATAGTATGCTTGGTCTCGTTCCATCGACGCTATCGGCTTGTTTCGACCGCGAACTACCGCTGCGAGACCGGTCCAGCAATCCCGGAGCATTGAAGCCCAACCGTGGTCTTACCGAGCCACCACGATCATCGTATCGGTGGTCAGGGACACGGGTTAAGGGGCGAAAATGACCTCCCGAAGCGTAGCCCGCGTCCAGCCCGCACACCGTGACGACATCTCCGACCTGACGACCCGCAGGCCGGTTCCGGCCCCGGGTCTTGACCAGGTCGACCCGTTCCTCTTCCTGAACCACCACGGGCCGCAGACCTACCAGCCCGGCAACAACGGCCTACCGTTCGGACCCCACCCGCATCGAGGCTTCGAGACGGTCACGTTCATCCTCGAGGGCAATCTGGCCCACCACGACACCGGCGGACACGAGAGCGTCATCGAGGCCGGCGGCGTCCAGTGGATGACCGCGGGTTCGGGGCTCATCCACGCCGAGGTTTCGCCGCCGTCGTTCAAGCGGACCGGAGGGCCGCTCGAGATCCTGCAGCTCTGGGTCAATCTCCCCGGACGGCTGAAGATGAACGCGCCCGCCTATACCGGGCTCCAGCAGGCGGATATCCCACAGGTCTCGGTCGCCGACGGCAAGGGCACCCTAAGTCTGATCGCCGGAGGGTTCGGGGAGGTGGTCGGGCCAATCCACCCGCTCACGGGCGTCTTCATGACGACGCTGAGGCTGGCATCCGGCGGACGGATGGAATTGCCGGCGCCACGCGACCGCAGCGTCCTCCTCTACGTCGTCTCGGGCAGGCTCGCTGTGGCCGGCGTCGTCGTCGATCAGTGGAACCTCGTCACGATGAACCCGGACGGAGACAAGATCTCGATCGGAGCATCGACCGACACGGTGCTGCTCTTCGGCCATGCGGACCCCATCGGCGAGCCGGTCGTGGCGCACGGACCCTTCGTCATGAACACCAGCGAGGAGATCGGCGAGGCGATACGCGACTATCAGGCCGGCAAGTTCAACGGCACCGGGCCGCTTGTCGGCGTGGGCGCCTAACCGACCCCATGACGCAGCAACAGGACGCAGTGCCCGACTTCGTCGTCATCGACGTCGAGACAGCCTGCTCGCGCGTCAGTAGCATCTGTCAGGTCGGCATCGTCGGGTTCCGATCGGGCAGCGAGGTTTTCGCCTACGAGACCCTCGTCGACCCATGTGACGAGTTCTCCTCGTTCAACACCCGCATTCACGGGATCAGCTCGGACCATGTCGCCGGCATGCCGAGCTTCGGCCACATCCATTCGATAATCGACGGGCACCTCGCCGGTCGCATCACCGTGGCGCACTCCTTCTTCGACAAGGGAGCGCTCTCGGCGGCCTGCCGGATCCACGAGCGGACTGACATCAAGACGACCTGGCTCGACAGCGTCCGCGTCGCGAAGAGGGCTTGGCCAGATCTGCCAAGTCACCGACTGAACGTCCTTTCACGCTTCCTCGGCATTCGGCACAAGCATCACGATGCACTGAGCGACGCCCGCGCCCGCCGGCATGGTGATCGTACGGGCCATTGAACACACCGGCATCTCCCTCGCAGGCTGGCTAACGCCGACGAATTCCAGATCCGCTCCCGCACCGAAGCCGGCAGCGGAAGGCCCCCTCAAGGGCCAGCGGGCCGCCATCCTGGGAGCCCCCCGGGACGGACCTCTTGCGACTTGGCTGGCAAGTCTCGGCGCGCGCGTGGTCTCCTCCGTGGGGACGACCACGACGATGCTCGTCGTCAGCGTTGACCAGCCCTTCGGCCGCTTCGCGCATGCGAGTCCCGCCTACCGCCGCGCCGAAGAGCTCGTTGCAGGGCGGAGCGTCGATCGAGATCGTTGCTGAGGACGACCTACGGTCGCGTCTATCCTGATCGCAGCGTGGCCCGCTCTTGGTGCCGAGACGGCCGGCAACTGGAAATCTGTTCACAGTCTGTTCGGCCGACGCTATGGCTGACGCATGGCCGAACCGGAAACCCGGAAGATCATCCACGTCGACATGGACGCGTTCTACGCGTCGGTCGAGCAGCGAGACGACCCGACACTGCGGGGTCGTCCGGTTGCCGTAGGCTACGCCGCGGCGAGGGGCGTGGTGGCAGCGGCAAGCTACGAAGCCAGGGCGCATGGCGTGAAGTCGGCGCTCCCGTCGGTGACTGCTCTTCGTCGCTGCCCGGAACTCGCGTTAGTTCCTCCGCGATTCGACGTCTACAAGTCGGTCTCCCGCCAGATCCATGCGATCTTCGCCGAGTACACCGATCTCATTCAGCCATTGTCGCTGGACGAGGCGTATCTCGACGTGACGGAGAACCGCCGCGGCCTGCCGACGGCTTGGATCACTGCCAAGGAGATCCGAGCTCGGATCCTGGAGGTAACCGGCCTCACCGCTTCCGCAGGCATCTCCTACAACAAGTTCCTGGCGAAGCTCGCCTCGGACCAGCGCAAGCCCAACGGCCAATTCGCCGTCACGCCCGACATGGGAGCGGCCTGGGTGGAGACACTGCCGGTGTCGCGCTTCCACGGCGTAGGCCCGGTCACCGCCGCCAAGATGCTGCGCCTCGGCATCAAGACGGGCGCCGACCTCCGCGCCAAGTCGATCGAGTTCCTGCAGGCCAACTTCGGGAGCTCGGCGGAATGGTATTACTGCATCGCGCGGGGGGTCGACGAGCGTCCTGTGAACCCGAACCGGGAGAGGAAGTCGTCGGGTTCGGAGACGACGTTCGATCAGGATCTTCTGGCGGATGCCGACATCGAAGCCGGCGTGCTCTGCCAGGCGGACGACGTCTGGGGATGGTGCGAGCGGGCCGGCGAGTTCGGGCGCACCGTGACAGTGAAGGTGAAGTACGGCGACTTCCAGAACATCACGAGGAGCCGAAGCCAGGCCTCGGCAGTCGATACCCAGCAGGCGCTGCGGGACGCGAGCCTCGCCCTCATCCGATCCGTTCTACCGACGGAGAAAGGGATCAGGCTGGTCGGCGTCACCGTATCGAATTTCGACAGGTCGATGAGACCCGAGCCTCGAAACCTGCCGCTGTTCGGCGAACCCGAGCAGGCGACACCGGCTGCCCCCTCGCCAACGCCGCTGCACTCGGCTTGAACGTAGGGAGCACCTATCTGAACGAGACAATGCTCGATCTGTTCAACAGTCCGCTGATCCCCGGCCTCACGTCCAGGGACGCCATAGTCAGCCCGGACGAGGAGGCTTCGCTGATAGAAGCCATTGATGCGACCGACCTGGCGCCTTTCCGCTTCCAGGGGTGGACGGGAAAGCGCGTCACGCACCCGTTCGGCTGGAACTACGATTTCGACACGCGGGAGGTGGCGCGCGCCGCGCCGATCCCGGATTGGCTGCTGCCGATAAGGCGGCGCATGGCTGATTTTGCCGGCATCGGTGCCGAGCAGTTCGTGCAGGCCTTGCTGATCAGATACGATCCCGGTGCCGGCATCGGTTGGCACCGGGACAGGCCGATCTATGAGCATGTGATAGGGCTCTCCCTCGGTGCCCCGGCGGAAATGCGCTTCCGCCGCCGCCGCTCCGAGGGCGGTTTCGATCGAATTACGATCCCCCTCGAACCAAGGGCCGCGTATCACCTCGCTGGCGACGCAAGGCACGAGTGGGAGCACAGCATCGCGGAAATGGAGCAGCAGCGCTGGTCGGTGACGTTCCGAAGCCCTTCGGCGCGCGGGCGTTCAATCCTGAACAACTAGGAGCGCGGCGTTCACGATCTGCTGGAAGGCCTGCAATGTCGCGGGTCCGAGATCCGGTCCGCGTCGTTGTTGGCTTAAGCCTGACCCCGAAACCCGCTCGCGACAGGCGCTGCGGGCTGACCGGCCGGATCTTCGGCACAATCGCGCATGCGCGCCGAAACCGCCACGGCCTTCCGATAAGATGCTGTTGTTAAGGTCAAAGGTGCTAAAGACGGCAAATTGGAGATCGCCTTGCTCAACGTGCCAGGATCCGGGACTGAAGAGCCTCGCAGTGCCCAATCGCTTCTGATCGACGCCAGCGAGCGACTCGCCGCAGCGCATTCCATGGACGAGATCGTAGAGATCCTACGTACGACCGCTCGCGACGTCGTCGGCGCCGAAGGGATCGCGATCGTCCTGCGTGATGAGGGCCGTTGCTTCTACGTCGCCGAGGACGCAATCGCGCCATTGTGGTCCGGTAGTCGCTTCGACGAGAACAGCTGCATCTCGGGCTGGGCGATGCAGCACCTCGAGACCGTCGCCATATCGGACGTCCGCGATGATCCCCGCGTGCCTCAGGAGACATACGCCCCCACGTTCGTGCGCAGCCTTCTGATGGCGCCGATCGGGCGTCCCACCGCCGTCGCGGCGTTGGGAGCCTACTGGTCGGACGTGAGGCCACACGTGCCGGAGACCGTGAGACGGCTCGAAAGCCTTGCCAGGCTGGCGGCGATCTCGCTCGACAATGCCCGGCTGCTCCGCCTCGCGGAGGATAGCGGGCGACAGCGTAACCTGATGATCAAGGCAGGCCGCCTCGGCATGTGGTCGTTCGACATCAAGACCGGTGAGCTCGAGACATCATCCATGTGCCGCGCGAACTTCGGTCGCGACGTCTCGCAGCCATTCAGCTACGCCGAGCTTCGCGCGGCGATCCATCCAGACGACAGCGTGCGAGTGGAAGATGCGATCACCGCAAGCATCCAGTCCGGCGGTGACTACGACATCGAATACCGGTTGATCACGCCCACCGGCGAGACCCGTTGGATCGGCATTCGGGCGCAGCCCTCCTACAACGCCGACGGCTCGCCCAAGTCGCTCGACGGCCTCTCGATCGACATAACGGACCGCAAGCGGATGGAGGTGGCGCTCCAGAGCTCGGCTGCGACGTTGGAGCATCTCGTCGACGAGCGCACCCGCGAGCTTGTTGCTGCGCAGACGGCGCTTCGGCAGGCCCAGAAACTAGAGGCCATGGGCCAGCTGACCGGCGGCGTCGCGCACGACTTCAACAATCTCCTCACCCCGATCATCGGGAGTCTCGACATGCTGCAGCGCCGGCAGGTGGGCGGCGAGCGCGAGCAGCGGCTGATCGGTGGTGCCATCCAGTCGGCCGAACGCGCGAAAACGCTCGTACAACGGCTACTCGCATTCGCCCGACGTCAGCCGCTCAAGGCCGAGCCTGTCGACGCTTCGGCACTGATAATGGGCATGCGTGAGCTTGTCGGGACCACGCTGGGTCAGCAGGTCACGCTAAACATCGATGTGGCCGATGGTCTGCCGCTTGCCGTCGCGGACGCGCATCAGGTTGAGATGGCGATCCTCAACCTCTCACTCAACGCCCGCGACGCGATGGCCGGAGGGGGAAAGCTGACGCTATCGGCGCGGCTCCGCACACCGGGCGCCAGTCACACCGAGGTGACGGCGGGCAACTACGTCGTCATCGCCGTGACGGACACCGGCTCAGGCATGAGCGAGGAAACCCGCCGTCGCGCCGTCGAGCCGTTCTACTCGACAAAGGGGGTCGGCCAAGGGACCGGCCTCGGTCTGTCGATGGCGCATGGCCTCGCTTCCCAACTGGGCGGCGCGCTCACGATCGAGAGCGCCCTCGGAGAGGGCACACGTGTCAGCCTCTGGCTGCCCATCAGCGCCGACACGGCGGTTCGCACGCCGCCATATGTCGACAACGAGACACCCATCGCCGGGATCGCCCTCCTGGTCGATGATGAGGAGCTGGTCCGCGCAACGACCGCCGCCATGCTCATGGAGATCGGCTTCGAGGTGATCGAGGCGAGTTCGGGAGCCGAGGCGCTCCGACATCTTCACGACCGCCCGAGGATCGATGTGCTCATAACCGATCACCTCATGCCGCAGATGACTGGCGTTGAGCTCGCGCGGAGGGCCGCGCGCGAGCATCCCGAACTGCCGGTCCTCATCGTCTCGGGCTACTCCGATGCGATCGGCATCGACGCAGAATTGCCGCGCCTTGAGAAGCCGTTCAGGCAGACCGACCTGGCGAGCCGTCTCGCGGCCATCCTGTCACCCGAATCCGTGCGAAGCCAAGCCGAGAGCGGCTTCGTGCGAGATTGCCAAGAGCAACGCGGTCTTCCCGCGGCGCTCTGAGTGCCGCGGTCTTCCCGCGGCGCTCTGAGTGCGACGGTTGGTTTGGGCTCGGCTGAGTTCACTTCGCGGCCAGAGCCGCTCTCATGCACTATACTGCCTCGCGCTCCCGGCAGGGTTTGGGAACGACTCAGGAGGCAAGTTCTCCGGTCCCGCATGTTAGCCTAGCTCTTCTGCTTCGGGATCGACGCACCTCGTTCAGCCAGGGCAGTAAAGGAGACATCCGTTTCAAGCATCACCCGAGCCCCACTTCTGCCCGGCGGCCTTCGCACTGACATAGATCAGGTTCTGCTACGTGCCTGCTGCCGCATCATGCGCGAGATCGTGTACGAGCTCATGACGAGAATCCGGCCGGCAACCGAAACATGGAGACCGAATGATCTCGGAGTTTTAGCGCGGGCCTGCCATCCACGAGTCGAGAGAATACTGCCGGACGCGAAGAAGTGTTCACGGACGTCGTCGTCATCGGCGGTGGACCTGCAGGACTGACCGCCGCCATCTACCTTGCCCGGTTCCACCTTGGCGTAACGGTGATCGACCGCGGCGGCGGCCGAGCCAATTCGATACCAAGAACGCGCAATCACTCTGGTTTTCCGGACGGGATCACAGGGGCGGATCTGGTCGAGCGGATGAGGACGCAGGCTGTGAACTATGGTGCCATAAACGAGATTGGCGAGGCGACCGCGATAGAGCGGGATGGCGACGGCTTCGTCGTCTGGGCGGCGGGTTCGGGCTACCGATGTTGCGCCGTCCTGCTGGCCACTGGCGCGGCGAACAACCGGCCGGAGATGGATCTTAACGACCATGATGCGGCGTTGAGCCGCGGTCTGCTGCGCTACTGCCCGATCTGCGATGGCTTCGAGGTGACTGACCAGCGCGTCGCGGTCATTGGGACCGGCGAGCACGGATCGCGCGAGGCGAACTTCCTACGAAGCTATACCGCCGACGTAACGCTGATCGCTCCGAGCGGACCCCATGATTTGAATGCCGACCAGCGACAGACGCTCCGGGACGCCGGCGTCGATATCGTCGACGGGCCATGCGTCAACATCGAGATCGGCGACGACGACATCGTGCTGGAAGTGCCGTCGGGACGACGACACTTCGCTACGGCCTATCCGGCGCTCGGTTCTCGGATCCACTCCGACCTTGCGAAGCCTCTCGGTGTCGAGATGAGCGATGACGGCTGCATGGTGGTCGATCGGCACCAGCGCACCGACATTCCAGGTCTTTACGCGGCTGGCGACGTCGTCTTCGGCCTCGACCAGATCAGTCACGCGATGGGCGAAGGCGGTGTCGCGGCAACGACTATCCGGAACGACCTCGCAGAGCGTCGTCCGATCCGTCGCGAAGCCCGCGGTCAAAGCCCAGACTAGGCTACGCGCTGCAAGGCGTACCGACGGCAATGCTCGAGGTATCCAGCTTCGTGCGAGCCTGAAAGATCGACTACGGCCTGCCAGAGCCACGTGGGGGCATCGATCCCTGATCCGTGGTGGTCGAGAAGTGTTCGCCGCCACGAATTGCGCTGCCCTCTGTCCATCTGTCGCGCGTGCGCCTTGCCCACGATGAAGGCGAGGTACCGCGCGGCCTTCACCGCCTGGCTCTCAGTGAACTGCTCGACCTCCAGCTTCATGTCCTGCGGAGCCAACTCTCGGATAAAGACCGACTTGCCGAGGAGGCGAGCCGCAATCGTGCGCTCGCCGAGATGCGGCGACAGCGCGCGGGCACCGGCGACGACGCGCTCGGCCGGGTCCGCCGGCATCACGGCCTGCGGTGCGATCGGGGCTGCAGCGGCAATCGCCTCCTTGATGTCGACCAGCGCGAAGCTCTCGCGGCCCTTTGCCCCCTTTATAGCGATGATTCCCGCATAGCGGAGCAGCCCGAGCGAGCTGCAGCCCTTCATCCAATAGGCGGCATCGACCAGACGCAGTTCGCGAGCGCGGTCCCTGCCGTCCAACGATAGGATGGCGTGTTTGACGTCCGGATCAGAGAAAAGCTCGACCAGCGCTGATCGCTCCGCAGGTTCCAACGGCCAGAACTTCTTGCCGATGGGGATGGTCGGCTCGGGTCCGTCGATCCGCTCCTTCGCGAGATGGCGCCACCGTCGGCCGAGGGCGCGCCGCTTGACCACGCGAACGACCTCTGGCTCGCGGCCGAGGTATTCCTCCTCGCGATCTGCAAGTGCATGCTCGTAGCCGTCGATCATCTCCTCAACCATTCGAGCCGTCGTCACGCCCGGCAGGTCCGAACCGCGCGCTGCCGTCGCGAGCGAGAGGCCAAGTCGGATGAGATCGTGCGCAGGATTGCCGATTACCGTCTGATCGAGATCGCGGATCTGGATCTCCACGTTACCCTCGCCGTCGCTCAGCGGACCGAGGTTACCGAGGTGGCAGTCGCCACAGATCCAGATTGCCGGACCCTGCGGCAGCCGCTTCGCCGCCGAGGACGCAGCGAGCCATTCGTAGAACTTGACGGTGTTGCCGCGGACATAGGCGTGAGTGGAGCGGGCCATCTTCAGCGTTCGGGCCGCCTCCAAAACCGTCCTGCGATCACCGGCTGAAGGTGCCAGCGAATGAGCGCCCGGGCCGCTTGCCATCAATACCGTCCTCCATCGCCACGTTTCCGCAGTGTTGCCAAGCGCATAGGGAAGTCCCGCGTTCCTATCCCACTGTTGCTCACAGCAACAATTCCCGTGCCTGGTAATACGGACTGATGTGGATCAGTGCCGAGGAACGTGGCGATCGCTGGTCCGTTCGGGCGCTCGACATGGGGAGATCAGCCCCGTTTGGGGGAGATCGTAAATGACTGCAGCTGCCGACGAAATTCTGTCGGCACCCCCGGAGGAGGCGACGCTCGGCATCGGCGAAATCGCCGTCGACCTGGCGAAACTCGCCTCCGTCGGGGACATACTCTTCGCAGCTGCGGACGAGCAGCGCGGAGTGGCCGTCACGCAGGCGCTGGCTGCCGCCGCACCGGAAGCCGCCGTCCTCTTCTGCCCAAGCAGCGACGCGCTGCCAGGAGACGACTCGCCCGCGTCCCCCGCCAACGTCGGCCGGCGGGTTTCGACGCTGCTTCGGATCAGACAACTGCTGGCGGAGCCCGAACGACCCCGCATCGTCTGCATCACGACGGGAGAGGCGCTCGGCCGCCTCTATCCCGAGCCTGCCGCCTTCGACGCGGTGCTCCCGCGCGTCGTGGTGGGCGAGGCAGTCGATCTGGGGGAGCTCTTCGGGCGATTGGAGGAAATCGGCTACATCCCCGATGAACGCGTAGACGAGCCGGGTGAGATCGGACTGCGCGGACAGGTTCTCGACGTCTATCCGGCCGACGCCGACGCCCCCCTCCGGATCGAGGCGAGCGAGGGACGCGTGGCCGCCATCCGCATCTTCGATCCGGCTGATCAGCGCACGACGGCGGAATGCGATCGGCGGGAGCTGGGGCGCGTAGCCGAGCCGCCGCTCGGTGAGAGGGCCGTGACGTTACTGGATCACCTGCCTGATTTCCGCGTGGTCGTTCCCGCCCCCTCGGACGATCGTCGCAGGCGATTCATCGCGCTGGCGCAGGATGCCGCACGCCGTCGTCCGAAGCGCGCGGTGCGCGACGTGGCGACCGACGCCCTCTGGCGCAAAACGCTATCGAGACGGGAGGTGGTCGAACTTCAACCGGCGAGCGAAGCACCGCCGCGCTTCGTCGAAGCCAAGCGTCCGCTGCAAACCTTCGCAAAGGCCGCGCTAGCGGCGGCGGAGGCCGGACTGAAGATCGCGCTCCTCGGTAGTGAGCGCGATCTCCGGTTCCTCTCCAGCCGAGTTGCCTCCGCGATGAAGCGGCCAGTCGGTCATGCGGGGTCCTGGGCGGAGATCGCCGCCGCAGAGCCCGGTTCGGTCCACGCCCTCACCATGCCCGTCGAGCGGGGCTTCAACCGCGAAGGCGTGCTGGCGGTCGCCGCTGCGGATCTCTTGGGTAGCCGGGCGGAGCGCGGGGACGCCCCAACGGCGCCGGCCGACACCACGCTTTTCTCCTTCGGGGAAATCCGGGTCGGAGACGTGGTGGTCCACGAGGATCACGGCATATCGGTCGTTGCCGGTCTCGAGCGGATGCCCGAGGTCGACGGCGCCGACTCCGGCGATGCCATCGCCCTGACCTTCGCGGACGGCGGAATACGTCTCGTGCCGGTGGCGGAGGCGGACCGCATCTGGCGCTATGGCGCGGAGGCGGATGCCGTCACGCTGGACAAGCTCGATGGCGGAAGCTGGGAGAAGCGTCGCGGCGCAATTGACGCAGCGATCGCGGAGAGCGCGCGTGAACTGACGAAGCTCGCCGGGGAACGCGCCGAGCGAACGGCGCCGAAGCTGGAACCGGCAGCCGACGCATACGAACGGTTCGCCGCTGGATTCCCGTTCAGCGAGACGCCCGATCAGGCGCGGGCGATAGAAGCCGTGCGCGACGATCTGGCATCCGGCCAACCCATGGACCGGCTGGTCGTCGGGGACGTGGGATATGGCAAGACCGAGGTCGCGCTGCGCGCAGCGGCCATCGCAGCGCTCGCCGGACGGCAGGTCGCGGTCGCCGCTCCGACGACTGTCCTGGCACGTCAGCATATCGAGAGCTTCACCGAGCGGTTCGAGGGCACGGGCATCGTCGTGGCAGGATTGTCCCGTCTCTCGACCGCTGCCGAGAGGAAGCAGGTGAAGTCGGGTCTCGCCGACGGATCAATCGGAGTCGTGGTCGGGACAGGGGCCGTCGCCGCCAAGGGCGTGACCTACAAGGATCTCGCGCTCGTTGTCATTGATGAGGAGCAGCGTTTCGGCGCCGCCGACAAGGCACGGATGCGCGAGCTTGGCGCGGGGCACGTACTCACACTCTCCGCCACCCCGATCCCGCG
Source organism: Sphingomonas naphthae (assembly GCF_028607085.1). Lineage (NCBI taxonomy): Bacteria > Pseudomonadati > Pseudomonadota > Alphaproteobacteria > Sphingomonadales > Sphingomonadaceae > Sphingomonas > Sphingomonas naphthae. Next base: position 2,808,829 of record NZ_CP117411.1, on the reverse strand, counting down.
AACCCTGCAGACCGCTCTAGTCGGCCTCCAACAACTATCGGTGATCGCGACGCCGCCCGCGCGTCGTCAGCCCATCCGCACCTCGGTTGGACCATTCGTGCCGGAGACGGTCCGGACCGCGCTGCTGCGCGAGAAGAGCCGGGGCGGCCAGAGCTTCGTCGTCGTACCGAGGATCGAGGACATGGCGGTTCTAGCCGCCCAGTTGGAGAAGATCGTCCCGGAGCTCGAACTGGTTCAGGCGCATGGAAAGATGCCCGCGCCGGAGATCGACGATGCCATGGTCCGGTTCGGTCGAGGCGACGGCGACGTTCTCCTTGCAACCAACATCATCGAGGCCGGCCTCGACGTCCCTCGCGCTAACACAATGGTCATCTGGCGCGCGGACCGCTTCGGGTTGTCCCAGCTCCATCAGCTTCGTGGTCGCGTCGGGAGGGGTAGCCGTCGTGGGCAGGTTCTGCTGCTCACCGATCCGTCCGCGGAGATCGCCCCACGCACCCTCAAGCGGCTGCGCACGCTCGAGGCTTTCGACCGCCTGGGCGCCGGTTTCGCGATCAGCGCGCAGGATCTCGACATGCGCGGGGCGGGTGACCTGCTCGGCGAGGCTCAAGCCGGGCACATGAAGCTGATAGGCGTCGATCTCTATCAGCACCTCCTCGAGGCCTCCATCCGCGCGTCGCGCGGCGAGGACACCGAGCGCTGGAGCCCTGAGCTCAACCTCGGCGTCGTCGGTAGATTTCCGGAGAGCTGGCTGCCTGACGAGGAGCTGCGGGTAACGCTCTACTGTCGGTTGGCCCGCATCGAGGACGGCGACGGGCTTCAGATGTTCGCCGACGAGCTCGCCGACAGGTTCGGAACGATGCCGCCTGAGGCGGAAACACTACTCAGGATCGCGCGCGTCCGCGTGGCATCACGTGTCGCTAGGATCGCGCGGATCGACGCGGGCCCGGCTGCCGTCGCGCTGACACCCCGCAGCGACTTCGATCGTGACGCGAAGTCCTTGGGACTCGAGGAGAAGAAGGGTCGCCTGCTGCTCTCGGAGAGCATCCAGGATCCGGCCGCGAGGTTGGAGAGAGTCGAAGAGCTGGTCGAGGCCCTGTCAGCCGAGCCCTGACCGACCGCGCTTGCGGCAAGATACTAGTTCGAAAGGGAAGTCGGGGCGAGTTCGATACTTGCGGTGCCTTTGCCCCAGACCGGCAGGTAGACGCCTTGGCCTGCGGCGACGATCCGGCCGGTGCGCACGTCCGTGATCCGGGCGCGCACGACAAGGTCGCCGACGCGCTTCTCGGAAACCGCCTGCCCGACCTTCGACAGCAACTTGTCATAGTCGTTGCTGAAGTTCTGCGTCAGGGCGCCCGCAATCGTGCTGGAGAGGCCTGGCGTGTTCGCCAGCTTGATGAGCAGCCCGGTGCCGGTCGAGTTAGTGACGCCGCTCACCTCGAGATCAGCGAAGCCAATCTGGCGGCTGTTGACCTCGTTGACCGGACGGGCTGTCAACCAGATCGTGCCGTGGGAGGGCGTGCTTCCCGGACGGGCCGCGCTGAAGGTCACACCGACCGCGATACGGCCGCCAGTCGTGCCGTATGCCTGCACCTTGCCGAATGTAGCGTTGACCGGACCAATGCCGGGGACCTGAAACGGTCGCTGCGATCGCTTCGCCAGCGCCCTGGCCAGCACCGGCTCAAGCTCCCTGTAGTCGGCTATGACCGGGATCGTGAACAGCACGCGGCTTGCCTTCTCGGCGACGTGCCGGAGCGGCGGAAGGGGCGTGGCGGGCGGATCCGCCGGGCGAGGACCGACGAACGTCTCGGTCGACGCCCTCATCCCGAGTTTCAGGGTCAGTCGATCACCATTTATTTCGTAGCCCCCGTAATCGAGCTCATGTGGCTTGATCTGCATCCAGACCGGCGGGTTGCTCTCGTTGAGCTGAACCGACGTGAAGGCGCCGCGCCAGGCGTACTCAACCCGGTCGCGGAAACGCAGCTTCCTGAGCTCTCCTGGAAGCGACCGCTGGAGCTTTGAGATGACGCCCTTCAGCTTATCGTCCGCCTTGCCGGTGAATTCGATGCGCTGGCCCAGGAACTGGATGTGCGGCGCATCAACCCAGTCATAGGCGATCACGGCCGTCGCGCGCGGCGTCCAGTCGTCAGCGAGGTCGAGGCGTAGGCGGGCGCGGACATGCGCGTCGGCCTGGGCCGTCTCCTGCCTCAGAACGCCACCGACGTCCTTGGCGCTGACGGTCGCGTGCACGGGGATCGACACGACGATGTCCTTGCCCGCTCCGGAGATCGCGATCTCTCCACGAATCACCTCGCCGACGATCCGGCACTTCAGGTCCGGCGTCTTGACCCGAGCAAACAGCACCTTCACCTGCTTGGAGGCCACGCAAAGCTGATCAGGCTTGTCGATCGACCACAGGCGCTTCGGCACGGCCTTGTTCAACGCCAGCGCGAGGTTGCCGAGCTTTGCGCTGATCGGAACTGCGATGACGGTCTCCTGCGGCGTGGCCCTGACCTTGTCAAAGGCTCTTACCGGCGCCTTGTGCGGAACACCGTGGCATCCCCCGAGAAGGCTTGTGACGACCGCACAGGTGAAGGCGCAGCGCAGTACGGGACGGCGAGCACTCGGGCCCTTCGAACACTCGTCACCAAACGCCGACTGCGCCGTAAGCGCTAAATCACCCCCGCTGGCAGGCGTTAGGCGGCCTGTTCGATGACGGTGCTGGCGGCGAGGCGGCTATCGACCCAGTTGTAAGGGAGCAGATCATCGATTGGATCTGTGTCGTTGCGCAGGACGATACGGGTGAGGACATCGGTGAGGTAGGCCTGAGGGTTGATACCACCCAGTTTGCACGTTTCGATGAGGCTGGCGAAGGTCGCCCAGTTTTCAGCTCCCAGGTCATGGCCTGTGAACAGGGCATTTTTCCGCTGGAGGGTAATGGGCCTGATGGACCGTTCGACGGTATTGTTGTCCAACTCGATCCGCCCATCCTCAAGGAAGCGGACGAGGCCTTTCCAGTGGTTGAGGGTGTATCTGATGGCCTCGGCCGTATTGGAGCTTCGGGGCAGCTTGGGCAGTATTTCCTCGAGCCAGGGGCGCATGCCGGCGATGATCGGCGTGGCTTCAGCCTGGCGGATCGCCAACCTGCGTTCGGGGCTGGAGCCTCGGATACGAGCCTCGATCTTATAGAGACTGGCGATCCGCCTTAGCGCCTCATCGGCGACGGGGGCGTTGCCGCCCTTGGCATCGTCGAAGAAGCCACGCCTAACGTGCGCCCAGCAAAAGGCGAGCGTTCCCGGGCCGCCCTTCCGGTCCAGCGCCTCGATATGCTTATAGGCGCCATAGCCATCGCATTGGACGATGCCGGTGAAGTCCCCGAGCAATTTTTCTGCCCAGACTTTCCCACGCCCCGGCATATAGGTGTAGGCGATCGCCGGTGGATCGGTGCCGCCATGCGCGCCATCATCACGAGCGATCGCCCAGAGATATCCCGTCTTCACCTTGCCGGTGCCGGGGGCCAGGACCTTGGCAGTGGTCTCATCGACGAACAGCCTGCCGCCCGTCAGGAGGTCAGCCTTCATCCGGCCGGTCAGGCGCCCGAGCCAGCCTGCAGCTCGGCCCGCCCAGTTGCACATAGTTCCCCGGTCGATCTCGATACCTTGACGCACAAGCGCCTGCGCCTGGCGATAGAAGGGCATGTGATCGGCATATTTCTTGACCAGAACATCGGCGATCAACGCTTCGGTGGGCAGGCCGCCTGGCACCACATGCTTAGGCGCGGGCGCCTGGAACACCCCCTCGCTGCATGCGCGGCAAGCCATTTTCGGTCGGGACGTGACGATCACGCGATACTGGACCGGGATCACATCAAGCCGGCTCGATATGTCGCTGTCTATGCAGTGCAGCGTGCCTCCGCAGCAGGGGCATTCCTTCTCGTCTGGAAGGATCACTTCCTCAACGCGGGTCAGATGCGCCGGCAGCGACGCCCGTGCTGTCCCACTTTCCCTTCGCGCCCGTTCCTTCTTCTGGCCTGCTGCCTGCTCACCGAGCGCCTCGAGTTCAGCACGGGCGACGTCGAGATCATCAAAGGCAAGCGCCAACTGATCTTCGCTCAGTTTCTCCGACCGTTTCCCGAAGGTCGTGCGGGTGATCTGGTCGATGATATGCTGCATTCGAGCTTCACGCTCGAGGCCGGCCAAGACCATCGCCTTGAGGGTGGCGACATCATCAGGAAGGTCGGATGCCGTGGCGGACATGCCCCATTTCTGGCAGTTTTCGGGCGGTCCGCAATGGCCTTTCGATCAGGGGAATCAGGCATGCGACCTATCGCGTCGTCACCGGAACCTGGGTGCGTGGCGTGTGCATTTTCGACCATTGCAGCCCTTCGAACAAGGCCGACGCCTGCGATGCCGACAGCCGCATCACGCCATCGTGCGCCCGCGGCCAATGAAAGCCTCCGGTCTGCAAAACCTTGCTCACAAGCACCAGGCCGGTGCCGTCCCAGACCAGCAGCTTGATCCTGTTCGCCCGCTTCGAGCGGAAGATGAAGACCACCCCCGAGAAGGGCTTGAGTCCGAGTTCATGCTCGACCAGCGCCGCGAGGCTGACGGCACCTTTCCTGAAGTCGACCGGCTTTGTCGCCACCATCACCTTGAGCGGCCCTGGCGGGATGATCATCCCGACCGGCTCACAGCGGCGAGCACCCGGGCGATATTTTCCTCGCTCGCGCCCGGTGGCACGTGGATAGCAAGGGCGGCCGTGCGGATCACGATCTCATCGCTTCCATCATCAGCCGAGCCAGTGACGCCCGCATCTTCAATCATCGCCGGGACAAAGCCCAGCTTCTTGTTGGAAAGGCGCTTGCCCGGAATACTGTCGTGCCGCCAAGCGTAGAGCTGCTGCGGTAGCAGTCCATGCGTTCGTGCAATTTCTGCGATGTTGGCGCCGGGTTCAAAACTCGACGCAATGATCCGGGCCTTGGCCTCGGCCGACCACCGACGCCGCATCGGTCCTGCTGGAATGACATCCATACGCGAGGGCCGCTGGCCCTCCTGCCTTTCGAAACCTGTTTCGAATGTTCTTACATCATCGGCCACTACGATACCCTTCAAACGAGGGGCGAAACATAGCCAGATCAGCGCCTACGAAAATGTGGGGACGTTTTCGCGCTTACACTGCGCCAATCTCCACCAGCCCTTCTTCGAGGATCGCGACGAAAACATGCACGGCGCGATGACGTTCCCGAAACGGACCGATACGCGACCGCAGCCTAGCGCTGAGCACCAGCGAACTGCATCGCCGAGCAAAAGGATAAGGCAGCGACCGGAGCGGTGATTAGGCGGTTCGATTGGCGTGGCGGCCGAGGCGGGAGTGGCGGGTCGTCATGACCAGATGCCAGCTGCCGTGCTTGGCGCCACCGATGACGGCAGCCATCGAAGCCAATTAGCGTAGCTGGCTGTCCTTGCTGCCCCTACGATTGAAACCAGCCGGACGATACGCAGCATCTCGGGCCGACTGGCATCCTACGCATGTGCGCGTCCCCGGCAACGCTAGCCGCCGACGTTCCGGGATCTCGTCTCCGCAGTCGTCGCAATAGTCGGCACTCTCACCCAACGGCATTCGCGCACGGGCGCTGAGCACCGCATCAGTGATCGTGTCGTCGATCTGATCCTGCACCGCGCCATCGCGCGTCCAACCACCAGCCATCTAGGCCTCCTCATCCGACAATAACTCGGCTCACCACCTCGGTATCCGCCTTCAGGCGGCGATCCCCCGCTGCGAAATCAGCGCGTCCAAGACGGCCGGCAACATTCCCCGGACGATCAACCGGATCGCAGCCGCATTTGGATGGATGCGGTCGGGAAGCGTGAGCCCGGGGTTGCCAATGACCCCAGCGGGAAAGAACGGGACGACCGGGATCGCATTCTTGCGGGCCAGATCGGCATAGAGCGCATCGCACTTCTCAGCGAAGGCCCCGAGGGACCGAGGCGCCTGCATCGCGGCCAGCATCACGGGGATGCCACACCGGCTCAATTCGGTGATGATCGCGTCGAGGTTCGCGCGAGTCCGCTCGAGAGGGATGCCACGCAGAAAATCGTTCGCTCCCAACTCCACGATCGCCAGATCCGGCCGGCGAAGAAGCGAAGAAAGCAGTCTCGGAAGGCGCGCCAGGGCGCGTTCGGAGGTGTCGCCGGAAACGCCCGCGTTCTGCACCCGCGCCAATGGCATGCGGCCCCGGATCGACGCCTCCAGTTGCGCCGCGAACGACTCCTTAGCGCCGAGTCCGTAACCGGCCGTCAGGCTGTCGCCGAAGGCGAGAATTAGTGGAGAAAGGTCCGTGTGCGATCCTCCGAACATGTCCAATTTTATAATCTGAAGATGGTGATCGGTGCGGAGTTTTCCACATCCTTCGGGGCGGTTAGCTTGATTTTGGTCAAGCGCCAAAGCTGGCGTGAGCAAACCCGGCTTCTAGCGTCCTGCCATCTAGCTGATCCTAGAAGGATCGCGGGGACCGACGTGGGCACCCGGACGTTGGGGCAGGCAGATAGACTAAGGCAGGTACATGCTGACGCTTCATCACCTTAATTTCTCACGCTCCACCCGCGTGCTTTGGCTCCTTGAGGAACTCGGCCTCAACTACGACCTCAAGACCTACGAACGTGACGAGCATTTCAGAGCGCCAGCGGCGCTCGCTAACGTCCACCCCCTCGGCAAGGCGCCGATTCTCGTCGACGACGACCTCGTCCTTGCGGAATCCGCTGCCATCCTACGCTACCTCGAACAGAAGTACGGCGACGGCCGCCTCGTTCCCGCACCTGGGACGCCTGATCGTGCGATACACGACGAGTGGCTCGACTACGTCGAAAGCTCGGCTGCGCTTCCCGTCATGCTCACCTTGCTGGGCACAATGACGGGCGGCCTCTCGCAGGGGCTCGCCGGCTTCACCGCACCAGAACTGAGGAAGACCCTCTCCTACATCGCGGATGGCGTGCGCGGGCGCACATACCTCTTGGGAGACCGGCTGACCCTGGCCGACATCCAGATGAGCTATCTTCTCGACGCGCTGCGCAAGGCCGGCCAGCTCGACGAGCACCCCGACATACTGTCGTACCTCGGTCGTCTGGAAGCGACACAGGGGCTCAGGAAGGCCATCGAGGTCGGTGGCCCCATGTCCCCACCAGCGAGGTCCTGAGCCGTGCCGATGACCAACATCAACGTCGCGTCCGCAGACGAGCTCGACGCAGCTGACGGGCTCAAGGGGCACGGGTTCGAGATCGCCAGGTATCGAGACGAGCGCGGTCGCTTCACGGACACCCGTCAGCTCGACGAGGTCCCCGGGATGGCCGGAGTGCTTACCGACGACCAGCGCGGGCATCTTACCGTCTGATCGATTGTGCCGACGGGCGATTGCTTCAAACGCGGGCCTGCCGCCGAACGGCGTCAGCCGCCCATCATGCCCTTCAGCTTATCCGCTGCCTTGGACAGGATGCCCTTCTCCGCCTCCTCGGCTTCAGCCTTCGTCTTGAACGCCGCGCCCTCCGGCTCAGCTGGCGGAGCGTAGACTGAGAAGAGCTTCAGCGTGCCAGCACCCTTGTTGATGATGTTGTGCTCGGAGCCCTTCGGAACGACGACCAGGTGGTTCGGGCCCGCCTTGGTTGAATGGCCTTCGATCACGACGCTCGCCTCGCCATGAACGATGAAGGTGGTCTGATCGGCGGGATGAGTCTCCAACCCGATCTCCTCACCGGCCGGAATGCTCATCAGCACGATCTGCACCTTCGGGTCTCGATAGACCTCCTTCTGCCAGAGCTCGTTCTTGCTCGCGAGTTCGACCATGTCCTTGTTGAAGATCGCCATTTCTCACTCCTGTCCGTCGCTTCCCGGACGAACGAGAGCGATCGACGTTCCGATCCCTAAATGGAGGCGTCGGCGCAGCCCGTTGGATCGACATTTCGATACGCTTCGATCATCTTCCGGATGTCCACACGCGCCTTGAGGCGGGCACATAGCAGCGCGGTGCCGCTGACCTTCCGTTGCACGAACAAGGTATCGACTGGAGGCAGATGCCAGGTCAAGCGGTCCTCGGCGACGGTCATTGCCTCATCGCGGATCACGGAGACGAAGGCGCGATCCCCGAAGTCGAACGCTCCAGGCCGATTGAGCTCACCGATTATCACGTCGATCATCGCGTCCACTGCGGGACCGTGCCGTTCGACCGCGGCCGCTCCGAGGAAGCCGGCATCGACCGCCGCCGCCCTGACTTCGTCACGGTTACCGGACAGGCCAGCCAACAGCAGCTGGTGATAGCCAGCGCGAGTTTCCGGCTTGGTCAGCCGAGCGGCACCGAAATCCAGAAGGACCAGCCGACCAGCAGACGGAAGCTCCTCGTTCGCCTGCCAACGGTAGTTGGCGAAGTTGGGATCGGTCTGCATCACGCCCCACGCGAACAGCTCGCGAAGCACTAACGTCACCAGAGCGGAGGCTGCGGCGTCCCGCTCCTCCTGCGATCGTCCCTCCAGCGCCTCGATCCGTTCACCTGGCACGAAGTCCATCGCGAGGACGCGACCGGTACTGAATTCAGGATCCGCCTGGGGCACCACGTACGCCGGATCCTCGCCCACGAGCATGCGATAGCGTTCGAGCATATCGAGCTCGCGCCGGTAGTCGGCCTCCTCGTGCAGCTGCCGCTTCGCCTCGGAAAGGAGCGGCGCGACGTCGAGCTCTCGGGGCAGCAAGCCGGAGATGCGCAGGAGCGTTGCCACGTTGTCGACGTCCGCATCGATGCTTTCGGCCACGCCTGGATACTGAACCTTTATCGCTAGGACGCGGCCATCCGGCAGCTCCGCACGGTGGACCTGACCAATCGAGGCCGCGGCAATCGGATGGGCTTGGAAGAACTTGAACCGCCTACGCCAGTCCGTCCCCCATTCCTCGCGCAAGACCTTGTCGAGCTGTGGTGGCGGCATGTGATGAGCGTTGTCCCGCAGCCGGGCGAGGATTTGGGTAAGCTCGGCAGGCAGCATGTCCCCCGCGTCCATGGAGATCATCTGGCCGAGCTTCATCGCAGCGCCCCGAAGGTGCGCGAGCTGGTCGGCGACGCGGGTCACATTGCCAGGCGTCAGCAGGAGATCGGTCATCTTTGGACGATCGCCCGATGCCAAGCGCCTAGCGCCTTCCGCGAGCATGCCGCCAGCAACCCCTCCGGCCATCCGACCGAAGAGACCAAATCGCGACAGTCGTCCGCTCGGCACAGACCTGCCGCGAGGATCATCGGCCATGAACTACTCAGCTAGCTTGAGGACTGCCGCCGAATTCGGTGAGCGCGGCACGAACGTTGGCAGCCGAACTGTCATCTTGAACGTCGACCGAAACTGTGATCTTTCCCGTCAGAGCTGCATCGGACCTGCTCTCCGTCGTGGGCTCGGCTGCTGCATTATCCGATCCCGCTGTCTCGTCCCCGGCGCTGTTCTCATCGCCGTCGGTCGTCACGAAAATATCGGTGCGCTCGACCTGGAACTCCTGAACCAAGCGCTCAACAGCCATCTCGGCTTCGCGGCGTGTGTCGAATTTCGCAGTGATCGTCGACGGCATGGCAAACTCCCCAAAAGAGTTATCCAAACGCGCCTTTGACCAACTAGGGGGCAAGCCGTCTAAGGCAGATCGCCCCTGCTTCTGCTGCTCCGATGGCAGTACCCTCGCGGCCTCGCCCGAGATCAATCGCTATTTTATCGGCCAACCCAAAGGTTCGCCGAGCGTTGTAGGGCGGAAGGAGTGAACGATGGCAGAGGAAAAGAACCCTACCCAGGTCCCGGGTCGCGGCGATCATAGTGCCGCAGAAGACTCGACCGGACGGAAAGGCGGCGGAGATTCCGGTGGCGGAGCTTATCCCAATCCCCACTCCGGCAAGAAGCCGAAAGACGGCCTCCTCGCGCATGGAGGTCAGACCGAAATAGCCGAAAAGAAGCCAGGTGGCTCCGGCTGAGAGCAGCAAACGCCCTCGTCAGGTCCAATAGAGAATGGCTGCAGCTGGAAAGCGTATCGCAACCTCTCGTTCGAAGAACGAGCGTAACCGCCGCATCGTCTCGCCATCGTATACCAGCTTCTCCGTGCCGAACTTCGTGCGCTTCGCAACCCGGCCTTCAATGCTCATGTCCAGCGCCGAGCCGGGATACCAGGTCTCGAGCACCGCCTTGGATCCCGCGTTGAAGCGGTGTGTGATCAGCTCGACCGTGAGGTCCAGGTTCGACACGGCCTGGAGACTGCGTGCTGCGGCCTCAATGAGCTCGGCATAAGCGGCTTCCCAGGCAGGCGCCGCAATGATCGGCGCGATTGTGAGGCCGACCGGGTATCCTGCCATCGCCATCCGGCGCAGCGCGTCGAGCCGATCCGCCACGGGGTCGGTTCCCCCTTCGAAACGCGCGAATGCCTTCGGATTGATCGAGGCGCGCATCCGCGTTCGTCCACGGTGATCCTGATTCAAGAGTGAGCCCACGTTGGCAAACTTCGTCGTGAAGCGGAGCTGCGCCTCGACGTCCCAGTTGCCGAACCACTCGATCAGCGCGGAAAGCGAGCCGGTCAGGGGCTCGAGAGCTAGCGGATCGGTGTAGCAGGATGCCTCGAACGTAGTGCCCTCGTTGGATCGAACGGCGCTCCTCGACGTGACCGTCCCCTGGCCGAGATAGGCTGGCAGGACGTTGAGGATCTCCTCCAGATTGGCGTATACGCGCGTGATCGGAGGACCCTTCAGCGAGCCGGCCAGATAGCAGTAGCTGCAATGGGCCGGACAGCCCTCGGCCAGGTCCACTCGCCAGTCCGCACTCGGCGCTATCGGCTGAAGCCTGCGCTTAGAGGGCGGCGCGACGACGACGGCCAATGTGGACTTGGCGTCGACGTAGGCTGCGCGCGGATCGCCAGGAGGGTTCAGGACGAGCCGGTCCCCGGCCAGCTCGACAACCTCGATACCGATGGCGGCAGCGCGCTCAAGAATCCTCAGTCCGTGTGCATGCTCGCGCGCCGAGCGGGTGACGAGTACGCGCCGCCAGCGGACGGGCTTTGCTGCACGCGGCATCGAAGGGGCAGAAGATCCCATCGCGCGACAACGGGCAGTGACTGACCAGGTTCAGACGGCGAACTAGACGCCTCAATCGCCGCTCTTGGCGACACGAGCCAAAAGCTCATCGAGGAGGAGGCGTTCGCCAGGAGAGAAAGTGGGAATGTCGGCGAGGTTGGCGCGCAGGCCGGTAGCCATCGTGGTCACCGTCGGAACCTCGCGCGACGTCGTGTCCAGGATCGCTGCAAGCACCGCATCCCTGGCAGCCGTCGATAGAACGCTCCGGTCTGCCGGAGGCTTCGCGAGAAGGGTCAGGATCGTGCCGGTGCCAGCTGCGTGGATGAGGTCTACCGCATTCCGCTCGTCGACCCTGAGGCGTCCGCTCCGGGCAACACGGTTCACGCGTTCCCGCAGAACCGTCAAACCCGCTGCCGTGGTGGCGGAGGTCCTCCCCGCCGGCAAGACGGTCATGATCGTGAACACCGCCGGATTGGCCAGGCCGAATGCAATGTAGTCGTCCCACCCATCCCGGAGGTCGGCGATCGGATCCTTGGCGGCGGGCCGAGCCGCCTTCGCAGCCACGAAGTCAGCCATCACCTTGTCGGCAACCGCGGCCAGAAGCCCGTCCTTGTCGCCAAACAACCGGTAGATCGTAGGTGCCTGCACGCCTGCGCCGGCGGCAACGGCCCTCGTAGTCGCAGCTTCGCCGCCCCCCTGAGCCACCAGATCGACCGCCGCCTCGAGGATGCGCCGGCGCGCATCGGCGGGAATGGCAAGGCTGCTATCCGAACTCACGCCTTGGACATAGCAGCGTTATCACAAACTTGGTAGCGCCGATCTCATTTCGCTGTTAGCAGTGTTATCAAGACTCGGATATCACTGGTATGAGGAGCGCAGCATGATCGTCGTAACGGGAGCTTCCGGCCAGCTGGGTAGGGGTGTGATCTCGGCCCTCGTGAAGAAGGCCCCTTTGAGCGGAATCGTCGCGAGCTCGCGTGACACAGGCAAGATCTGCGACCTGGCTGATCTTGGGCTGACGATCCGACGCGCCGACTTCGACGAGCCGCACAGTCTCAACGCGGCCTTCGTGGACGCGGAGCAGGTCTTGCTCGTCTCAGCGGACAAGCTCGGAGACGAAGCCGTGCGCCTCCACCGAAACGCGATCGAGGCTGCAAGGGCGCTCGGTGTCGGCCGGCTGCTCTACACGAGCCACATGGGAGCCAGGCACGGGTCGGCCTTCGCGCCGGCAGATCAGCACGCGCGGACGGAGGACGATCTCGCGGCGAGCGGGCTTCCCTTCACATCGCTCCGTCACGGATTCTACGCGGAGAGCTGTCTGCAGATGGTCGGTGAGGGATTGAAATCCGGCGAGCTGCGTGTTCCTGCGGACGGCCCGGTGAGCTGGACAGCACGGGCGGACCTGGCTGAAGCCGACGCGTACACGCTTCTGAACGAGGGCAGCCGCCAAGGCGTCACCGACCCTATGACAGGCTCAGACGCGCTCACGATGGCTGAGGTCGCCGCCATCGCGTCCGAGATCACCGGCCGCGAGGTTCGCCACATCACCGTTACGGATGACGAATGGTGCGACGACCGGGTCTTAAGCGGGATGCCTCGGATGTATGCGAACATGCTGCTGGGCATGTTCCGCGCCGCCCGCAACGGCGACTTCGCCCGGGTCGATCCCATTCTCGAGCGCATTCTGCGTCGCCGACCGCGCAGTCTCTATGACATCCTGAAGGAGGCGCTCTCGCCTTCCACGGACGCCCGTCCCAATTCACATCGCTGACGGAGACTACGCATGACCAAGCACGTCCTGATCACCGGTGCCAACAAGAGCATCGGCTACGAAACCGCACGCCGTCTCTCGGAGATCGGCTATCGTGTCTGGCTCGGTGCCCGTGACTTGGGTTGTGGCGAGGCCGCTGCGGAGACGTTGCGTGCCGCCGGCGGAGACGTTCGCGTCATACTGATCGCCGTGGACGATGATGCCAGCGTCAAGGCTGCCGCCGACCGCGTGGCAACGGAGGACGGCAAGCTCGACGTCCTCATCGCCAACGCCGGCATTCCCGGAGCGTATGCCGATCCGACCGCGCAGACCATCGAGGACATCCGGCAGGTGTACGAGGTCAACGTCTTCGGCGCGATCCGGCTGATCCAGACGTTCCTGCCGCTACTCAAGGCGGCCGGGTCCGCAAGCATCGTCAACGTCAGCAGCGAACTTGGTTCGCTTGGTTCGTTGAGCGATCCGAACGGCGAGTTCTACGGGGTCAATCTGCTGGGCTACAACAGCTCGAAGACCGCGCTGAACGCGGTCACCGTCTCGTATGCGAAGGCATTGGCCGAGCACGGGATCCGGGTGAACAGCGCCGACCCGGGCTACACAGCGACCGACTTCAACGGCCATTCCGGCTACCGAACCGTTGAGCAAGCAGCCGAGATTATCGTCCAGCTCGCGACATCGGACGATCCGAAGCTCACCGGACAGTTCCTAAACGACCGCCGCGAGCTGCCTTGGTGACCGCTGCCCAACAGAGTGCGAGCGCCTGAATTGACCGAGATTCGTCCTGATGTAGATCAGTTCTTACGGGTCGTGGCAACGATGGGTCGGGACACGGGGTTTGTGTTGCCCATAGTTTCTTATGCGTAGGGCCGCTCATGATCAGATCCATCAACCGCCAGATGACCGAGCGACGAGGCTCGCAGTTTCTGACCGACAGCTTCCAGCGAGGGCTGGCGCACTGGAATAGGGAGCGTCTCGAGCCCTCCTTCCCAGAAGCGGAAGATTCGAAACTGTTTGACCGCGATCTCAAGATGCATCGACTCGAGCTCGCGTTCCTCCAAGAACTCCGCATGGAGATCACGGATCTCGCCGCCGCCGCTCCGACGGACGCCGACGGGTTCATAGCCTGGTTCGAACAGCTCGAGAGGACAGGTCCCGGCCAGCATGACCCTCTGTTCGAGTGGCTAGCGAGCGATGCCGACCGGGACCAGCTGCGCTGGTTCTTCGAACAGGAGGCAGCCGGCGAAGCGGGCTTCGACGACCTCGTCGCGCTGACCCAGGTGAAGCTGCCCGTCAGGGCGAAGCTGGAGCTGGCGCGCAACTATTGGGACGAGATGGGGCGCGGCAATGCCAAGGGCATGCACGGGCCGATGCTCGACGCGCTCGTCGAGACGCTCGCCGTGAACCCGGTGATCGAGAACACCGTCTGGGAGAGTCTCGCGCTGGCGAACGCGATGACGGCCATGGCGACGAACCGTCAGTTCGCCTGGCATTCGGTCGGTGCCCTTGGCGTGATCGAACTCACCGCGCCCGGCCGATCTGCATGCGTCGCTCGGGGGCTTCGACGAATAGGCTTGACTGATAGAGAGAGGCGCTATTTCGACCTACACGCCGTGCTTGACGTCAAACACAGTCAGGATTGGAACCGGGAGGCCATTCGTCCGCTCGTTGAGGAGGACGGCCGCCGCGCGACAGCTATGGCTGAGGGGGCGCTAATGCGGCTCGTTTGCGGAAGCAAGTGTTTCAGCCGGTACCGTTCCGCGCTGTGGGAAACGACTTAGTCTAGCAATATACCCATCGAAACGAGCCTGAAAAAGGCCCGCTTAATCTGGAGCAACGAGCCGTACTTATGATCAGTTCTCACGAAGTATAAACAATATTGGCCTGCGCTTCGAAGTTATTGAACTGGGGCGATCCGGATGCCTTATAGTCGTCTCGATCGTTACCCTCTGATTTACTCAGAATCAATTGCTCCCAACCATCATTACAAAAATCATATAACTGCTCATAATCGCCGCCGATCTCATTGATCATACTCATGACAAGCTCGTCATCACCGCAATAGACCTCGAGCAACTCGTGATGGATCACGTTGTCGCGCTCGTTCGGCGGCCGGCCGGTCGCCTGACAGGTCGCGACATGGAAGTCCCACAGGTTGGTGATCGTCGCGTGCCAGCCGTCGCCGGGGATACGCCAGCAGGAGTGCTCGACGCCGTCGATCACCCCCTTCGTCCATTCCACACCGTCCTCGATCGCGAGGACGGCCTCGCGGACCGCGCGAGCCTTCTCGATCATCTCCACCGATATTCTCCGCGCCAGACCCCAAGGAGCGCTCAAGCTAGCGGGCAGGTCATGCCGCTGCCTTACCGGGCACGGTTAACGGCGCGATCCGGTCCGAGCCGCGCGGCGGTCCGCGTCCCATTCCCGGGACGACTCCGGCAGGCGTGCCGGAACCAATCAAAAGCAGCGACCGTGATCGGTCGGAAGGTGCGGAAAAGCGCCTTCCGGCGCGATCGGGAAAGGAAGGGGATCCGAGCCGCAGCAGTCGTTCCGACGACTTTCCGGCGATCTCACCTCCCCTGCGCGCGCCCACGCGCAATTCAACAGAAGTTACTAAAGTGTAACATTAGTTAGAGAGGAAAAAGAACTCATTACCTTCATATGCCCCAGGCGGGAGCCTACAGGCTCAAACACTAAGATTTGATTAAGTCGCGCCGCAGCCAGCGGCGCTTTTCCACTCATCATCCCCCCTTGAATCCAGATCATCCGATCGGGACGGCGGTCCGCAGACTGCCGCGCGCACGCGCGCGCGCGGGAGGGGACCATCTTAATGAAGGACCACCATGAAGTCGAACACCCTCCACCTTAACGGCAACGCCGAGATGAACCGCTACGCAGTCGCCGCCAAGCGACTGCTCACTGGGGTGCCGGAGCCCGAGTTCGTCGGCGATAAGCCATCGGTCCTCTTCTCCAACGGCCGCGATCTCGACCTGCGCACGTTCACGGCGCTGGCCACAGCTGCCGCGAAGTCCGGCTACGACATCGTCCACTTCGTGATCGACGAGAAGCGGCCCGAGCGCGGCATACAGAACGTAGTCCTCGGCCTCGAGCGCGATGGCGCCATCCACCGCTACTCCCAGTGCACGCTCTGGTCGCCTGCGGACGGCGGTTCGATGCTCATCATGCCCCAAGGCCTGAAGATATGCTTCGCGTTCGACGGCTTGGCGCTGATCTCCATCGACCAGCGCCCCGTCACCGCGATCGGGGACGGCGCCATGCGCGCCCGTTCGCGCGTGCGCCGGGAGATCGAGAGCGTCTCCGACGCCGAGCTGGCGCGCTTCGTGCCTCTGCCGAAGGCGGCCTGACGAACCGGGGGCCGGCTTCGACCACGGAGACCGGCCCCGGCGGAAGGGGCGAGGTCACGCCCCAAGGGCACTTCGGTGCCGATCGAGTTGCGGAGCAGGAAACAGGGGAAAAACGGGGCGCCGCCCCGGACCCGGGCTCCGCCAGCAGCAGGGAGTTTAATTTGTGATTGAAGAGACCGAAACGATGCGCGACGCCCGCCGTCAGTTGGAGGAGCTCACGATATCGGACCCCGCCGCAGTGGCTAACATGATGCGTCACCTTGCCGCGGTTTCCTTCGTCCTCACCGGACGTCGCGTCATCGAGACACGCGAGGACGAGCCGCGCCTGACGGCGGGTTTCAGGCTGATGGGGGGCGCGCACCACTTGTGCGGTGCCGTCACTTCGCGGACCGGCATCGACCAAGTGTACGTGGCGTTCGACGTTGACGACGCCGTTGGACCGCCGATCGGGCTCGGCCTTTTCCGGAAGGAGAAGCACGAGACATTGGTGTACGGCGATTGTCGCCTCTGGTCACCGGCCGACGGGGGGCGGGCGATACTCGTGCCTGACCCCACTGGAGATCACGGGCACTTCGCCTTCCAGCCCGGCTCGCGGCTTAAGCACCTGCCGGGTCTGCCGGCAGGCAACCTCGAGCCCGGCCTCCGGAGGGCCGCCGCTCGCCGAGTCCGGCTGCTGAATTCCGGTGAGCTTCGCAACGCCTCTGAGGGCTGCGCGGTAACTCGCTTCAGCAACGTGGGCCGGAAGATCTTCGTCGAGGTTACGCCGCTATCCGAGTAAGTACCGCGATTAGTCACATAGGTGCGAGCGACGGAGTAACGCCGCGGAGATGGGTGGAGGCAATAGACCTCCATCCACCTCCGCCACGTACCGAAGGCTGCGAGCGCGTCGAACCCAGACCGCCGGGTACGGCCTCCGGGGGCCTTAGGTGACGCTGTCAGCGGCGTATCGCCGGACCATTTTCACCTCCCCTGCGGGCGCCCGTGCGCGCGTCTCAACAGTTGTTACTAGAGTGTAACATCTAGGAGAGGGGAAAAAGGAAGAAGTAAGACCCCGGGCGGAGCCTATCGGCTCAAGCCCTTAAGAAGGAGTTAACGCGCCGCCATAGTGGCGCTTTTCCCCTCATCCTACCTCCCTCATTCCTGAACCTGAAATTCGGGACGGCAGTCTTCGAAGCGCTGCGCGCGCGTGCGAGTGGGAGGGCAACTCCACGAGGAACATCATGACGAAAACAACGGACATTGCCCCCGAACCTTTCGCGATCAGGGAACGGGTGCTTGAACTGCGCGAGCGGTTCGGCGACTGCGACTGGCTCAGGGTCGTCGGCGGCGTCACGGCCGAAGCCTACCGGCTCGCCGGCTTCACAACCGAGGAGTTCGCATCTCTGCTCCGGACCGAGATCGAGAAGCGCGGCAGGCTGCCGATCGACTTCCGGCGAAAGGACATCATGCGCCTCCGTGCTGGTTTCGACGGAGCCACCGGATTTATGACCGAGCAGCACGGCCTCGCCAACCTCTATCTGAACTTCCAGGGCGGGCACTATTCGGACGCCAACGACGACCCAAACCTCGAATTCACCGGTGCGCTGCGATCGTCTCTGGCCATCGTCGGTGGGCTCAGGCGTCCCATCGCCGCGCTCGCGTTGCAACAGGCGCCCAGGTGTCTGCTGAGCGGCGGCGGGAGGATGGAAGGCAGATTCGAGACGGTGCTGCGCCCGTGGGGCTACACGAAGACGACGAAGATCAGTCCAGCGCGCCGGATCGAGACGCTCGGCCTCATGCCGAACGAGGTGGCGAAGCTCCTCGACATCAAGCGGCAGAGGTCACTGAGCCACATCCCGTGGCTCGACGACTATCAGGCGCCACCGGCCTTCGGCTCGTCCGAACCTTTCGCGAAGCCCGTTACCTCGCCTGCCAAGCGGAAGTGGCCGGCACTTCGGCTGGTCCGATCCTGACAGCCGTCGGCAGGGACGCACGGGAAGAGAGGTCCCGTGCGTCCCTGCCCGGCTCCGCCCGCAAGCGGAGCCGGTCCGGCGGTCGCCCGTCGGGTCAGCGCGTCGGATCACGGCAGCGCCGACGCCGACGACGGGTTTGTCCGCCGGACGGTCAAGCGCGCCCGTAGAAGGCCGCGACAGCATGCTCGGGTCTCCTTCTGAACGCCGGAAGGCGGTTCAGGGGTGCTTTTCCGCTCTACTTCCAGATCATGGGCCCCGCCCCCGCGGGGCCCGCGCGGACCGGATCCGTCGCGTTCGACCGCGCAGCGGGAGCCTGTGCCACCGCCTGCGACATCGGCCGCCGTCGCTTTGCGAATGGATGTTTCCGCAGCTTGAGCCGCGCGTGGAACGAGCGCGCGCGAAGTTGAAGCACGCCCCAAGAGGATAAAATCGATGAATGAAATGGTGGAACCTCTCGGCCCTGTGATCGTGCTCGACATCGAGACCGCTCCGGATCCGGCGGTCGTCGCAATCGCCGGGCGCGGCCGGGAGATCGATCGGGCTGCCCTCCACCGGCTGGTCGCGGTCTCGATGCTAGTGGGATGCGAAGACGCCGATGGCTGGGGCAGCTTCGAGCTCGTCTCGGCCGCAACCGACGACGAGATGCGGATGCTAAAGCTGATCAACCGCCGACTCGAATGGCTTCATATCGAAGGCGGCACCCTTCTGACCTACAACGGCGTCTCCCACGACTTCACGTGCCTCCGCCGCCGGCGGAATGCAAACTGGGCGTTCGATCTCGCCGGTATCGCCGCGCTCGGCGACATCAGGCACTTCGATCTCATGCGTATGTCGTCCCGGGGCCCCCTGAAGCCCTGGCCATCGCTGCGTGACAGCTGCGCGGCTCTGGGCATCCCGATGAACCATCTTCTCGTGCCGTCGGCATCGGAACCCCGCGCGGCCTCGGTCAGGAAGAGCCAAGCCGACGTCGTCGGCACCTTCCTACTCTTCCTTTTCGAGACGGCGGCCGCGCGGGCGTCGGCGGCTTCGCTATCTGCAGGTTGGCGGGCGCTGTCGAAATTCCTCGGCGAACCCGCCGTCCGGGCCCCGCACTTGGAGCAATTTCGGGCGCCCTTCCTTCTTGGCCTCAACCAGGACTTGGGCGGGTGAAGCCCGAGGTCTGCGATCACCTGTGGCGAGCTCGGAGGGGGCAGTCTCGCGGGTTCGCGGTAGAAAACCTGACGGCTTGCCTCGTGAATATGCTGGTTGATTGCGGACGATATGCTTTGGCGGTTCTGGGTCTCCGTTCGTCGCGCGGCGATAAGCGATATCTAATCGTGTGCTCATGACTTCAAAATTCCGGGCTCAAGTGGCGACCGCCGACTGGTCGCGGCTTCTCCGATACCCGGTCCGGCGTTCGTGTACTTCAGTTTCAGGATGGGAATGGAGTGTTTGACGGAAGTTACGTGCTGTGCAATGGGAGTTTTCAGGATGGAGGATAAACGGTGGGGTGATCACGATATAGTTGTGACGGAGTTACTTCGCCTCCCCCGGTGCAACTGTTAGGTGGTTGAACCATATAATATGGGATTTTTTTCGTAATACCCTTGGCCCGTTTGGGAATTCCGATCGACGAACATACAAGCACGCCATGAGTACTAAGGCGAGCACAGGCGCGGGTGGCGCCCTCCGATCCGCGGACCGTGTTGTGTTCGGTCGGCTCTACATCTCCGACCAGGGTGATGCGATCACCCCCGACGGCTACTGCCAACAGCTCACCAAGGTCATCGTCGACGTCGTCTTCAAGCGGTTCGATCGTAAGGACCAGATGAAGGCGCTACGCCGCATCCGCGAATTCACCTCGTTCGTAATGACGAAGGGTGAGCGGTGGGACGCCTTCCTCCACGAACCGGAGGGCGACACCGAAAAGCGTATGCGGTTGCTGCTGGCGTCGCTCGGCTGCAAGCTCGAGAAAGTCGCATTCGACGGGACCACGAAGGTGACCCACCCGAGCGCGACCTACCTTCGCGTCCTCTTGGTCACAATCAGACAGTTCTACCGCGAGCTCTGCGGTGCCCGCCTCCACCATCCGGACAATCCGATGGACGTGACGGGCTGGCGCACAATGAGCATTCCGCAGCGGGAGCGGTGGGCGAAGGCCCGCAACTACCACCCCATCTACGGGATGGAGCATGCCGGCCACCGGTTCTTCGCGAACGTTACACCGCCGAAACCGCGCATGCTCTACAGCCCCTACGAAGCCGCCGATGCGCTGAGCCACGCGGTCGACGGGATCGGAGCTCCGGCGGCCGTCGTTCAGATCAAGGAGGTGCAGCGCGTCAACGGCCTGCGGTTCTCCGACTTTGCCTTCGCGACGGCCCACGGCTACGCGCTCGCGGGCCTGGAGGACCACTTCCGCTGCCGCAACAAGCAGGGCGGCGACGACCTCAGCAAGTCGGCGAGCATGCCTTCGGGCGTGCAGGCTGCCGTCCGGCGCCGGTTCGAGGCGGCCCCGCATCCGCACGACCACGCGCGCAGCCTGTGGGACCGTATCGTGGAGCTCGCTCCCCGACTGGCGCTGGGCGGACAGGCATCGATCGCAGCTGCGGACGAACTGAAGGGCTACAATCTCTTCGTCCGGGAGGACGACGGCGACACGATCTCCTACGACGCCTACCGCTACTGGTTGCGGAAGGCCGCGCTAGCAGGCGGCGTGGTCGTCCAGACCAATCACGGGCCTTGGTTTCCGACGTCAATAGTCTTCCGGAAGGCCGCCATCGCAGCCGCCGTGAAGGCCCTTTTCGCCCGGACTACTAGTAGTGACGGCAGCATCGACAGGGAGGCGCGGCAGGAAGGCCTCGACGAGATCTGCGACCGTTTTTACCAGTCGACCGACCAGACGAAGGTCTACGCCGACTGGGAGTACGAGCTGGAGGCCAGGCGGACCACGATCCGGATGGCCGAGCGGCGTGAGCAGCAGCAGGCGGCCGAACGCAGCATGGGCGAGTCCCCCCTTCGCAGCCAACGGCTGTCGGCATCCGTCCAGCGTCGCCTGGACCGACTAGCACAACGTCCCGAGGAGGCGGTCCGATGACCGGAGTGACCAATGCGCCCAGGAATGGTCGATCGAAGCGCGACGTCGCGCCGTTCCCACGCGGTGATGGGGCGGTGCCGCTCGCTCCCCAGCAGGCCAAGACCCAGTTGGGGTGCGCCCTGAACACCATCTTCAAGATCGCCTACCTCGGCGCGATCAAGGTGACGGTTATCGACAGCGGCCTCAAGCGCGAATACCGCTTCCACCTTCAGCCTGGCGCCGACCGCGCCTACATATATGAGTCCTGGCTGGCCCGCGTGCGGTGCTGGAACCACCAGACCGCCGTCATCCACAAGGATCTGCGGGCCGCCTGCGCAATCCCGGCCGATCATCCGCAGCCGTCCGGGCTGGACCGCTTCTGCTGCGAGACCTTTGCGAGGATCGGCACTTCGTCACGTCTCGAGTGCACCGCATTCTTCGTGGACAAGGACCGGAAGGCGGAAGACCGCGACCGGCTGCGAGCCCAACTCGCTACCAGCGATTGGGCGCCGAGCGGAAGCCATTCCACCGCCCGCGTGGAGTCGTGGGCCGTCGTCGCGAGGTTCCCTGCGGTGGACGGTCTGCCGGACACGTCGCTCGACCCGCAGGCCGCGGACCCGGCCGAGCCCTCGACCGGGCTGATAGGCCGGGCCATGGCGCTGGGTCCCTTCGCGGCCGCGGCTACAATGTTCGCCTTCGTAGCCACCGCCTCCGATCGCGACGAAAAGCTGCTGCGCACCTACGTGCGCGGCTTCGCCAACGTCGATGCCCAACTGGGCGTGCAGGATCTGTCCGCCATCACCGGTGAGGACATCGAGAGACTGCTGGTATCGATGCTGGAGGAGGCGGCGAAGGGCGGGCGCGGGTGCGCCTCTCTCTATGAGACCTGCCAACGCTATCGGACGGCGACGCGCTACCTGCGGAGCTACGTCGCCCGCGTCGACGGCGACGGATCCCGCGGACTGGCCGCCCACCTCCCCCCCGATCCGTCCTCGCCAACCAGGGTCTACAAGGCGCTCGCCGAGGCGAAGAACGTCGTGGTGCTGGAAGGGGGCGTAAGGCGCAAGCGCCTCAGCAACCGCGCGGCAGTTAACCTCGACCGGCACATCGCGGCCAACCGATCCGCCATGGAGCAGATCACCGCGATCAGAGAGGATGCGCTGGTTGCGGCCGACGAGGTCGTCCTACAGGCCGTCAGACGGGACGCAATGGGTGAAGCCGAGGCGCGGCGGACGCCGGCTTTTCGAGAGTTCCTCGTCACCGTCCCCGTCCTCGACCCGAAGGGCGACATCGTGCGCGGCGCGAGTCAGACGCTCGTCTTCTGGGCATGGCGGGAAAGGGACGCCTGGCTCTCGCTTGAACATGGTGCGCTCAGGCGCCAGCGGGGCATGCGGCCGAAAGGCCGCAAGGATGCTCAGTCGATTGCGAAGCGCGCGCTGGTCGACGCGGCGCTGGACATGAAGATCAAGGACGTCCAGGCGAACGAGGGGAAGTACGGCGACGTCGTCTTCGAGTACCGCGGCTGCCGTCCCGACAGGCCGGGCGGCCTCTGCCAAGAGCCGCGCTTTGTCACCTTGGCCAGGCTTGGCGTCGACATCGCACCGAGTCACCTTATGGCTAGGTGCCAGCGCCGGCGGCACAGGCTGATGCAGAACTGGAACATCGTCCCGCACATCAAGACCCCGGGTGGGCTCCTCACGTTCGAGAACGACAAGTCCGTCCTCATCAGGTGGATGAATGCGCGCAACCGCGTCATGGTGCCCATCCACGAGGTCTATTTCGCAACGCTGTTCGGGACGCTGGGCTTCGACATTCTCACCGAGACGCTGGCCAGGCTCTCCGAGGCTATCCAGCCCGAGCAGGACATCGCCCGTTGGAAACTGGACGAGGCGATCGTCCCGCCGGTCATGGGCTTCCTCGCGGCCACCAAGGCTCATCCCGGAAAGCCGAAGCAGATGCCGAGGCCGCTCGGCGTCTCCGATCCGCTGTTCGAGAGCATCATGGCTGCGGCCGAAGAGATCGCCCGAGCCAATGGGCATGCGGACGGATGGCTTCCCGCGGTCGACGAGCCGCCGGGGCGTCCGGGCGAGGCCGATGCCTCGGGAAACGTGGTCCCGCCGCGGCGGCGTCCGCTCGTATTCCAGTGGCGGGGTAGAGCCCTGCCTCCGGCCGAGGTCGCGGAACTCGTGTCCTGGCTGATGGCCAACCGAGGCCGAGTCACCCCCCACGTGCTTCGACATGCGGCCGCGAACCAACTGCGCCAGATGGGCGTGCCCGAGCGTGTGGTCCAGGCGATCCTGGGCCACAAGTCTCTGAAGTCCACGGCTTGGTACATGAGCCCCGATGCAAGGCGGGCTCGGATGGAGGCGGCTATCCAGCGGCGCGGGCGCCGGATCGGTGCGGCGAGTTTGCAGGCGGGGCGGGCGGGGGTCCGATCCGAAGGGAAGAATTGAAGTCATGAATAAGGAAGAGATCGGCGACAGGAAGGTCGCGGTAAAGCTGCGGCCCGGCAGGAAGCCCGCGGAGCCCGGCACCATCTCCGACGCCGTACGCCTCACGCGCGAGCGCATCGCCGAAGCGGCCGACCGGCTGGTCGACGCCGGCGTCTGGCCGAGCCCGGCGAAGGTGAGCGAGTACGATCCGACGCTCTCGCGCGGGAACGTCGCGCACCATCCCGGCGCGCTGCTGGAGGCGCGTCGACGCTGGGTTCGGCTGAACGGGTCGAACCCGCACTGGCAGGATCCCGAGTCGATCGACGAGAGGAAGGCCGCGGGCAGCCGCGCGAAATCCGTCGACCCCGGCGAGGCAGCCTGCACGTGCGCCAGCTGCGCGGATCCGGCGTCCGAGCCGCTGGAGCTCGAACGGCGCAGGGTGCGCCGACTGGAGAGCGAACTGAGGGAGCGGGACGAGGCCATCGCCCAGCTTAAGCAGATCGTCGCCAACGCAAAGGAGATCAACTCCCGCCTGATGAAGGGGCTGCGGCCGCCGATGCAGCCGCACCCCGGGGACGGCGGGCCGCCCCCGGTTTGACGCGAACGCTATTGGCGAAGGCGGCAGGGGAGCCTCGAGTTGGCCGCTCCCAGTTCCGCCAGGGCGATCAGCGCCGCGCCGTCGTGCGATAGGAGCACCCCGGAGCGCAGCCCGATGCCGACTGCCTCGTCGAGGCTCCGCAGGAACGCACCGCTCGCGTCCCGGAACCGCACCTCCTCGCGCCACAAGCCGCGTTTGGTCTCCTCGGGCAGATCGACGCCATCCCAGCGCGCGATGCGGACCAGGTCGGTCCAGACCTCACGCGATGCGGGCGAGAACATCCTCAGCTCCCCGGCATACGCGTCGCGGGCCTCCCTCCCGATCCGAGCCGGTAGGTCGGCAGACGCCCGCGCGGACATTCGCCGGATCATGAACGGCGATGCCCTGCCGGGGGTAACAACAGCGACGCGCCACCAGACCTCCCAACGGTGGGCGGGGGCGGCGGGTTCGGATTTGGGACTGGCTGCGCCGGAGCGGGGACGTGTTAAATTCCTGCGGCGCATGCTGTCTCCGCTCACCCCGCGGGGATGACAGCCGGCCTCATCGGTTCCGGCGGCTCCGCAGTCGTGCCGCCGCTCCCCTCCGTTACGCATGGAAGCGCCCTCCGTGGAAGAGGAGGTGCTGCCGGGCCCCGCTGAAGTACTCGACGACATGGCCCACCGCCCAGGCGGTCAGCCCTCCGGAAGCGTAGGCGAGCTCCGTCTGGCAGACGCCGGCCGAGTAGATGCCACCGCGGGTCGTAGGCCGGTGCGTGTGTCCGATGGTGGCGGGGATGCCGAGCCTCTCGAACGCCTGGATGCCACCAATGCGGCCGTCCGCACCCCTGTGCCCGTGGATGCCGACCTCGACACCCGCGATCTTGTGACTGTCCCCGTCGCGGAGGAACGTGATCCCGGACAGTGCGTCGCACGACAGCGAGCGCATGGTCTGCTCGAAGAACGTGTCAATCGCCAGACCGTCGGCGACACGCCGGTGGAGGGCCAGCGACGTCTGGAGGAAGAACACGGCGTTGACCGGATCCTCCCGGAAGTCGGCCTCGCGGAGCCAGCGCAGCAGCATGGCGTCGTGGTTGGAGCCCACGACGAGGCTCCGGCACCAGGGCCGCCTCACGGCCTCGAGGAAGGCGACCGTTCCCTCAAGCTCCCGGCGGACGTCGCCGCCGCCGGCCGTGAACTGGGCGAAGCGCTTGAGGTGGTCGCGCGCGTCGAAGTGGCTCCGGGCGGAGAAGTCGTTCACGTCGTGGAGGATCTGCGTTCCCGGCCGGAGACGGTCCACGAGGGAGGTGTGCGGATGCACATCGGGTCCGATCCCCCACGTCGCGGCGGCGACGGCGGGGTCGATGTGCGCGTGATGGACGTCGCCGAACACCAGCGCCTCGACCGGACAGCCGCGCGCGATCCTCCCGCCCTCGACCCTCGTCGTGAGATCCTGGAAGCTGCCATCCCCGTCGCTCGGGGCGAGGATGTGCCTGCAGTGGGCGTAGCCGTCCGCGCCGACGTCGATGACGACGGCCCCGACCTCGCTGCAGCCGCTTTGGTCGAAGCGGCTGCGGGGAAGGGTTACGGCCCCAGTGGTCAGCTGCACCCTGAGGCCGTCGGCGCGCACACGCTCGAGCGTCTCGAGCTGGACGACGGGATGGCGGAAGACGGTCCAGGTCGACGAGCTCCGCGACTGCATGTTGGTCAGCGGACGGGAGTTGCCCAGACGGATCCTGACGTCGGCGGCGATGTCGACCTGGCCGGCAACGTCCACCTGACTGCCGACTACGAATTCCGCGAGCTCGCTGTCGTGGGGACCGGGCCTCACGGGCTCGGACCCACCGAGCCGTAGGACGACGAGCTCCGCACCGATGTCGGCCGCGTAGGCCCGGAGGTTGCGCCAGAAGCCGACATGGAGCCGCGCGCCCGCCTCCGCAGACGTCACCACCATCCGGGTTACGCCGGTCGCGGGTGCGGCGACGAAGCGCCGCCTCCGGGCGGGTGCCGGCTCGGGGCGGGGTTCGGACGAGACGGCGGGGTCTATCTGCCGATGCTTCGCGGGCCGGCCGCCGAGCTCATCCCGCGGGATGCCGAAGCGTGTGGTGACGTCGCCCCTCAACATCTCGCGCAGCGGCGGCGGCACGATGCCTTGGTCCCGCAGCTTGTTGCGCTGGTACTGGACGAGGGTCTCGCGGACGGTGATCTGGCTCACCCGCATCAGGCGGGCGACGATCGACATCGATCGATGCAGCATGAAGAGCGCGTGCACGGCAGCCTGCCGTTCGGTCACGAAGGTGCCATTGTTGCGATGGGAAGGCATCGGCTGTCGCCTCTGAAGTCGTTGCGGGAGGCCGCGCGGTCCACTGACGCGCGGCCGTCAGTATGCGGCGGGATCCGACAGGCTGCGGATCACGTGTGCGTGGTCGGGTGGGGTCACTCCGCCTGGCGGCTCGATCGGCTCCATCGGGGCGGCAGCCGCTGGAAGCCCGCCGGGCGGTCAGTTCCGCCCGTCGACCAGGTCGGCCCAGGGCATCTCGTAGGCGACCCTATCCACCCTGACCTCGAAGACGGTGTGGGCCGGCGTCGACGTGACGCGCGTCACGGGATAGTCTCTTCCGTCTAGGAGCTCGTGCCCGATGACCTCGTGGATCCGCCTGCCGACGGCACCAAGCTGCAGCGTCTCGGGAAGGCCGCGCGGGATCTCGATCCTGAGCACGCCGCGGCGTGTCGACATGAGCGACCGGCCGAAGGTGAGCCCAACCTCGAGATCCTCCCCGGCGACACGGAGCGCAAGACCCCCGGCGGGATCGGTCGGCTGCCTGATGATCACGCCGTAGCGAACGAACCTGTCGATGAAGCGCCTGGCCCTCCGCGAGGGGATGTTGTTGTACCCCTTTCTAGTCCCCATCAACGGATCGGTGTAGCCGACGGGCATGGGCATCATAGGCCAAGGATCCTCCGGGCGGAGCAGATAGAGGGCCCGTATCAGCACCGCCGGCAGGACCGCATCGATGAGGATCGGGGGTGCCCACCGGATGCTCGCCTGGAGGTAGCGCCGGAAGAGCAGCACCCTCGACGCCTCGATGGCGACCTGCAGGGCGCTCATGTCCACTGCGACCCGGTTAATCTCCCTGGCGCGCCAATCGAACCCCCGCCTGCTCACGCGAGCGGAACCTGATTGTCGATCAGGAAGCGGATCCAATCCGGGGCGACCGACATGTGCTGGATCGGCGTCGCTCCCGAGAGCGCCTCGCTCGGCCTCCGGAGCCAGATCCGGACGGCACGCTCGGATCCGAGGAGGTCGGCCGCGACCGGAGCGAACTCGATGATGAGCTCCAAGCGGTATGCGGCCTGACGGACGTCGCGGTGGTCGAAGAGCGCGCCGCCCCTGTCGCGCCAGCCCAGAAGGGCCAGCGCCTCCGAGGGATCGAGCTCCCAGTCGACCGCGACCGTCCGCCAGAGATCGAGGACGACCTCGATGTCCAGCGTGGCCACACCAGGCGGCGGGGCGCTCACGAGAACTTCCATTCGACGAAATCGCGCAGGGCGCGGATGTGGGGCGGGCCCGCGGCGATCAGCTCGATCGGCGTGAACAGGTCGAGCTCGTCGATCGGCGTGCGAGCCCACGAACTGAGCTCGTAGCTCCCGGAGCCGAACGGGAGGCGGTAGTCGACCGACAGCATGAGCCGCATGCGGCGCTCGGTGTCGGCCGGGGGAGACGGCGTGTCCCATCCCCCCTCCGGCAGCAACTGCGCCAGTTCGCGGCCGGTGAACTCCCAGCGGCGCGCGAGCGCCTGCCAGGAGGAGCGCATCGTCTTGAGTTCGTGAAGTGCATCAATCGTGTCGGTCATGTCGAAAGCTCCCATGGTGGTCCTCGTGCCCGCAGGATCGGCCGCGGGGCGCCGCATGGTGGCGGTTCGGTGGTGTCCTCCTCCTCGACGGTCGGTGCGGAGCCGAAGGCTCCGGGCTGGTGCTGAAGCGGCGCATCGATCATGGTCGTCTCCCTGACTGACCAACGGCTGTGGGTGATATATACCGTGGTCATATATAACTCGTATCGTTTTGGGACAGTCGTGTCAACGGCTGTCTTCAAGCGGGTGGAGGGATGGCGCCGAGCCTGCTAAGCGGCGCGCGTGAAGAGCGATCTGCTTGTCGAAGTGGGGCAGCGCATCCGCGCATGCCGGGAAGCCCTCGGGACTTCCCAGGAGGATTTCGCGCGGGAGGCCGGCGTGGAGCGATCGTTCTACGGGAAGATCGAGCGCGGCACGCAGAACGTCTCGCTGGAGACGCTCGCTAGGATCGCTACTGCGCTGAAGGCCGACTTCGGAGATCTGCTGAAGGGGTTGCCGATCGAGGAGCCCAAAGCGTAGGCCTGTGGCCTCCGTAGCATTTGCCTACGCGAACAGTCCTGCGGACGTCTCGACTACCTTCCGCTTCACCCACGGGTCGCGCGTTCGCTCGATGCTGATGAGGTCGTCCGGAAAGCAGCGGTTCTGAAACGCGACGGCATCCTCGAAGCTGCCGCTGAGCCAGGTGTCGTATTCGTCGGGTAGGAGCAGAACCGGCATCCGATCGTGCACCGGCCGGATCGCCTCGTTGCAGTCCGTCATGACGCCGGAATACACCGGTCCCCACTCGTCGCTTATGCGCCACAGGCCCGCCCAGGCGAAGATCGGTCGGTCCTTCAGGCTGAACCAGGTGCGCGTCTTCGCGCCCTTCTCCCCTTCCGCCTCGGCGAACTGCGTCACCGGTATGAGGCAGCGCCACTGCGGCTTTCGCGCAAGACCGATCCACATGTTCTTGGTCAAATCCGCGATGTTGTTGACCGGCTTGGGCTTGGCATCCGGCTTCATTCCCTTGAGGCGAAGGGGGAGCCCCAAGCCATCGACTGCATCACGCGAGCGCCAGCCTCCTCGCGGACGACCATTCCGGGGTATCCCGGATAGACCTCTTCACCAGCATTGGACTGCGTGGGATCGGCGACGCCGAAGTGGGCGGCGACCTCGGCCGCGCTCTTCCTGACGGTGTACAGATTGCACATGGGCAAGTGGTAACACGATCGCGGCGCTCCACAATGAAGCGCCGCTCTTACGTCGCCGTTACTTCCTCAGGTGTGCCTCAACCGCGGCGGCGCTGTTGCCGACGGCGCTGACTGCAGCCTGAAGTTCTTCGCGGGTGACGCCGAACTTATGGGTCCAGTATTCGACCTCGTAGTCCTCGCCCATAGCGATCCGCGAGCTGTCCTGCGGTGCCCGCAGCGTCTTGTCGTCCGACATGTCTGCCTCCTGTTCGATGATCTCCGCACAACGCAATCGATTCCTGACAGTTGCGCAAAACAAAGCGCTCGCGGGCTTGTGCGACAAGAAGAGTCTCTTGGGCGCCGGAACGAGTCCTGCCGCCGATGAGTCTTGATGGGATGGCCGGCACTGGCAGACCCACTCGTTCGAAGAGATCTCCTGCGAAGTCGCGCGGGCCGAGTGAGCTTCCGATTCGTCCATTCATGGCGGTCCAGCTCGCCACTCTGGTGGACAGCGTTCCCGCTGGCGACCGCTGGGTTCATGAGATGAAGTACGACGGCTATCGGCTCGAGGTGGCCGTGGGTGGCGGCAAAGCCAAGGCCTACACCCGCTCGGGCCTCGACTGGTCCGAAAAGTTCGCAGACATTGTTGAGAGCGCCAGCGGTCTGGAAGTGCGCTCCGCCCTGATCGACGGCGAGGCCGTCGTCCTCGACGAAGCAGGACGGTCGAGTTTCCAAGCCCTGCAGAATGCGCTGAAGGGCGCGCCGGCGGCGATCGACTACATCGCGTTCGATCTGCTCGAACTCGACGGCGAGGACCTGACGCAGCTTCCTCTAACCGAGAGGAAGAAGCGGCTGCGGTCGATCCTGCCCGCCAGCGGAGACCGCATCCGCTTCTCGGACCACATCGCGGGCAGCGGCGAGAAGCTGCTGCAGAGTTTCTGCGAGGCGGGCCTCGAAGGCGTCATCTCGAAGAAGGCAGATGGCAAATACGTCGGTTCGAGATCAGGCGGCTGGCTGAAGACCAAGTGCATCAGGCGGCAGGAGTTCGTTATCGTTGGCTGGACCCCCTCGGACAAATCGAGGGGATTCCGATCACTGATCCTCGGCGTCCATGACGCTGGCGAACTGCGTTATGCGGGAAAAGTCGGGACCGGCTTCTCCATGGACGAGATGTTCCGGCTGCTCGAACTGATGCGGCCGATGGCCCGCAAGGATGCAACGGTGGCGGCGCCGCGCGTCGAGGTCCGCGGGGCGCATTGGATAGATCCGAGCCTCGTCGCCGAGATCGCGTTCACCGAGATGACCAACGAAGGCACGTTGCGGCACCCAAGCTACCTCGGTCTCCGCGAGGACAAGAAGGCCGAGGCGGTCGTCCTCGAGACCCCTGCGGCGGTCGAAGCGGCGGCATCCCACGCCGCAGCTCCTACGACCACGACGATCGCAATCAGCAACCGCGATCGTGTGATCTACCCGGAATCCAACATCACGAAAGGTCAGCTCGCCGACCACTATGCAGCCGTGGCGGACATCATGCTGCCCTGGGCGGGCAGCCGCCCGATCAGCCTCGTTCGATGCCCGCAGGAACGAGCCAAGAAGTGCTTCTTCCAGAAACATGATGCCGGCACGTTCGGAGAGACGGTCAAGCATGTCGGCATCCTCGAGAAGGACGGCCACGAGGAGCCTTACCTCTTCGTCGACACGCCGGACGGCCTGCTCTCCTGCGTGCAGATGGGCACGATCGAGTTCCACGGCTGGGGCGCCCGCATCGAGGACGTGGAGAAGGCGGATCGCCTCGTTTTCGATCTGGATCCGGACGAGGGTCTGGATTTCGAAGCAGTCCGCACGGCCGCGTTCCACTTCCGCGACATCCTCGGGACGATCGGGCTCGAGACCTTTCCGATGGTGACGGGCGGCAAGGGCATCCACGTCATCGTGCCTCTCGTTCCGAAGGCGGAATGGCCTGAGGTCAAGGATTTCGCGCACCGCCTCGCGCAAGCCGTCGCCCAGACCGATCCCGCCAACTTCACGGCGGCGCTCCCCAAGGCGCAGCGGAAGGGCCGCATCTTCGTAGACTACCTTCGAAACCAGCGTGGCGCGACTGCTGTGATGCCGTATTCCGTCCGCGCGCGACCGCAGGCTCCGATCGCGGCACCGATAACGTGGAAGGAAATGGAGAGTATCTCGTCGCCGGCGAACTTCCATGTCGGAGATGCCGCGACGCTTCTGAAAAGGGCAGCATCCAAGGCCCTGGTCGGATGGGGACGTGCCGACCAAGTTCTGCCGGACCTGTAGGCAAGCGATGAGGGTCGCCACCTACAACGTAAACGGCGTGAACGGACGGCTGCCCGTCCTGCTGCGCTGGTTGACCGAGTGCGAGCCCGACATCGTTGTTCTCCAGGAGTTGAAGGCGCCTCAGGAGAAGTTTCCGGAAGCTGCCATCCGTGACCTCGGCTATGATGCCATCTGGCACGGGCAGAAGAGCTGGAACGGCGTCGCGATGCTGAGCCGCGTCGGGGAGATTCACGAGACGCGGCGCGGCCTGCCAGACGATCCGGATGCGAGCCAGAGCCGCTACATCGAAGCCGCGGTGAACGGAATACTGATCGGAGGGCTATATCTGCCGAACGGGAATCCGAGGCCGGGGCCGAAGTTCGACTACAAGCTGCGCTGGTTCGAGAGGCTGATCGAACATGCGGCCGGCCTGCTCGGGTCCGGGCTACCCGTGATGCTGGCTGGAGACTTCAATGTCATGCCGACCGAGCGCGACGTCTACAAACCGGAGCGCTGGCTGGACGACGCCCTGTTCGCTCCGGAGGTGAGGGATCTCTTCTTCAGGCTGACCGGCCAAGGATGGACGGACGCTCTGCGCAACATCCATCCTGACGAAACCATCTACACGTTCTGGGACTACTTCCGAAACGCCTATGCCCGCGACGCGGGCCTGCGGATCGACCATCTCCTTCTCAGTCCATCCCTCGCAGGAAGGCTCGCGGATGCGCAGGTCGATCGTCACGTCCGCGGATGGGAGAAGAGCAGCGACCACGCACCGGTATGGGTCAAGCTCTCCGACAGACCGAAGCGCCGTCCGCCCACCAAGAGGTCGACCAAGGCACCGGCCGCTGTTGCGTCATCCGACCCGTGATCAGGTCCGCTTCAGACGCCGCTCGTTGGCCTTCACCCCGCTGTGGATCGGATGCAGGGCTGCGGCTGGCAGCTCCGCGAATGCGGTGGCTGCCGCGAGGTTCGTCTCCATCAGCTGGAGCCAATCCGTAGGCCACAGGATCCGCCCGGAAGCCATCTTGCCCGCCGCCGCAGCGTTGGCCTTGGCAGCCCGCCCCATCTTGCCACCAGCCGCCGAAACGGAGCGGCCCGACTTGCCGAAGGCCGCCACCTTCTCGCTGACCATGAGACCAAGTTCGGCGTGATCCGCGGTGAACGGGTTGCGCATGGCCGCCTCGATGACCGGCATGCGCGCCCCGACGACTCGCTGGGCGCCGACGGCCGTTTCAGCCATGTCGCTTCCCAACTTGGCCATCTGCAACGGCCATGACCAAAGGGCGAGCATGCCATCGAAAACAGTCGTCATCTGTATCCCCAATCGCGGTCAGCTCGTTCGCCTGTCTCAACGAATGCCGATCTCAAACGGGCAGCTGGCTTCCGTCTTTATTTCTGCGGCCTATTCACGCGCTCGAACGGTCAGCTGAGAGCCTCGAAGTCCGGGTCGAAGAAGAGGTAGTTCGGCTCGAAATCGGCGAGTTTGGCGAGCTTGGCGCGATCCGGGATCACCACCTTCTTGGAGCGGAAGGTAACGAGCCCGTCGTTCCGAAGGTTTCGCAAGGCGCGGTTGACGTGCACCGACGTTATCCCGCACGTCTCGCCCACGTCCTGCTGCGTGATGGCAAGGCTGAAGCTGCCGTCCTTCGCCAGGCCGACGGCGTTCATGCGGCAGTAGAGCTCGCAGAAGAGGTGGGCGATCCGCTGGTTGGCGTCGAGGCGGCCGAGGCGGAAGGTCCATTCCCGGTGCATAGCCGCATCCATCAACGTGGAGAACCAGAGCTGGCGGCTCAGGTGGGGATGGGTCCCGATTATGGTCTCGAGATTCTCATGCGGCACGCAGGCCACCTTGCACGACGTGATCGTGGCCACGTCGTGGTCGAGATGCTTCAGCGGAAAGCCGTGGAGATCGACGAAATCGCCCGGTATGTGGATCGCCACGATCTGACGGTTGCCGGCGCGATCGTCCATGTACCGGCACATCAGCCCCTCGACGAGGAGGGTGCTCGCATGGATCGGCTTGCCTGCCGTGACGACCTGGCTGCGTGGCGGGATCGTCCGGACCTCGGCGATGGCACCTTCAACGACTTCGAGCTCCTCCTTGGAGAGTTCGCGTCGACGGCGGTTGCAGAGGAATCGTTCCGTGAGCACAAAAGTTAATACGCATCTATTCGAATTATGGTCCAACGGTCATTGCCCGCGGGAACTAAGAAAAGGGTCATGTCTTCCTTCTCAGACAGAGGAGCACTTATGTCCGATCCACTTATCCAGAAGGAACCGGGGCGTGCTCACACCGAGAAGGGTGTCGTGGTCCTCGATGGGCCGGACGGCGTCGCGGTGACAATGACGGCCGAGGCCGCTCGGGGTACCGCGAGCAGTCTCAACCTGGCAGCCGACAAGATCCTCGGCACTGAACCGCAGCGCGCTCAAGGAACAGCCGACACCGACTGAGGCCATTTGGGCTGGTCAGTCGTCCTGCGCTGCCTTCGCGGTCGCCGGCAGCTCGTCGAACCAGTCGGCGTAGCTCGTGTTGCGTGCCATGTGCCTGTTGCAGTCGGGTGCCCCATCGTCCCACCAGACCGGGCCCCGCTCACCCAACGCCGTCTTCGCGACCTCCACGGACTTCCGAGCGCGTTTGACCGCCACGTCGTCCTTCGCCCGCATCGCCTGTCCGACGTCACGGCGCGCGTCCATCAGCGCATTGACGTGCTTCTGCCGATCCGCCTCGGACAGGTTCGGGTTGGAGGTGCGCCATAGGCGTCCACGCACGACGAAATATCGACCGTCGGGAGTCACGGGATATCGCATACCGACCTCAGACGACATGAACTGCCCGACTCAGCACGATCAGAACAAGCTGAATTGCGGTCTGGCCGAACGCGATAGGATACCACTTCGCCAAGGATCATCCGTGCGCTCGACCACTATCCGATCGGCCGCCATTGGTTCGCGAAATTGGAAGCGAAGAACGTCGTCTATCGGCTCTCGCAGCCAGCATTCCTGCTCCTTCGCATCGAGTAACCACCGGCATCCGATCGTTCGTCGGCATCACGGCGGCGTTCGCAGTCATCGTCATGCCGGCGTAGACCGGTCCGTATTCCGGCACATTGCGGCAGAAGCATGCCCAGGCCACGCTAGGGCAGTCTTGGATCGAGAACCAAGTCCGCGTCTTCGAACCCTGATGACCATCGGGATTGGCAAAGTGGGACAACGGGATGAGGCAACGGTATCGTGTGTCGACGACGAGACTGCTCCACATCGGATTGGTAAGGTCAGCAACGAGCCCGACGCGCGATGGCGGATCTCCATGCGCGCGCACTTCGCGCGTCTGTCGCGGGAAGCCCCAATCCATGGCCTTCAGTCGACGCCGCCCGCCTGCCTCGATGATCGCCATTCCTAGCGCTCCTTCGGTCGTCTCGGACGATAGCTCGATATCGTCCGACAGGTCAGCGTCGAACAGAGAGGCCGTGTCCTTCGCACCTCTGGCAAATATGTGAATCCTGGACATATCGGAATGGCCGTGTTCTGGAACGTAGGAAGAACATAGTCTGCGGATGCACGAGGAGTCAAAGCACACCCTGCGTTGGTTCAAGCCGTCCGGTCCGCCGCCGTCATCTCGCCGGCACTGGATTCGGTTCGCGTGTCTCCGGCCAACAGCTCCACCATACGCTCGTTGCGCTGGGCCGCGGCAACCGAGCGCGCGGAATTGCCCGCCGCATCGACGCGATCAGGATCGGCGCCGGCCGCCAGGAGCGACGCTGCGATCTCGGAATGACCGAACAGGGAGGCCATCATCAGCGCAGTCTGACCGGCATTGTTGCGGCATTCCACGTCAGCGCCGGCCGACATCAGAACCCGCGCTATGTCACAGTAGCCTTTGAAGGCCACTCCCATCAGCGCGGTATTGCCGCGGCCGCCGTCTTGCGCATCCACGTCCGCGCCAGCCGACAGCAGAGCGAGTGCGGTCTCAAGCCGGTTGTTGTAGGTCGCCAGGATCAGGGGTGTGTAGCCCGATCCGTCCTTCGCATCGACATCCGCCCCTGCCGCCAGGAGCGGTTCCACCATGTCCGTGCGGCCCAATCTGGCCGCATCGGACAGGAGTTCCTGAAGACGTTCCACCGACGGCAGCGGGGGCAGTTCGCCGTCAGGCATCGGGCTGCGCGTCGAGATCGACGTTGAGCTCGCGCGGCCAGAAGCGAAGGGCGCCGCAGGCCTCCACGAACGACGCGACATCCTTCGCGCCGGTCAAGGGCATGCAGCCCTCGTCCAGATCGTCGATCAGGCCGGCCTTCTGGAAGAGCGGTTCCGCCTTCGGCCCGATGCCGATGAACTTGCAATGGGCGAAGGCATCCGTGACGAAGTCCTTCGCCGGCGCGTCGACCGCGAGAAGAGCAGCGCCCTCCGCCGACGGCAGGACCGCGATCGCGTCGAAGAGTACCGACGGGCCGCCGTCGATCTTCTGCTTCGCCGCAAGCAGCGTGCCGTCCGAAAGCGTCGCACCACCGATTTTCGGCGCCACAACCTCGAACAGCGCATCCTCCGCGTCCAGGGCTGCGGTAAGCGCGGCGAAGAGCTTCGCGTCGGTGCCGTCGGTCACGAGGATCCCGACCTTCCGGCCCGCGAACGCGTTGGGCCCGTTCCTCACGATGCTGAGAGCGGCGGATGGGGCCAGATCCGTGTTGGTCGGTCGAGCCGCCTGCGCCGCTTCCGGCACCGGCATGCCGAGACCATCGGCAACGGTAGCCGCCAGGTCAGCGTCGATGTTCACGAGATGCGAGACCACCCTCGACCGGATGTCGGGCCGCTCGACCTTGGAAAGCTCGAAGACCAGCGCGTCGCCGATATGCTTCTGCTCGATCGGCTCCTGCGAGAGCAGGAACTGGCGGGCCTGGCTGTAGTGGTCCGCGAAGCTCTCGGGCCGGATGCGCAGCTTCGGCCCGTCCGGCTCGGCAGCATAGCTGCGGAAGCCCTTGACCGGATCCTCCCGCGGCCCGCCCGCCACGGGACCCCAGGTGTTGGGCTCATAGTTCGCGCGCCCCTTCGGATTGGTCATGGCCATGTGCCCGTCCTGCTGGAAGTTCGAAACGGGACACTTGGCAGCGTTGATCGGTATGTGCGTGAAGTTGGGACCACCGAGACGCTTAAGCTGCGTGTCGAGATACGAGAAGTTGCGGCCCTGCAGCAGCGGATCGTTCGAGACGTCGATCCCCGGCGGCACGGTCTGCGTGCAGAAGGCGACCTGCTCGGTCTCGGCGAAGAAGTTGTCGACGACCCGGTCGAGGACGAGCCGGCCGACTATCCGGACCGGAAGGATTTCCTCAGGGATAATCTTCGTGGAGTCCAGGACGTCGAAGTCGAACGAATTCGCGAACTCCTCGTCGAAAAGCTGCACGCCGAGCTCCCATTCGGGGAAGTCGCCCGCATTGATCGCGTCCCAGAGATCGCGGCGATGGAAGTCGGGATCCGCGCCGTTGATCTTGACCGCCTCGTTCCAGACGACGGACTGGAGACCGGCCTTGGGCTTCCAGTGGAACTTGACGAAGGTCGAGCGGCCATCAGCGTCCAGCAGTCGGAACGTATGGACGCCGAAGCCCTCCATCGTCCGGAAGGACCGAGGGAGCGTGCGATCCGACATGATCCACATGATCATGTGCATGCTCTCGGGCGTCAGGCTGATGAAGTCCCAGAAATTGTCGTGCGCCGTCTGCGCCTGCGGAAAGGCCCGGTCCGGCGCTGGCTTCGCCGCATGGATCAGATCGGGGAACTTGATCGCATCCTGGATGAAGAAGACCGGGATGTTGTTCCCGACGAGATCCCAGTTGCCCTCCTTAGTGTAGAACTTGACCGCGAAGCCGCGGACGTCGCGCGCAAGATCGGGTGAACCCTTCGAGCCGGCGACCGTCGAGAAGCGCACGAAGGCCGGAGTGCGCTCGCCGACCCGCTGGAAGATGTCCGCGCGGGTCACGTCGGCGAGGCTGTCGGTCAGCTCGAAGAAACCGTGGGCTGCGTAGCCACGCGCGTGGACGACGCGCTCAGGAATGCGCTCGTGATCGAAGTGGAAGATTTTCTCGCGGAAGTGAAAGTCCTCCAGGAGGGTCGGACCACGCGCACCCTGCTTGAGGCTGTTCTGATCGTCGGCGACGGGGACGCCCTGCTGCGTCGTGAGGACGGCGACGTCGCCCTCGGCCACCTGATGGGTCTCTCCGCCTGATCCCTGGGTCTCCGCGAAGCTGGTCTCCACCTTCGCTTCCGGCGGCGTCTTCGTAGCCTTCTTGGGCGTTTCTCCGGCCTTTTTCGTCGAGCCGGAAGGTGCGGGTTTCGCCATTGTCGAACGTCCTTAATCTGGATCACGCGCAGGAAGGCGGCGGCTTCATGATGCCGCAAAGCCTGCCGGATGAAAGGCAAACACCGAGGTCGAGAGCCCGCCCCGATACGCCTGAAGCTCAAAGAGTCGGCGTCGTCCGAGGGTTGCATCCGGGCCCCTAAAACTAATCTCGGTTGTAACGAATATGCTTGTGAGACGGGGGCTTAACGGTGTGGATATGGCCGCAAAAACATCGGTCGGCCGTTCCGGCATACCGACCCTACAGGATTCGGAATGCCGCTAGCTGACTTCGATCAGTGCAGGACCATCACCCCCCTGCGATCGCCTCACTCTTCCAACGCGCTCCCACCTTCGAAGGGCGAGACGCTGTCTGCGCTCTGAGGGGAGGGACGCGCCAATGCTGACCACCCGCTTCCTCCAGAGCCGCCGGCACATCGAACTAACCACCGAAGAAAGGGAACGCCTCGAGGGATCAATCGCAGGCGTGAACCAGCTGCGCTCGCGCACGCTGGTGGTGCAGGCTGATCAGGTCCTTGATCACAGCACCCTCCTGCTCGAAGGATACATGTGCCGATACATCGACGACGAGCGCGGCCTGCGGCAGCTCGTGGCGATTCACGTCCCCGGCGATTTCGTCGACCTGCACGCCTATCCGCTCAAGTCGCTCGATCATAACGTCTCGACGCTAACACCGGCCAGCACGGCCATCTTCCCGCACACCGCGCTGCAGGCGATCAACGACGAGATGCCGGCACTCACCAAGAAGCTCTGGTTCGCGACGGTCCTCGACGCCGCGATCCATAGGGCCTGGCTTTTTCGCCTCGGCCGCCTCGACGCGATCGGTCGGGTCGCGCACTTTCTTTCGGAGACCAACCTCAGGCTCATGGCGGTCGGCCTGAGCGACGGACACCGATACGCCTTTGGGATCACGCAGAACGACCTTGCGGAGATTTGCGGCCTCACCAGCGTTCATGTGAACCGGGTGATGCGGTCGCTGCGGGAGGAACGCCTCTGCGTGTTCCGATCCGGGCTCGTTCAGATCGATGATCCAGAAGCTCTAGCCCGTCGCGGTCAGTTCAAGTCCAACTACCTCTATATCGTGCCCGAAACGACTACGTGAGGGCAATCCTCACCAGACACCCAGAACCCACTCCAGGGAGCATCTCACGTGACAGAGAATGACGATCAGGCCATTCCGCCGGCATCGACCGGCATCGTTGGGCTGGACGACGTTCTGATCGGCGGTCTCACTCCCGAGCGGCTCTATCTAATCGAGGGGACGCCCGGCACGGGCAAGACGACGCTGGGCCTTGGTTTCCTGTTGGCAGGTGCCAGCGTGGGAGAGGCCGGCCTCTACATCACGCTTTCTGAAACCGAGGCCGAACTGCACGCCGCCGCCCGCACGCATGGCTGGTCGCTCTCACCGCTGACGATCTTCGAGATGGTGCCGGAGGCTGGCTTCTCGGACGATCAGGAGCAGACGCTGCTGCATCCGAGCGAGGTCGAACTGGGCGAGACCGTCCGCAACATCATGGCGAAGGTCGACGAGCTCCGCCCTCGCAGATTGGTGTTGGATAGCCTGTCCGAGCTCCGGCTTCTTGCTCAGAGTCCGATCCGCTACCGTCGTCAGATCCTGGCGCTCAAGCACTTCTTCGCCACCCGGCAGTGCACGGTGCTCGTCCTCGACGACAAGAGCTCGGACGAGGGCGACCTGCAACTGCACAGCATCGCCCACGGAGTGATCGCCCTCGAGCAGACGTTGTCGGGTTTCGGCGCCCAGCGCCGTCGCCTGCACGTGGTGAAGATGCGCGGCATCCGCTTCCGCGGCGGCTATCACGACTTCGAGATCGAGCGGGGTGGGCTGAAGGTCTACCCCCGCCTCGTCGCCGCCGACCATCCCGTCGAGGTCCCCGACACGATCGTGTCGACGGGCTCAGCAGAGTTCGATTCGCTGCTCGGGGGTGGTTTGGTCCCGGGGACCGCCACGCTCCTCAGTGGGCCCGCCGGCGTCGGGAAGACCACGCTCGCGGTCCAATGCATGGTCGCGGCCCTCGAACGCGGCGAAAGCGCCGGGTACTTCCTGTTCGACGAGCGTCTTCCGACCCTACTCAAACGCTGCACGGCGCTTGGAATGGACCTCCGGCCATACATCGACTCCGGCAAGCTGATGATCAGGGCGATCGATCCTGCCGAGCTGTCACCCGGCGAGTTCGCGGGTGCCGTCAAGGACTCCGTTGAGGGCGACGGCGTCCGCACGATCGTGATCGACAGTCTCAACGCCTACCTGCAGGCGATGCCGGACGAGAAGTTCCTGACGCTCCAGATGCACGAGCTCCTGGCCTACCTTGGTCAGAGTGGCGTCGCGACGCTGCTCATCCTCGGGCAGCACGGGGTTGTCGGGGACATGCGCACCGACATCGACATCAGCTACCTCGCAGACACCGTCGTCCAGCAGCGCTTCTTCGAGGCAAACGGCGAGGTTCGTCAGGCGATCTCCGTGATCAAGACGCGCACCACGCGGCATGAACGCACTATCCGCGAATTCCGGATCGATGTGGCTGGGCTCACCCTCGGGGATCCGCTCCGCGAATTCCAAGGCGTGCTTACCGGTTCGCCCAAGTTTCGCGGCGACGGAGGCGTCCTGATGGGACAGGGCGCCGGCGGACAACAAGCCGCCGCCGAAGCCTGACATGGAACTCCGCGTACTCATCCTCGCCCCGAGGGGTCGTGACGCCCAGATCGCTTCCGACCTCCTGCGGCGGCACGGTTTCGACTGTCTCACCTGCAGCGATCTGGCTTCGCTCGTCGGCGAGCTGCAAAACGGAGCCGGAACGGCGCTGATCACCGAGGAAGCTCTCGCGACCGGCGACCGCGGCAGCCTTATGCAATGGATCACCAGCCAGCCGACATGGTCCGACCTCCCGTTCGTCGTCCTCGCGAATGGGGACAAGGCCCCTCGGAGCGCGCTGGCGACGATGCGGCTCGATGACCTCGGGAACATAATCCTCCTCGAACGCCCGCTCCACGCTGACGCAATGGTCGGGGCCATCCGCTCGGCGATCAAGGCGCGTCGGCGCCAGTATGAAATCCGCGCGTTCGCTGCGACGCTCGAAAAGTCCGTCGACGATCGAACCGCGCAGCTTGAGGCCGCCCGCGAAACCTTGGAGGTCGCGCTCGATGCTGCGGGGATGGGCAACTGGGACATGGATCTCGCCACGGGGCGGATCGATCGCACCATCCGCCACGATCAGATATTTGGGTACGACGAGTTCCAACAGGAATTCGATCTCAAGCGACTGATCTCGCACGTCGTCTTGAGTGAGCGCCACGGTGGCAGCCGCGTTCGAGGTGGCGCCCGCGAAGAGCGGCTTGGGGATCGAGTTTCAAATCACCGCTGCCAGCGGCGATCTCAGATGGATCGCCCTGCAAGGCCGTGCTCGCCACGACGCGCATGGGAAGGCCACGCGTCTGACCGGTGTCGTCTCGGACATAACCGCGCGCAAGGAGGCAGACGCCAAACTGGCGCAGGCGCAGAAGATGGATGCCATCGGGCAGCTGACCGGCGGCGTGGCGCACGACTTCAACAATCTCCTCACACCCATCGTCGGTAGCCTGGATATCCTGCGCAGACGGATTGGAGACGACACGCGCGATCAAAAACTCGTCGCGGGCGCCTTACAGGCGGCCGAGCGGGCATCGACGCTGACGCAGCGGCTGCTCGCCTTCGCGCGCCGACAAACGCTTCAACCCTCGGCAGTAAACATCGGAGCACTGATCGACGGCATCTCGGATCTGATGAGGCGATCGCTCGGTCCAACGATCAACATCATATTCGACGTGCCGGACGGGCTGGCACCAGCACGGGTCGATCCCAACCAGCTTGAGCTGGCGTTGCTCAATCTGGCAATCAATGCGCGCGACGCGATGCCAAACGGGGGCCGGTTGACCCTATCGGCCGCAACCGTCGACGTGGCGGAACAAGAAGTGCCTGGCCTTCGGGCGGGCAGATACGTCCGGGTCGTGGCTTCCGACACCGGCACGGGGATGGACGAGGCTACACTTGCAAGGGCGATCGAGCCCTTCTTCTCCACGAAGGGCGTCGGCAAGGGGACCGGTCTCGGTCTTTCAATGGTCCACGGGTTGGCAGCTCAATCAGGCGGGACGCTGCAGCTTTCGAGCGTACTCAGCGAGGGAACGACCATCTCGCTCTGGCTGCCGGCGTCCGAAGAGTCGGCAAGTTCGCTCGTCACGTCGGGGCATGAGCCGATAAAGGCGGCTCGGGATGCCCAGATCCTGCTAGTAGACGACGAGGACCTGGTCAGGAGTGCCACGGCCGACATGCTCCGCGACATCGGCTACACCGTGCATGAAGTGTCCTCAGCGGCACAGGCCATCACCCTACTGCGTGACGGCCTTGAGGCCGAAGCACTCGTCACGGACTACCTAATGCCTGGGAAGACCGGTGCCCAGCTGATTCAAGAGATCCGCAGCGAAGGTCTGGATCTGCCGACGCTGCTCATCACGGGCTATGCCAATGCGGCCGAGGACATTCCTGCCGATGTCACGAAGCTCCCTAAGCCGTTCCGGCAGGTCGAACTTGCCGCACGCATGAGCGACCTGCTTTCCCGGCAGGACGGGGGCGTAACACAGGTCCAACCGAATTGACCGGCATTCTGGGCGGCGTCCGTTTCCCGTCCACCGCCCGGCAGGTCATGCTGCGGCCAGCACCGGTCCTCTTGGACGATGTCAACCCGACACGCGCGCTGAACGAGCCGATTGACGTAGTCCAGTTTACGCACGACCGGGTCCGTCAGCCGGAAGGGATAGAGGTCGGGCTGGCCCATCGCCCGGTTTATTGCATTCGCGGCGAATGCGAACGGTCCCCACTCGGAGACCAGCTGGGTCGTCTCGGCGTGATAGGGATCAAAGTCCACGGCGGGCTGATCCTCCGAGCCCGGCCATTCGGTCATCCGCATCCCGAACCCCTGGATGGTCGCGAGCGTATCCATGATATGCAGGAGG
Organism: Sphingomonas naphthae; assembly: GCF_028607085.1. Lineage (NCBI taxonomy): Bacteria > Pseudomonadati > Pseudomonadota > Alphaproteobacteria > Sphingomonadales > Sphingomonadaceae > Sphingomonas > Sphingomonas naphthae. The sequence continues at coordinate 2,765,981 of NZ_CP117411.1, read as the reverse complement.
TGCGCGAAGGTCTCCGCAAAGTCCTCCCAGGGGTGCATCGTGGCGTAGGCTGAGACGAAGTCGCTGGTCCAGCCGCCACCCTCGCCGCCGCCGTAGTGCTTACCCATGGCCTCCTCGTAGCTGATCCGCTCGTCGCCGAAGACGGCGCGGAAGCCCTCGACCTCCGGCGTGTTCTCGATCAGCCGCGACCAGTAATAGTGGCCTACCTCATGCCTGAAATGGCCGAGAAGCGTGCGGTAGGGTTCGCCCAGCGACGTCCGCATCTTCTCTCGCTGGACATCGTCCGCTTCGATCAAGTTGAGGGTGATCAGGCCCGCTTCATGGCCGGTAGTAATCTGAACCGTGCCGGTTTCCTCGCCGACCGGATCATACAGGAAGTCGAATGCGAGACCCGGCTGCGTGCCGTTCGCCTCGGCCTCGGCAACGGTCTCGCACGGAAGGTTGAGATGCAGCACGGTGTGAAGCATCCGACGCTTCGCCGCTTCGATCTTCGCCCACCGCTCCGGAACGCTTGGCGCAGTCAGATCCGGGATGGTACGGTTGTGCTTGCAGGCAAGGCACAGCGGCTGATCGCCCACCGCAGGAACGAGCCAATTGCAAATCTGATACTCGTTGTTGTTCTGGCAGACGACCACGGCATGCTGCTCGTTCTGAGCATCACGCCACGTCGTTGCATTGTCCCCGAGGAAGAGGAGCTGATCGCTCGCCGGATCATAGCCGAGCGTAAACTCGCAATTCGGGCAGACGCGCACCTCAAAATGGGTGGGACGACTGCAGTTTGGGCATTCGTAAGGACGCATCGTGTCGGACCCCGTTTTCCAGAAACTTGGCGCCGAACGCCTTCGCGCCCATTCCGTGCCTGAGTGTAACCTGGATTAGTACGATTGCCGTTCCGACAACGTCGCCAAACCAAACGTGCCTTCGGTCACCGAACCGGTTGGTCCGAAGACGCGATTTCGATTTGCTTCGCTGATGGCTCCATTGTCTGCCGAGAGCGTTTCCGAGCCCCATTGAATCATGGTGACCTGCTCCCCGGAAATCATGCCATTGGTAGGTTAGCTCGTCAGATGGAGACGAGCGATGCGTCGAGGCCGTTTTACCGAGGACCAGATTATTGGCGTGCTGCGTGAGCACGAGGCGGGCGTGAAGACCGCCGAGCTATGCCGGAAGCATGGCATCAGCGATGCGACGTTCTACAACTGGAAGGCGAAGTACGGCGGCATGACCGTGTCGGAGGCGGCGCGGTTGCGCACGCTCGAGGATGAGAACCGTCGGCTGAAGAAGCTGCTGGCGGAGTCGATGCTGGACGTGTCGGCGCTGAAGGATCTGCTGGGAAAAAACTGACCCGGTCTGTGGATCGCTACGCTGCGGTGGAGAAGCTGATGGCCGACCACGGCTTCTCCGAGCGTCGCGCTTGCAGACTGATCGGGGTCAACCGGTCGGCATGGCAATATGAGCCGCTTCGCGGGAAGGACGACGCTGTGCGCGAACGGATGCGCGAGATCGCCAACGAGCGTCGTCGGTTCGGTTATCGCCGGCTGGCGGTCCTGCTCCGGCGTGAAGGCAAGGGCATGAACCTGAAGAAGATGTACCGGCTGTATCGCGAGGAGCGGCTGACGGTGCGAAAGCGCGGCGGCCGAAAACGAGCGTTGGGCACGCGGGCGCCGATGGCGATTCCGCAGGAACCCAACCAGCGCTGGTCGCTCGACTTCGTGTCGGATGCATTGGCCTGCGGCCGGCGGTTCCGCCTGCTCAATGTCATCGACGACTACAGCCGGGAGTGCCTGGCCTGCATCGTCGATACCTCGCTGTCAGGGCGGCGTGTCGTGCGGGAGCTGACGGCCATCGCCGAGCGTCGTGGGCTGCCATGCATGGTGGTCAGCGACAACGGGACCGAACTGACCAGTCACGCCGTCCTCGCCTGGTGCCAGGACACGGGCGTGGAGTGGCATTACATCGCGCCGGGCAAGCCGCAGCAGAACGGCTTTGTCGAGAGCTTCAATGGTCGCTTGCGCGACGAGTGCCTGAACGAGCACCTGTTCTCCTCGCTGGCTGCGGCGAGACGGATCATCGAGGCATGGCGGACAGACTATAACACCGTGCGTCCGCACAGCAGCCTCGGCGGCATGGCGCCCGCCGAGTTTACCAACCGCCCCCGCCAGGGGCATGAGGACACCGAAGCTAACTTATCAGCGGCATGAAAACGGGGAGCAGGTCAATGGGAATCGACATGGCCACCGAAACGCTGACCGCACACGACTTCAAAGATCCCGTCATCCTGCTTTCCGGCGGGGTCGATTACGAAATGTACAAGAGCTTCAGGGACCAACTCGCAGGTGCACCGGCGGAGGGGTTGATCGTGGTTGAGCTATCGACCCTCGGAGGCGACCCCGAGGTGGCTCGCATGATGGGCGAAGACGTCCGGTTCCACAGCGAACTCGAACCCGGCCGGCGCATCGTCTTCCTCGGCAAGGCCGCGATCTACTCGGCTGGCACCACCTTCATGAGCTTCTTCGCGCCCGAGAACCGCTACCTCACGCGCGGCACGAGGCTGATGATCCACGAGCGGAAGCTCTCGAAGCAGCTCGCGATCGATGGACCGCTGACGACCTGCATTGCCACCGTGAAGGCCACCCTCCACGAGATCGAGGCATCGATCGCGATCCAGAACGAGGGGTTCGAGAACCTCATCGCCGGCTCCCGCGTCACGATGGATGAACTGCTCGAGAAGGCACCTTCGAACTGGTACATCGAAGCGAGCGAGGCGCAGCAGCTCGGCCTCGTCGCTGCGGTGATCTGATGAGGACCGCCAGCCTCCCGGATGGCACCAACGTTCCGGCGCTTGGACAAGGCACCTGGAACATGGGCGAGTCCGACGCCTTGCGGGACGAAGAGATCGACGCTCTTCGCTTCGGGGTCGACCAGGGCATGACCCTCATCGACACGGCCGAGATGTATGCCGACGGAGGTGCCGAAAGGGTGGTCGGCGAGGCGATCCGCGGCCGGAGGCACGAGGTCTTCCTCGTCAGCAAGGCCTATCCGCAGAACGCCTCCCGCGCCCGCATCGCCAAAGCCTGCGAGGCGAGCCTCGATCGGCTCGGCACCGACCGGTTGGATCTCTATCTGCTTCACTGGCGCGGTAGCGTGCCGCTCGCCGAGACGGTCGAGGCGATGGAACGCCTCGTCCAGGCTGGGAAGATCCTGCGTTGGGGCGTGAGCAACCTCGATATCGACGACATGGAGGAGCTGGTCGCGGTCGGCGGTGGAGCGTGCGCCACCGACCAGATCCTCTACAATCTGAGCCGGCGTGGACCCGAATTCGAACTGCTCCCCTGGCTTTCGAGGCGAGGCATTCCCGTAATGGCCTACAGCCCCGTCGAGCAGGGACGTCTGCTAAACCACCCCGCGCTCGAGAACATGGCTCGCAGGAGGGGAGTGACGCCCGTCCAGGTAGCCCTTGCGTGGCTCCTTCGGACGCCTGGTATGATCGCGATCCCGAAAGCGGCGAAGCGCGCCCACGTCCGAGAGATTTGCTGCGCCCCGGAACTGACCTTGGATGAAGCGGACATGATTGAGCTAGAAAAATCCTTTCCGCGGCCCACGAAGCCCGGGCCGTTGGAGATGCTCTAGCTCCGGCGAGATGCGCGGAGATTGCGATCGCGTTGCGCGTTCATTCCAAAACTCAGGTTCCGGGACGGGAAAATGCTCATGGCGGAGAAGAAGGGGCACGGAAGCGAGACTGCGAAGCGTGCCAACGCAAAGGCGGCCAAAGACGGCGAAAAGAATCCACGCAAGTCGTCGGCGGCGCAGTCCGAACTCGGCAAGAAGGGTGCCGCGGCCAAGAAGCGATGACTTCGGACCGAGATAAGACAAGGACTAACCTAAATCAGTTATCGGCGCGCTGTCGAACAAAATGCCGCGCGACGCGTTGCGATAGTTCTTTGTAGGGGATGATCATGAAAGTACTTCTCACCGCGACGCTCACGCTAGGGTTCGTCGCGTCGGCCGCCTATGCCGAAACGCCCAAGCCTTCCGAGTTCGTCGAAAAGGCAGGCGCGTCCGATACGTTCGAAATAGACTCCGCGAAGCTCATGGCGACGTCGAAGAACCCGACGATCAGCAAGTTCGCCACGAAGATGATCACGGACCACACAAAGAGTACGAAGATGGTCACAGCCGCGGCGAAAGCCGACGGCCTCGCGCTTAAGGCGCCATCCCTGACGGTGGCACAGCGTACCGACCTGACGGCGCTGAAGGCAGTCCCGGCGGGCAAGACCAAGGACGAGCTCTACGTGAAGCAGCAGAAGGCGGCGCATGCCGAAGCCTTGGCGCTCATGAAGGACTATTCGGCGAACGGCTCCGCCACGCACCTCAAGATGACCGCCGCCAAGATCGTGCCGGTCGTCGAGATGCATGCGTCCATGCTGCCGACCCTCTAATCCAGCCGCTTCGCGGTCTTGCAACCGCAGAGCAGATAAGGGCCGCCACTCGCGATCACCGCGTCTGGCGGCCTTTGCGTTCCGTGATCGGGCGGTCAGGCAGCGAGCAGGTTCGCGGCGTGCCAGCTGTTCACGGCCGTCGTCTCGAAGAACAGGACTTCGTCCTCGGACAGGTGAATTCGCTGCTTCGACTGGAGCAGGAAACGCTCTCCCGCCCTCACCACCCAGAGCTGCCGATCGCTGGGCCGGTTCGCGCGGGCGAGAAGCGCGCTGGTGTCGATCACACCGGCGTCGATCCCAAGGAGCTGACCGTCAACGTCGACGATGTGGCGCAGTCCGATGTCCGAGAAACCCATGTCACTGTCTCCTTCTTCGACAAGAAGGGTTTCTCACGCGGGCACGTCAAAAGCTGTCACCCCCGTGCTCCCGCAGGAGACAGAGCGCGTTGACGAGCGACATCTCCTGCACCGACCGGCACGGCGTTTCGAGCAGCAGCGGGCTGGCGAATACTATGGCTGCCGCCTGAGCGCGGGAGACCGCGACATTGATCCGGTTGAGCGAGAACAGGAACTCGATGTCCCGGGGTAGCTCCTCGCCGCTCGACGTCGCCATGGACACGAGACAGACCGGAGCCTCCTGCCCCTGGAAGCGGTCCACCGTTCCGACCCGGACCTGCTGGGGAAGCGCCGCACGAAGGGCGTTCACCTGTGCGTTATAGGGTGCCACAACGAGGATGTCGGCGTAGTCAGTAACCCTCTCGGAGCCATCGCGGCTCCGGTAGGTCGACCCGACCAGCGCCTTGATCTGGTCGCGAACGGCCGCGATCTCCTCCGGACAAACCTGCGATCGTCCGACATGAGAGACAGCGCGAACCCCCGCACCGATGAGCGAATGCCCCGTCGTGAGCCTGAGATCCTGTCGGCCGGCTGCGTCGTCGGAGTGGAGCCGGTCCTCGTAGACTGCGGTTGAGATGAAGCTGCAGACGGCGGGGTGCATGCGTCGGCTCACCGGCATGAAGATCCCCCGATCCGCAGGCACGACACGGTGGCCGTCGATCAGGTATTCCAGACAAGACTCTCCGCTCCGGCCGGGATGCGATCCCTGAAGCGGCTGCGGCAGCTGCATGGGATCCCCGACCAGCACGATGTTCCTGGCTGCTCGCGACATAGCGACGATGTTGGCGAGCGAGACCTGCCCCGCCTCGTCAACGAAGAGATAGTCGAAGGCAGGCGCCTCGTATCTGGCGAAATGCCAAGCAGTAGCCCCGACGACGTCGGCGGTCGCGATCTCGGGAGCATCGTTGGCTGACACGAGGGAGATGCCGGGATGTCGGTCGTCGTCGCCTTCATCGTTGGCCTTTTGCACGACACGGCAGCGCGCACCCTCCGCAAGCGCGCGATCCGCGACCGCTTCAAGAAGATTGCCGATCGCCTTGTGGCTGTTCGACGAGACGCCGACACGCTTGCCGGCCCGCACAAGGTCGAGGATCGAAAGCGCGCTGACATAGGTCTTGCCCGTCCCCGGCGGCCCCTGAATCGCAAGCGTCGTGCCGTCCATCGCACCGATGGCGGCGCTCGTCTGACTGGGGAGATCTCCGGTCTCGTCGATGATGCCTTCAGGGCGAGAGCCGTCGACGAACCGCGGAGCGGCACGCGTGAGGAGATGTTCGACCGCTGCAGTCGTGCCGCTGTCTTGGATTACGGCCTCGGTCACAGCGGCAACGGCGGTCCGAAGCGTCGCGTTGGCAATCGGCTTTCCCGGGATCAGATCGAGCTTGTCAGGAAGCGCGCCCTTCGCACTCGATCGGCGCAGCACGAGCGTTCCCGCCGTCACATCGATCTCGCGAAGGTCAACGTCCTCGGGCATCGCTGCGGGCTTCACGCAGGGCTTCTTGCCGGCGCGCAGCTTCGTCTCCTGCGTGGGGAATCTGTAGGTGCGCTCGAACGACTTGGCGGTCACCTTCACGGCCTCGCCGACGGCCTCCAGTCCTTGAATGCACTCGAGGTCGTCGATCAATTCCTCGCTTTCCTGCGCGAGACGATCGAAGATCGCCCACCATGCGGGCTTGTCCTCCCGCTTGTGGAAGAAGTTCAGGTCCAGAAGCAGCTCTGCGACTCCGTCGCCGAGACGTTCGCCGACCGGCGCGAGCCTCGCCCGCAGAGCCGCGACCTCGGCGTCCTCGGCATCGACGTTGGCCAAGGCGCCAGCGTCGGAGATCTCGCCGAGCTGAGGCCAAGGCATCTCAGCAGGCCTCACGTCGCTTACGAGCCAGTCGCGCAGAAGCTGCGTCGAGATGCAGTCCGTCCTGTTGTAGTCGTAGATCTTCTCGAGAAGGCCATCATCGCCCGACTCGCGCCAGTTCTCGTAGAAGACAACGCTCGCGCCGGCCGTGGCCACGTCGGCATCGCGCTTCGGCATGTAGAAGGCCTCGAGGTCCTTGATCGAGTAGCCCTTCTCCGAAGCGATGAGGGATCCAGAGACAACCTTGAAGAGATCGACGAAGCGCCTCTCGCGCTGCAGCTGGTCCATCGCCGCCTCGCCGACCCGGTGCTCCGAGGTCAGGCGCCGGAGCGCAGCGATCTCGTAGTTCGCGTAGTGATAGATTCGCGCCTTCGGGTGGCGGCGCAGATGCGCTACGAAGAAATCTAGCAGCTCGGCGACGGATCGGCCTTCGGCCTCGCGGTCGTGGGCCCAGAAGGCCCGGAATGCCCAGTCCTCGCCCTCACGGAACCGGACACCGTGAAGGTATTCGAGCCCACCCTCGTAATAGGGGTCGCCCTCGATGTCGTAGAAGAGATCGCCGTCATCGGGCTCGGGCAGCAGTCCCAACCCCTTGCCGGGCTCGAAGTCACGCAGTTCGAAGCCGGGAGCGCCGCCCGCCCGGCGGCGTCTCTGGAGCTGAGCCTGAACCCGCAGGCGGGACTGGGTCTCGGTCGAGAGCTTCGGGATCCGGGCATCGGCATCCGCCAGCCCGGCGAGCGTGGTCACTCCGGCCGCCTCGATCTTGCGGCGCTGCGACTTCGTGATGCCGGCGACCAGCGAGAGACTGTCAAGCCTCTCCCACTCCGAGTGGCAGTGTTCCCGCCATCTGCAGAGGCTACAACTCGAGACGGGATCGGGCCGGGTCGCGGGACGCTCCTGTAGGAAGACCTCGAACACGGCGCGGGCGTGCCGCGCGTACGAGGACACGTCACCCAGACGGACCGTGAAACGCGACCCGTCCCCGAGCTGGAGATGGGCGGCTTCCGGGCGAACACCCTGAACCTCGGCAATGAGGTCGGAATACAGGGAGAGCTGAAGGACGTGCTTAGGATCAGGCTTCCGCTTGAGCTTGGTGTCGACGACTTCGTACGACCATTCCCCCAGTCCTGAAGGGGTGTCGACGCGTTGGAGGAAATCGGAATAGCCTCCCCACACACCGCCAAGAAGCGCACCTTGGAAGATGATGTCGGGGCCTTGGCGCATGGCATCCGCCGTGAGTCCGACCGACTTCTCGAGTGAAATGCCGTCCTTGGGGATCTCGACCACCGTTCGACCAGACGAGCGGAGCTCCTCGAGGAAGGCTAGCTCGTGCGCGTCCCCCTGCCGCTGCAGCAACTCGGCTTCCTCACCGTCCGCGCAGGGCGTCAGATCGCCGATCTCGATCAGCCGTAGATCGAGCGTCGATGCGTGACGGCATCCCTTGAACCTCATCAGATCGGACGCGGACAGTCGCAACCCGCCGTCAGTTACACGCATCGACACCACCCTTTTCACTGACATAGCATGCGTGGGTGTCAAAAGCTGTCGGGGAGCTTGTATCATGGCATTTTCGAAAGCGCAGGAGCTTCTTAGACTTGCGATGCTCGCGACAGGCCGTCGTGGTGTCACCGTGGAAGATATCGCAGAAGAATTTGCGTGCTCGGAGCGTACGGCGCAAAGGATGACAGTCGCGCTGCAGGCAGCGTTTCCCCAAACCGAATATCGAATTGGGGATGACCGGCGCGCTCGGTGGTCCATCCCCGCCCGACATATAGCTCACCTTCTTACACCATCTTCAGACGAACTTGTTGCTCTTGCTGAGGCTATAAATCAGCTCGATCGCGCTGGAATGAAGCAGGAAGCATCTCGAGCGCGCAGCTTAGAGCGGAAAGTCAAAGCTCTCATTCCGCCCGAGCAGGGCACGCGGCTCGATGTCGACAAGGAGGCCGTTCTCGAGGCGTTGGGTCATGCAGCCCGCCCGGGACCCAGGCCTGCGGGCGATGAACACGTGGTGGATGCGATCTATGAGGCGCTCAAGGGCTGCAACCTGCTTCGCATCCTCTACCGAAAACGCGAGGATGAGGCGCCCAAGGAGCGCGTCGTAGCACCGCACGGGCTGCTTCTCGGGGTCCGCAGGTATCTCGTCGCGCGCGACGCCGCCAAGGGCCCGAAGGCCAACCTTCAGCACTATCGGGTAGAGGAGATCTACAAGGCCGAGCTGTTGGATGAAACCTTCGAGATCGATCCCGGCTTCAATCTCAAGAAGCACGCCGAGAAGGGCTTCGGTTCCTACGAAAGCGAGAGGGAGTTCGGAGAGGTCGCGTGGCGATTCAAGCCGGACGCCGCCGCGCGGGCACGTCGATATGTCTTCCACCCGAAGCAGACGACCGAGGAGCTCGACGACGGATCGCTCATCGTGCGGTTTGAAGCGTCAGGGCATCTGGAGATGACGTGGCACCTCTACTCCTGGGGCGACTCCGTCGAAGTGCTCGCACCGAGGGCGTTGAGCGACATGGTCGAGGGACACCAGCGCAGGTTCGCCGCGCTGCCGTGACCCTCCAACGATGAGATCAGGCCAGCATGGATGGGTGAGGGCGGACCTTGGCGTCTCTCTCGTCCGCCCTCCCGACATGCCTCAGAGCCTCATCAATCCACCATCGACAGCCAGCGTCTGTCCGGTCACGAACCGGGCGTCATCGCTGGTGAGGAAGGCGACAGGTCCTGCAATGTCCGCTGGCTTGCCTAGCCGCTTGATCGCCTGTGTCATGTAGACCTGCGCCTTCTGCTCGTCAGGCATGCCGCTGGCGCCTTCGGTGTCGGTGATCCCCGGGTGCACCGCGTTGACGATGATGTTGTCCGCCGCAAGCTCGTTGGCGAGGGCACGGACCAAGCCGACGACACCCATCTTTGAAGCGACGTAGTGCGAGAAGCCCATCCCTGGCGGAGTGACGAGGCCGACCGCATCGGACGCGATGGCGACGATGGCTCCGCCGCCCGCCTTCCGCATCAGTGGCGCAATCGCTCGGGCGCCCAGCATGTGGGCGTCGAGATTCACCGCGAACACCTGATGCCAAGCGTCGAGCGTCATCTCGTCGATTGTAGCGACAGGATAGATCCCGGCAGCGTGCACGAGGATATCTGCCTTTCCGAACCGACGAGCGACCTCTTCGGCTACGTTAGCCCAACCCGCCTCGTCGGAAACATCGGCGGTCAAGGAGAGGGCGTCAGCGCCAAGCGCTTCCGCGACGCTTGTCGCATCCTCCCGTCCGACGATCACGACCGTCGCGCCACGTTGTGCCAGCAGTTCAGCGATGCCGCGGCCAATCCCTTGGCGACCGCCGGTCACTATCGCGACCTTTCCTTGATGGGTTTTCATAACTTCACTCCTTGGTTGTGACGTTGGCGGCGAGGGCGCGCAGGCGCGGCTCACCGATCTCGGAAAGCATGTCGGCGTAGCGCGGCGACCATCGCAGCGCGGCACGCGTGGAGGCGTCGCGGATCCGGCTGGAGACGCTCATTATCAAGGCGCCGAAGTCGCCCCAGACTGCGGCCGCCTCCTCCATCGAAATGGATCGGAGCGGCACGCCGAGATCGCGAGCCACCGCTTCCGCGATCCAGCGGTTCGGCACCTCACCGGCGACGCCATGGTAAAGCGCGCCCGGCTCCCCAACTTCGGTCGCGCGCACGAAGAGCGTGGCGACATCTTCGATGTGGACATGGCCATACGTCGCGAGGCCATTTCCGACGTAGCATGCGGCGCCTGTCGCGGAGACCGACCGGTAAACCATCGAGACGTGTCCGTGATCGCCCGGGCCCCAGATCTGCGGGGGACGGATCACCATCGCCCGCAGTCCACGCTTCGATGCCGCCTGGACGAGCCGCTCAGTCGCCGCCCGCTGTTCCGCCAGCGGCTCCGGTTGGAACGCCTCCGCTTCCGAAAAGCTGTCGGCACTCCAGGCACCCTTGGTCCGCTGACACAGCACTCCCGAACCGGATAGGAAGATGAAGTTGCGACGGCTGTCAGCGAGGCCTGAGAGCAGCCTCGCGACTGTCATCTGCTCCGCTGCTGGGTCAATCTGGGCGGCATACAAGGTCACGTCGTGAGCTCGTGACGCCGACAACACGGCGTCGAACTCGTGCTCGAGATTTCCGACGATGGGGTCGATGCCGGCATCCTGAAGCTGCTTGAGCGCGGTCGGCGATCTGGCCAGGCCCCGGACCTGCCAGCCGCATGAGATCAAATGCCGCGCGATGCCGCCGCCCACGAAGCCGGTAGCGCCGATGATGAATGCCGTTGGCAATGACATGCTCCTTCGAAAAGGCATGTCGGTTGCGATGATGTCTCGTATTAGCCTATATAATTTGATATCTTCTATCTATGGAGCCGATGGATGCTTAACGGGGTTTCCCTCGATCAACTCCGCACCTTCGTAGCGTCGGCTGACGGTGGCAGCTTCTCAGCTGCGGGTCGGACGCTGGGCCGGGCGCAGTCGGTCGTCAGTCAGACGATCGCCAACCTGGAAGGCCAGCTCGGGGTCGCGCTATTCGAGCGCATCGGGCGCTATCCGGTCCTGACCGCGCAGGGTTCCAGCCTGCTCGACGACGCGCGCCGCATCGTCACCGATGCCGATCAGATGCGGGCGCGGGCGCGAAGCCTGGCTGAGGGTCTTGAAGCCGAATTGGCGATCGTCGTCGACGTCATGTTCCCCCAGCCGCAGCTGACGGCTGGCGTGCTCGACTTCAAGCGGACATTTCCGTCCACGCCGCTGCGGCTGCACGTGGAGGCACTCGGAGCTGTTGCCCAACTCGTTCTCGATGGCGTGTGCAGCATGGGGATAACCGGCACGCTGCCGTTTCCTCCGCCAAGTCTGGCTGCGACCCCTCTCATGACGGAGCAGATCGTAACCGTCGTTGCCCCCGGCTCGCCACTGGCGCGGTCGGAAGGCGTCGTTCCTCTGCGCATGCTTCTGGGTCAGACCCAGCTGGTGCTCACCGACCGGTCCTGTTTGACGGATGGGACCGACTACGGCGTGCAGGGCAAGGACATCTGGCGCTTGTCCGACCTCAGCGCAAAGCTGGCATTTCTTCGGGCAGGGCTCGGATGGGGACACATGCCGCGCTGGCTGGTCGAGGAGGATATCGGAGCCGGCCGTCTCGTTCCCATCGTCATTGAGGGGCCGGCGGCCGGCATAATGCCCTTCCAAGCGGTCTACCGGTCGAATGCCCTGCCGGGTCCAGCGGGGCGCTGGCTGCTGGACCGCCTCTCGCAAGCCAGCTGAAGGACCGCAGGTTCATTTTCGTTTAATCGGATGTTCGAATCCAGCCTGCGACCCAAAGCTAACGAAAATCGCCTCGCTTGATACCTTCCGTCGGCTGGCCAGAATGTGTCCGAGCCGAAACGTGGTTTGATTTTTTACGCGAAGGAAAAGACTATTCCGAGCCAGTTCGGCAATCTTCGGTGCTTCCGATAATTTGAGTGCTGGCACGGCATGGTTCGGAGGTAAGCTATCGACCACCTCCGGCCGTTCCCTTACTTGCCATGGAACGACGGTCGCGCACAGAAGCCGCCATTCGCCCTGCCCAAAACTGCCGGCCGGCAAGCGCCTAGTCACGACCCGCCAGCAGATGGCGAGAGCTTCGCGACACTGGTCAGACCAGCACGTCCAGCGGGACCATGGGGCATGTCACATGGGCCGTCGGCGAGATCTGCTATAGTGCGGTGAGCGATCTTCCCGCGGCCGTGTTGCATCCGAAAGCCGATGAAGTCCGGCGCCAGGCAGATGCGGCGCTTGTGTCCTGATAGCGCCTGGCCGCTTCTCCGCGCCGACAGGCACTGAGAGGACCAGCGGGATCACGGCTTTCGTTCGGCGTCCTTCCTGTCGGCCTCGGCCGGAGTCAGCCTGGCGCGTTCGCGAATGCGACGTTCCAGCGGAGCGCCCACGAACAGTACGAGCATCGCAAGGCTCAACCCACCGATGATGAGCGGCCACACCGCCAACCCTGCTGCCGCGCCGATGGTGGCTGTGACCCAGATGCACGCGGCGGTCGCCAGTCCGTGTACTTCCTGACCCTGGCCGACCCGCAGTACCGCGCCGGCACCGATGAAACCGACGCCGGACAGAATGCCCTGCATCGCCCGTCCTGCGGCATCGGCGTTCACATTCGGCAAGCCACTATGCACGATCGCCTGCACGGCGATGCAGCTCGCCAGACCGACCAGGCCCAGCGTCCGCAAGCCCATGATCTGCCGGTTCTCGCGCGAGCGTTCCCAACCGAGCACCATCCCGGCCGCGGTCGCCACGACCAGCCGGCCGATCGCGTCGATCCAGAAGCCGATGTCCGATGCCGCCGATGCTTCGATCATTCGACCAGCACGTGCACGTGATGCCAAGCGGTGCATAGATAGCCGGCGAAGTTCCACATCGTGTCCGGCCGGTCGGGCTGTCCCTGTCCAGCCTCGTCGAAGGCGCGCACGACAAGATGCTGGCGACCCTTGGCGAGCATGGCGTCGAAGGCCCAGCGCCGCCAGCCCCAGTGCGTCTCCGGATCAGGTGCCAACGTCGCCTGTTGCCAGTCACGACCGCCGTTCACCGACACCTCCACCCGAGAGATGCGGCGATCATAGGCAATGGCATAACCCTCGATCCGCACCTCCCCGGCCGGCAGGCTTTCGCCAGAGCTGGGCGCGCAGATCGCGGCGTTGAGCGGCATGGCATTGATGGTCAGACCCTGGCTCCAGTCGACGGTGTCGCTCGTCACATCGGCGGGAAAGAGCTTGTAGTCGTGCTCCTGGATCGGTGCGCCGGATGGCGTGTCGCGCACCTCGATCCGTGTCAGCCATTTGGCGCTCCGCACCCCGGCATAGCCCGGCACCACCATGCGGAGCGGTGCGCCGTGTTCGGGCGTCAGCGGCTCGCCGTTCATCGCCCAGGCAATGAGGACGTCGGGCTGCCGCGCCTTGTCCATGGCGATCGAGACCCCGAACAATGCTTCCTCGCCTTCCACGTCCACCTCGTCCGCGCCGGTGAACGCCACGAACAGGTCGGACGCATCCAGCGCACCGACCGCATCCAGCACGTCGGACAGCCGCACACCGGTCCACTCCGCATTGCCGATCGCGCCTACATCCCACGGATCGCCGGACGTCCTGGCAACCTGCTGAAAATCCGTGCGCCGGTTGCCGGCGCACTGGAGAACCGCCGTCACCGTGCGCGTGGCAAACGCGCTCTTCAGTTCCTCCACCGAGAAGAAGCGACTTTCCCTACTCGTGCCGCTCACCTCGATCCGGTGATCGGCGGGCAGATCAGGCACCGCACCATGGCTGCGTACGTAGAACAGCGCCTGCGGCGTCAGGAACCGCTCGATCAGCGCGCCGGGCGTCGGCTCGGCGTTGTAGGGATCTGGTTTGCGCTCGATCATCTCAGTCATGGACCATCAAACGCAACGAGCGAGCGAACCGCTGCAAGCCTGTAAGACAATCGCAGACGAAGGCTTACCGATCGATCTGATATTCAGATTGTAATGAACGGATCAAACGGTTGGTCGTATCGATCACATTGCGAGATATAAGCTGCATGACCCTGGAGCAGCTCAGAATCTTCGTCGGTGTCGCCGAGCGCGAGCACGTCACCAAGGCAGCAGAGGCGCTGAACGTCACGCAGTCCGCTGCGTCTGGTGCGGTTGCAGCCCTGGAGGCGCGCTACGGGGTTCCTCTGTTTCACCGCGTCGGGCGTGGCATCCAGCTGACCGAGGCAGGCCGCGGCTTTCTGGAGGAAGCGCGCGCGGTGCTGGGTCGGGCAGCGCATGCCGAGACGATGCTGGCGGACTATGCCGGGCTTGCACGTGGTTCGTTGCGGATCGTCGCCAGCCAGACGATCGCGAGCTACTGGTTGCCCGCAAAGCTCACAGCCTTCCGCGAACGCCACCCGCAGATCGCGGTCGAACTGGCGATCGACAACACGGAAGGTGCGGCAGCGCAGGTCCTGAGCGGCGCGGCGGAACTCGGTTTCGTTGAAGGCGAGGTGGACGAATCGTCGCTGGCGCACTGGAACGTCGGGCGTGATCCGATGGTACTGGTCGGCCGCGAGGACGCTGATCGCGTCGATGAAGACTGGCTTCGCGCTGCACGCTGGATTGTCCGCGAGCAGGGATCAGGCACGCGCTCGACCTTCGAGGACGTGCTGCGAATGCGCGGGTTTGATCCGACGCAACTGACAGTAGCCATGACGCTGCCGTCCAACGAAGCGGTGCGCACCGCGGTCGAGGCAGGTGCCGGCGTCGCCGTATTGTCGCGATTGGTCGTCGCACGTGCGTTGAAGGCCGGCGATCTGGTCGAGCTGCCGCTTGGGTTGCCCGATCGCGCCTTCCACGCGCTGCGACACAAGGAACGCTATCGCACCCGCGCGGCCGACGCGCTTACGGACCTCATCAAGGAGCAGGTCGCATGACTGCCGACACACCTTCGGTCCTGACCGGCCTCAAGCCGCTCAGCCGGCTCGACCATCCGCGCGAGATGATCCGCCAGTTCACACCCAACTGGTTCGCCGCGACGATGGGCACCGGTATCCTCGCCCTCGCGCTGCCGCAAGTGCCCGGCATCGGCTCCTCGCTCAAACCGATTGGTGAGGTGTTGTGGTTCTTCAACATCGCGCTCTTCGCGCTGTTTACTGGTCTCTATGGCGCGCGCTGGACGATGTTCGGGCACGAGGCGCGGCGCATTTTCGGGCACAACACCGTATCGATGTTCATCGGGACCATTCCGATGGGCCTGGCGACGATCATCAACGGATGCCTCGGCTTCGGGATCGCGCGGTTCGGTAACGGCATCGTGCCGGTCGCACATGTCCTGTGGTGGATCGATGTCGCCATGTCGCTCGCCTGCGGCGTACTGATCCCGTACCTGATGTTCACCCGCCACGAGCACAGCCTGGACGGCATGACCGCGGTATGGCTGCTGCCGGTCGTCGCAGCCGAGGTTGCGGGCGCCAGCGGCGGGCTGCTCGCGCCGCATCTGGTCGACGCGCAAGCGCAGCTGGTGGTGCTCGCCACTTCCTACGTGCTGTGGGCCTATTCGGTGCCGGTCGCGTTCGGCATCCTCGCCATTCTGATCCTGCGCATGGCGCTCCATAAGCTCCCGCACGAGAGCATGGCGGCATCCTCCTGGCTCGCGCTGGGGCCGATCGGCACCGGGGCGCTGGGTATGCTGGTGCTCGGGGCGGATGCGCCGGCAATCCTCGCGGCGCACGGGCTGGCCGGTGTCGGTACCGTCGCACAAGGGATCGGCGTTGTCGCCGGGCTCTGCCTGTGGGGTTTCGGCCTGTGGTGGCTGGCGCTCGCGACGCTTATCACCATCCGCTACTGGCGCGCCGGCGTTCCGTTCAACCTTGGCTGGTGGGGCTATGCCTTCCCGCTCGGCGTCTACACCGTCGCCACCTTCCGCCTCGGCACGACGCTGAACCTCGGCTTCTTCGGTATCGTCGGCACGGTGCTGACGATCGCGCTCGCGGCGATGTGGCTGCTGGTCGGTGCCAAGACGCTCGCCGGAGCATGGCGCGGCAACCTGTTCGTTTCGCCCTGCATCGCTACCCCGAACTGATCCGCCATGATGATCGGATCAGTCGGTCCGATCACTTGCAGAACGCCCCTTCGATCCGCCAGCCTTGCTGGCCACAGGAGAGCCTTTTCATGGACAATTTTGACGCCGCGCTGGCGAATGAGACCAGCCGTCGCCGCTTTCTCAGGCACGCGGCGCTCGGCGCCGTCAGCCTTGCCGCGGCACCTGCGCTGGCGCAGCAGCTCGTCGACCTGAAGCTGCCCGGCGGCAATGCCGAGCGGCCGATGACCAGCGCCTTTCCCGGCAAGGGCAGCATGATCCTCCAGCGTGTCCATCCGCCCTTGCTGGAGACGCCGATGGACGTGTTCGACAAGTCGGTGTTCACGCCCAACGACCAGTTCTTCGTCCGCTGGCACTGGGCCGACATCCCGACCTCGATCGACGTCGAGAGCTTCCGCCTCAACGTCTTCGGCCACGTCAACCGGCGGCTGTCGATCAGCCTTGCTCAGCTGCTGCGCCTGCCGCGGGTCGAAATGGCGGCGGTCAATCAGTGCTCGGGCAACAGCCGTGGGTTGTTCCAGCCTCGTGTCGCCGGCGCGCAGTGGGGCAACGGCGCGATGGGCAACGCCAAATGGCTCGGTGTGCGCTTGCGCGATGTGCTCGACCTCGCCGGGGTAAAGGCAGGCGCAGTACAGGTGCGCTTCGGCGCGCTCGACCAACCGGTAGTCGCTGGCGCCCCTGACTTCGAGAAGGCGCTCGACATCGACCATGCCCGCAACGGCGAAGTGATGATCGCCTTCGGCATGAACGGCGAGCAGCTGCCGCTCCTCAACGGCTTTCCCTGCCGGCTGATCGTGCCGGGCTGGTATTCGACCTACTGGGTCAAGATGCTGAACGCCATTGAGGTTCTGCCCAGCCCTGACGACCAATATTGGATGGCCAAGGCCTACAAGATACCGGCGACACCCGGCGCGAATGTCGCGCCCGGTGCCAAGGACTTTCCGACCGTGCCGATCAATCGCATGGTCCCGCGCAGCTGGATGACCAGCCTGCCCGACGGCCAGGCGATTGCCTATGAGGCGTCGATCCCGGTTGGCGGCATTGCCATGGGCGGCGACTGCGGCGTCGCCAAAGTCGATGTGTCATCAGACGGCGGGCGCACCTGGTACAGGACGACGCTCGGAGCGGACGAGGGCAGGTACAGCTTCCGGCGCTGGGACGGTCGCGTACCGCTCAGGCGCGGGCCCAATCCGATCATGGTACGCTGCTGGAACACCAACGGTGTCGCCCAGCCGATGAAGCCGATCTGGAACCCCGGTGGGTTCATGCGCGGCAACGTCGAGACCACCAACATCATCGCGGCCTGAGGAGCGATCCATGAAGACCCCGTCTCCCGGCGTAATGGCCGCTGGCCTGCTCGGCCTGACCGGTATCGTCCTCGTCTCGATCGGTGCGCCGAGCAGCCGCAAGGCATCTGCCCCAATCTCCGAAACGTCCGAGCCGGCGCCGCCCGCCAGCGTGTCGGCGCGCGGCTTCTCGCTTGCCTCGACCAGCGTCGACCTGCCGGTCGACGACGCGACCTATCCCGATGGTCCGCACGCCGACGTCATCAACGCCAACTGCATCTCGTGCCACTCGGCCAGCATGGCGCTGACCCAGCCTGCGCTATCGGCGGATCAGTGGAAGGCAACCGTCACCAAGATGCGCGAGGTGTACAAGGCGCCGGTGGCCGAGAAGGACGTCGACGCGATCGTTGCCTATCTCATCGCTATGCCGAGCCAGAAAGCGACACCTGCAAGCGGCAAGGCGCAGGACCCAGACCCCAAGGTGACTCCCGATGTTTCAGGGGGAACCTGCTAAGCGAGCCTCTTCCACCATCCCGAACATCATCTTTTCGGGACGGCAGCTATCGGCTCCAGCTGCCGTTCAAAGCTCGGGGTTCGAAAGACCGGATTCCCATTAGCGGAAATCACGCGGCTTGATCTTGATGCCTTCCGTCGGGTGGCCAGGAATGATGCCTGAGCCGAGACGGAGGTCCGGGATGTATATCTCCCGAGCGGCACGCCCCAGCGTCCGATTGGCTGGATCCCGAGGATCGGGAGCCACCGGATTCTTGGCCACGTCACCGCGGCTGACCCGGTAGACGTTGGAGACATCGCTCCGCGACCCCACGCTCGCAAGCAGCTGCGACATGTCCTCGAGGCGCTGCGCGACAAGGTGGATCACCTCGCCCTCCCGCTGCACCTGTCCCCGGACGCCCATCATCGACGAACCAAGCACGATGCGGCGGTTGGCTTCGAAGACATTGGTCCACACCACGAGGTTCGCCACGTTCGTCTCATCCTCGAGCGTGATGAACATCACGCCCTTGGCCGACCCCGGCTTCTGACGGACGAGAACGAGTCCGGCGAGCTCCACCCATCGACCGTCCCTAACGGTCTGCAGCTCCTGGCAGGTGATCATGCGCCTTGCCCGCAGCTCGTCGCGAAGGAACGCCACTGGATGCGATCGCAGGCTCAGACCAGATGCCCGATAGTCCTCCACCACCTGCGAGCCCTCTGTCATCGGAGCCAGGAGAACCTCTGGCTCGGGGGCCTCCATGAGCAGCCTGCCGGCACGCTCGTCCGCGGCGGCGAACAATGGCAGCGCCTCGTTGCCCAGGCCCTTCACTCCCCACAGGCCGGCACGTCGCGAAAGGTTCAGCGAACCGAAGCCGTCAGCGTCGCCGATGCGGTCCAGGGCCCCTCTACCGACATGCGCGCGACGCTGAATCTCCTCCACCGACCGATAGGGTTGGTCGCCACGAGCCGCGGCGATGGCCGCTCCGTCGGCATTCGCCAGGTCGGCCACCATGCACAGGCCGAGCCGCACCGCCATGTAACGCCCGGTCGAGGGCTCCAGCGTGCAGTCCCATTGGCTGTGGTTGACGTCGATGGGCCGCACCTCGACGCCATGCTCCCTCGCATCGCGCACGATCTGTGCGGGCGCGTAGAAGCCCATCGGCTGTGCGTTGAGCAGAGCCGCGCAGAAGGCGTCGGGATGATGGCACTTCACCCACGACGAGGCATAGGCGATCAGCGCGAAACTAGCGGCATGGCTCTCCGGAAACCCGTAGGAGCCGAAGCCCTCGATCTGCTTGAAGGTTTTCTCCGCGAATTCCCGTTCGTAGCCGCGGGCCACCATCCCTCCGATCAGTTTGTCCTGAAAGTGCGAGACGCCGCCCGTCAGCTTAAAGGTCGCCATCGCGCGGCGGAGGAGATCAGCCTCGCTGGCGGTGAAGCCGGCGCATTCTATGGCCACGCGCATGGCCTGCTCCTGGAAGAGCGGAACCCCCAAGGTCTTCTCGAGGACGCGTCGCAGCTCCGGCGTCGGATACGTCACCGCCTCCTGCCCATTCCTCCTGCGCCGATAGGGATGGACCATGTCGCCCTGGATGGGTCCCGGTCGAACGATGGCGACCTGTATCACCAGATCGTAGAACGTCCTCGGTGCCATGAGCGGGATCGAAGCCATCTGAGCGCGGCTCTCGATCTGGAAGACGCCCAGCGTGTCCGCGTTGCGAATCATGGCGTAGGTCGCAGGATCCTCCGCCGGGATTGTGGCTAGATCCAGTCGAACGCCCTTGTCGTTCGCCATGAATTCGAAGGCCCGCCGCATGCAGCTCAGCATCCCAAGCGCTAGGACATCCACCTTCATGAAGTTCAGGGCGTCGATGTCGTCCTTGTCCCACTCGATGATCTGCCGGTCGGCCATCGCAGCCGGCTCAATAGGCACCATCTCGTCCAAGCGATCGCGCGTCAGCACGAAGCCACCGGGATGCTGCGAGAAGTGACGGGGTGAGTTTATCAACTGCCTCGCGAGATCCAACGTAAGTCCGAGGCGGCGGTCGGTCATGTCCAGGTTGAGCTCCTGGGCATGCTTCTCCTCGACGCCCTCGCGGCTCCAGCCCCAGACGGAGGACGACAGGCCGGTCGTCACGTCCTCGGAGAGACCGAGCGCCTTCCCGACGTCGCGAACGGCGCCGCGCGCGCGATAGCGGTGGATGACCGCCGTCAGCGCGCTGCGCGTTCGGCCGTAGGTCTCGTAGATCCACTGGATCACCTCCTCGCGCCGCTCGTGCTCGAAGTCGACGTCGATGTCGGGCGGCTCCCGCCGCTCCGCGGACACGAAGCGTTCAAAGAGCAGTTCCGACCGCACGGGGTCGATCGAAGTGATTCCCAGCACGTAGCAGACCGCGCTGTTGGCGGCCGATCCGCGGCCCTGACAGAGGATATCGCGCCTTCGGGCTTCGGCGACGATCGAATGGACGGTCAGAAAATAGGGCGCATAGTCGAGTTCGGCGATCAGGCGGAGCTCGTGCTCGAGCTGCTGCCGAACCTTGCCGTCCAGACCCTCCGGATACCGGAGAGGCGCCTTCTCCCAGGTCAGGCGCTCCAGCTCCTCCTGCGGCGTGCGGCCGGACACGCTGATCTCGTCCGGATACTGGTATCGGAGCTCCGCGAGGCTGAAGCGGCACCGGGCGGCGATCTCGACCGAGCGGCTCACCGGGGCCGTGTCCTTCAGATACCGTCGGAAGAGGCGGTGCATCTCGGCGCCCGTCTTCAGATGCCGGTCGGCGAAGCGCTCCCTGCGGATGCCGAGCTCGTCGATCATGCAGCGCTCGCGGATGCAGGTCACGACGTCCTGCAGCAGGCGGCGGTCTGGTGAATGGTACAGAACGTCCCCGGTAGCCACGGTCAGGACGCGCGCCGCCGCCGCCATGGCAGCCAGATCGCGCAGGCGGATGGCGTCCCGGGGCCGTCGCCTTATGGTGAGCGCCATGTAGGCGCGGTCGGCGAAGATCCGACGGATGCGAGCAAGGGCAGCCTCGGCAACCGCATCGGCGCGATCGGGGACGAGGATCGCTATCAGGCCCTCGCTCCATTCCTCCACATCGCTCCACTCGAGATGGCAGGCGCCCTTGCCGGCGCGGGTCTTGCCAACGCTCAGGAGCCGACACATCCGGCCGTAGCCGGCTCGATCTGTGGGATAGAGCAGAAGCGCGGTCCCATCGGGGAGATCGACGCGGCTTCCGTAGATCGCCCGGACGTCCGTCGCCTTCTCTCCGTCCCAGGCTCGCACGAGTCCCGCGACGGAATTACGATCGGCTATTCCCAGCGCAGGGAGGCCAAGCAGCGCCGCAGCCGCGAAAAGCTCCTCCGGGCTGGAAGCGCCGCGCAGGAAGCTGAAATGGGTGGTGACCTGGAGTTCGACGTAGTCGGCCTCCGCCGCATTCATCGCTCAAGATCCCAGACGGCCTGCCGGCAGGTCACGCGAACGCGCCGTGGATGAACCAGCGCATGGGACCAGTCGACTGGTTCTCGCCATCCCCAACGCGGAAGACCCAGTATCGCCCGCCCGTCAGGGTCTCGACCTGATAGTAGTCACGCACGGCGAACGGCAGGTCCGCCTCCTGGCCCCGGTCACGCCACCATTCGCCGTGCAGCCGCTCGGGCCCATCGGCCTGCGTGACCCTGAAGCGCTTGCGTCGCCAGACGAACATGGCGGGCGGGTGGTCCGGCATCATCGCGGTAACATCGATCGGCTCGGGCGGATCCAGCATCCGGCACGGTCGGGGAAGGTCGTCGTCCCACGCCACGCCGGATCGGCGATCGAGGGGCGAATAAGCCGCCACCGACCGCTCCGGCATCACACTCGAAGTTGGCGTTATCCGATAGAGGCGACGCTGTCCAAAGCGGTTCGAAAGAGCGTCCACCAGACCCGCGAGGTCCGGCTCATGCCGACCGCTCCTCAGCATTGCATCGAATTCGCCGCCCTCGGCACCCATCGGTTCCACCAACGGGACAACCAGGGTCATGCTCTCAATCCCCAGGCCGGGATCGATCGTCTCGATGCGTGCGCCCAGCAGCTTGGCGAGATGTCGGCTGTCCCGCGACGGCGCCGCGGTCCCAACCCTGATCGCCTGCGCATGTCCATCGACGCGATGGAAGAAGCAGTCCAGTCGCCGCGCGCCCTTGCCCGCACGACCAAGCTGCGCGACCACGTCGCCCGTCAGGTCGCCGATGACCTGAACGAAGGCGTCAGCCGTGATAATTGGCTCCATGAAGCCCCTCCGCGCGCGCGGCAGGGTCTCCGGGAAGATCGGCTCGATCGGTTCGGGCACGGTCCCCAAGGCCTGGTCGAGACGGCGATGGAGGTTTCGTCCGAACCTTTTCGCCAAAGGGCCACGAGGAGTGCCGATGAGCTGCTCGACCCGATCGAAGCCGAGCTTCCGCAGACCGGTGACGACGTCCGCGTCGAGCCGAAGCGCCGACACCGGCAGAAGGGCTATCGCCTTCCGATGATCGCCGGGTTCGATCGTGACCGGTCGGCCTGCAGGCACATGTCTGGCGACCGCGTGCGCGCAGCCCGCCGTGTCGGCAACCGCGATCTGCACGGCCAGCCCGAAGTCCGCCACCCTGCGGTGGAGATCCTTCAGGAGCGCCCGCTCGCTACCGA
This sequence comes from Sphingomonas naphthae, assembly GCF_028607085.1. Classification (NCBI taxonomy): domain Bacteria; kingdom Pseudomonadati; phylum Pseudomonadota; class Alphaproteobacteria; order Sphingomonadales; family Sphingomonadaceae; genus Sphingomonas; species Sphingomonas naphthae. The sequence continues at coordinate 2,743,250 of NZ_CP117411.1, read as the reverse complement.
AGAGATGCGCGCAGCCCGTGATGTCCAGCCAAAGGCCGTCGGGAGGATCCGCCGCAACGATCGGGGCGTAGCGTCGGCCCGCCCAGAACGACAGCTGCCGCAAGCCCTGGAGGTCGGCATTGATGTCGGCCTCGACGACCTCCAGGTCGGGGGCGAGCGAGCGGGCCTTGGTGATCGTCATCCCGGGCGAGATGCCAAGCGTCGAGGCGCCCGCGTCGACGGCCGCGACTATGCGGCGACCATGATCCGCGATGGCGGTGACGAGGGGGAACGACGTCCCGTTTGCGTCTACGCCGTCGCGACGATCAGGCGGCGATGTGGTGCGCTTCCTGCGCAGCCGGTCGGTCGACCAGTGCGGCAGGAAGAGCGATACGACCCTGCGCATCGCACCCCTCCATCAGCCAGGTGCGGGGCTCGCCGCCTCGAACGCGTTCCAGATCCACCTGCCAGCGAGGACGGCCGAGGCTCGGTATGCCGAGCGGAAGGCTCGGTGCAGCCCTCACGCGCCACCGTGTCACGGCAGCGGTGCCTTCCGCGCCCTGTTCGACCTTCGATGCGCGCCTGAAGACGAACGCCGTCACGCCGGACGACTCCGCGGCGAGCTGCAGCCGCTTGGAAGCCGTAGTGGAATATTTCCCCACCTCGCCCACTACTCCGGCGATGCCGGCATGACGAAGGCTCTCCTCCATTGCGAGCAGCACCTGGGTGTCACTGCCCGCCTCGACGTGGATCACCCGATCCGGGTGGAGGCCAACGAGGTGCAGCGCTGGCGCGAACAGGTCGCGCCACGTTAGGCACCAGATCACCGGCCCGTCCAGTCGGGCCAGCATGCCCGTCAGGAAAATGGTCGCGCTCGCATCGTCGGCGAGGTCCGGACTACCGGCGACCTCGTGCAGCGCCCCGCTGGCTATCCCGCCCCCGGGAAGATGGCGGTCGACCTCGTCGATCCCGAACGGAAGGACGCCGTGCCGGACCGAAACGCCCTCGATCACAGCAATTCGAGCGCGTAAATCGGCAAGGACATTGGGGACTCGCATAACGACATAAAGACTCGGAAAGGCAGACCGTTCCCCCTTTGTTCGGGCAGCGCCCCGCCTACGTCAAGTCGATTAGTTGGCAAGTTACGTCGCGCCGTCCTCGATCCTGCGCCTCGAGCACGACAATCAGAGCGTTCGCTTGCCAAGCCTTGGCTCGAACGATCAGACAGCTACGTCACCAGCACCATGCGAGCGGTCCGCCGGATCGGTCAGCTGTCGGCTCGGTGTCCGATCTTCACTGATTAAATGATCTAAGGTTGGATCTCCTCGCCGTCCCATCCGAACACCTTGCCCGTGTCGATCGGCTTCAGCCCGTCGATGACGTCGAGGAGCTGACGAGCCGCACGTTCGGGAGAGAAGAGACGGTCGGGAGCGACGCCATGTTGGAATGGAAGGCTTAGCCGCGTGTCCACCGTCCCGGGATGCAAGGCCACGCATACTGCTTCCGGGCGGGACCTCGCGATCTCGATCGCGGCGGACTTCACGATCATGTTCAACGCCGCCTTAGAGGCGCGATAGCCAAACCAACCGCCGGACCTGTTGTCCGAGATGCTGCCGACGCGCGCAGAGATCACGCCAATCATCGCACGACGGTCCTTGGGGAGAAGCGGGGAGAAGTGCTTAAGCGCCAAAGCTGGGCCGATCGTATTTACCTCGAAAATTCGAGCAAGGGTGTTCGCGTCGAGTTCGCGCAGAGCCTTCTCGGGCATCCTACCTCCCTCGTGCAGCATTCCGGTAGCGATCAGAACCAGATCGACAGGCGACCCGACCGTCATCGCTGCGGCGGCGATGCTCTCCTCATTGGTGACGTTGATCTGGCCGCCAAATACGCTCGAGAAGGATGTCGGCGGCGTCCTCGCGAAGGCATGGATACGGCCGTACCTTCCGGTGTTCCTCAGCGCTGCGACGAACGCTCCGCCGATGCCCCCGCCTGCGCCGATGACGACCGCCGTCGGCAGACTTACCACCCGGTGCTGCCTGGGACGCCCTTGAAGGGGCCTGCCAGCGAGGAGGTGATCCACCCGCCGTAGAAGCCGCCGGGCTGCGGCCGCACCTGCTCGTTGTTCACGAAGCAGGCGTCCATGGCGTCGGCATAGAAGGCGACGTGGTCGCGGATGATCGCGAATGACGGCGTAGGGCGTGGATACGACCAGGCTGCCCTTCGACGGACTGCATCGCCGACCACGATATCGAGGTAGACTGCCGACCCCTTCCATTCGCAGAAGCTGCTGCCATCCGCTGGGCGCAGCACCTCCTCTTCCACGTCATCCCTTGGGAAGTAGTAGGTCGGCGGATGGCTGGTTTCGATCGTCCTCACGCCGCGTAACGTGTCTGCGATCGTGCGACCGGAAAGCACGATCCGCAGTTGTGCCGACACCGGCTGGGCGATCGAGGGGCGGGGGAAGTCCCAGACGCTTTCCTGATTAGCGAGCGGTCGATCCGGAACAGGTCGGATCACCGGACCGGTCTTTCGAACGCCTGGGCCATCGCCTGAAGGCGCGGTCTAACGAGCAGAAACGAGGAATAGAGACGCTCGAGGATGCGCAAGATGGTAGGATTGCGAGCCGCAACGCCCATCGGCCGCAGGACCGGGATCGCGCGCCACATAGCAGCAAAGGCCGCCGCACCCGCAAGCATTCGGCCATTCTCCTCCGCGTGGAAGCGGGCAAGCAGCTTCTCTCTGTCCGCAGGGCAGACGTTTGCGTCGTCGCTGACGTCGACGAAGTTTATGCGCCGGCGGCTGTCTAGCCTGCGCATGAGAGCGATTTCCCGGCGGCACAGCGGGCAGCCGCCGTCGTGCCAGACGGTAAGACCCATCTCTATGTCGCCTTCGTGTTTCGACGCCAAACGCTCGTCGCGAGCACAGTAGCGAAGCCCAGCCAGGCCACTAGAGGAATTGCGGTGGCCTGTGCGACACGGTCGACTTTGTGGGTCGTCGCGACGTACGCACCAGCCGTCGCCAACATCGCGCCTGATGCCACCGCGCTGCCTGCGAGCGCGCGCTCCCGGAAGAAAAGCTGGGTCCACCCGCCGATCATTCCTGTCGTGGCGAGCCACAGGGCGATGGACGCATTTCGTTTGCTGGACGACGCATGCCTCAGCAACCGGTATCCACCGACGGCCATACTGATCTCAAGGGCCGGCCAGACGGCGCCGAACGCCGCGTCGGGCGGAGTGAAGGCTGGCTTATCCAGATGCTGATACCACCGGCGGATGCCCGGGTGCTCCGCATCTGGCGCGTTGCGGCGCCCGATGAACGCGCTGGCGCCGAGCACTCCGGCCACTAGGCCCGCAGCCAGGACAGGCGAGAGTCCTTCCAAGCGTGATGGAACGGTCGGATGCGTCACGAAACGAGATACCGTTCCAGATCGTCGCTGCCACCAATCGTCTTGCCGCCGATGAAGACCAGAGGTGTGGTCGCGACCCCCTCCTTCTGCTCGAAGGCCTCCACCTCGTCGCGGGAACGTAGGATGTGCTCCTCGATGGCGAATCCGTGTTCTTCGAGCAGTTGCTTGGCATGCACGCCGAATGGACAGGTCTCCTCGGGAAGGACCATCCTGTAGAGGATCGCAGTCTTGTCGTCAGGCATTACGTCTCCTTCCAGGCGGTGAGCCTCTCCGACAGAGCGAAGCTCCGAAGACGACGTTCCCGGAAAGCAAGGTTCCCTCGTCCGGATATCGAAAGCCGATAAGGCCAAGCTGTTCCTTCCATTCCCGAGACGACGTCGAGCCTCGGCAATCCGTTCCGTCAATCGAGCCCAGCCCCTGAGCAGACATGCCCGCCCGGACCGCGAAAACTTGTTCCAGCATCAATCTCGAGCGACACGCCAGCGGTCTCGATCCCGTTGCGGAATAAGGTCGGCCTTGACCATCAGCGGCTAGCGTTCCGGCAGGGATAGCGGTTCAGCTGACGTCCGCGACGGTCGCCGACGACGCGTCGACCGCCACGACGTTGTTCCTGGAGAAGCGATCGCGAAGCGCACGGAGCGGAGCGTAGGCCTCAGACCGGTGGAAGCGCTCGACGGTTTCCAAGTCTGGGTACTGTTGAATAACGAGCGCTGCCGGATGCCAATCGCCTTCGAGCACGCGGGGGTTCTGATCAAACACCTTCACCGAAGCTCCCACCTCCGCCAACAGCGCGGTCGTGCGTGCGGCGTATTCCTGAAACGATTCGACAGCCGCCGGATCGGTCATCCGAATTTCTACGACCACATACGCTGGCATGCCGCCCTCCGCAGATGTTTGGGCAGCCAGGGTAACAGTCGAGAAATACCGTAAACTGATCTAGATCAGCACGATTTCGTCTTCGAAGCCGTGGTGTGCGGCGGATACTTTCCACCGACTTCTCAGCGGGCAGAAGAACGTTTCGGTCGCAAAGACGGCCGCGTCCAACAGGGCGCGGGCCATCGCAACGATACCGGCTAGTAGGACGCGCATCGTGACGATCTCTACAAGACCAAGCGAGCCTTCGAACTCGACAGTCTCTTCGAGAGCCTACACATCGTTTCCGAATCGCGGGCCCACGAGCGAACCGAGTTCCGGTTCGTAGGCCAGCACACGCCGCTGGAGTAGCCCCACCGAAGTCGCCGGACACAAAAACGGCGCCGCCCCACGAGGGGGCGACGCCGCGTCTGTTATCTGATCGAATTACTTCGCGCCGGTGCCGGGTTCGGTGGTCTTCGGCGCCTTACCGTCCTCGATACGACCCTCGTTGCGAAGCTCGCGGCCTTCTTCAGCGCGCTGCTGGGCTTCGGGGGTCTTGCCGTGCTCGTTCAGCTCTTCCTTAACGTAGCCAGCGGCTTCCTTGATCTTGCCTTCGACGCTCATGATAATCTCCTTCGTCGACAGATCCATTGTCCATCGGAAACTAAATCCCTGAAAGACCGGCACGTTCCCCGCTTCCGCCGTCGAGCCCGTCAGATTAGCGTTCCTTGCCTTGGCCGCTCGGGCACGCGAGCCTCTTCCTCTCCGCGCCGTGCAAGCTCGGTCTGCGCCGAGAACCTCACGTCCTCGTCCCGGTCGCCTGCGAAGCGTTTCAACAGGTCGATGTCCAGCTCCTCCCACCCACGGCCGCGATCGGGCCCGGCCGGTACCCGTGGCAGAAGTCCGGGCTGGGAACTCCAGTCCAACAGCTGGACGAGCGACGACCCATTCAGCATGTCGCGAAGATGATGCGCCGTGACATAGGCGTCGGGCATGGCCCGGTGGACTGGAAGGCCAATGTCGCGATCTAGGCCCGTCGGCATGCGCCAGTATCGCAGAACCTGGTTCGAGAAGCTCGGGCTGCCCGGCCAGAGACGGAGTGCGCACTTCCATGTGCAGATCCAGCGCGCTCCGCCCGACAGCTGCGGCGTGCAGAACCGCTGTTCGAAGGACGCCCGATGGGCGGCAAGAGCCAATGCCCGCCCTCGGGCCGGAGAACCGGAGGCGCCACGTCTCGCCAGTAGGGCGCATCTGCCACGTCCTGATCGATGATGTGATGCACCGCCATCGTCACCGGTGGTATCGGGCGGCCAGGATTGACCAGGATCGCGCCTCGCTCGTCGTTGACCGACCAGCGACCGTCGTCTCCAAGCACGACGTCCTGCCAACCGATCTCGCAGACGTCGTGGGCAGGCGGACGCGAGCCCGTCGTCTCGAGGTCTATCACCCTGATTCTCTGGAGCGTCATCAGGATCATATGGGTCTTGACCTGCTCCCCGTTTTCATGCCGCTGATAAGTTAGCTTCGGTGTCCTCATGCCCCTGGCGGGGGCGGTTGGTAAACTCGGCGGGCGCCATGCCGCCGAGGCTGCTGTGCGGACGCACGGTGTTATAGTCTGTCCGCCATGCCTCGATGATCCGTCTCGCCGCAGCCAGCGAGGAGAACAGGTGCTCGTTCAGGCACTCGTCGCGCAAGCGACCATTGAAGCTCTCGACAAAGCCGTTCTGCTGCGGCTTGCCCGGCGCGATGTAATGCCACTCCACGCCCGTGTCCTGGCACCAGGCGAGGACGGCGTGACTGGTCAGTTCGGTCCCGTTGTCGCTGACCACCATGCATGGCAGCCCACGACGCTCGGCGATGGCCGTCAGCTCCCGCACGACACGCCGCCCTGACAGCGAGGTATCGACGATGCAGGCCAGGCACTCCCGGCTGTAGTCGTCGATGACATTGAGCAGGCGGAACCGCCGGCCGCAGGCCAATGCATCCGACACGAAGTCGAGCGACCAGCGCTGGTTGGGTTCCTGCGGAATCGCCATCGGCGCCCGCGTGCCCAACGCTCGTTTTCGGCCGCCGCGCTTTCGCACCGTCAGCCGCTCCTCGCGATACAGCCGGTACATCTTCTTCAGGTTCATGCCCTTGCCTTCACGCCGGAGCAGGACCGCCAGCCGGCGATAACCGAACCGACGACGCTCGTTGGCGATCTCGCGCATCCGTTCGCGCACAGCGTCGTCCTTCCCGCGAAGCGGCTCATATTGCCATGCCGACCGGTTGACCCCGATCAGTCTGCAAGCGCGACGCTCGGAGAAGCCGTGGTCGGCCATCAGCTTCTCCACCGCAGCGTAGCGATCCACAGACCGGGTCAGTTTTTTCCCAGCAGATCCTTCAGCGCCGACACGTCCAGCATCGACTCCGCCAGCAGCTTCTTCAGCCGACGGTTCTCATCCTCGAGCGTGCGCAACCGCGCCGCCTCCGACACGGTCATGCCGCCGTACTTCGCCTTCCAGTTGTAGAACGTCGCATCGCTGATGCCATGCTTCCGGCATAGCTCGGCGGTCTTCACGCCCGCCTCGTGCTCACGCAGCACGCCAATAATCTGGTCCTCGGTAAAACGGCCTCGACGCATCGCTCGTCTCCATCTGACGAGCTAACCTACCAATGGCATGATTTCCGGGGAGCAGGTCAGGTCGAGGAAAGCGTGATCCAGCTCAAGGCAGCGCTCAACCATGCGAAGAATGCCAAGCGCATCGCGCAGAAGGTCGAGGTCGGACACCTTACGCGGAATCAAGTCACCCCCGCACGGAACGATCGTTTGTCCCTGTCCGCACTCGGCGAGCTGCTCGACTACACGGTCCGTGGAGGTTCGGGTAAATACTCAACGCCGGAAAGGCTCATCGGTCTCAGGCGATACCTGATCGCAGCCGTGGCGACTTTGGGAAGGCCCGACTCGATCCTCGACATCTCGGTCAGGCCCAATCGCTCGCAGTGGCTGGCCGAGGATCGGCGGCTCGATCTCAATCCGGCAGGACGCGTCCAGACCAAGAAGTACCGAGCGGTGCTTCCGGTGGGCGACGTCTTCGCCGAGTGGCTGAACTCCACCACCGACTGGTTCGTCTGCGCACACCGACGGGAGACGGATCCGGCGACCGGAGAGTCCAGCTTGCGGCAGATCGGCTTGGACAGCGTCCGCAGCGCCTGGGACACCGCGCGCGACCACCTCAAGCTCCCCGCAGGCTGGGGAACGCGACTGCTCAGGCACTCGGTCGCCACGATTCTCGCCAACCGGGGGATCAATCCGGTCGAGCTCAAGATCGCCATGGGTCACGAGCCGATCGTCGGCACCACCGCCCGCTACGTTATCTTCGATCCCTCCTACCTGGTCTCGTTTCAACGGCTGGTTGACGAGCTTTTCGACGAACTGAGCCGCATGGCACCGGCAGCGCTCATCTTCCCCAGCGCGCGGTGAGGGGGGGGTGGCGAGCACGGCGGCAAGCGCGACGAGGCTGCAGGTCCTACCGGGATGGCTCTGCCGAGGGCCCAAACGGCGCTCAGGGTTTCACCCAAGATTCACCCAAGGCTGGCAGTACGACAGGCTCGTTCGGAAATGAAAAACCCCGCCAACTCATTGAGAAGGCGGGGTTAATCTGGTGGGCGTGGCAAGGATTGAACTTGCGACCCCTGCGATGTCAACACAGTGCTCTACCACTGAGCTACACGCCCACGATCGCGCCACTTTTCCGGGTTCGGCCGGTCGGTGAATCGCGATCAAAGCGAATTGAGGTGCGGCCTCTAGCGGACGGAATCGGGGGGCGCAAGCGCCCTTGTCGTGGCGCGATTCACTTCATCGGCATGGGCCGGATCGATCGGCGTGTCGGCGATGCTGCGGTCGCCGCCCAGCGTGCGATACAGGGTGACGAGATTCTGCGCCTTCACCAGCCGCGTCGCCACCAGCGCCTGTCGCGCGGTATAGAGCGTGCGCTGCGCGATCAGCGCGTCGAGGAAGCCGGTGATGCCGCCGCGATAGCTGGCGTCGGCCAGTTCATAATTCTTGGCGGCGGCCGTGTCGCGGCGCTGTTGGGCGGCATATTGCGCGTCGATCGTGCCGCGCCGGGCGAGCGCGTCGGAGACTTCGGTGAAGGCCGTCTGGATGGCGAGCTGATAGCCCGCCACCGCCGCGTCGCGGCCGGCCTTGGCGCTCTTCAGATTGTTGGCGGTGGCGCCGCCGTCGAACAGGGTCTGCGCCGCCCCGGCCGCGCCCGACCAGGCGAAGGCGCCGCCGGTGAACAGCGCCGACAGCGCGGTGCTGGCGAAGCCGACGAGGCCGGTCAGCGTGATGCGCGGGAAGAAGGCGGCGCGCGCGGCGCCGATCTCCGCATTGGTCGCGCGCAGCTCATATTCGGCCTGAAGCACATCGGGCCGGCGCAGCAGGATGCCCGAATCGAGGCCGGCGGGCAGTTCGCCGAGCATCCCGTCCACCTCGGCCAGCGACTCCGGCAGTTCGGCGTCGGTCAGCGGCATGCCGACCAGCAGGTTGAGCGCGTTGCGGTCCTGCGCGATGGCGGTGGTCTGCTCGGCCAGATCGCTCTCGGCGGTGGCGAGCGTGGTCTCGGCCGCCGACAGATCGGTGCGCGGCGCGATGCCGCCCGACAGGCGTGCCTGCGTCAGATCGACGCTGCGCCGCGCGCTGGCGGCGGTCTCCCCGGCGACCTTGTAGAGATCGCGGTCGGCGGCCAGCGTGAGATAGGCGTTGGCCACCTCCGCCACCAGGGTCAGCCGCGTGCCGCGCGCGCCGGCCTCGGTGCCGAGATAGCGGTTGAAGCTGGCGCTGGTCTGGTTGCGGATGCGACCGAACAGGTCGATCTCCCACGCGCTCAGCCCCACGTCGGCCGAATAGGAATAGCTCGTCCGCCGCTCGCCCGCCGTGCTCCCGCCGGTCGTGGTGCCGCCCGTGCCGGTGACGACGGTGGTGCGGCGGCTGCGCTGGACCGAGGCGTCGGCGCCGCCCGTGATCGTCGGGAACAGATCGGCGCGGGTGATGCGATATTGCGCGCGGGCCTGCGCCACGTTGGCGGCGGCCTGCGCGAGATTCTGGTTATGCGTCAGCGCCTTTTCGATCAGCGCCTGCAATTTCGGATCGCGGAAGATCTCGCGCCAGTCGACCGCCGGCAGGCTGGCCTCGCTCCGGCGGAGGTAGGCGTCGCCGACCGGCCAGCCCTGCGGGGCGAGCGGGGCGGGGCGCTCATATTTGGGCGCCATGCTGCACCCGGAGAGCAGGGTCGCGACGAGCGCGGTCAGGCCGACCGCCCGCTTGACGGCGGCGCTCATGCCGGCTGCCCCTCTGGCGTATGCGGGGCGGGGCCATCGGCCTTCGGCTCGCCATGGCTGTGCAGCTTGGTCGGGAAGATCCGCCGCACCAGCACGAAGAACAAGGGCACCAGGAAGATCGCCAGCACCGTCGCGGTAATCATCCCGCCCATCACCGCCGTGCCGATCGCGACCCGGCTCTTGGCGCCCGCGCCCGTCGCGATGGCCAGCGGCAGCACGCCGAAGATAAAGGCGAGGCTGGTCATCAGGATCGGGCGGAGGCGCAGGCGCGCGGCCTCCAGCGCGGCATCCATCGGCGACTTCCCGTTCAGTTCGGCCTGTTCGGCGAATTCGATGATGAGGATGGCGTTCTTGGCGGAAAGCCCCATCGTCGTCAGCAGGCCGACCTGAAAATAGACGTCATTCTCCAGGCCGCGCAGCGTCACCGCCAGCGCCGCGCCGACGAGGCCCAGCGGGATGACGAGGATCACCGCCAGCGGGATCGACCAGCTTTCGTACAGCGCCGCGAGGCACAGGAAGATCACGATCAGCGACAGGCCGTAGAGATAGGGTGCCTGCCCGCCCGACAGCCGCTCCTGATAGGAGAGACCCGACCAGGCGATCGACGTGCCCGGAATCTGCGCCGCCAGTTCGGAGATGGCCGCCATCGCATCGCCCGAGGAGCCCCCCGCCGCCGGCTGCCCCTGAATTTCATAGGACGACGTGCCGTTGAAGCGGTTGAGCGACACCGGCGAGCGGGTCCATTCGGCGCGCGAGAAGGAGGAGAAGGGCGCCATCGTTCCCGTGCCGGTCCGCACGAACCAGTTGGAAAGATCCTCCGGCTTCCCGCGATACTGGGCGTCGCCCTGCACGTAGACGCGCTTGACGCGGCCGCGATCGACGAAGTCGTTGACATAGGCGCCGCCCCAGGCGGTGCCGAGCAGGCTGTTGACGTCGGTCTGGGCGATGCCGAGCGCGCCCACCTTCTTCTCGTCCACGTTGACGTGCAGCGTCGGTACGTCCTCCAGCACGTTCGTGCGGACCGCGGAGAGCGAAGGGTTGCCGCCGGCATCGGCGATCAGCTTGTCGCGCGCCGCCTTGAACTGCTCGCGGCTCAGCCCGCCGGTGTTGAGCAACTGCATCGAGAAGCCGCTCGACTGGCCGAGGCCGCGCACCGCCGGCGGGTTGAGCGCGAAGAATTGCGCGTCGCGCAGCTGCGGCCCCAGATCGCGCTGGGCGCGCTGCGTGATCGTCTCGACCGAATGGTCCTTGCCCTTGCGTTCCTCCCACGGGGTCAGCGCGATGAAGCCCTGCCCGGCGTTCTGGCCCGAGCCCTGCTGGCTGTTGCCGACGACGGTGAACACCTTGCCGATGTCGTCCTTCATCGGCCCTTCGTTGAAATAGCGCTGGATGCGGCCGGCAACATCCACCGTCCGCTGGATGGTGGCGCCCGGCGGCAGCGTGTACTGGATCTGGGCGAGGCCCTGGTCCTCGCCCGGCAGGAAGCCCGTCGGCAGGCGGAAGAACAGCAGGCACAGCAGGGCGATGACGACCACATAGGCCCCCAGCGCCAGCGCCGTGTGGCGCAGCACCCGCTTCACCCCGTTGAGATAGCGATCGGCGACCCGCTCGAACCAGGCGTTGAACTTCTGGTTCATTCGGCGGACGAAGGCCGTCGCGCGATTGGGCGCGGCCTCGGGATCCTTGGAAACCGGTTTCAGGAGCGTGCTGGTCAGCGCCGGCGAAAGGCTGAGCGCCACCACCACCGACAACACCATCGACGAGACGACCGTGATCGAGAACTGGCGGTAGATCACGCCGGTCGATCCGCCGAAGAAGGCCATCGGCAGGAACACGGCGGACAGCACCAGCCCGATCGCGATCAGCGCGGTCTGGATTTCACCCATCGACTTGATGGTGGCGTCGCGCGGGGAGAGCCCCTCGTCGTGCATCACGCGCTCGACATTCTCGACCACCACGATCGCGTCGTCGACGAGCAGGCCGATGGCGAGCACCAGCCCGAACATCGTCATCGTGTTGATCGAATAGCCGAAGATCGCGAGCACGCCGAACGTGCCGAGCAGCACCACCGGCACCGCGATCGCCGGGATCAGCGTCGCGCGCCAGCTGCCGAGGAACACGAACATCACGATCACGACCAGCACGATCGCCTCGAACAGTGCCTTCACCACCTCCTCGATGGAAACCTGGATGAAGGGCGTGGAATCGCGCGGGAAATCCACTTCGTAACCGGCGGGGAAGCTGCCGGCTCGCTCGGTGACATATTTCTTCACCGTCTCGGCCGTCTTCAGCGCGTCGCCGCCGGGGGCGAGGCTCACGGCGAGGCCGGCGCCGGGATGGCCGTTGAACGCGCTGACGATATTGTAGTTTTCGGACCCCAGCTCGACCCGCGCGACATCCTTCAACAGCACCTGCGCGCCATTCTGGTTGGATCGCAGCACGATGTTGCGGAATTCCTCCGGAGTCTGGAGGCGCGACTTGGCGGTCACGATCGCGCTCAGCATCTGCGTGTCGGGCGAGGGCTGGGCGCCCAGCTGGCCGGCGCCGACCTGCGTATTCTGCGCGGTGATCGCCGACGTCACGTCGGACGGCTGGAGGTTGAAGCCCTGGAGCTTGAACGGATCGAGCCAGATGCGCATCGCATATTGCGCGCCGAACACGTTGATGTCGCCCACGCCTTCCAGCCGGCCGATCTGGTCCTGCAGATTGGAGACCATGAAGTCGGCGATGTCGCGGTTGGTCGATTTGTCCGTCAGATCGGCGATCGACATGACGAGCAGGAAGTCCGGATTGGACTTGGTGACCGTCAGGCCCTGCTGCTGCACCTGCGACGGCAGGCGGGCGAGCGCCTGCTGCACCCGGTTCTGCACCTGCACCTGCGCGATATCGGGATCGGTGCCCTTGTTGAAGGTGCAGTTGATCGTGACGCTGCCGGTGGAGGACGAACTGGCGGTGAAATACAGCATCCCGTCGATGCCGGTCAGCTGCTGCTCGATCACCTGCGTGACCGAGGATTCGAGGATTTCGGCCGACGCGCCCGGATAGGTCGCGCGGATGTTCACCTGCGGCGGGGCGATGTCGGGATATTGCTCGACAGGCAGCGCCATGATGCCGCCGATGCCGCCCATCATGATGATGATCGCGATCACCCACGCCAGGATGGGGCGATCGATGAAGACCCGGCTGATCATGGTGCGATCAGCCCGCGCGCGGCGCGCTGCCGCCCTTCGCGCTGTCGCCGGCGGCGCCACCGGCACCCGCCGGCTTGGCCTTGGGCGGCGATCCGGCGGGAACCGGCACGATCGCCTGCTTCGGCTTGATCTTGCCCAGCCCCTCGACGATCAGCTTGTCGCCCGCCTTCAGCCCGCCGGTGACGAGCCACTTGTCGCCCACCGTGCGGGTGGCGGTGACCGACGTCTGCACGGCGGTATTGTCCGCGCCGACCAGCATCACCGTGGCGCCGCCCTTGGGATCGCGCGACAGGCCGGTCTGCGGCACCAGCACCGCGCCGCGCGCGGTCGATTGGTCGAAGGTGGCGCGCACGTACATGCCCGGCAGCAGCAACCCCTGCGGATTGGGGAAGCGCGCGCGCAGGGTGACGGCGCCGGTCGTCGGATCGACCACGGCCTCGGCGAACTGCACCTGTCCGGTCAGCGGATAGTCGCTGCCGTCTTCCAGCTTGAGCCGCACGGTGGAGGAGCCCCGGCCGTTGGCGCTGCGGCGCAGCTGCACCAGCTCCGCGCTCGACTGCTGCATGTCCACGAAGATCGGGTCGAGCCGCTGGATCTGCGCCAGCGGATCGGCCTGATTGGAGGAGACCAGCGCGCCGGTGGTGAAGAGCGACCGGCCGATGCGGCCGGTGATCGGCGCGGGCACCTTGGTGAAGCCCAGGTTCACGCGCGACGCTTCCAGCACGGCGCGGGTCTGCTGCACCGACGCGGCGGCCTGCCGCGCGGTGGCGACGGCGTCGATATAATCCTGCTTGGCGACGGCCTCGATCTTCGCCAGCGGCTCCAGCCGGTTGGCCCGCTCGCGGGTCGAGAGCGCCTGCGCCTGCGCGCTGGCGAGATTGGCGGCCGCCTGATTGAGATCGGCGCGATAGACGCGCGGATCGATCTGGTAGAGCGTCTGCCCGGCCCGGACGAGCGCGCCCTCGGTGAACAGCCGCGCCTTGATGATGCCCGATACCTGCGGGCGCACGTCGGACGTCTCGAAGGCGGTGGTGCGGCCGGCCAGCTCGATCGGCAGCGGCACGTCCTCGGTCTTGATGACGATATAGCCGGCCTCGGGCGTCGGCGGCTTGGGCTTTTCCTTCTTGCCGCAACCGGCGAGCAAAAGCAGCGCTGCGGCCAGGGCGACGCCTGGCCGGCGATTCGGGGGGCAAGCGAGCATAGTCGCGGGCCTATGAATCGATCTCCAACAAGTCAATTCGTTGCGCCGCAACATTGTGTCAGTCCTGAAATGCTACCGGGTCTTTGCATAAGTGACCGGTAGTCTCCTCTCCGATGAACCTGTGCTGTCTACTGCACTGCACGATCCACATCTTCTATCCTAACGGTCGCAGGCGCCAGACCCGCCATGGACTTGGCGGTGCCCTCCGCGCCGCGCATCGCGCGCAGCACATTGCCGCCCGCCAGCTTCGCCAGGTCGCCGTCGCGCCACCCCCGCGCGATCAGTTCGGCGAACAGGTTCGGATAATCCTGCACCCCGGCCAGCCCATCGGGCAGATAGGGCACGCCATCGAAATCCGATCCGATGCCGACATGATCGTGGCCCGCCACCTTCGCGATATGATCGACATGGTCGGCGATCGCCTTCACGTCGGCGGCGGGGCGGGGGTGGGCCTTGTCCCAAGCCGCCATGCCGGCCTTCACCGCATCGGGCTGGCCGAGATACAGGTCACCCAGCCGTGCCTGTTCGGCCGATCGATCCGCGCCCCACTTGCGCACCGCCTCCGATCCGAACAGGGGATAGAAATTCACCATCACCACGCCGCCGTTGGCCGCGACCAGCTTCAGCACGTCGTCCGGCACGTTGCGCGGATGATCGGTCACGCCGCGCGCGCCCGAATGGGAGAAGATCACCGGCGCCTTCGTCACCGCCAGCGCCGCGCGCATCGTCTCGGGCGAGACATGGCTCAGATCGACCAGCATCCCCAGCCGGTTCATCTCGCCGACCACCACCTTGCCGAACGCGGTCAGCCCATGATGCGTCGGGTCATCCGTGGCCGAATCCGCCCAGTCTGTCGTCAGGCTGTGGGTCAAGGTCATGTAGCGCGTGCCGAGCGCATGATATTGGCGCAGCGCGGCCAGCGAATTGCCCATCTGCGCGCCGCCCTCCACCCCGATGAGCGAAGCGATGCGCCCGGCCTTGTGGATGCGGACGATATCGTCGGCGGTGGTCGCCAGCTCCAGATCGCGCGGATAGCGCGCCACCGTCAGGCGGATGATGTCGATCTCCTCCAGCGTGGTGCGGATGGCCGCGTCGCCCGACAGTTTCGCGGGGATCCACGCCGACCAGAATTGCGCACCCACCCCGCCGGCGTGCAGCCGGGCGATATCGGTGTGGAGCGGCTCGGCCCCCGCGTCGGTGCCGGCGGCGATGTCGGGATAGCCCGTCTTCGCATCGAGCCGCTTGCGCAATTCCCACGGCAGATCGTTATGCCCGTCGATCAGCGGCGTCGCCTTCAGGATGCGATCGATCCGTGCCTTCACCGCCGGCGCGATCTCCGCCCGCGCCGCGCCCGCCATCAGGCCCAGCACCAATGTCATGAACAGCCGCGCGCGCATCGTTGATCCTCCGTATCAACCTTTTGTTGCGGTGCGGTGGTCGGCAATGCAAGCTCCGCGCATGAGCATCGCCCCCTCCGCACCCGTCGCCACCCAGGAAGCCGCGCGCGACGCGGGGCTCCTCCGCAAGATGGGGGTGATCGCGCTGGCCGCGAGCATCGTCAACGAGGTGGTCGGCGCGGGCATCTTCCGCCTGCCCGCCGCGATGGCCGCATCGGCCGGCAGCCACGCGCCGCTCGCTTATATCGCCTGCCTCGTCGCGATGGGCGCTGTGGTGATCTGCTTCGCCGAGGCCGGCAGCCGCGTGCCGACCAGCGGCGGCCCCTATGGCTATGTCGAGGCCGCCTTCGGGCCGCTCGCCGGGTTCGTCACGGGCGTGCTGGTCTATCTCGCCGCCGTGCTGGCCTGCGGCGGGCTGGCCGCCGCCTTCGCCGATGCCGTCGGCTCGGCCCTGCCGGTCTTCACCAACCCGCTGGCGCATGGCGCGCTGGCGATCGCGGTGCTGGCGCTGCTGGCGTGGGTCAACATGCGCGGGGTCGAGACCGCGACCCGCTTCATCAGCACCGTCACCTTCATCAAGCTGATGCCGCTCGTCCTGTTCGTGGTCGTCGGCGGCGTCGCCTTGCTGATGCGCGCGCCGGAGGCCGCCGCCGCCACGCCCGAACTCGGCATCGGCGACGATTTCGGCCGCGCCGTCATCCTCGCGATGTTCGCCCTGTCCGGCATGGAAACCCCGCTCGGCGCCTCGGGCGAGGTGGCGCAGCCCGCGCGCACCATCCCGCGCGCGATCCTGCTCGGCATGGGGCTGGTCGGCGTACTCTACATCCTGATCCAGATCGTCGCCGATGGCCTGATGGGCCCGGCGCTCGCCACCTCGAAAACCCCGCTCGCCGACGCGATCGCCACCGTCGCCCCGGCGCTGCGCGTGGTGTTGCTGGGCGGCGCGGCGTTCTCGGCCTTGTGCTGGCTGGCGAGCGACCTGCTCGGCGCGCCCCGCACCCTCTTCGCCTTCGCCCGTGACGGGCTGCTGCCTGCCGGCCTGGGCGTGCTGCACCCCAAGACCCACGTCCCGGCGCGCGCGATCATCGTCCATACTTTGCTGGCCTCGCTGCTCGCGGTAACGGGCACCTTCGTCCAGCTCGCCGTCCTCTCCGCGCTGGCGACGGCGGGCATCTACCTGTTCGCCTGCGCCGCCGCCTGGGCGCTGGCTAGGCGCGGCGTGGCGATCCTCGGCACCCCGCTCGCCTTCCGCCTGCTGCCGCTGGCCTCGGTGATCGGCATCGTCGCGATGGTGGCCTTGGTGGCGCTCGGCGAATGGCTGGAGATCGTCGCGCTGATCGGCGTGATCGCGGCGAGCGCGGTCTATTTCTGGGCGGTGCGGCGGCGGGCGGCCTGAAGAATGGCCCGTCGCCCCGGCGCAGGCCGGGGCCTCGGGAGGCTTGGAGCGAGGGCGTCGCTGCCACCCTGTCACCCCCAGCGGCCGGAGGCCCCGGCCTGCGCCGGGGCGACGAACATGGTTCACCCTAGGCATCGCCCTTTCGCCCCCCTATAGCCCCGCCCCATGGAGCGGCTGACGAGCGACCGCCCGGTGCCGCCGCATCTGCGCGGCGGCGTGGTCGCGCTGGGCAATTTCGACGGCTTCCACCGGGGGCATCAGGCGGTGGTCGGTCGCGCGGTCGATCTGGCGCGCGCCTCCGGGCGCCCGGCGATCGTCGCCACCTTCGATCCGCACCCCGTCCGCTATTTCCGCCCCGCCGCCGCGCCTTTCCTGCTGACCGACATGGAACAGCGCGCCCGCCTGTTCGCAGCCGCCGGCGCCGATGCGATGCTCACCTTCCGCTTCGATGCCGCGCTCGCCGGCGTCAGCCCGGAGGCGTTCGTGACCGATCATCTGATCGGCAAGGCGGGCGCCGCGCATGTCGTGACCGGCCTCGATTTCACCTTCGGCGCCCGCCGCGCGGGCGATGTCGCGGCGTTGCAGGCGCTGGGCGAGGCGCGCGGGCTGGTCGCCGAGGCGGTCTCCCCGGTGGAGGACGAGGGCACCCCCATCTCCTCCAGCCGCATCCGCATGGCGCTCGCCGAGGGCGACATGGACACCGCCGCCGCGCTCCTCACCCGCCCCTTCGCGATCCGGGGCGGGGTGCGCCACGGCGACAAGCTCGGCCGCACGATCGGCTACCCCACCGCCAATATCGAGATGGGCGAGTATCAGCGCGCCCGATACGGCATCTACGCGGTCCGCGCGCGGCTGGCCGATGGCCGCGTGTTCGATGGCGCCGCCAACCTCGGCATCCGCCCCACCTTCGATCCGCCGAAGGAATTGCTCGAGGCGTTCCTGTTCGATTTCACCGGCGATCTCTATGGCGAGCCGCTGGAGGTGGAGCTGATCCGCTTCCTCCGCCCCGAGGCGAAATTCGACACGCTCGACGCGCTGGTGGCGCAGATGGACAAGGATTGCGCGGAAGCGCGGCGGGTGTTGGCGGAAACTCTATAGCCCGTTCGTCCTGAGCGAAGTCGAAGGACGTGCCCCAAGCGGTGTCGCCCGGTCGCACGCCCTTCGACTTCGCTCAGGGCGAACGGGTTGGGGGCGCGCGAAGTGCCGCAAAACATTCGCACGGGGCGAAGTTTGCGCTAAGGCCCGCGCCACCATGACCGACCAGCCCGAGCCCGCGGCGCCCGATTGGCGCGCCACCGTCTTCCTGCCCAAGACCGACTTTCCGATGAAGGCGGGCCTCGCGCAGAAGGAGCCGGCTATACTGGCCAAGTGGGCGGCGGACGATCTGTACGGCCAGCTCCGCGCGGCGCGCGCCGGCCGCGAGCGGTTCATCCTGCACGACGGCCCGCCCTACGCCAATGGCGACATCCACATGGGCCACGCCATGAACAAGGTGCTGAAGGACATCGTCGTCCGCAGCCAGAGCCTGCTCGGCAAGGATGCGCCCTACGTCCCCGGCTGGGACTGCCACGGCCTGCCGATCGAATGGAAGGTCGAGGAGCAATATCGCAAGAAGAAGCTCGACAAGGATCAGGTCGACCCGATCGCCTTCCGCGCCGAATGCCGCGCCTATGCCGAACGCTGGGTCGATGTGCAGCGCGACCAGTTCAAGCGCCTCGGCGTGATGGGCGACTGGGACGATCCCTACCTCACGATGAAATATGACGCCGAGGCCACGATCGCCGGCGAGCTGCTGAAATTCGCCGAAAGTGCCCAGCTCTATCGCGGCGCCAAGCCGGTGATGTGGTCCCCGGTGGAAAAGACCGCCCTGGCCGAGGCCGAGGTGGAATATGAGGACATCACCTCGACCCAGATCGACGTGGCGTTCGAGATCGTCGAGAGCCCGATCCCCGAGCTGGTCAACGCGCACGCCGTGATCTGGACGACCACGCCGTGGACGATCCCGGTGAACCAGGCTTTGGCTTATGGGCCGGAGGTTGAGTATGTGCACCTCAACATTGTCGGCCACTCAAGCGGGATCAAGTCGGCCTTGGTCGCCACGGCGCTCTATGCACAGTTCGCCAAGCGGGTCGGGCTACCCCCAATTGCGTCTGGTTCGAGCGATCAGGGCGTCTCGGTAGAGTGTGACGGCGCTTTCAAAGGCGCCGATCTCGCCGGTACGCTCGTCCGCCACCCGATGCACCATCTCGGCGGCTTCTTCGCGAAGCCCCGGCCGATGCTGCCCGGCGATTTCGTCACCACCGATGCGGGCACCGGGCTCGTCCACATGGCGCCCGATCATGGCGAGGACGATTTCCTGCTGTGCAAGGCGCACGGGATCGATCCGGTCTTCGCGGTCGAGGGCGACGGCAAGTATCGCGCCGACTGGGGCTGGCTGGGTGGGCAGGGCTCGGTCATCAACCCCAAGTTCAACGCCCCCGACGGCCCGATCTGCACCGATCTGCGCGAGGCGGGCGGGCTGCTGGCGGCCAGCGCCGATTTCCAGCACAGCTATCCGCATTCGTGGCGCTCCAAGGCCAAGGTGATCTTCCGCGCAACCCCGCAGTGGTTCATCGCGATGGACAAGGCGCTAAAGCCCTCTCCCCTTCCGGGGAGAGGGTTGGGAGAGGGGCCGTCCCCCGATACCGCATCGCTCGAAGGACAGGCCCTCTCCCCGACCCTCTCCCCTGAAGGGGAGAGGGAGTTCACGCTCCGCCAGACCGCTCTCGCCGCGATCGACGCTACCCGCTTCGTCCCCGAAAAGGGCCGCAACCGCATCGGATCGATGGTCGCGGGCCGCCCCGATTGGGTGATCTCCCGCCAGCGCGCCTGGGGCGTGCCGATCGCGCTCTACGTCAACCGCGCGACGGGCGATTACCTGCGCGATCCCGCCGTCAACGCCCGCATCGTCGCGGCGTTCAGGGCGGGCGGCGCGGACGCCTGGGTGACGGCCGATCATCAGGCGCTGCTCGGCAACGACCATAACGCCGCCGATTACGAGCCCCAGTCGGACATCCTCGACGTGTGGTTCGACAGCGGATCGACCCACGCCTTCACCATCGAGGCGCGCTATGGCGCGGGCACCGTCGCCGATCTGTATCTCGAAGGATCGGATCAGCATCGCGGCTGGTTCCAGTCGTCGCTGCTCGAAAGCTGCGGCACGCGAGGCCATGCGCCCTACAAGGCGGTGCTGACCCACGGCTTCGCGCTGGACGGGCAGGGGCGCAAGATGTCCAAGTCGGTCGGCAACGTCGTCGATCCGCTCAAGATCATCGGCGAGAGCGGGGCGGATATCCTGCGGTTGTGGGTGGCCTCGACCGACTATTTCGAGGACGTCCGCATCGGCAAGGAGGTGCTGGCCACCACGTCGGACGCCTATCGCAAGCTGCGCAACACCTATCGCTATCTGCTGGGCGCCTTGGACGGCTTCGACGAGGCCGAGCGGGTCGCGCCGGCCGACATGCCCGAGCTGGAACGCTACGTCCTCCACCTGCTCGCCACGCTCGATGGCGAGCTGAAGGCGGCGCTCGGGGCGTTCGAGTTCAACCGCTACGCCCGCGCGCTCACCGATTTCGCCAACAACGACCTGTCGGCCTTCTTCTTCGATATCCGCAAGGATTCGCTCTACTGCGACGCCGCGAGCGACCCGAAGCGACGTGCCTATCGCACCGTGCTGGACCTGCTGTTCCACGCCCTCGTCCGCTACGCCGCGCCGATCCTGTGCTTCACCGCCGAGGAAGTGTGGGGCACGCGCTATCCGGCGGGCGGATCGGTCCACCTGCTCGAATGGCCCGAGGTGGATGGCGCCTGGGCCAACGACGACCTGCGGATGAAGTGGGAGCGGCTGCGCACGATGCGCCAGCACCTGACGGCCGAGGTCGAGCCGCTGCGCCGGGGCAAGGTGATCGGATCGAGCCTGGAGGCCGAGGTGACGGCGGTGGTCTATGATCCCGCCGACGCGGCCTTGTTGCGCGCCACCGACTTCGCCGAACTGGCGATCACCGCGCCGGTCACCGTGACCGAGGGCGATCCCGCGCTGGCGGTCGAGATGTCGGGCGACGATCTCGTCCGCTTCGAGGTCGCCAAGACCGAGCATGACAAATGCGGCCGCTGCTGGCGCCACCTGCCCGACGTGGCCGAGGACAGCGCACTGTGCGGCCGCTGCGCCGAGGTGGTGGCCGGATGATCGCCGCCCGCCGCGCCGGCATCCTCGTCGCCCTCGGCACGGTGCTGCTCGACCAGCTCGTCAAATGGTATGTCACCTATCCGCTGGCGCTGCCGTTTCGCGGGCAGATCGCGGTGCTGCCGATCTTCAACCTGCGCTGGGTGCAGAATTACGGCGTCTCGATGGGCTTCCTCACCGCCGACGGGGCGATCGGCCGCTGGCTGCTGGTGGTGCTCACCCTCGTGATCACCGGGGGCGTCGCCTTCTGGCTGTGGCGCGAAAAGCGGCCGTGGGACGGGGCGGCGCTGGGCATGGTGCTGGGCGGCGCGTGCGGCAATATCATCGATCGCGTCCGCGTCGGCTATGTCGTAGACTATGCCGATCTGCACTTCGGGGACTGGCAACCCTTTTTGGTCTTCAATCTCGCCGATGCGGCCATTAGCATCGGTGTCGCGATCCTCGTGATCCGCGCGATCCTCTCGCGCGAGTCGGCGGGGTCTTCGGAGGATGTACATGCGTAAGTTGGTGGTGGGTTCGATGGCGGCCGTGGCGCTTCTGGCGCTGGCCGGCTGCGGTCGCGGCAAGACGAGCGGCGTGATGTCGGCCCGCTCGGGGCTGGACGAATATGCCGTCGCCCGCCGCGCGCCGCTGGTCGTGCCGCCCGATTTCAATCTCGTGCCGCCGCGCCCCGGCGCCCCGCGCCCGCAGGAGGCCGATACCTCCACCCAGGCGCTGAGCGCGATGTTCGGCAATCCCTCGCCGGTCAGCCAGGGCGAGGCCGCCATCGCGGGGCAGGCCGGTCGCGAAGCCGACGCGGGCATCCGCTCCACGGCGGGCGACCCCGGCACGACGGTCGTCAACAAGGGCGCCGTCACGCAGGATATCCTGAAGGCTCCGGCGACCCCGGCACCGCAGCAGTAAGCCCCACACGGTCGCCCCGGCACAGGCCGGGGTGACATTCGTCATTGCGAGCGTAGCGAAGCAATCCAGTCCGGCGCTGGATTGCTTCGCTACGCTCGCAATGACGATGTGGGAGTGGGCGGCGCCGGCCTCAGCCGCCCTCTGGCCCCGTGTAATTCTTCAGTTCGTCGCCGGTCAGCCGCACGACGTGCAGCACGTTGGTCGATCCCGGCGTCCCGAACGGCACGCCCGCCATCAGCACCACCCGGTCGCCCGACTTGCCGATCCCGTGGCGCAGCACCATCCGCTTGGACTTGGCGACCATCTCCTCGAAGCTGGCGACGTCGCGGGTGCGCACCGCATGGGCGCCCCACAGCAGGCCCAGCCGCCGCGCCGTCACCTGCCGGGGCGTCATCACCAGCAGCGGCACGGACGGCCGCTCGCGGGCGATGCGCCGCGCGGTCGATCCCGATATGGTGAAGCAGCAGATGCCCGAGGCGGACACCGTCTCCACGATGCCCTGCGCGGCGGCCGACAGCGCGTCGGCGGTGGTCGCGTCGGGCAAGGTCTCGGTGAAGTGGATGCGCGCGGCATAGCCGGGGTCGGCCTCCACCGACACCGCGATCCGGTCCATCATCGCCACCGATTCCTCCGGCCATGCGCCCGCCGCGCTTTCGGCCGAGAGCATGATCGCGTCGGCGCCGTCGTAGATGGCGGTCGCCACGTCGGAGACTTCGGCGCGGGTCGGCGTAGGCGCCTGGATCATCGATTCGAGCATCTGCGTGGCCACCACCACCGGCTTGCCCAGCCGGCGCGCGGTCTCGATGATGCGCTTCTGGAGCGGCGGCACGCGCTCTGGCGGCAGTTCCACGCCCAGATCGCCGCGCGCGACCATCGCCGCGTCGGCCAGTTCCAGGATCTCGTCGAGCCGGTCGATCGCCGAGGGCTTCTCGATCTTCACCAGCAGCGCCGCCTTGCCGCCGATCAGCCGCCGCGCCTCGGCCACGTCCTCGGGCCGCTGCACGAAGGAGAGCGCGATCCAGTCGGCGCCCTGCTCCAGCGCGAACGACAGATCGGCGCGATCCTTCTCGGTCAGCGCCGCCAACGGCACCACCACGTCGGGTACGTTCAGGCCCTTGTTGTTGGAAAGCGGCCCGCCGACCTCGATCCGCGTCTCGATCCGGTCGGTCCCGACCTTGGTGACGCGCAGGGTGAGCTTGCCGTCGTCGAGCAGCAGCCGCGCGCCCTCGGTCAGCGCCTGGAAGATTTCGGGGTGGGGCAGCTGGACGCGGACGGCGTCGCCCGGCGTCGGGTCGCGATCGAGGATGAAGGTCTCGCCGGTCTTCAGCATCACCGGCGGTTCGGCGAAGCGGCCCACGCGCAGCTTCGGCCCTTGCAGGTCGAACAGGATCGTCGTCGGCCGGCCGGTCGGCTTCTCCAGCGCGCGGATCGCCTCGATCAGCGGGATTTTATCGGCATGGGCGCCGTGGCTCATGTTGATGCGGAAGGCGTCGGCGCCCGCGCGGTGGAGCTTCGCGATCATCTCCGGGCTGCTGCTCGCCGGGCCGAGCGTGGCGAGGACGCGAACCTTGCGGCGGCGGGGTTGGAAATCATTCTGCAAGGCGGCACCTCTCGTCGTCGGCGTCTCTCGGCTGGATCAGCCGGGGGCTTGGGGCTAGGCGAGGGGCCTACATAGTCACCGCGTGGGAAGAGGCAATGACACTCGACGACATCGACGACGCGACCCAGGCCGCCGCTTTCCGCCGCCTGGTGCAGCATCTGCGCCACCGCCACGATGCCGAGAATATCGACCTGATGGGGCTTTCCGGCTTTTGTCGCAATTGCTTGGGCGATTGGCTGGCCGAGGAATCGGGCGGCGCGTTCGACAGGCAGGCGGGCCGCGAGGCGGTGCTCGGCATGGCTCCCGCAGAGTGGAAAAGTCGCTATCAGGGCGAGGCCAGCCCCGAACAGATCGAGCGGATGAACGCGAGCCTGAAGAAGAACGAGGGCCGGGGGTTCTGAACCTGCCTCGTCATTGCGAGCGCAAGCGAAGCAATCCAGCCTCTCGATCAGGCGCGGCGTCGCAACTGGATTGCTTCGCTGCGCTCGCAATGACGGGAAGAGCGCATCGCCGCCGTGGACCGTATTGGGGATAAGCCGCCGTTCGCGGTTTACCCCGTAGCCGACCTCCCCTAAACGCCCCGGCTTCACGATTCACCAAGCGGGGACACCATGGCCGATCTACTCGCAGCCGATCAGCTGCGCCTTTTCATCGAGCGGATCGAGCGGCTCGAAGAGGAAAAGAAGGGCATCGCCGACGACGTCAAGGACGTCTACAACGAAGCCAAGGGCCAGGGCTACGACACCAAGACGATGCGCTCGATCATCCGCCTGCGGAAGATGGAGAAGAACGCCCGCGACGAGGCCGAGGCTCTGCTGGAAACCTACAAGGCCGCGCTCGGCATGGCCTGAGCCGGGCCACAGACGCAACCGTGCTCCGGCGAAGGCCGGAGCCCTGGCTTACTAAGCGCAACGCATACCACCTTGGGCTCCGGTGTCCGCCAGAACACCGGCAGCGCAGGCGTCAGGGTTTTCGCACCCGCCGCAGCCCCACCACGATCAGCGCCACGCCCGCCGCCATCAACCCGGCGGCGGCGCCCTTGCTGGTCATCATCAGGGCGATGCCCGAGGCCATCAGCGCGACGCCCGCGCCGATCAGCCCCGCGCCCGGATTGGGTTGCCTGTCCATTCTGCCTCCGATCGGTTGAAGCCGGCGCGTCGCGCGGCTAGAGCCCCTCATCCACATCCTATAGCGCGAGATCGAGGCCATGGCCGGCCATTCCAAATTCAAGAACATCATGCACCGCAAGGGCGCGCAGGATAAGAAGCGTTCGGCGCTCTTTTCCAAGCTCAGCCGCGAGATCACCGTGGCGGCCAAGTCCGGCTTGCCCGATCCCGACATGAACGCGCGGCTGCGCTCGGCGGTGATCGCGGCGCGCGCCCAGTCGATGCCGAACGACAATATCCAGCGCGCCATCAACAAGGCGGCGGGCAACGACGGCGAGAATTACGAGGAAATCCGCTACGAGGGCTTCGGCCCCGGCGGCGTGGCGCTCATCATCGAGACGCTGACCGACAATCGCAACCGCACCGCCACCAACGTGCGCACCGCCGTTTCCAAGAACGGCGGCAATCTCGGCGCGCCGGGTGCCGTCAGCCACGGCTTCGACCGCCTCGGCCTGATCGCCTACCCCGCCAAGGCGGGTGACGCGGAGAAGGTGTTCGAGGCCGCGCTCGAGGCCGGCGCGGAGGATGTCTCCTCCAGCGACGACGGCCATGAGATCTGGACCGCGATCGAGGGCATGCACGACGTCGCCCGCGAGCTGGAAAAGACGCTCGGCACGCCCGAGGCGGTCAAGCTGGCGTGGCGCCCGCAGACCACCGTCGAGGTCGGCGAGGATACCGCCGGCCAGCTCCTCAAGCTGATCGACGCGCTCGACGACGACGACGACGTCCAGCAGGTCTGGGGCAATTACGAAGTGCCCGAGGACGTGATGGAGAAACTGGGCTGATCCTGCTCGGCCTCGATCCGGGCCTCGGCACCACCGGCTGGGGGCTGATCGCGGCCGACGGCAACCGCCTGTCCCACCTCGCCAACGGCCAGATCAGGACCGAGCCGGCGATGCAGCTGCCGCGCCGGCTCAGCCTGCTGTTCGATGCGCTGACCGACGTGATCCACACCCACCGCCCCGATGGCGCGGCGGTGGAGGAGGTGCTGGGCAATTCCAACGCGCAATCGACGCTCAAGCTGGGGCAGGCGCGCGGCGTGGTCCTGCTCGCGGCGGCGACGGCGGGCGTCGCGATCGGTGAATATCATCCCAGCATCGTGAAGAAGGCCGTGGTCGGCACCGGCGGCGCGGAAAAACGCCAGGTGCAGGCGATGGTCGGCCATCTGCTGCCCGGCGTGAAGCTGACCGGCCCCGACGCCGCCGACGCGCTGGCGGTGGCGATCACCCACGCGCACCATATGGCGAGCGCCAAGGCGATGATGCGGCGGGTGCGGGATTAAGCGCCCGTACAACGACGACCCGCAACCGCTTCCCTCGTCCTCGCCGCAGCCGAGCCCGAAGTCGCTCTAGGCTTCTTCCACGACGCGCGGTCCCAGCACGCCATCGCTCGGGACCGTGCGGCCGTGGGTGAGGCGGGTCAGCAGGCGGCGGCGCTCGAACGGGCCGGGCAGTTCCCAGCCGCCCGTGTGATCGGCGGTGAAGCCGAAGAAGCGGCCGTAATATTCGGGATCGCCGATCAGGGTGAGCGCGTCATGATGATGCGCGTGGGCGGCGTTGAGCATCGCCGTCATCAGCATCCGCCCGATCCCGTCGCGCTGGTCGCCGGGCCGCACCGCGACCGGCCCCACCAGCACCAGCGGATGCTCCACCCCGTCGCCGTCGGTCAGCGCGACCGGCCAGCACTGGATCGTGCCGAGCAGCGCGTCGCCCCGGAAGGCGGCGAAGGACAGTTCGGGGATCTCCACCGTGCCCGCGCGCAGCCGGTAGGCGGTGCGGCCATGGCGGTCCGCCCCGAAGGCTTCGTCGAGCAGCGCCTCGATCGCGGGGCGATCGGCGGAGGAGAGGGGGGCGAGCGAAATCAAGTCGGCGCCCCTATGCGCCATGGATGTGACATGCAAGCGTAGGCAGCGCGGGCGAGGGATGCTAGGGGCGCGGCCATTCGTTCCCAGTCAGGTTCCCGTCTCCATTATGTCCGCCACCGCCACGCTTCCGATCGACGATTTCGCCGCCGCCCCGCTGGCGCTGCCGGATAGCGACCCGCGCGATCTCCTCCGGCTGGAGGTGAGCGACGTGAAGGTGGACGTGCTGACCGGCGTCTATTCCGAAGAGACGCATCTGCCGCAGCCGCTGCTGATCTCGGTCACCGCCGACATGATCGCGCCCGATCGCTTCACGCCGGATACGCCGCTGGCGGCGTCCAAGAATTACATGGACCTGCGCTTCGCGATCGACGGCGCGCTGCCGACCGGCCAGCACTTCGTGCTGATCGAGGCGGTCGCCGATCATATCGCCGACACCCTCTTCCTTCAGGACGCGCGGATCGTGCGGGTCGAGGTGAAGGTCGTGAAGCTCGCGATCAGCCACGGCGGCGAGCGGATCGGCATGACGCTCAGCCGGCATCGGCCACAGAGCGGCCGATGAGCCTCCCGCCGCTCGCGCTGGTCACGGGCGGCACGCGGCGGCTGGGCGCCGCCATCGCCGCGCGGCTGGCGGGCGAGGGGATGAGCCTCGCGCTCCATTATCGCGAACATGCCGATCCCGATGCCGCCTTGGCGGCGGCGATCGCGGCCCACGCCACCGACTGGGCGGCCTTCCCCGCCGATCTCGCGGACGAAAGCGATGTCGAGGGGCTGATTCCGGCGATCGAGGCGCATTTCGGCCGCGCGCCCAACGTGCTGGTCAATTCCGCCTCGCTGTGGACCGAGGACGATCTCGCCACCGCCGACATGGCGAGCTACGCGCTCCACTTCCGGGTCAACGCCGCCGCCCCCACGATCCTCGCCACGCGGGTCGCGGCGCGGGCGAGTGCTGCGGCGCCGGCGGTGGTGGTCAACATCCTCGACCAGCGCATCGCCCATCCGCACGGCGATCAGCCGTCCTACACCCTCTCGAAACTGGCGCTGGCCGAGGCGACCCGCCTGCTCGCCCGCACCCTCGCGCCGCATACCCGCGTGCTGGGCGTGGCCCCCGGCCTGACGATCCCCACCAATGAATATGTCCCCGGCCAGATGGTGCGGCTGGCGGCAACGATGCCGCTCGGCCGGCTGGCGAGCCCGGAGGATATCGCCGACGCCGTGGCGTGGGCGGTGCGCGCGCGCAGCTCGACCGGGCAAATATTGTTCGTCGACGGCGGCGCCAGCCTCGTCAGCTACGATCGGGATTTCGTGCGGCTGGAGCGGGACTGACGTTTTTTATCCGCCTTGCGGCGGATGGCGGCACCGGCCCGCACCCCCACCCGACCGCCCATTCAGGATATGCTATGGGCGGTCGGGTGGGGGTGCGGGCCGGTGCCGCCCCTGATCCAGCGTAGCTGGATCAAACTAACGACTCCGCCCGCACGCCCCCAGACCCGCCAGCACAAGCTGATAATCCGCCTGCGCGGCCGCCTTGTCGGCGCCTTGCAGGCTGTCCACCACCGTCTGCGGCATCAGGCGCGGCAGGCCGCACGCCAGCCTGTACCAAAGGAGCGTATCGCGCGGCGGCGGGGCGGCGCTATTGTCCACCATCTCGGTGAGGGACACCGCCCAGCGCGGCCGCTCGCCGGGGCGGCGGAGGACATTGAGCGAGATGGGGCGGCTGTCGGCGGTCTTGAGGAAGATCTGCGTCTCGCTCTCGCCCGGCAGCGATCCGGGGACGTGGAAGGCGCTGGTGATGCCGGTGATCGCGGGCGCCGCGCCGGGGGCGAGCGTTTCGGCCAGCACGCGGCGCACGCGGGCCTCGGCATCGGGCGTCCAGGGGATGTGCGCCTTGGGGCCGACGAGCATGATTTCGGCCGGCCGGCCCGCGACGGGGCGGGCGAGGACGAGGAATCGCTGCTTCTTCAGCTTCGGCGGCTTGGGGGTGCGATTCGCCGTATCGAGGGGAATATCCACCAGGTAAGAAACTTTGGGAGAAATCCCGCCGGCCCCGCGCACCAGGGTGTCGACCGTCGCCTCGACGAAAAGGCGGGCCAGTCCGGGCGCCACCCCGGCCGCCTGCGGGCCCTTCAAAGCGGTCGATTGGTCGACCGTCACGATCGCCAGGAGCGGCGCCGCGAGCACCATGTCAGCGGTGTCGGCATAGGAAATCGTGGCGGAATTCTGAGGCGATACAACCGGATTGGCGCCATTTCTGGGAAGCTGCGCGATGCTGGCGGCGGCGATCAGGCACAGGGGCAAAACGGCGGCGAGCCGACGGGAAGGCGGCATGGATCCTCCGGTTCCGGGCGCCGCGCGGGGCGGCCATCCGATAGCATATTGATGCGCCAAACGCGCCTTTCAAGCCATTTATAAAGCGTTTGCGCTCCGCTGTGCGCCGGGATAGGTAAGTGCCGTCCCGCCAGCACGAAAACATTTCGGAGGCATGGGCCGTAACCGTAGCAACGGGCATCGGCCGACGTCTCAGGGTGGCAGGCATACAGAGTTTAAGGGAGCGTGATTCCTTAATGGCCTACGTCGACCAGCCTGCGATGAGCACGCGCAAGATCGTATCGATCAGTCTTGTCGTGCTCCTGCATGCCCTTATCGGGTATGCATTCATCACCGGCCTAGCCATGAGCGTCGTCAAGAAGGTCGCCAAAGATCTTAGCGTTGTCGACGTCGTGGAAGAGCCGCCGCCCCCGGTGGAGCCCCCGCCGCCCCCGCCACCCGAGCAGAAGATCGAACCGCCGCCCCTGGTTTCGCCTCCGCCGATCGTCAGCCCGCCGCAGATCCAGGCGCCGGTGATTCAGACGGTTCCGGTCGCGCCGCCGCCGGTGATCACGCCGACCGCCCCGGTCGCGCCGCCACCGCCGCCGGCTCCCACGATTTCCAAGGCGGCCGCCGCCAAGGGCAATCCGGGCAGCTGGGTTACGCAGGACGACTATCCGTCGTCGTCCATCCGTAACGAGGAGCAAGGCACCACGGGTCTCACGTTCGACGTGAATTCCCAGGGTCGCATCGAAAACTGCCGCATCACGACGTCCAGTGGCTCGCCCACTCTCGACAATGCGGCATGCTCGCTCGTGACCCGTCGTGGCCGCTATTCGCCGGCCCTCGACGCGGCCGGCAACCCCACGGGCGGAGGGACCAAGACCCTTCGTTTCACGTGGCAGTTGCCGAAGGATTGATCGGTTCCGGGCGGTGGGGCTCGTCCTTCCCGCCCGGTCCTCTTGTTTGACCTAATCTTGCTGTTCCAGAAGGAAAACTGACAGATGGCTACTCCTGCGCCCGGCGCCGCCGAGAACCCGTATGGCCTGATGGCCGCCCTCGAGCAGGGTGGCACGATTGCCTGGACGATCTTCATCATCCTCGTGATCATGTCCGCCGCTTCGTGGTATATCATTTTCACCAAGCTCATCGAGCAGCAGCGCATCCTGAACCAGGCGAAGCGCGTCCGCACCTCGTTCTGGGGCACCCCGTCGCTCCGCGAAGGCGCCGCCAAGCTCGACAAGAACTCGGCCTATCGCCAGATCGTCGACGACGGCCTGCGCGCCCAGGAAGAGCACACCAAGCTGATCGATCCGGTCGACCAGCATGAGTGGCTGCACAGCTCGATCGGCCGCAGCCAGGCGGCGATCAACTCGAAGCTCGGCAACGGCCTCGCGGTGCTCGCCACCGTCGGTTCGACCTCGCCGTTCGTCGGTCTGCTCGGCACCGTGATCGGTATCTACCGCGCGCTCGTGAAGATCGGTGCGTCGGGTCAGGCCTCGATCGACGCCGTCGCCGGCCCGGTCGGTGAAGCGCTCATCATGACCGCCATCGGTCTGGTCGTCGCGGTTCCCGCGGTGCTCGGCTACAACTGGCTGTCGCGTCGCAACAAGGTCGTCGCCGAGCAGATCGGCGCTTTCTCGACCGACCTGCACGGCTACCTTGTGTCGAACGGCGCGCTGAAGCCGGCGGTCGCCTCGCGCGCTGCCGTCGCTCCGCCGATGAAGACCGGTTCGGCAGCGATCAACCCGAAGGCGTAATGCGGTCGCCGGGGCGGCGGCCCGTGTCACCGCCCCGCACCGTATTTGAAGAGGCCGGCGCATCGACCGGCCTCCGCCCGAAGAAGAGTAGGATCCTAGTCACATGGCAATGAGCGCAGGCCCCGGTGAAGATGGGGCCCCGATGTCGGACATCAACACGACTCCCCTGGTGGACGTCATGCTGGTGTTGCTCATCATCTTCCTCATCACCGTGCCGGTTGCCATCCAGACCGTGCCGGTAACGCTGCCGAAGGTCGTCTTCGAGCCGACGACGACCAAGCCGGAAAATGTCGTCCTCTCGATCAAGGGCGGCGCAGGCGGTGACTGCGAAGTCTATTGGGGTCAGACGCGTGTCCATTCCGAAGAGCTGCTGACCCGCGCGGTCGACAAGCTCCGCAAGGAGATCGACAAGCAGGGCGGCGTCAACGCCGCCGGCCTGGAACTCCCGGAAGCGCACATCCGCGGCGACATCAATACGCCCTACCGCTGCATCGGCGGGGCCGTCTTCAACATGCAGCGCGCAGGCTTCGCTCGGGTCGGCTTCATCTCCGAACCGCCGGCGGGCACCGTCGCGCCTCGCCTCTGATCTTTGGTAAAGGAATAGCACCATGGCCATGGCAGCCGGCGGCAAGGAAGAAGGCGAGCCGATGATGGACATGAACATGACGCCGTTGATCGACGTCCTGCTCGTGCTGCTCATCATGTTCATTCTGACGATCCCGATCCAGACCCACGCGGTGAAACTGGATCTGCCGCAGAACTCGAACACGAACACCCCGCCTCCGATCGATCCCGTGAAGAACAAGATCATCGTGACCCCGACGAACCAGATCCTGTGGAACGGGTCGCCGATCAGCCTCGGCATCCTGAAGCAGTATCTCGATCAGACGCAGGTGATGAACCCGATCCCGGAGCTTCACCTCCAGCCCGATCCCCAGGCTCGCTACGAGCTGGTCGATCAGGTTCTGGCCGTCACGAAGAAGGCCGAAGTCGAGAAGATGGGTTTCGTCGGCAACGAGGCCTACGCGACCTTCTGATCGCCTACGTCCGAACAGCAGATCAGGGGCGGCTCCCAAGGGGCCGCCCCTTTTTTGTGCGCTACATTCCTCCCCATGCAGTGCATGGGGAGGGGTGGTAACGGCGATCTGCGACTTGCCGGGGGCAAGTCGCAGCCGTGAAGCTGGCTCGCGAAACGGGCCGCCGCAGGAATGTGGAGGGGCATCCTCCCCGGCACGGGGAGGTGGCGGCCCGAAGGGCTTACGGAGGGGGCTTCCCCCAAACCGTACCGGTTCCCCATTCCGTCATTGCGAGCGCAGCGAAGCAATCCAGCCCCTCGATCACACCGCCGCCGCCCAGCACCCACCGTCACCCTGAACGTGTTTCAGGGTCCATCCCTCCCCACGGGCCGCCGTCGCCGGCCGGGAGATGGATGCTGAAACACGTTCAGCATGACGAATCACTTGACAAATAGGAACATTAGGTAAACATGTGTCGTCGCTCGATTCCCACAGGCCATGGGAAGAGGTCAAGCATCCGGGGCGGGCAACCGTCCCGGAACGACCGGCGCGAAGCCATCCGGTTCAGACCGACGATGCATCGCGACCGGCTCGGGGGATTATACGCAGGCGGCCCAGCCAAACCGGCCAGTAACTCCGCAAGGGGCGAAAACCCAAGGGGCCACCGTCCACCGGGCCAAACCCAGCGCGGGCCTGCGGCGGCCCGCAAAAATGCTGTAAAAGTCCGCCCGGATGCCCGTGGCAGGACGCGCCGGTCGAAACGCTTCTTCCCGATTTCCCGCCCGAGTGGCGCCCGCAAATCCTATTTTTGCCCGTTCCTCCCTATGCGCAGCATGGGGAGGGGGACCGCCGGCGCAGCCGGTGGTGGAGGGGTCTGCGCAACGATGATGGCGGGAAAACCCCTCCACCATCGCTTGCGCGATGGTCCCCTCCCCAAGCTCGCTTGGGGAGGAATTACCCACCCCCTGCCCCCTTCCCCCTTCCCCTCGCCCAAACGTTCGCGCATCATCGCCACAAACGGGGGAGCCACCACATGACCGCCATCGTCCGCCTGATCCTCGGCAGCCTGATCGGCGCTGTCGCGATGTTCTTCGTCGGCTTCCTCTTCTGGGTCACGCCGCTCGCCAACCTCGCCTACACCACCGCGCCCGACAATGCCGCCGCCGCGACGCAGACCGCGCTCGCGCAGAACCTGACCGCCACGGGCACCGGCACCTACATGATCCCCTCGCCCTCGGGCTCGGCCGCCAACACCGTGCTGTACGGGCGCGGGCCGATCGCCACGATCCACTTCAACACCGCCGGCTTTCCGGTCGACGACGCCGCCGGCATGATCTCGGGCTATATCCACAACGTCATCGTCGCGCTGATGATGGGCTTCGCGCTCTACGGCATCGCCGGCCGCGTCACCGATTTCGCCTCGCGCGCGAAGGTGCTGGTGCTCATCACGCTCGCCGGCGCCACCTTCGCCCATCTCGGCACGCCGATCTGGCTGCACTTCGATTGGGCGTGGGCGATCTTCAGCTTCGTCAGCGATGTCGCGATGCTGCTGGCGGGCGGGCTCGTCATCGCGCGCTGGTTCCTGCCGCTGGCCCCGGCGATCCCCTTGCGCACAGAGGCGTAACCGCCGACACTCCCCCTTTCGGCCGACCGGGGGGTGAGCGCCAATGACCGACGTGACGAGCGGATTGTGGAACGCGGACCTCGCGCCCACCAGCCCCGCGCAACGCACCTGGGCCTGGTATCATTTCGCCGCTTTGTGGGTCGGCATGGTCGTCGCCGTACCCAGCTGGATGCTCGCTTCCGGCCTGATCGAACAGGGCATGTCGGCGGGGCAGGCGGCGGTCACGGTGCTGCTGGGCAACGTCATCCTGCTCGGCCCGCTGCTGCTGATCGGCCATCCCGGCGCGCGCTACGGCGTGCCCTTCGCCGTGCTGGCCCGCGCCGCCTTCGGCACGACCGGCGCGCGCCTCCCCGCGCTCGCCCGCGCGCTCGTCGCCTGCGGCTGGTATGGCATCCAAACGTGGATCGGCGGCGAGGCTCTGCTCACCCTGCTCGGCGTGCTGGTGGGGCGCAGTCTCGCCGGCCCGCCGATCCCGTTGCTCGATATCGGCCCCGGCCAGCTCGCCGCCTTCGCCATTTTCTGGGCGATCCAGCTGATCTTCGTCCGCAAGGGGCTGACGACCATCCGCCGGCTGGAAACCTGGACGGCACCGGTCAAGATCCTCGTCTGCGCCGCGCTCGTCTGGTGGGCGATCGACCGCGCGGGCGGCGCCGGCCCGATCCTCGCGGCCCCCTCCGCCTTCGCCGAGGGCGGGCCGAGGGCGGGGCAATTCTGGCAGGTCTTCTGGCCCTCGCTCACCGCCATGGTCGGCTTCTGGGGCACACTCGCGCTCAACATCCCCGATTTCACCCGCTTCGCGCGCAGCCAGCGCGATCAGGCGATCGGCCAGGCGGTCGGCCTGCCGCCCACCATGGGACTCATCACGCTGGCGAGCGTCGTCACCACCTCCGCCACCGTCGTCATCTACGGCCACGCCATCTGGGATCCGGTGGCGCTGGCGGGCACGCTCGCCGGGCCGTTCGTGCTGCTCGGCCTGATCGTGATCGCGATCGACACCGTCTCGTGCAACATCGCCGCCAATCTCGTCTGCTCGGCCTATGATTTCTCGTCGCTGTGGCCGGCACGGATTTCCTACCGCACCGGCGGGCTCATCACCGCCTGCATCGGCGTGGTCATCATGCCGTGGAAGCTGCTCGCCTCCACCAACGGCTACATCTTCACCTGGCTGATCGGCTATTCGGCGCTGCTTGGGCCCATCGCCGGCATCCTCATCGCGGATTACTGGCTGATCCGCCGCACGAAGCTCGACGTGCTGGCGCTCTACCGCAGCGAGGGCGCCTACCATTATCGCGGCGGCTGGAACCCGGCGGCGGTGATCGCCTTCCTGATCGGCGTCGCCCCCAACATCCCCGGCTTCCTCGCCACCGCCTTCCCGGTCGCCTTCGCCGGGGTGCCGGCGGGCTGGACGGCCTTCTACGCCTACGCCTGGTTCACCGGGCTCTTCCTGGCGCTGGCGAGCTATCGGCTGATGATGCGAAAGGCCTGAACGCGGCACCGGCCCGCTCCCCCAGCCGGTCACCCATAGCATATCCTGAATGGGTGGCCGGGTGGGGGAGCGGGCTGGTGCCGCCCATCCGCGTGAGCGGATCAGGAAAGAATATGATTATCCAGCAACCGCGTCGTGCCGAAGCGCACCGCGAGACTCAGCACCCCGCCCGCATGCCCGGCCCGGTCGATCTCCTCCAGCGCCACCGGATCGGCGAAGCTGACATAATCGATCACCCCGTCGGTCTGCGCCTCGACGATCTCGCGCATCATGTCGCGCAGCACATCGCCATTACGCTCGCCCGACGCCCAGGCTGAATCCGCCGCCATGAGGGCGCGATAGAGCGCCGGCGCCTGCGCCCGCTGGCCGGCATCGAGATAGATGTTGCGGCTGGAGCGCGCGAGCCCGTCCGCCTCGCGCGCGGTCGGCTCCACGGAAATCGCCACGTCCACGTCCAGATCGGCCACCATCCGCCGGATCACGACTGTCTGCTGCACATCCTTCTGCCCGAAGAAGGCGACGTCCGGCCTGGTGATCGCGAACAGCTTGGCCACCACCGTCGCCACGCCCGCGAAATGGCCGGGGCGCACCGCGCCCTCCAGGCGGTCGGCGATCGGCCCCACCTCGATTCGGCTCGCGAAGCCCGCCGGATAGAGCACGTCGACGGTCGGCGTGAACACCAGATCGACGCCCTCGGCCTCGAGCAGCTTGAGGTCGTTGGGCAAGGTGCGGGGGTAGCGGCTGAAATCCTCGTTCGGGCCGAATTGCAGCGGGTTGACGAAGATCGTCGCCGCCACCGCCGCGCACCGCGCCTTCGCCGCGCGCACCAGCCCCAGATGCCCCTCGTGCAGCGCGCCCATCGTCGGCACGAGGCCCAGCGTGCCGAGCTTCGCCCGCGCCGCGCGGAAATCGGCGATGGTCGACAGCACCTCCATCCCCGTCAGTCCCGGTCGGCCAAGGCCAGCGCGGCGGTCACCACCGCCTCGTCCATCGTCGCGGCGTTGGCGGCGGTGGGGAAGCTGCCGTCCGCGACCGATCCGGCATAGTCCGACAGCGCCGAGGTGATCGCCGCGCCCACCTCGCCGAAGCGGCGCGTATGGCGGAAGGGCGGCTTGCCCGAGAAGCCGAGGATATCGTGCCACACCTGCACCTGCCCCGAGCAGCCCGCGCCCGCGCCGATGCCGATCGTGGGGATGGTCAGCCGCTCGGTGATGGCCCAGGCCAGCGCCGCCGGGATCAGCTCCAGCACGATCGCGCAGGCGCCCGCCGCCTGCAACGCATCGGCATCGGCGATGATGGCGGCGGCCGCCTCGGCGCTCTTGCCCTGCACCTTCACCCCGATCTGGTGCGAGGATTGCGGGGTGAAGCCCAGATGCCCCATCACGGGGATGCCGAAATCGACCAGCGTGCGGACGGTCGGCGCGATGGAACGCCCGCCCTCCAGCTTGACGACGCCCACCTGCCCCTCGCGCATCAGCCGCCCGGCGCTCTCGATCGCCTGCGCGGGGCTGGTGTAGCTCAGGAACGGCAGGTCGCCGACGACCAGCGCGTCGGGCGCGCCGCGCACCACGGCGGCCGCATGGCGCACCATGTCGCCCACCGACACCGACAGGGTGTCGCGATGCCCCAGCACCACCTGCCCCAGCGAGTCGCCGACGAGCAGCACCTTCATCCCTGCCGCCTGGCACAGCAGCGCCGAGGCATGGTCGTAACAGGTCACCATCGCGATCGGCTCGCCCGCCGCCTTCATGCGCGCCAGCTCGGCTATCGTGGTCGGCACGTCCTGATCCTCCACCTTTATCGCCGTCGCCTGTAGCCGCGCGAAGGCACAGGGGCAAACGGGGCTTCCGGCATCGGCCCATCCTTCCTATATGGGCGGGGTACGGCGATAGCGTTCTGGAGGGGATGGTCTGTGCGCTGGGTGATGCGTTCGAAGATCCACAATGCCACGGTGACCGAGGCGAACCTCGCCTATGTCGGGTCGATCACGATCGACATGGACCTGTGCGACGCCGTCGGCCTGTGGCCCGGCGAACGGGTGATGGTCGTTTCCAACACCAGCGGATCGCGGCTGGAAACCTATGTCATCGCCGGCGAGCGCGGATCGGGCGACATCTGCGTCAACGGCGCCGCCGCCCACCTGATCGGCGAGGGCGAGGAGGTCATCATCATGGGCTTCGAGCTGGTCGCCCAGCCCGTCGAGCCGCAGGTGGTGCTGGTCGATCGCCGCAACCGGATCGACCGCTATCTCACGGAGGAGCCGCAGGTCGCGCTCGTCCCTTTCGCGTGACGGGAACGCCCGCGCGGGTCGTTCCCGACGAGGCCATGAGCCCCGCCACCCACAGCGAGTTCCAGCGCGAGTATTGGGAGCGGCTGCGCTCCGCCGTCCCGATGACGCTCAACGAGGGCGATCTCGAACGGCTACGCGGCGCGAACGAACCGATTTCGGTGGAGGAGGTGGAGGATATCTACCTGCCGCTCACCCGCCTCATCAACCTGCACGTCGGCGCCGCGCGCGGCCTGGCGCGCGTGACCGACGATTTCGTCGGCCGCCCGGCACGCCCCCGCCCCTATATCGTCGCGATCGCGGGATCGGTCGCGGTGGGCAAGAGCACCACCGCCCGCGTGCTGCGCGCGCTTCTGTCGAAATGGCCCGATCACCCCAAAGTCGATCTCGTCGCGACCGACGGCTTCCTCTATCCCTCGCTGGAGCTGGAAGATCGCGGGATCATGCACCGCAAGGGCTTCCCCGAAAGCTATGACGTCAAAAGCATGATCGACTTCCTGTCGAGCGTGCGCGCCACCGGCAAGGGCCGGGTGCCGGTCTATTCGCACCACGCCTACGATCGGGTCGAGGGCGAGACGCAGCTGATCGACCAGCCCGACATATTGATCTTCGAGGGGCTCAACGTCCTCCAGATCGGCGCGCAGGCGTCGATCGGCCGCGCGCCCTTCACCGCCTCCGATTTCTTCGATCTGTCGGTCTATATCGATGCCGCGCCGGGCAATATCGCGCGCTGGTACGAAGAGCGCTTCCAACTCCTGCGCCGCACCGCCTTCCGCGACCCGACCGCCTTCTTCCACCGCTTCTCGAAGATGCCCGACGATCAGGCCCTCACCTTCGCCCGCGATATCTGGCGCGAGGTGAACGAGGTGAATCTCGTCGAAAACATCCTCCCCACCCGCGCCCGCGCCGACGTGGTGCTGCGCAAGGGCACCGACCATTCGGTCGAGCGGCTGTGGCTGCGGCGGATCTGACGCAACGCTGAAGCCGCTCCCTCAGCGCGCCGCCGCCACCCGCCACACCTTGCCGCCCACGTCGTCCGCCACCAGCAGCGCGCCGGTGCGGTCGATCACCACGCCCACCGGGCGGCCGCGCGCGTCCTCGTCCTCGTCGAGGAAGCCGGTCAGCACGTCGATCGGCTTGGCGGCGGGGCGGCCCTTCACGAAGGGGACGAACACCACCTTGTAGCCGGACTTGGGCTTGCGGTTCCACGAGCCATGCTCGCCGATGAAGGCGCCGCTGGCGAATTTCGGCCCCAGCTTCGCGCCTTCCGAGAAGGTCAGGCCGAGCGCGGCGACGTGCGGCCCAAGCGCGTAATCGGGGCGGATGACGTAGCCGGCCAGATCGTTGGTGTCGGGCTCCGTCGGGCGCGGATCGGCGACCCCGCCCCAATAATACCAGGGCCAGCCGTAGAAGCCACCGAACTGCACCGAGGTGAGATAATCGGGCACGATGTCCGATCCCAGCTCGTCGCGCTCGTTGGCGACGGTCCACAAAGTGTCGGTGCCCGGCTGCCACGCCAGGCCGTTGGGGTTGCGGATGCCATAGGCGTAGACGCGCCGCTCCTTGGTGGCGATGTCATATTCCAACACCGCCGCGCGATCCTTCTCGACCGCCATGCCGCGTTCGCCGACGTTCGAGTTGGAGCCGACCGTGATGTAGAGCAATTTGCCGTCGCGGCTGGCGATGACATTCTTGGTCCAGTGGTGGTTGATCGGCCCGCCCGGCAGGTCGATCACCTTGACCGGCTTCGCGTCGATCTTCGTCTGGCCGACCTTGAAGGGCACCTTCACCAGCGCATCGGCATTGGCGATGTAAAGCTCGTCGCCGACCAGCGCCATGCCGAAGGGCGAGAAGAGATCGGCGATCAGTACCGATCGCGTCTCGGCCACGCCATCGCCATCGGCGTCGCGCAGCAGGGTGATGCGGTTGGCGGACGGCGTGTTGGAGCCGGCGCGCTTCATTACCTTGCCCTGCACCCAGCCGCGGATGCCGGGATTGCCCTCGGGCTTGGGCGGCGCGTCGCTCTCGGCGACCAGCACGTCGCCGTTCGGCAGCGGCAGCAGCCAGCGGGGATGCTGGAGGCCATGGCCAAAGGCGTTGACCTTCAGGCCGGCGGCGGCGGTGGGCGCCTCGCCATCCTTCCAGCCGACCGCCGGCGCGATGTTCATCGTCGGGATCAGGCTCTTCGACGGCGCCGGTATCTCGGGCTTCACGCCCTCGGTCGCGGTGATCGGCAGCGCGGCGGTCTGGTTGCGCGTCGCGAAAAACCAGAAGGCTATGCCGAGAACGATCAGGGCCGCGACGACGATCAGGATCTTCTTCTTCATGAAACCCCGTAACGGATCAGGCGGAAAAAGGTGGCGCGGGCGGATGGCCCGCGCGGAAGTTCACGAAGTTCGCATGCCTTGGCGTCGGTTTGGTGACGGGCGGGGCGAGGGGAAGCGAACGGCCATGGGGGGACGTTGGCACAGGCCGGGGCCTGTAGGACAGGGGTTTTTGGACTTTGTTAGCCCCTCCCCTTCAGGGGAGGGGTTGGGGTGGGGGCTGTCGGCCCGACACCACATATGTCGAGAAGCGGGGACAGCCCCCACCCCCGACCCCCCCCTGAAGGGGAGGGGAGGTTCCATCAGCCTTCCACCTCGGCTGCCGTGCTCCGGCGAAGGCCGGAGCCCAGGGTTATCGGAGCGCAGCGCGTGTGGCCCCTCGGCTCCTGCCTGCGCAGGAGCACGATGGCGTGGGTGGCTTACCTCTCCACCTATCGGCAGCCTTGGCCTCTGGTTTATTTCGCCACCTGGACGTCTTCGACGGTCTCGATGAGGACGGTTCTGGTGGCATCGCCGAGATACCGCTTCTGGTGCGGGCTTAGGCTTAGGCGCCCAATCAATCGCACAGTGAATGAGCCCCAAATCGGCTCAGGCTTTCGCCAGTTCGCAGCCTTTTGGGCTCCGATGTTTAGTTGCACACATGTCTCGCCAAGGCATTTGATGGATGCCCCATCGCCATCCTGAAGCACTGCTCCCGCCGCGTCGTGACACTGCTCAAACCGGCTATTTTCAAAGTTGGTGAACCAAGTGCAGGTAAGCACGCGCTGCTCTCCGAACGCTTCACCGTCAACCGTGAAGCGTTTCTGGTCAGCCGATGTTGCAGAAGCCAAGGCGAAGACAGCCAGTTGCCACATTGGCTCAGCATAGCCCCGATCGTCGCGATCCAGCTAGCATCCCTTTCGCACGACGCTGTGGAGTTGAGGGTCCTGCTTACCCCTCCACCTCGGCCGGCGGGTGCAGTCTCAGGCGCGATACGCGCTTCGTGTCGCCCTCGGTGATCTCCAACTGCCAGCCGCTGGGATGCGCCACGATCTCGCCCGGCTGGGGCACATGGCCGGCCAGCACGGTGGCGAGGCCGCCGAGCGTGTCGACGTCTTCCTCCACTTCGGCCAGCCGCTCGTCGATGACGTCGGCGACGTCCTCCAGTTCGGCGCGGGCGTCGCAGTCCCACAGGCCGTCGTCGAGCGGGACCATCAGGGCCAGCGCCTCGTCGTCATGCTCGTCCTCGATATCGCCGACGATCTCCTCGACGATATCCTCGATCGTGACGAGGCCTTCGGTGCCCGAATATTCGTCCAGCACGATCGCCAGATGGGTGCGGGTGGCGCGCATCTCGGCGAGCAATTCCAGCACGCCCATCGATTCGGGGACGTAGCGCGGCTCGCGGATCAGGCCGGCGATCGTTTCGGGGTGGGGCGTGTCGGTCGCGATGATGCGGAACACGTCCTTGACGTGGACCATGCCGATCACTTCGTCGAGGCTGACCCGATAGACGGGCAGGCGGCTATGCTCGGCCTCGGCGAAGCGGGCGACGAGATCGGCGAAGCTGATCGTTTCCGGCACCGCGACGATATCCGCGCGCGGCACGCCGATGTCGCCCACCGTGCGCTCGCCGAAATCGAGCAGATTGCGCAGCATCTGCCGCTCGGTGGCGGACAGGTCGTTCTTGGAGGGCGCGTCGCCCTCATGCTCGTCGATCGCCTCGGCGATCTGGTCGCGGAGGGTCGGCTCCGCATCGTCTCCGAAAAGAAGGCCGCGCAGGCCCGCCCACAATCGCCCGCCTTCGCTGGGCTCCTTACTCGAATCGTCCGGCATCGCCTGTCGCGGTCCTCAGTCGGTCGTCAGTCTTCGCGGACGACATAGGGGTTGTCCAGCCCGAGCGAGGCGAGCGCCTGTCGCTCCATCTCCTCCATCGCCTCGGCCTCCGCCTCGCCCTCCTCATGATCGAAGCCGAGCAGGTGGAGCGTGCCGTGGACAATGAGGTGCGTGGCGTGGGTCGCGACGTCGACGCCCTTGTCGGCCGCCTCGGCGGCGGTGACGCCGGCCGCCAGCACGATATCGCCCAGCAGCACCTCGCCGTCGTCCGAATTGGCCAGCGCGTCGAGCAGATCCTTCTGCACCATCGGGAAGGACAGCACGTTGGTCGGCTTGTCCTTGTGGCGATAGTCGCGGTTGAGCACCCGCACTTCCTCGTCGGAGGTGAGGCGGACCGAGATTTCCGAGGTGAAGGCGCGATCGGCGATCCAGCCATAGGGGCTGACCGCCAGCGCGGCGCGAATCGCCTTCGCCGAAAGCGATTCCCAATCCGTATCCGGCCACCCGTCCTCGACGGAAACCTCGGCTGCGATCATCCCTTGGGGGCCAGCACCATCAGCATCTGGCGGCCTTCCATGCGCGGGTGCTGCTCCACCTTGGCCACTTCCAGCGTATCCTGCTGGACGCGCTGGAGAACGAGCATGCCGAGCTGGCCGTGCGCCATTTCGCGACCCCGGAAGCGCAGGGTGACCTTCACCTTGTCGCCCTCCTCGATGAACTCGTGCACCTTCTTCATCTTGGTGTCGTAGTCATGGTCGTCGATATTCGGACGCATCTTGATCTCCTTGATCTCCTGCGTCTTCTGCGACTTCCGGGCGAGGTTGGCCTTCTTCTGGGTCTCGTACTTGAACTTGCCGACATCCAGGAACTTGGCGACGGGCGGATCGGCGTTGGGGGAGACCTCGACCAGATCCAGCCCGACCTCGCGCGCCTGCTCCATCGCCTCGCGCGTGTACATCACGCCGAGGTTCTCGCCATTCTCATCGATCACCCGCACCTTCTGGCTCTGGATGAATTCGTTGAAGCGGGGGCCGTTCATGGGAATCGGGGGAGCGCCAAGCGGGCGGCGCATCATGGGCGGGGGGATAGGTCGATCTCCTGTTGTGTAACCGCGCGCGATATAAGCCCGTGGGCGGGAATTTGAAAGATGGCGCGCGAGAGAGTCATCGGGTGTGTCTTTGCCATTCGTCTCCCCGCAAGCGGGAGGGGAAATCATGTGCCGGTGGGCGCCGGCAACAGCAGCAACGGCGCCTCCACCTCGCGCGCCGGCCACCGGCGCGCGAGCAGCCGCTCCGCGCCATAGGCCACCGCCTCGGCCGCCACGCCGATAAGCGCGCCGACCGCCAGATCGCTGGGATAATGCTGCGACCGCGGCACCTGGATCGCGGCGACGCCCGACGCCACGGCATAGGCCGGGGTTGCGGCGGCCGGATATTCACGGGCCACGGCGCGGGCGACCGCGACGGCGCCGGCGGTGTGGCCGGAGGGAAAGCTGCTGTGCGCGCTGTCCTTGGTGCCACCCTTGCCGCTCCGGTAGCGGCCGCCATCGGCCACGACCCTCGGCCGGGTGCGATCGACCCGCGCCTTGATCGCATCCTTGGCGGCGGTGGCGATTAGCTCGGCGGTGAGCATCCGCGCGCCGGCGCTGGCGAGGCGGCGGTTGCCGAACGCGATGCCGGCGAGCGCGGTGACGGCGCAGATCGTGATGAGCGGCGGCTGGTCGGCCAGCTCGCTCAGCTGGCCCGTCGCGCGGACGAACCATGTCCGGCGCAGCGGGGCGGCCTTCTCGCTCGCCGCGACCTCGACTGTCTCGGTGGCTTTACGGGGCTTGCTGCGCTTGGCGGGCCTGGTCATGCCCGGTTGAATGATCGGCGGCGGCGATCGGTCCCCGCGCCGCCGCTTTATCGGCTTAGCGCCACTCGGTCAGGAAATCGCGCAGCTTGCCGCGCGAGCGTTCGGTCAGGCGGATCAGGCGGCGGCCGTCGCCATCGGGGCTCTGGTAGAGTTCGACCATGCCGCGCTTGGACAGCACGGTGAACCAGCGCGCGGCCGATGCCTCGGACAGATGCGCCGCCTTGCCGACATGCTCCACGGTGGCGCGGCGGTTGAGTTCGCCGGCGATGAACAGATCGAGCATGATCGCCCAGGCCGGGTTGGCGAACAGGTCGCCGTCGAGCGCCTCGGCACGGGCGGCGGCGAAGCGGACGAGCTTGCGCGCGGCGGCGACGGGGGAGGCGGGCGTGTCGTGCCCGGCCTTGCCATATTCGTGCGGGATCGCGTTCATAGATACCCCAGCTGGCGCAGGCTGATCCATCCGGAACGCGCGATGATGACATGATCGTGGACCGATATGTCGA
The DNA here is from genome assembly GCF_028607085.1 of Sphingomonas naphthae. Classification (NCBI taxonomy): domain Bacteria; kingdom Pseudomonadati; phylum Pseudomonadota; class Alphaproteobacteria; order Sphingomonadales; family Sphingomonadaceae; genus Sphingomonas; species Sphingomonas naphthae. The sequence continues at coordinate 2,699,775 of NZ_CP117411.1, read as the reverse complement.
GCGATCGGGCGGCCTCGGCCAGAATGGCGGTGGCGCGGATATCCTCCTGACTGGGGGTGGGGTCACCGGAGGGATGGTTGTGGGCGAGGATCAGGCCGGTCGCCTCCAGCTCCAGCGCGCGGCGGAAGATGGCGCGCATCTCGATCGGCGCGGCGCTGATCGAGCCTTGCCCGAACACCTCCTCGTGCACCAGGCGGACGCTGCCGTCGACGAACAGCACGCGCAGCTGCTCGCGCGATTCGGCGGCCATCGCGGCGTGGAGATAGTTGACCAGCGCGTTGCCGGTGGCGAGCACCGGCGCGTCGAGGATCTCTCGGCGCAGCGTGTGGAGCATCGCGTCGCGCGTGGCGCCGATCAGCGCGATCGTCGCCCGCTGGTCGCCGGGCAGGATCGCGTCCAGCGTGGTGGGGTGCGCGACCAGCACGGCGGAGAGCGTGCGGAGCCGATCGATCAGGAGGCTGGCGATGACGGCGGCGTCGTCGCCGTGCATCGGGCGGAGCAGCGCCTCTAGCCGGGCGACCTCGAGCGCGGGTTGGCACGGCGATGCTGCCGATGCGCGCCCAGCACGATCAGCGCGAGCATGGGGTAAGCCCAGAAGCCCAGCGCTATCGCGTAGGCTTGGAGAAGCGGCCGAACGATGGGAATGGTCTCCGGTCGCAGATCGAACGGCCGAATCGCGATCGCGAGATGGGTTGCGACCGCGATGAGTTGCAGGGCTGAGACCCAGATAGGCCAAAATCGATTGCTCCTCAGGGTAAGCACAAGAAACGCTACGAACACCGCGACATCGGTCGCGATCACCCCGGTCCGCGTGTTCCACCACCCCTTGCCGCCCTGATATTCCGCGACCACCGTCAAAACGGAGCCCACGATCATGATGGCGGCACCCAGCCGTTCGTCACGCCCGCCCCGGACAATCGCGTAGCCGCAGGCCAGCGCGAGGGTCAGGTCGTAGACGACGCGGAGGGAGAGGAAGGCGAGATGGCTGGCCACCGCCGGGACGGATCACGCGAAGCGTTTCCGGTCAAGCGGTGGCCGACAAACGGCCGGGATTCGGCCTCAGGCGGCCTGACGCACCAGGCTGAGGTGCGGTTCGGCGTAAACGGCTTCCGGCTGCGGCGGGACTTCCTTGTCGCCACCACCACCGAGGGCGACGGTCGCCAGACCCATCTTCACCTTCACTTCGGCCAGCGCCTGATGGGCGGCGACGATGCTGCGGCGGCCTTCGACATGCGCGGCGAAGGTGGCGGCGATGCGCTCGAACGCATCCTGCCCGACTTCGGCGGCCGCCTCGATCTTCAGGCGGGCCTTCAGCAGGGTCGCGGCGAGTTCGGCGGTGTCGATCAGGGCCTGATCGGTCGAACGCTCGGCGCTGACGAGGCGATCCATGACTTCCTGGGCAATGACGCGGCGGGTGACGGACATGACTCTTCTCCTTGGCGAACGCGGGAATCGCGTCACGTGAGGGTTAGACGTTGCTGGAAAGCGACGACGCTAGAAGAGTCGGGACAAAGCCTCGATAATCGAAACACTGCCCGTGGTGAGGCCGCCGAGCATCAGGGCGATGCCGACGGCGATGGCGAGTACCCACCCCAACCTCTGCGCCGAAGTCAGATCGTTCCACTGCCGCTCGGCGGTGGGGAAGGGCATCATCCGGGCGCCCACCGGGCGCTTCAGATAATCGGGCTCGAAACGAACCTGCTGCCGATCCGCCACGCTGAGAGGCTCAACCCCCTCGTGATCGAATTGATGACGGGGCTGAGCGTGTCGTTCGGGGCTTGGTGGCACAACACCAATCGGCATGGTTACAAACGGATTGTAGGTGGCGCCCTGCTCCGCCTGGAGCATCAGGCGGGCCGCCTCGCGGCTGGTGCTGACACCCAGCTGGCGGCGCGCGGCACGCAGCCGTTCGATCACCGCGTGAGAGGAAATCTCCAGCGCGCGGGCGATTTCCTTGGCCTCCAGGCCGGACGCGACGAGGCGCAGGCAATCGCGCTGCGCGTCGGTCAGGGAAGAGGTGCGGTCGTGGTCCACGGGGCCGAATGTACAGGCCGACTCGCCCCTCGCCTAGCCCTACAGGCGACCTCCAAACGGCTTGTTTGTCGGTTTGTGACGCTTGTTGATCGGCTGATGGCGATTCGATCCTGCCCGAATCGGTCGCTTTGTCAGTCGCGGAGCGGCGGAAGGAGCCCGAGGAGCGCCAGAGCGACGATCGCGATCGCCCCGGTGCCCGCCGCCAGCGGCACGAGTCCCGACGCGATGAACGGGGCGACGGCGGCGGTGCCGGCCGCCGCGACGAGCAGGATGGCGACGACGATCAGCGCCGTGCCGCGCGCGTCATCGCCTTGGGCGGCCACCACGGCGCGGTGGAAGCCGGTCGGCCCGCGCACGCCGAGGCCGATGTTGAGCAGCAGGTAGATGGCGATGATCGCCATCATGTCCCCGCCGCCGGCCAGCGCATAGGCCAGCAGCCCCGCGCCACCGAGCGCGGAACAGGCGGTGCCGGCCAGGATCGTCGCCTCCGCCCCGATCCGTTTGGCGATAGCGCCGGAGAGATTGGCGGCGACGATGAAGGTGGCGACCCCCGTGACCTGCATCGCGATGAAGTCGCCCATGTCCCCGCCGAGCGCGCTGGCGAACACCGCGGGCGCGCCGAACACGAACACCAGCAAAGCGCCGAGCGTACAGGCCTGGCTGAGCGCGTAACGCAGGAAGGTCGGGTCGCGCAGCAGCCGGCCGTAGCCGCCGGTGCCGCGATCGACCGGCGGGGCGGGCAGGGGGCGCCACGCGAAGGCGATGGCAAGGCCGAGCGAGAGCACCGCCAGCAGATCGAACGACGCGCGCCAGCCGAAGGCGTGGAGCAGCCACAGGCCGGCGATCGGCGCCAGCGCGGGGGCAAGCGCCTCGACGCTGCCGAGGATACCGATCGCGCGCACCGCCCGATCGTCGCCATAGACGCGGCGGATGATGCCGGGGGTGAACACCGCCGCCGCGGCGCCCGCCATGCCCTGCACGAAGCGCAGGCCGATCAGCATGTCGAGCGAGGTCGAGAGGCGGCACAGCAGCGAGACGACCGAAAAGACCAGCAGCGAGCCGACCAGCAGGCGCCGCTGATCGTGGCGCGCGCCCAGCTCGCCGAACGCCAGCAGGCCGAGCGCGGTGCCGGCGGTGTAGCTGGCCAGCACGAGCTGCGCCCGCGCCATGTCCCCGCCGAGCAGCGCGGGCAGGCCGGGAATGGCGGGCAGGACGAGATCGGTGCCGGCGATGCCCATCGCGGTGGAGCCGACGAGCAGCATCATCAGCCCGAGCTGGCGGCCGGGCAGAGCAGGGCTCACGCGACGCTCTGGGTGGGCGGCACGTGCGGATCGCGGCGGCGGCGATGCTCGCGCCAGGCGGTGTAGAGGCCCGAGCCCGCGATGAGCGCCGCGCCGCCCAGCGTGTTGATCGTCGGCGGGCTGCCCAGCACGAGCCATCCGAAGATCGTCGCGCCGACGATCTGGAGATAATCGAACGGCGCGATCACCGACACGGGGGCCGACTGGAGCGAAGCGGTCAGCGCGAGCTGCATCAGCCCGCCGCAGACCCCCGCCCCCGCCAGCAGCAGATAGGTGGCCGGCGTATGCCACGACGCGAAGAAGGGCATGAACAGGCCGGCGACGACGATCGACGAGATGAAGAACCAGAAGACGATCGCGGCGACATGCTCGGTCCCGCCGATCTGGCGCAGCGTGATCGTCACGCTCGCCTGCCCGAGCGCCGCCATCAGCGCGACGGCCACGCCCAGCAGCGGCACGGCATGGCTGGTCGCCCCCGGCCGCATCACGATCGCGACGCCGATGAAGCCCAGGATCACCGCCAGCCAGCGATGCCGGCCGACCGGCTCGCGCAGCACCAGCCACGACAGGATCGTGGCGAAGATCGGCGAGGTGAAGCCGATCGTCGTCGCATCGGCCAGCGGCAGCAGGATCAGGCTCTGGAAGGTGAGCGAGATGGAGATGATGCCCAGCGTGCAGCGCGTCAGGTGCGCCCACGGCCGCTCGGTGCGGATCGCGCGTAGCCCGCCATTGGCCATCACCCAGATCATGACGACGGGCAGGCCGCAGGTGGCGCGGTAGAACAGCATCTCGATCGCGGCGACATGATCGGTCGAGGCGAACTTCAGCAGTCCGGTCATCAGCGAATAGGTGCCGGCCGCGAAGATCCTGAGCGCGATCCCGCGCGTGATAGGGTCGGGTGCGGCCATGATGCGAGCGCCTTTGCCCGCTGGCGCCCGCTTTGGCTAGGGCCGGGTTCAGCAGAGCTGAACCGGGGGCGGGCTGATGCCGCCATTCAGCGCGGCTGAATCAAGCTCAGAGGCTGACGGGGAATTAACGAAGCGGGTTCATTTTATTCCGTTCGTCCCGAGCGAAGTCGAGGGGCGTGCCCCGCGCGCAGGTGTCTCGACTTCACTCGACACGAACGGTTAGGAGCAAATGGCCCTAAAACGCCTTTATGAGCCAGATTCTCAGGGCGTTACGCCCTCGGCAGTGGCCGGCGCGGCGAGGAACGCGTGGATTTGCGCCACGACGGCCGCCCCCTCGCCAACGGCGGCGGCGACCCGCTTGGTGGAGCCGGCCCGCACGTCGCCGATGGCGAACACGCCCGGCTGGTCGGTCTCGAGCGGCAGATCGCGCCGGCCGGTGACGACGAAGCCCTTGGCGTCGGTCTCGACGCAGCCGTCGAGCCAGGCGGCGTTGGGATCGGCGCCGATGAACAGGAACAGGTGGCGCAGATCGCACCGCTTGACCGATCCGTCGGCACGGTTGCGGAAGGTGGCGGCGGCGAGGCCCGTGGTGCGGTCGCCCTCCAGTCCCGCAATCTCGCTGCCGACATGGATCTCGACGTTGGGCAGAGCGGCGATGCGATCGATCAGGTAGCGCGACATGGTATCGGCCAGCGGGCGGCGGACGATCAGGTGGAGGCGCTTCACCTGCGGGGCCAGGAACACGACCGCCTGCCCCGCCGAATTGCCGCCGCCGACCAGCGCCACCTCCTCGCCGGCGCACAGCCGCGCCTCGATCGGCGAGGCCCAGTAGGACACGCCCGCGCCCTCGAAGGTGGCGAGATCGGCGATGTCGGGGCGGCGATAGCGCGCGCCCGAGGCGATCACGATCGATCGCGCGCGCAACCGGCTGTCGTCGGTAAGCAGCAGGCCGGGGCCATCATCGGTGCAATCGAGCCGCGCCACTTCGAGCGGCACGGCGATCTCGGCACCGAATTTAAGAGCCTGATTGAAGGCGCGGCCGGCCAGGGCCTGCCCCGATATGCCGGTCGGGAAGCCGAGGTAATTCTCGATCCGCGAGGAGGCGCCCGCCTGCCCGCCGATGGCGCGCTCGTCGAGGACGATCGCCGACAGCCCTTCGGAGGCGGCATAGACGGCGGCGGCGAGCCCCGCCGGCCCCGCGCCGACGATCGCGACATCATAGACGGCGTCGGGATCGAGCATGGGCGTCATGCCCAGGCAGGCCGCCATCTCCGCGTTGCTCGGCCGTTTCAGCAACGTGCCGTTGGGGCATACGGCCAGCGGCAGCTCCTCGGGTAGCACGCCGATCCGCTCGACCAGCGCCTTGCCCTCGGCGTCGGTCGCGGCGTCGAGCATCTGGTTGGGGTAGCCGGCGCGGGTGAGGAAACCCTGGAGGCGGACGATATCGGGGCTCTCGGGCTCGCCGATCAGGATGGTGCCCGCGCCGCCCTCCTCGATCAGCCCGACCCGGCGCAGGATCAGGGCGCGCATCACCACCTCGCCGACATCGGCCGAGCCGACCATCAGCGCGCGCAGATGCGCCGCGTCGAAGGGAAGGGCGGTGCAGCCCGCGTCGCCCGCATGGCCGGCGGCGATCGAGGCGCGACCGGCGAGCTGGTTCACCTCCCCGGTGAACTGGCCGACGCCGTGGGTGGTGACCGGCGCCTCCTGATTGAGCCCGTCGCGGCGAACGACATGGATGCTGCCCGCCAGCACCAGCCACGCCGGCGCGCCGCGATCGCCGATGGCATAGACGCTCTCGTGCGCGGCGAAGTGCCGTTCCGGCCCGCTGGCGAAGCGCCGCGCGGTAGCCACCTGCGCCGCATCGAGCACGGGAAACATCTGATGCTGCCGCGAGGCGAGTGTCGTCATCCGTCGATCCGATCGTTGGCGGGGCGGGTGCGACGAGATGGGGCCTTCACCGCGCCCGACGCAAGGGCGCGGCACGCAACGCCGGGTCGATCGATCAGGCCACCGCCAGCGGCATCACCTTGTACATGCCCCGATCGGTGCGGCGCGCATCGAGATAATGGCTGAGGGCGCCAGGGCGCAGCAGGCGGCGGCCGGCGATCCAGAGCTGGCGGAGTTCGGTCCTGGGCTCCTGCGTGTCCTTCACCCGGCGCAGGCGGAAGCTGAGGGGGAGGAGGAGGTTGCCCTCGATCGCGGCGCGCAGGGGGCGATCGAAGGCGGCGATGGCGGCGAAGAAGGGCCGGCCCTCCGCCTCGCCGGTGAACACCGATCGGGCGCCGCGCTGGAAGATGCGCCGCAGGGCGGCTTTCTCCTGTTCGTTCAGCGTGGTGATGGCGAGGCCGTGGGCGAGTTTCGCGGCTTCAGCGAAATCGGTGGCGGCCAGATCCCAGATGCCCTTGCGCGCCATGATGCTGCCGCGCTGGATCAACGCGGTCAGCGCCGGCCGCCCGCCGCCGGTCAGGTCGCCCTCGATGCAGAATTCGGGAAGGTCGTGCGAGGCGTGGAGTTCGCGGAAGATGATGTGGTTATATTTGCGCCACGCTTTTTCCATGTCGGCGGCGGGGATGCGCGCGCTGCTGGGGCCGCGCAGCCCTTCGTGGTGGCGCTGGTGGAAGGCGACGATCGGCACGCCCACCCCCCGGAAGCGCCGGCCGAGGCGCAGCGCCATCTCATAATCCTGCGAGCGCGCCAGCCGCACGTCGAACGGGCCGACCGTGGCGTAACAGTCGCGCCGCACCAGCATCGCGCCCTGCCACAGGAAGAAATCCTCCATCAGCCGCACGTACAGCGCCGACCGTTCCTCGGCGGTGTAGGCGAAGGTGCGTTCGCGGTTCGCGCAGGGCCAGGGGCCGCGAAACTTGTCGCAGATGCCGTAGGAGAAGCCCGCGTCCGGGTCGGCCGCCAGCGCGTCGTGCAGCCGGGCGAGCGTGCCCTCGGCGGCGATATCGTCGTCGTCGAAGATCCAGACATAGGGCTGGGTCGCGGCGGCGAGGCCGTTGTTGAGCGCGGTCGCCTTGCCGCTGTTGGGCTGGTGGATGTAGGTGACGGCATCGCCGAAGCCGCGCACGATGCCGGCGGTCTCGTCCTCCGATCCGTCGTCGATCACGATCACTTGTGCCGGCGGCGGGCGCTGGCCGAGCAGGGATTCGAGCGCCTCGGTCAGATAGATGGCGCGGTTGAAGGTGGGCACGAGCACCGTCACCGGCAGCGTGTCGCCCGTCGCTTCGCTCATCGGCAAGCCTCCTTCGCAGATGCTGCATTGCGGCAATATGTCGGCCCGTCGCCCTCGACGAACCGCCGGGATGATTCGTTGCGGCCGGGCAAAGGGCGGGAAAGCGCGGTTCGACGGGCCGGTGCGGATGCGCGACCGGATGAGCCGAACACCCAAGAACAGTTCATCGCGGCGCAATCGTCCGCCCCTGAAGATGGTGGGGCGAAGGCAGACAAAGTGCTGATCTGCCTCGCGATACTTGGGCCGTCGAAAGAGATCGATCCACTTTGCAAGACATTCTCCCCGCGAGTCGTGCGATCTGGGGTTCCCATGTTGCAGCTGCGAATATACACAGGTTGCGGGGGGCGTGCCAACCACGGGATGTGGAGCCGCCGTGCAGAAACGAGTGACGCCTGGCCATCTCGACGCGCCGAAGGACCGCCTTCGGCAGCGGGTGCTGCATGGCACGCTGGCGACCTCGCTGGCGCAGGCGGTCAAGTTCGCCGTCCAGCTGCTGTCGGTCGTCATCCTATCGCGGATGCTCGATCCGGCCTCCTTCGGCCTGTTCGCGATGGTGATGCCGATCGCGGCCTTCGTGATGATGTTCCAGGATATGGGCCTGTCGAACGCGGTCATCACCTCGACGACGCTCAGCCAGGGACAGGCGAGCGCGATGTTCTGGATCAATCTCGGCCTGTCGCTCGCGCTGGCGCTGCTGTTCGCCGCCGCCGCGCCGCTGATCGGCTGGTTCTATGATGAGCCGCGCCTGCCCATGCTGGCGCTGGCGCTGGCCGGAACGGTGCTGGTATCGGGCCTCACCACCCAGCATTTCGCCCTGCTCAACCGGGGGATGCGCTTCGCGCCGATCGCGCTGATCGATGCGCTGTCGGCGGTGACGGGGCTCGGCGTGGCCGTGATCGTCGCCACCTACTCGCGCAGCGCCTGGGCGCTGGTCGCCTCGGTCGTCGCCAGCATGAGCGTGAGCCTGATCGGCGGATGGCTCGCGACCGGCTGGCGCCCCGGCCGCCCCGCGCCCTTCGCCGAGGTGCGCGACATGGTCGGCCTGGGCGGCGGGCTGACGAGCTTCACCCTCACCAATTTCCTCGCCCGCAATATGGACAAGGTGCTGATCGGCCGGGTCGGCGGCGCGGTCGAGGTCGGCCTCTACGATCGCGCCTACAAATTGCTGCTGTTCCCGCTGCAACAGGTGAACAATCCGGTCGGCCGGGTGATCGTGCCCGCTTTGTCGCGGCTGCGCGACGAGCCACACCGCTATCGATCGGCCTATGCGCGGGTGGTGCGCTTCATGCTGCTGCTGACCCTGCCGGGCGTCGCCTTCCTGATCGTCTACGCGCCGATCCTGATCCCCACCTTGCTGGGCGGCCATTGGGCGACGGCGGTGCCGATCTTCCTGTGGCTGGGCCTCGCCGCGATCCATCAGCCGATGACGGCGACGACCGGCTGGCTGTTCATCAGCCAGCAGCGCGGCGCCGATTTCGCGAAATGGGGCGTGGTCAACGCGGTCACCTCGATCGCAGCCTTCGCCATCGGCATGCCGTGGGGCGCGGTGGGCGTGGCCGCCGCTTATGGCCTCAGCGATCTCTTCATCCGCCTGCCGGCGGTATGCTGGTGGGTCGGGCGGCGCGGGCCGGTTTCGACGGGCGATCTGATCCGCATCGCCGCACCCTTCCTGTTGATCGTGCCGGCCGTGATGCTCGCCCTGCTGTTCGTGCGCGATCAGCTGGCGGCGGGCGATGTGGTGCGGCTGATCGCGGGCATCGCGCTCTCCTATCTCTTCACGATCCTCGGGCTCGCCACTTTGCCGCAGGGCCGGGCGATCCTGCGGGACATTCTTTCGCACATTCCGGGCCGCCGCCGTGCGGCACCGGTCATGACGGAGGCGGCGGCGGGGGGCTGATTTCAACCGGATCGGAATTGGCGGGGGCCGAGGACGAGCGACAGACGAGGTGGACATGACCGAGATGCTGCAGGACATCCCGACCTATGCCCGGCCGATCGAGGAGTTGCCGCAACGCCGGCTGCTCCCCGATCCGAGCTATATCTGGACGGTCTTCCGTCGCCACATCAAGCTGGCGTTGCTCGTCGCGGCGGTCGTCGTCGCGGCGATCGCGATCCGGGTGGTTACGCTCCAGCAGGTCTATTCCGCCACCGCCACGGTGCTGATCGAGCCGCGCAAGACCGAAGTGGTCAAGATGGACTCGGTCGTGCCCGATATCGCGCCCAGCAGCGATATCGTCGATACCGAGGTGCGCATCCTCAATTCGCCCACGCTCGCCGCGCGGGTCGCGGCGCGGCTCAACGCGCAGGGGCTGGATATCGGCCGCTTCACCACCGATGTGGACAAGCGCCGCGCCGCCGCCCGCCTGCTCCGCCAGGTGCAGATCGAGCGATCCGGGCTGACCCTGGTGATCGACATCACCGCCAGCACCGCGCAGGCCGAGCAGTCGGCGGCGATCGCCAACGCCTTCGCCGAGGAATATATCGACAGCCAGCGCGACGCCAAGCGCAACGCCACGCGCGACGCCAGCAAGTGGCTCGATCTGCGCCTGGTCGATCTGCGGGCGTCCGCCTCGCAGGCCGATGCCGCGCTCCAGCGCTATCGCATCGCCAACGGCCTGATGAGCGCGCAGGGCGCCACCATGGCCGAGCAGGAAGTCTCGGCGCTCAACCAGCAGATTTCGCTCGCCCGCGCCGAACTGGCCGAGAAGCAGGGCGCGCTCGCCACCGCGCGCAGCCAGCTGCGCCGGGGCGGGCAGGGCGCCGACGTGGGTGCCGCGCTCGGATCGAACACGATCGGCAATTTGCGCCAGCGCGAGGCGGAGGTCAGCCAGAATCTCGCCCAGCTCGAAACGCGCTACGGCGATCTCCACCCCGACGTGAAGACCGCGCGCAGCCAGCTCGCCGATATCCGCAGCCAGATCCAGAAGGAGATCGACCGCATCCTCTCCAGCCTGGAGGCCGAGGCGGCGGTCGCCGGATCGCGCCTGTCCTCGCTCCAGTCGAGCCAGGGCCGCGCCACCGGGGCGCTCGCCGCCAACAGCTCCGCGCAGGTGGGGCTGGGCGAGCTGGAGCGCCGCGCCGACGCCAGCAAGCAGGTCTATCAGGCCTTCCTCAACCGATCGAAGGAGACGGCGGCGCAGGAGGGGCTGCAACAGGCCGACGCGCGCATCAGCGCCTTCGCCACCGTGCCGCTGCTGCCCAGCTTCCCCAATTACAAGCTGGCCGGCCTGTTCGCGGTGGTCGCGGCGCTGTTCGCGATCCTCGTGACGACCGTGCTGGCCGAATATCTCCAGCGCGGCGTCGCCACCAAGGACGATGTCGAGCGGCGGTTGCGGCTGCGCTACGCCGGCGCCGTGCCCTCGCTGGATTCAACCCTGGAGGGGCTGCGCAGTCACGAGACGCCGCAGGATTATATCGTCTCGCACCCCTTCTCGTCCTTCGCCGAGGCGTTCCGCTCGCTGCGCGCCTTCGTGACGCTGTCGGCCGCCAACGCCCGCGTCATCGCGCTGGCCTCGGCGCTGCCGCAGGAGGGCAAGACGACGACCTCGATGTGCCTCGCCCGATCGGCGGCGATGGCGGGCAGCAAGGTGGTGCTGGTCGATTGCGATCTCCGCCGGCGCGGCGTGAGCGCCACCCTCGGCGTCACCAACGACGGCGTGACCGACGTGCTGCTCGGCAAGGGCAGGCTGGAGGATGGCCTGTTCGACGATCCGCTGACCCCGCTCAAGATCCTCGGCACGTCCGACGCGCCGACCACCGCCAACGATCCGCTGACGCCCGAGAACCTCCAGCGCCTCGTCGCCGAGCTGAAGGTGAAGTTCGATCTCGTCATCCTCGATACCGCGCCGCTGCTGGGCGTGGCGGATGCGCGCGCGGTGGCGTCGGTGGCGGATGCGGTGGTGATGGTCACGCGCTGGCGCAAGACATCGCGCAACGCCGCCGAGGCCGCGATCGAGCTGCTCGCCGACGCGGGCGCCAAGGTCGCCGGCATGGCGCTCACCATGGTCGACATCCGCAAATATGCCTCGACCGGGCAGACCGACAGCTACGGCTATCACAAGCGTTTCTCGAGCTATTACCGCAATTAGGCGGCCATCCCAGCAACGGCCGAGGGAGGACGAATGACGAAGAGGGCATGGCTCGCGCTCGGCGCGGGGCTGATGGGTGCGGGCGGCGCGATGGCGCAGACCCCGCCCGCCAACATCGCCGTCGCCGATCGCGCGCGGCCCGCTTACGATCCGCTCGGCTGGCGGGTGAAGTCGATCTTCTTCTACCCCTCGGTCGCGGGCAGTTACGAATATGACGACAATGTCCGCTCGACCCGCACCAACCGGCAGAGCGACAGCGTCTTCTATATCGCCCCGCAGCTGCGGATTAAGTCGGACCTCCGGCGCCACGGCTTCGATGTCACGCTCAAATATTCGCACAGCTATCATGCCAAGCTGACGACCGAGGATGTCACCAATTACGGCGCCTTCGGGCGCGGCGTGTTCGACGTGACCCGCCGTACCCGCATCCGCGCCGACGGCAGCATCGAACGCGCCACCGAGAAGCGCGGCGCGCTCTCCAGCTTCGGCGGCACCCGCTCGCCGGTGCGATACAACCGCTCGGTCGGCAATATCGGGCTGGAGCAGGAAATGGGCGCCTTCGTGTTCTTCGGCCAGATCGGCCAGCGCCAGCTGAAGTATAAGGATACGGTCGACGCCCTCGGCCTCCCGCTCGACCAGAAATTCCGCGATTTCCGGATGGAGACGGCGATGCTCCAGGCGCGTCTGCGGATGCGATCGGGCCTGAGCGCCTTCATCCGCGCCAGTGGCGACAAGCGCATCTACGATATCCGGCGCGGCGACGTCGGCTTCGATCCGATCACCGGGATCGACCGCAGCTCGAAGGGCGGCAAGATCGAGGCGGGTCTGGCGATGGAGCTGACGAACCTGCTCTACGGCAACATCCGCGCGGGTTACCTCAAGGTCGCCTATGACGATCCCGCGCTGCGCGACGTGGACGGGATTTCGTTCGGCGCGGACCTGCTGTGGAACGTGACGAGTCTCACCTCCCTCCGCTTCACCGCCGATCGCTCGCTCGACGAGACGGTGTCGCCGCTGACGGCGGGCAACCTCCGCTCGGAGTTCAACGTGGGCGCGGATCACGAGCTGCTCCGCAACCTGATCCTGTCGGTCGACGGCCGCTACGCCCGCATCACCCCCGCCGGCCCGACCGCCAAAAGCCGAGAGAACGAGTTCGAGGCGGGGGCGAAATATCTTCTCAACCGCTATCTGATGGCCAAGCTGACCCTCAACCATTCGCGGCGGAGTTCGGACAATCCGGCGATCGGCTTCAAGGCCAATTCGGTGATGCTCACGCTGACGGTGCGGAAGTGAGCGTCACAGCCCCTCGGCCATCTCCGCCAGCTCCAGCCAGCGCATCTCGGCGGCGTCCTTCTTCGTGCGCGCCGTTTCGATCGCCTTCATCAGCGCGTCGAAAGTCTTGGGATCGCGGGTGAAGAGGTTGGGGTCGGCGAGCGCCGCTTCGTCGCGGGCGATGGCGGCTTCGAGTTTCTCGATCTCCTTGGGGAGCAGATCGAGGTCGCGCTGGTCCTTGTAGGACAGTTTCACCTTCGGCTTGGGCGCGGCCGGTGCCGGCGCGTCCGATTTGGCGGCGGTGGGCGCCCGCTTCGCCTGCACGGCGGCGGCGCGCTTGGCTTCCCAGTCGGCATAGCCGCCCGCCACGACATCGACCGTGCCCGACCCGTCGAGACCCAACGTCACCGTCACGGTGCGGTCGAGGAAGTCGCGGTCGTGGCTGACGATCAGGACGGTGCCGTCATAGTCGGCGATCACCTCCTGCAACAGATCGAGCGTCTCCATGTCGAGATCGTTGGTGGGCTCGTCCAGCACCAGCAGGTTGGAGGGGCGGGCGAATTCGCGGGCGAGCAGGAGCCGCGAGCGTTCGCCGCCGGACAGCGCGCCGATCTTGGCCTCCGCCACCGCCGGATCGAACAGGAATTCCTTCAGATAGCCGGAAATATGCTTGCGGACGCCCAGCACGTCGATCCAGTCGTTGCCGTCGGTCAGTACATCGCGCACGCGCTTTTCGGGCGCCATCAGGCTGCGCTGCTGATCGATCACGACGGCGTTGAGCGTCTGGGCGCGCTTCACCTGCCCCTCGTCCGGCGCGAGATCGCCGGTGAGAAGCTTGAGCAAGGTCGATTTGCCCGCGCCGTTGGGGCCGACGAGGCCGATGCGGTCGCCGCGCGCCACGCGGAAGGTGAAGTCGCGGATCACCGCGCGGTCGCCAAAGCGCTTGGTCACATGCTCGGCATCGATGACGATCCTGGTCTTGCTGTCGTCGCTGGCGGTGGCGAGCGCGGCGGTGCCCTGCGGCCCCATCATCGCGCGGCGGGTCGCCCGCATCTCGACCAGCTTGGTGAGGCGGCCCTGGTTGCGGCGGCGGCGCGCGGTGACGCCGCGCAGCATCCAATGCTCCTCGATCTTGAGCTTGGCGTCGAGCCGGGCGGCGTTGCGCGCTTCCTCGTCGGCGACCTGCTCGGTCCATGCTTCGAACCCGCCGAAGCCGATCTCGCGCCGCCGGATCGCGCCGCGATCGAGCCACAGCGTCTGCTTCGTCAGGCGGGTGAGGAAGGTGCGATCGTGGCTGATGACGACGAAGGCGCCGTTGAAGCGGCCGAGCCACCCCTCGATATATTCGATCGCGCTGATATCGAGATGGTTGGTCGGCTCGTCGAGCAGCAGGATATCCGGCTCCATCGCGAGGGCACGGGCGATGGCCGTGCGGCGGCGCTCGCCACCCGAGGCCGTCGCCGCCTCGCGGTCGAGATCGATGCCGATCTGGCCGGCGATCGCCTCCACCCGATAGGCGGGCGGGGCGTCCTCCCCTTTCAGGGCGAAATCGCGTAGCGTGGCGAAGCCGGTCATCGCCGGCTCCTGCTCCAGCATCACCACCTTGGTGCCGGGCACGATCGTGCGGCGCCCCTCGTCGGCATCGATCTGGCCGGCGAGCAGCTTCAGCAAGGTCGTCTTGCCCGCCCCGTTGCGGCCGATCAGCGCGAGCCGGTCGCGCTGGCCGATGGTGATATCGAGGCCGCGAAACAGCCAGCCCGATCCCTGGACGAGACCGAGCCCTTCATAGGCGAGGATGGGTGCGGACATGATGCAACAATCTGGAACAATGGAAACGTGGCCGGGCCTTGCCCCCTATTCACAGCCTGTTCAACGGCTTTCGCCTATGCCAAGCCCCATGCCGATGTCCCGTTTCTTTCTCGTGACCTGCGCCGTTGCGCTCATCGCCGCGCCCGCCGCCACCCAGCGATCGGCACGGCGCGAGCAGGACGCCGCCTTTGCCGCGCGCCAGTCCGGCCAGGTCAAGCCGTTGCGGGAGATCGAGGGGCGGGTTTTGCCGCGCATGGCCGGCGCCTCCTACATCGGACCGGAATATGATTCGCGGAGCGGCAATTATCGGCTGAAATTCATGCGCGGCGATTCGGTGATATGGATCGACGTGGACGGCCACACCGGCGACATCATCGGCCGATCGGGAGACTGAAGTTTATGCGTGTGTTGATCGTGGAGGATGAACCCAATCTCGGCCGGCAGCTACGGGCGACGCTGGAAGGGGCGGGCTATGCGATCGACCTCGCGACCGATGGCGAGGATGGCCATTATCTGGGCTCGACCGAGGATTATGACGCGGTCGTGCTCGATCTGGGCCTGCCCGAAGTCGACGGCCTCACGGTGCTCGATCGCTGGCGCAAGGAGGGCAAGGACATGCCCGTCCTGGTGCTGACCGCGCGCGACAGCTGGTCGGACAAGGTGGCGGGCCTCGATGCCGGCGCCGACGATTATCTCGCCAAGCCGTTCCAGACCGAGGAACTGATCGCCCGCCTGCGCGCGCTGATCCGCCGCGCAGCCGGCAACGCCTCGTCCGAGCTTACCGCCGGCGACGTGCGGCTGGATACCCGCAGCGGCAAGGTCACCAAGGCGGGCGAGCCGGTGAAGCTGACGGCGCAGGAATATAAACTGCTCAGCTACCTGCTCCACCACAAGGGCAAGGTCGTCAGCCGCACCGAGCTGATCGAACATATCTACGATCAGGATTTCGATCGCGATTCGAACACGATCGAAGTGTTCGTGACGCGCATCCGCAAGAAGCTGGGCCAGGAGGTCATCACCACCATCCGCGGCCTCGGCTACAGCCTCGAAGACCCGGATGCCTGAGGCGCCCGCGCCGGCTGATAGTGGCCGGCGGCAGGCGAAGTCGTCGCGGCGCAACGCGCTCGGCCTGTTCCTGCGCAACATCGGCCGCTCCGTCATCGGGCGGCCGGTGCTGGTGGAGGGCTATGACGGCGCGCCCGATCGCGAGACGCGGATCACCGGATCGCTGACCCGCCGCATGATCGGCATCGCGGCGCTATGGATATTGGTGCTGCTGGCGGGCGGCGCCTTCGCGCTGGATCGGGTGCTCAATTCGGCGGTCACCCGCAATTTCGACAGCCAGCTGGAATTCGTCGCGACGGCGATGATCGCTTCGTCGGAGATCGGGCCGGAGGGCGAGGTTCAGCTCAACCGGCCGCTCGGCGACCAGCGCTTCCTGGAGCCCTATTCGGGTCTCTACTGGCAGATCAGCGCGCCAGGGCGCGAGCCTTTCCCGTCGCGATCGCTGTGGGACCGGCGGTTGCAGACGCCGCCGCTGAAGGGGCAGGGCCTCCAGTTCCGCGACAGCAAGGAATTCGGCGACGATCCGCTGCGGATGGTCGAGCGCGAGGTGCGCCTGCCCGGATCGCGCGCGGTGTGGCGCTTTCAGGTGGCGCAGGTGCGATCGGGGCTGGACGACCAGATCGCCATCCTGCGGCGGACCCTGGTGCGCTCCTTCGCGATCCTCGGCCTCGGCCTGATCCTGATGGCCGCGTTGCAGGCGACCTTCGGCCTGTGGCCGCTGCGGCGGGTGCGGCGCGAGATCGCGGCGGTGAAGAGCGGGCGGATCAGCCGGGTCGACGCCAACCTGCCGGTCGAGATCGCGCCGATGGTGGAGGAATTGAACGACCTGCTCGCGCATAACGAGAAGCAGGCCGAGGAGGCGCGGACCCACGCCGGCAACCTCGCCCATGCGCTCAAGACGCCGCTGACCGTCATCATGAACGAGGCGACCGCCCAATCGCCCGATCTGGCCGGCACGGTGATCCGCGAGGCGACGACGATGCGCCGGCAGGTCGATCACCACCTTGCCCGCGCCCGTGCCGTGGGGCGGCGCGGCAATGCCAAGAGCCAGGCCGAGGTATGGCCCTCGCTGAAAGCCGTCGAGCGCGCGGTGGGGCGGATGCACCGCCACGTCACGATCGATCTGGCCGGGGCGAAGGACGCCAAGGTGCATGTCGAGCGGCAGGATCTCGACGAACTGCTCGGCAATCTGATCGAGAATGCCGCGAAATATGGCGGCAGCCGCGTGTTCGTCACGGTCGAGCGGGCGGCGGGCTATGTCGAGATATTGATCGAGGACGACGGCCCCGGCATCCCTGACGACCAGCGCGACCGCCTGTTCGTGCGCGGCGCGCGGTTGGATACGGGCAAGCCGGGCACGGGCCTGGGTCTGGCGATCGTGCGCGACGTGGCGGAAATCTACGAGGGCACGGTGTCGCTGGAGGAGAGCGAGGATCTCGGCGGGCTGCTCGTGCGGTTGCGGCTGCCGGCGGCGGTGATGGTGTAAACCCCACCGTTCGTCCTGAGCGCAGTCGAAGGACGTGCCCCAAACGGTGTCGTCCAGTCGCACGTCCTTCGACTACGCTCAGGACGAACGGGGCAATGAGGGTTACAGGGCGGGCCTAGGCCGCCACCACCTCTTCCCTATCCCCGCACATCTCGCGCAGGGCCATGAAGCATTTCCGGTCGATCGCCCGGCCCACTTCGCGCTCGATCACCTCCAGCGCCTGCGCCGTCGTCAGCGCCGGGCGATAGGGGCGTTCGGAGGTGAGCGCGTCATACCAGTCGCAGATGGTGATGATGCGGGTCGGCAGGCTGATCGAGGTGCTGGACAGGCGCTGCGGATAGCCGCGCCCGTCGAGCCGCTCGTGGTGGGCGGCGGCGATCGGGGCGATGTCGGCCAGTGCCGAGATGCGGCCGAGGATCGCCTGCGTCTGCGCGGCATGGCCCCGGATTTCGGCCCATTCGGCCGGATCGAGCCGGCCGGGTTTGTCGAGGATCGCGCTGCTCACCGCCAGCTTGCCGATATCGTGGAGGAAGGCGCCGCGCCGCAGCCAGCGCTGCACGGCCGGGTCGAGCCCCAGCCGCGCGGCCAGCTTCACCGTCAGATCGGCGGTGCGGTGCGAATGGCCGGCGGTATAGGGGCTCTTGGCATCGATCACCTGCCCGAAGGCGGCGACGATATCGTCGAGATAATCCTCATCGACGATCACGGCCGCGCGCCCCGGCTCCAGGGTCAGGACCAGCGCCTCGATGTCGTCGTGGTTGGCCAGATCCTCCCAGAAACGCGGCTCGCGCACGACATGGTTGAAGGCGCGGACCAGCGCCGGATCGAACCAGCTGCCGCAGCGCCGCCGCACCTCGGCGATGGCGGCATCGGGGCCGCCGGCGGCGTGGAACACCTCGGCCACCTGCGCCAGCAAAGCGATGCGCGAGAAGAGCGGGATCGCCTCGCCGGCCAGCGCCCGCGGACGGCCGGTGCCGTCCCAATGTTCGTCCAGGCTGTAGATGCCGGCGGCCACGCCCTCCGAAAAGCGCAGGGTGCGCGCGATCTCGGCGCCGCGCGTGCAGCGCGTCTCGATCATCTCCTGCGCGATCGTGCCGCCGTTGCGCAGGATGTGCATCAGCGCACCCATCTTGCGATGGGCCGGCGCGCCCCGCCCGGTCGTGGCGAACAGGAAGCGCAGCACCGCCGGCACGCCCTCGCCCACCAGCTTATACTCGCCCTTGAAGCGGCGATCGTCGGCCAGATAGAGCGCCGAGATACGCGCGGCATTGCTGCTGCACCCCAGATCCTTGAGCAGCAGGACGTAATAGAGATCGTGCAGGTCCTGCGCGTCGAGGCCCAGGAAGCGGCCGATCCTGCTGCCGATCCAGCAGGTGCGCAGGCAATGGCCGACGGGCTGCCCCTCGGTAAGGTCGAGGGCATGGCTGAACGCGCCGAGCAACTCGGCGAGCGGCATTTCAATGCCCTGCGGCGCTTCCGCCCGCCCCATCGCTATCGGTCTGTTCCCCACATCCGCCCCTTCGGGATTCGGCCGGTGATATCATGGCTTTGTCGCCAAATCATGCCTCGATACCGAAATAATGTACTGGATCGATCATTTACCATGATTTGCGTGGATCGGGCGCCATGGCCCCACCGGCCTCATCCCGTGCGTCGAGCGCGGTTCGGCGGGAGGCGGCTCCGCACTCCACGGTTTCTCCCGGCGCCCGTATCTGTTACCGGCGCGGCCATGCTCAACCTGAACGGTATCACGGTGCGCCTTGGCGGGCGCACGATCCTCGACAACGCCACGGCCGCGTTGCCGCCCCGGTCGCGCGTCGGCCTGATCGGGCGCAACGGCGCCGGCAAGTCGACCCTGATGAAAGTGATGATCGGCCAGCTCGATCCCGACGACGGCAGCCTCGACATGCCGCGCAACACCCGCATCGGCTATATCGCGCAGGAAGCCCCCAGCGGCACCTCCACCCCGATCGAGACCGTGCTGGCCGCCGACACCGAGCGCGCCGCGCTGTTCCTGGAATCGGAGACGTGCGAGGATCCCGACCGGGTCGGCGACATCCACGAGCGGCTGATGGCGATCGACGCTTACGGCGCCGAGGCGCGCGCCGCCCGCATCCTGGTCGGCCTCGGCTTCGACGAGGAGATGCAGCAGCGTCCGCTCGACAGCTATTCGGGCGGCTGGAAGATGCGCGTCGCGCTGGCCGCCTTGCTGTTTTCCGAACCCGATCTGCTGCTGCTCGACGAGCCGTCGAACCACCTGGATCTGGAAGCCACCTTGTGGCTGGAGAATTTCCTCAAATCCTATCCGGCGATGATGGTCGTCATCAGCCACGAGCGCGATCTGCTCAACAATGTGGTGGACAATATCCTCCACCTCGAGCGCGGCAAGGTGACGCTCTACGCCGGCGGTTATGACGCGTTCGAGCGGCAGCGCGCCGAGCGGGCGGCGCAGCTGGCCGCCGCCAAGGCCTCGCAGGACGCGCAGCGCGCCAAGTTGCAGGATTATATCGCCCGCAACTCGGCCCGCGCCTCCACCGCCAAGCAGGCGCAGTCGCGCGCCAAGATGCTGGCCAAGATGCAGCCGATCGCCTCGCTGGTCGACGATCCCACCTTGTCGTTCGATTTCCCGAGCCCCAGCGAGCTGCGCCCGCCGCTCATCACGCTTGACATGGCGGCGGTCGGCTATTCGGAAACGCCGATCCTCCAGCGGCTGAACCTGCGGATCGACCCCGACGATCGCGTCGCGCTGCTGGGCCGCAACGGCAACGGCAAGACGACACTCGCCCGCCTGCTGGCGGCACAGCTGACGCCGATGGAAGGCGAGATGGCCTCGTCGGGCAAGATGAAGGTCGGTTACTTCACGCAGTATCAGGTGGAGGAACTGGATGGGGCGGATACGCCGCTCCAGCACATGACCCGCCACATGAAGGGGCTGACCCCGGCGGCTGTGCGCGCCCAGCTTGGCCGCTTCGGCTTTTCGGGCGACAAGGCGATGACCGAGGTGCGCAAGCTTTCGGGCGGCGAGCGCGCGCGGCTGGCGCTGGCGCTCATCACCCGCGATGCGCCCCACCTGCTGATCCTCGACGAGCCGACGAACCACCTGGATGTCGATGCGCGCGAGGCTTTGGTGCAGGCGCTCAACGCCTATGACGGCGCCGTCGTGGTCGTCAGCCACGATCGCCACATGATCGAGATGTCGGCCGACCGGCTGGTGCTGGTCGATGGCGGCACCGCGCGCGAGTTCGACGGCACCTTGGAGGAATATACCGCCTTCATTCTCTCGAAGGACGGCAGCGGCGGCGGCAAGGCGGCCAAGGCCAACAAGAAGGAAGAAAAACGCCTCGCCGCCGAGGCCCGCGAACGCGGCGCGGCGCTCCGCAAGGCGGCGCAGGCGGCCGAGGCCGAACTGGCGCGCCTGACGGGCGAGCGGACCAAGGTGGAGCAGGCGATGTTCGATCCGTCGGCCGCCGACGCCAAGCTGACGAAGCTCAGCATGAGCGACCTGATGAAGCGCCGCGCGGAGCTGACCGAGAAGATCGACGCCGCCGAGACGCGCTGGATGGAAGCGAGCGAGGCGCTGGAGGGCGCGGCGGTTTAGGCCACGCTTGTTCCTGAATCGTCATGCCAGCGAAAGCTGGCATCTCGTCAGGCTGGGCCGACCCTCACCGTGTGCGATGACTTAGAAAGACCCCAGCTTTCCGCTGGGGTGACGTATCGGGGAGATATGTCAGCCCCGTGGCGGTGAACCGCCACGGGGCTGCCCGATCAGAAGCCGATCGCGAAGGTCAGGCGGCCGGTGCTTTCCGAGCTGGTCGTGCCGATCAGGCCATCGTAGCTCACCGACAGGCGGGCCTTCGGGGCGAGCGCCCAGTTGACCGCGCCCGACACCGCCGCCGCGTGCGACGACATGGTCGTGCCGCGCACCGGGAAGAAGCCGTTCGTGTTGCCGAAGCGCACGCTCGCCTCGCCGGCCCGCTGGCCGAAGACGTGGACATAGGCGGCGCTGCCGCGCGCCGAGATGGCGCCGACGACCCGCGTCTCCACCTTGGTGCCGACCGACGCCTGCGCGAACGCCTCGCGGCGGCGGAAAAGGCCGAGCGAGGCCGCGCCGCCGGCTTCCTGCGCGCTCTTGGTGCGGACGCGATAGCCCTGGATGCTGGCGAAGGGCTCGATCGTGGCGCCGAAGGCCGGGATCGGCGCGCCGATGCGGGCGAAGCCGTGCAGCACGCCGCCGTCGTAGCTGGCGGTGTTCACGTCGCTGAAGCCGCCGAACGCAGGCGCGCGGCGCGTGTCCACATCGACCCAGTCGTAGCCGACGCCGCCCGAATAATGGAAGCCGGCCAGCACCGCGTCGAGATAGCCCAGCGCGTGTGTGGTCTTGAGCGTGGCGCGGCTGGCGCGCTCGCGCACGACGAGCTTGTCGCGGGTGTAACCGCCGGCCGCGCCGATGCGGATGCCCTCGGTCACCTCGAAGTCGAAGCCGCCCATGCCGCCATAGGTGCTGCGCGAGCCGTCGGCCGCGCCGCGATCGCCCTCTTCCTCGCCATAGCCGGCGATGCCCTGCGCCCACAGGCCCATGCCGGCGCTGCCGTCATCGAGGTGGGTGAGGACCGAGCGCTGCGCCAGATCGGCGTCGCGCACCATCGCGGTGCGGGCCGAGGCGTGGATCTCGCCCGAAAGCTGGTCGAGAGCGTAGCGCACATTGGCGTTCTCGGGGACGAGCGTGATCGCCGCATAGGCCGCGTTGGCGACGCCGAGCTGGCTCACCGCGATGGCGGTGTTGAGCTGGTTGGTCGATTGCGCGACCAGCGGCAGCGAGGCGCCGGTACGGGCGACATCGACGAACACCGCGTTGGCGGTGCCGCCCAGGCGCAGCTCGGTGCCGGTGCCGAGCGAGGCGCCGGTGAGCGTGTAGGCGCCGCTGACGCCGCCCGTCGCGGTCAGCAGCACGAAGCGGGTGCCGGGCGTATAGGTGCCGGCGGCCGGGATCGGCTGGAGGATCGCGCCCGACTGGATCGTCGCCGCGCCGTTGACGACGATGCGGTCGGCAGCACCCGTGGGGGCGATCTCGGCCTGATAGGTCGAGCCCGCGCTCTGGACGAAGGCGCCGTTGACGGTGAGCGTGCCGATGCTCTGGCCCGGCGCGACGATGCCGCCGACGCCGACCGTGACGGGGCCGGTCGTGCCGGTGCCGCCGAGCGTCGCGCCGCGCGCCACGATGATCGTGGAGGGCAGGGTGCCCAGCACGTCGAGGCGGCCCGCGCTGACCAGCGTGGCGCCGGTGAAGGCCTGGCTGCCGATCGAGAGCGTGCCCGCGCCCGCCTTGATGAGCGTGCCGTTGCCCGCCAGCGTGCCGGCGAAGCTGCCGTTGGCGGCCTGGTTGAGCGTGATCGTGCCGTTGTTGGTGATGGCGCCGGTCAGCGGCGTGGCGGTGGTGAGGTTGGCGCCGGCCGACAGCGTGGTGCTGGTGGCGAAGGTGGAGGCGTCGCTCAGCGTCCAATTGCCCGAGACGACGGCGAGCCGCTCGAAGTTGACGAGGTTGCCGAAGGTGCCGCTGCCGGTGCCGCTCAGCGAGACCAGATCGTTGCCGGTGCCGCCATCGGCGCGGCCGGTGATCGTGCTGCCGGTGACGAGGGCGAGCGTGTCGTTGCCGCCGCCCATCTGGATCGCGACCGCGCCGTTGCTGGCGATCGTGCCCGAATTGGTGATCGTGTCGGCGAACTCGCCCACCAGCTGGATCGCCGGGCCGGTGAAGCCTTCGATGCGGCCGGCGTTGGTGATGGTGGTGGCGCCATAGGCACCGCCCACGCCGCCGTCGTCTACGAGGATGCCGGTGCGTCCGCCCGAGATCAGGCCCGTGGCGGTGTTGGTGATGACGCCGCCGCCGATGGCGATGCCCTCGGCGCCGTTCGGCCGGCCGCCGCTGTCGACGCCGCGCGCGCTGATGCCCCGGATCGTGCCCGAGTTGGTGACGGTGCCGATCAGGTCGATATCGACGCCATCGCCATCGCCGTTGGTGGCGAGCCCGTCCCAGCTGCCCTCGATCGTGCCGAAATTGACGACGGTGCCGGTGCCGTCCGACCCGATGCCCGAACCGTTGCGGCCGATGATCGAGCCGCCGGCCAGATTGGTCACGTTGACGTCGATGTCGCTGGTGATGCCGTGGCGCAGGCCGGAGATGGTGCCGCCATTCTGGTTGACGACGGTGCCCGACCGCTGCTGCCAGTCGATGCCGTCATAATTGTTGTTGGTGGGGCCTTCCGAATAGATCAGGCCGGCGTTGGTGACGATCGCGCCCTGGCCGGGACGGATCGCGTCCTGACCGACCGAGCGGATCACGCCGCCGGCGTAATTGGTGATCGCGACCGAAGCGGTGCCGCTGGCGATGGCGTCGAAATCGATCGCCTGGCCGCCGTTGGTGGTGCGGATCGTGCCGAAATTGTCGATGCGGATCGTGCCGGCGGTCACGTCATTGTTGATGCGGATCGCGTCGTCGGCCGATTCGATCAGGCCGCCGGCGTTGTTGGTGAGCGTGATGCCGCGCGTGGTGGCGCTGCCCGATGTGCCGATCGCGCGGCCGCCCGATGCGGTGCTGCGGATCGTGCCCGAATTGGTGATGGCCAGGCCGGTCGAGGCGCCGTTCCAGTTGATCGCGGGGTTGGCGGTGGTATCGATCGCGCCGCCGGCGGCCACCGTCACGCTGTCCGTGCCGGCCACGGCCGCCTGGGTGGTGCGCGTGGTGCCACGGTTCACCGTGATCGTCTGCTGCGCGATGGCGGGAACGGCGGCGAAGGCGCAAAACGCCAGAACCGCCCGGCTGGCTTCGAGACGCACGCGCATTGGATGACCCCTTGATGAACAATGAATTGTAGATGAGCGCCTAGGGGCGGCGTTTGATGGATTTGTGACAGTCCTGCATAAGGGGCCGATTGCGAACGCTTGCCGACGATCGCGACGATGGGTTGACGAAGGCCCCTCTCACTCCCCACCCTTGTACCCGCACGTAAGGGATTGCCCGTTTCCATGAAGCTCGTCGTCGTCGAATCACCCGCCAAGGCCAAGACCATCGAGAAGTATCTGGGGCCGGGCCACCGCGTCCTGGCATCCTATGGCCATGTCCGCGACCTGCCCGCCAAGGACGGATCGGTGAACCCCGACGAGGGCTTCGCGATGGAGTGGGAGGCCTATGCGGACAAGGCCAAGCAGCTCAAGATGATCGCGGACGAGGCCAAGACGGCCGATACCCTCATCCTCGCGACCGATCCCGATCGCGAGGGCGAGGCGATCAGCTGGCATGTTCAGGAGGTGCTGCGGAAGCGCAAGGCGTTGCCCAAGGACGTGCAGCGCGTCACCTTCAACGCGATCACCAAGCCCGCCGTGCTGGAGGCGATGGCCAATCCCCGCGCGCTGGACGAGGATCTGATCGACGCCTACCGCGCCCGCCGCGCGCTCGACTATCTCGTCGGCTTCACCCTCTCGCCGGTGCTGTGGCGCAAGCTGCCGGGCGCCAAGTCGGCGGGCCGGGTGCAATCGGTGTCGCTGCGCCTGATCGTCGATCGCGAGCGCGAGATCGAACTCTTCCGGCCCCAGGAATATTGGTCCGTCGCCGCCGCGATGGAGCATGACGGCGTGCCCTTCACCGCGCGACTGGTGCGCTGGCGCGGCGACAAGATCGACCGGCTGACGATCGGCAACGGTGGCGACGCCGAGCAGGCCAAGAAGGATGTCGAGGCCGGGCGCTTCACCGTCGTCTCGGTCGAGACCAAGCCGCTCACCCGCAATCCGCCGCCGCCCTTCACCACCTCCACGCTTCAGCAGGAGGCGGCGCGCAAGCTCGGCTTCTCGGCCAGCCACACGATGCGGGTCGCGCAGAATCTCTACGAGGATGGCGCGATCACCTACATGCGGACGGACGGCGTGCAGATGGATGGCGGCGCAATTTCGGAGGCCCGCCGTGCCATCGCCGATCGCTATGACGCGGGCTATGTGCCAGACAAGCCGCGCCAGTATCAGACCAAGGCGAAGAACGCGCAGGAGGCCCATGAGGCGATCCGCCCCACCGATTTTGCGCGCGACAAGGCCGGCACCGGCGATCATGCCCGCCTCTACGAACTGATCTTCAAGCGTGCGCTCGCCAGCCAGATGGCCTCGGCGCGGCTGGAGCGGACCGTGGCGGAGATGACCGACGGCACCGGGCAACATGCCCTGCGCGCCACCGGCCAGGTCGTGATCTTCCCGGGCTATCTCGCGCTCTACGAAGAGGGCCGCGACGACGAGGCGGACGAGGACGCCAAGCGCCTGCCGCGCCTCACCGAAGGCGGCGTGCCCGCCAAGAAGTCGGTCACCGCCGAGCAGCATTTCACCCAGCCGCCGCCGCGCTATTCGGAGGCGAGCCTCGTCAAGAAGATGGAGGAACTCGGCATCGGCCGCCCCTCCACCTACGCCTCGATCCTCCAGACCTTGAAGGATCGCGACTATGTGACGCTCGAGAAGAACCGCTTCATTCCCAATGAGAGCGGGCGTCTCGTCACGTCCTTCCTCGAGCGGTTCTTCGAACGCTACGTCAGCTACGATTATACCGCGGGCCTCGAGGACCAGCTCGACGACGTGTCGGGCGGTCGCGCCGGCTGGCAGGCGGTGCTCGAGGCCTTCTGGCGCGATTTCAAGCCCAAGACCGCCGAGGTGATGGAGCAGAAGCCGTCCGAAGTGACGGCCGCGCTCGACGAATTCCTCGCGCCCTATCTCTTCCCCGACAAGGGCGACGGCAGCGATCCGCGCGCCTGCCCGGCCTGCGCCGATGGCAGACTGGCGTTGCGCGGCGGCCGCTTCGGCGCGTTCGTCGCCTGCTCCAATTATCCCGAGTGCAAATATACCCGCCGCTTCGCGCAGGGCGGTGGCGAGGGGGCGGCCGCCGATACCGGCCCGGCCGATCTCGGCACCGATCCGGCGAGCGGCGAGGCGGTGACCAAGCGGTCGGGCCGCTTCGGCACTTATGTCCAGCTGGGCGACGGCAAGGACGCCAAGCGCTCGTCCATCCCGAAGGACGTGCCCGAGGCCGATCTCGATCTGCCGATGGCGCTCAAGCTGCTGTCGCTGCCGCGCACGATCGGCGCGCATCCCGAAAGCGGCAATCCGATCACCGCCTCGATCGGCCGCTACGGCCCCTATCTGGCGCATGACGGCAAATATGCGCGGCTCACCTCCACCGCCGAAGTGTTCGAGACGGGCATGAACGCGGCGGTGGTCAAGCTGGCCGAGGCGGCGGCGGGCGGCGGGCGCCCGCAGCGCGGCGCGGCGCGCGAGCCCCTGAAGGCGTTCGGCGATAGCCCGGTGACGGGCAAGCCGGTGCGCCTGCTGGAAGGGCGCTTCGGCCCCTACGTCACCGACGGCGAGACCAACGCGACCCTGCCCAAATCGGCCGACCCGCAGGCGCTGACCGAGGAAGCCGCGCTGCTCCTGCTCGCCGAGCGCGCGGCCAAGGGCGGCCCGACCAAGGCCAAGAAGAAGCCCGCCGCGAAGAAGGCCGCCCCGGCGAAGAAGGCCCCGGCCAAGAAGGCCCCCGCGAAGGCGAAGGCCTGACCCAGCCATCTCCCCTCCCGCTTGCGGGAGGGGCCGGGGGTGGGCAGCGATACTGGCGGCGCGAGCGCCCCCCTTGCGGGCCGCGCGCCCACCCCTCACCCCTCCCGCAAGCGGGAGGGGACTATCGCACCTCGCCGCGCCACACGGATCGAAAATTCCCCGAAATCTCGCTTCCATTCCGTTCCTGAAATAATCGGGCAATAAAACCATCCGATCCTTAGTCAGTCGCCGATTGATGGGGAATCGCGCTGCCGGATCGAACGAGCAGGTCGGGGGCCGGCTACGGCCTCAACACATGGGTCGCCCGCGCTTTCGGCGTGCGGCTGGTCAGCGATATTCATGAGCGGGCGGGCGATTGGGGCCTGCCGATGCCGCTGGATGGCAAGCGTCGGCGCCGGCTCGGCCTGATCCGGCAGGCGCGCATCCTTTTCGTCCATGTGCCCAAGAATGGCGGCATGTCGGCCTGTGCGGCCTTGTATGGCGAGCAGATCAAGCATGGCACGATCCGCTATTATGATCGCGTCGCGCCGGACCTGCGCCGCACTCTGCCCAGCGTCGCGGTGCTGCGCGATCCGGTCGATCGTTTCCTTTCGGCCTATGATTATGGCCGGGCGGGCGGCAGCGCCGACAATCGCGTGTCGCTGCCCTTCCGCGACACCTATCGCGGCTTCGCCTCGATCGACGCGGCGCTCGATCATGTCGAGCAGGCGGCCAACCCCTACCAGCTCGACCACATCTATCGCCCGCAATATTGGTACGTCAGCGACGCGCGGGGGCAGGTGGCGGTCGATCATCTGCTGCTGATCGACGATCTGGCCGGGACGCTCGCGGTGCTGGCCGATGGCGACCTGCCCGCGATCCCCCACATCAACCGCCGCACGACCCCGCGCTCGCCCGTCACCGACGCGCAGGCCGATCGCATCCGCACGATCTATCGCCGGGACCAGATGCTCTACGAGGCGACCTGCCTGCGCGCCGGCCGGTACGATGCGGTGCCACAGGGCCAGGCGCAGGCCGCGCCGTTGAAGATCGCGGGCGGCGATGTTATAACATCGGTATGACCAAGCCGCTGAAACTGATCGCCATCGGCAATTCGACCGGCGTGATCCTGCCGAAGGAACTGCTCGCCAAGCTGCGGGTCGGGCAGGGGGATTCGCTGTTCGTGTCCGAAACCCCCGACGGTGCCGTGCGCCTGTCCGCCTCCGACCCCGACTTTGCCGAGAAGATGCGGGTCGCCGAGGAGATCATGCGCGAGGATCGGGATATCCTGCGCATCCTGGCGCAGTGAGCGCGCCGCAACGGGCCGAGCCGATCTGGCTCGACCTGCGCGAGATCGTCGTGATCCACGATCGGCAACTGGCCGAACATGGTGGCGGCAGCGGCATCCGCGACCGCAACCTGCTCGAATCCGCGCTGGCCCGGCCGCGCAACAGCTGGGCCTATGGCGAGAGCGACTGGGCCGCGCTGGCGGCGGACTATGCCTATGGCTTCGCGCGGAACCATGGCTTCGTGGACGGCAACAAGCGCATCGCCTGGATCGCCGCCCGCCTCTTCCTCGCCCTCAACGGCCAGAAGCTGGCATTCGACAAGGCCGACGCGATCCGCCTGATGCTGTCGCTCGCGGCGGGCGAGATCGGAGAGGATGCGCTGGCCGCCTGGTTTCGCGAGCGGCTCACCGGCGACTGATCGCGCAAGCCGCCGCCGAACACAACGTCACCCCGGATCTGTTCCGGGGTCCACCGCGCCACCCGAACAACGGCCGATGCGTTCGCGGCGCGGTGGATGCCGGAACAAGTCCGGCATGACGGGGGATGGTTGGCGCTCCGCTTGCGGCCGCGATGATAGGCTTTAAGATCGGCCTATGGGGCGACTGCTTGCATCTTTCATGCTTTTGAGCGGCGCCTCGCTAAGCGGTTGTGGCGAAGAGACAACGCTGCCGGCTTGTTGGAAAAATTCCGATATAATTGTCGGTCGGTCACTCACCGGAGAGGTGATAATCGAAATAACCCCAGTCACTCGTCCAATAATATTCCCTGTTTCTTGCGCCGACGGCGCAGGAGGATTAGCGCAACTTCCTGCTGATCTAAAAATCTCTACGGTATTTAAGCGCGGATCTTCTCCCACTAGCGATGGAGCTTCATTCTACAAGGCGAGGGTAAAAGCTCGTGCTGTTTCACGTCGTAAAGATGGCCGTTACAATTTCGTGATTGAAAGCCTCGATGACGTGAATGGAACCTGGCCTCGATGGCTATCGACGGAATACCAGGATAGATAGCTGCATTAGGTTCCGTCATCTACATTGATAGGCAGTGAAGCTACCCGCCCTCAATCGAACTCCGGCCCCAACGTCGCATCCAGATCTCTCGGCCGGGTAAACCGCGTCAGCGTCGCCGTCCCGCTCTTCAAATCCGCCCATTCGCCCTCGAACGCCAGTTCGGCGACCGAGGCGGTGGGGTATTTCTGTTCCACCGTGTCGCGGCCGTCGGTGCCGTCGGGCACCAGCATCAGCACCAGATCCTCCAGCCCCGGATTGTGGCCGGCGAGCAGCAGGCTCTCCACCCCCGCCGGGGTCTCCTGGATCACGTCGAGCAGGGTGACCGCCGAGGCGAGGTAGATGCGCTTTTCCCATTCGGGCGCCAGCGCGCGGCCGTAGCCGGTGGCGACATCCTCCAGCGTTTCCATCACGCGCACGGCGGGCGAGGCGATGACGCGGTCGAATTCCAGGCCGTGGGCACGGATGCTCTGGCCGACGAGGCGGGCGGCGCGGTGGCCCTTGCCGTTCAATCCGCGATCGAAATCGCGGATTCCGGGGGCGTCGGTGCCGGCCTTGGCGTGGCGCAGCAGCGTAAGGCGTTTCATGCCTGCTCCTCTTGCTCGCGCGCCTGATGCCCGAAAGCGGCGGCGGAGGAAAGCCGTTCGGCGACCCTTTGCACGGCTTCGTCGAGCGGGAGCCGGCGGATCGGCACGCCCGGCGGAAAGGCATCGAGCAGGCGCGACGGCATCGCCGCCGAGAGCATCACGAACATGCCCTGATCGTCGGCGCGGCGGATCAGCCGGCCGAACGCCTGCGCCAGCCGCGCGCGGATGGTGCGGTCGTCAAAGGCGGCGCCCCCGCCGGCCGCCTTGCGCGCGGCGTGCAGTACCGTCGGGCGCGGCCACGGCACGCCCTCCATCACCACCAGCCGCAGCGAGGAACCGGGCACGTCCACCCCGTCGCGCAGCGCGTCGGTCCCGAGCAGGGAGGCGTGCGGATCGTCGCGGAAGATATCGACCAACGTGCCGGTATCCATCGGATCGACATGCTGGGCGTAGAGCGGCAGCCCCTCGCGCGCCAGCCGGTCGGCGATGCGGGCGTGGACGACCCGCAGCCGCTGGACGGCGGTGAACAGCCCCAGCGCGCCCCCGCCCGACGCCTCGATCAGCCGCGCATAGGCCCCCGCCAGCGCGGGCATGTCGCCGCGCTTGATATCCGTCACGACCAGCACCTCGGCCTGATCGGCATAAGCGAAGGGCGAGGGGGCGGCGAAGCGCATCGGCGGGTGATCGAGATGGTTGACGCCCGTGCGCGCGTCGGCCGCGTCCCAGCTTTCCTGCCCGCGCAAGGTGGCGGAGGTGACGATCACGCCGTGCGCGGGCTTCAGTACGGTTTCGGCCAGCGGGCGGGTCGGGTCGAGCCAGTGGCGGTGGAGGCCGATATCGAACTCGCGCCCCTCGACCCGGTCGACCGCCAGCCAATCGACGAAATCGGCATCGACCGGGCCACCGATGCGCGCCAGCAGCGCGACCCACGCGCCCATCATGCCGGTGCGGTGGGCCAGGCCATGGATCGCGCCTTCGACCCGCGCGCGGGCGGGCGCGTCGAGCCAGTCGGGCGCATCCTCGATCACCGCCTCCAGCCGCTGGCGCAACCGCATGAAGGGGCGGACGAGCCCCTCGATCGCCTGCATCGCGGGGGTGGCGGCCTCGATCAGCGCCGGGTCCAGTTCGGCGGCCTCGGTTTCCAGCCCATAGCCCGCGTCCGCCGCCGAGGCGCGGGCGTAGACGGTGGCGCGCACCGCCGACAGCAGCGCCTCGACCGGCCCGAGCGGCAGCCCTTCGCCCAGCCGGCCGAGCCAGCCGTCGGACGGGAGCAAGGCGGCGGCGGCCAGCGCCTCGTCGATCGCGACGGCGCCGCCCTCGTCATAGGAGGCGACGTCCATCAGCCGCGCCGCCAGCCCGCGCCGCCGCCCGCGCGATTTGCCCTCCGGCCCCATGATCCAGCGGCGCAGCTCGATCGCCTCCTGCCCCGTCAGCGCGGCGGCGAAGGTCGAATCGGCGGCGTCGAACAGATGATGCCCCTCGTCGAACACGATGCGGCCGATCGGGCGATCCTGCGGGCCGTGGCGGTTGGCCAGGATCATCGTCAGCGCGTGGTTGGCGACGACGATATCGGCTCCTTCGGAGGCGCGCGACGCCCGCTCGATGAAGCAGCGGCGGTAATGCGGGCAGCCGGCATAGACACATTCGCCGCGCCGGTCGGTCAGCGCGGTGGAGCCCGCGCGGCGGAAGAGCGTCGGCAGCCAGCCCGGCAGGTCGCCCCCCACCATGTCCCCGTCGCGCGACACCGCCGCCCAGCGCGCGACGAGATGCGCGAGGATCGCGGCGCGATTCTGGAAGCCGCCTTGCAGCGCATCCTCCAGATTGAGCAGGCAGAGATAATTCTCCCGCCCCTTGCGCACGACGACCCGGCGGCGGCGCTCGGCGGGATCGGGGAAGAGGCGTTTGGTCTCGCCGTCGAGCTGGCGTTGCAGCGCCTTGGTATAGGTCGATATCCACACCGCCCCATCGGCCTGCCGCGACCACAGGCCGGAAGGGGCGAGATAGCCCAGCGTCTTGCCGATGCCGGTGCCGGCCTCCGCCAGCAGCATGTTCGGCCGCCCCTCGGCGATGCGCGGATCGAAGGCGCGGGCGGCGGCGGCGGCGTAGGCGCGCTGGCCCTCGCGGGGCTCGGCGCGCTGGCCGACGAGGCGGGCGAGTTCGCTCTGCGTCTCGGTATCGGAGAGGACGAGCGTGCGCGGGGCGGGGCGGGGCGGGGCATCCTGCCATTCGGGCAGGCGCGAGAAGAGCCAGCGTTCGGCGCGCTCGGGCTTGGCGATGCGCGGCGCCACCATCTGCGCCCAGGGCCAGCGCAGGCGGAGCAGGGTCTGGGCGGAGGTCCACGCCCCCTCGCGGGCGGCCCAGTTCGGGTCTTCCAGCGTAGCGAGCATCGCATCGGCCGCCTGCGCCATAAAGCGCGCGGCGGCGGTGTCGTCGGTGGGCGGCGGCAGGCCGAGCGCGCGGGCGAGGCCGGCGGGGGTCGGCACCGCGAAGGTGGCGGGGTGGACGAAGGCGAACAGTTCGAGCAGATCCAGCCCGGAGAGTTCGCCATAGCCCAGCCGCGTCGCCATCGCCGGCGCGTTGAGCAGGATCGTCGGCGTCTCCGCCGTCAGCGCGATCGCCTCGCCGCGCGTGATGGCCCGCACCTCGTTGCCCCTAGCGATCCAGATGCCGCCGTGGGTGGCGTGGAGGGCGGGGCAGGGGGCCATGTTCCTGTTATGTTAGCGGGTGAGGGCGATGCGGGCAAATCCTCCCCGACACGGGCAGGCGGCCGACGGCGGCACACCGCGACGTCCGATGGATGCGGAGCCCCCTTCCGCACAGCGCGCATGCTCGCCCTCCCCGCCGGGGAGGAGCAAACCTCACGCCTTGCAGGCGATCTCGCGGCCCTTCTTGTCGACGCAGGCGCCGAAGTTCGGCGGCAGGGTGAAGGTGAGGCCCCGGCTCATGATGTAGACCCCGTCGGGGCGGTAGGCGAGGCTGTTGCGGAATTCGGCCAGCCGATCCTCGGCGACCTTGTAGAGCTTGCCCTTGTCCTGATCGAGCGCGTCGCGGCCGATCTGGGCGGCGACGTCGCAGAAGCCGAGCTGGCCGTGGAGCGTCGAGAAGCCGTTGTAGGTGCGGGTGGTATATTGATCCAGCGAGCGCTGCCAGCCCTTGGGGTCGGTGCGCTTGAAATAGCCGGTCAGCACGGTGTAGGCCGCCGTCAGCTCCTTGGCGTGGTTGAACAGCAGCGCGTTGTAATTGCTCACCGTCATCAGCACCGGCGCGAACTGGCACTGGAGCGCGGCGACGTTGAGGCCGGCGCGCAGGTTCCAGATGAGGTGCGCCTGCAATTCCTTGTCGGTGGCGCCGGGCATCGGCTGGCCGATGCCGGGTTCGTTGCCGCGCACCGGCTGGCCGCGGAAATCGGGCGTCACCCAATAGAGATAGGCCTGCGCGGGGGCGGCCGCCACGAGAGTCGCGACGACGGTGGCAAGCCCGGCGAGCCTGCGGGTCCAAGACGGCATCTGTACGTTCCTCCGCTCTGCCGCTGGCGGAACCGAAGCTCCGCCCCCCTGCGGCACATGCCTGAATCTAAACCGAAACCGCCCCGAACATAAAGGGATTTCGCGCGGGGCGCGCATTCCATCGCACGGGGGGCGGGCAGCCCGCGATCGTTGCGGAATCGAAAGGGCCGGCCGCATCGCTGCGCCCGGCCCTTGAAAACCCTGAACGGACCGATGCTTACATCTCGTTCGTGGCGTTATCCATCATCATGTCGTTCGACGACATCGCGGACATGTCGTTCATGCTGCCTTCGGCGGGCATCATCGCGTTCATGTCGGTCATGGCGGTGTTGTCGACGGTGTTGTTGGTCGCGGTCTCGCTCTTGCCGCAGGCGGCCAGGCTGAGGGCGGCGCCGGCGATGAGGGCGACGGTGGTGGTCTTCGTGAAGAGATTACGCATGGTCCAAGCTCCCTAGCATTGCGATTTGGACGGGAGTTGGCCCCCTCATCCCCAAATCATTTCGAGCTTAGCATAATGCTCGATCACCTCAAGGGTTCACCGCACCTGCACAATTCGCCGAGAAAATGCGGCAGTTCCGCCTGAAGCGCCCGATCCAGATCGTTGATCCCGGCCGCTTTTCCGAGATGGGCGAGGCTGGTGACCGGGTAATCGGGCAGGCCGCACGGCACAATCCCGCCGAAATGCGACAGATCGGGATCGACGTTCAGGGCGAAGCCGTGGAAGGTCACCCAGCGCCGCACGCGCACGCCGATCGCGCCGATCTTGGCCTCCGATCCGTCCGCCAGATCGGTCCAGATGCCGACCCGCCCGTCGATCGCCCGGCTCTCGACGCCCAATTCGCGCAGCGCCGCGATCAGCCAGCGCTCCAGGCTGTGGATGAAATGGCGGATGTCGCGCCCGCGCTTTTCCAGATCGAGCAGCACGTAGCCGACCCGCTGGCCGGGGCCATGATAGGTGTAGCGCCCGCCGCGCCCGGCGTCATAGACCGGAAAGCGTTGCGGGGTGAGCAGTTCGTCGGCCGCCGCGCTGGTGCCGGCGGTGTAGAGCGGCGGATGCTCGACCAGCCAGATCAGCTCGCGTGCCTCGCCGGCGCGGATCGCGGCGGCGCGCGCCTCCATCGTCGCCACGGCCTGCGGATAGGGCAGCAGGCCGGGTTCGATGGTCCATTCGATGTCGTCGGGGATCGTCATAGCAGGATCGCGAAGTGGACCCGTGTCGCGCCGGTTGCAAGCGGGGGCGCAAGTCGCGATATGCGGGGGCGATGGCGCTTTCCCCCAGATTGTCGATCGAGCAGGCGTTGACCGCCGCGCGGAATTTCGGCCGCTCCGAACAGTGGCTGGTCGTGCCGGTCACGCTGGCGTTCCAGCTGGTGCCGGCGCTGCTGGTCAACCTCGTCTGGCCGGAGAAATTGCGGCTCGACATGCTTTCGGCCGGCGCCGCGCAGATCCCCGCCGGGCTGGTGCTGGTCGCCTTCCTGGCGCTCTTGGTCAGCGTGTTCGGCGGCATGGTGCTGACGGCGCTGGCGGTGGTGCCGCGCGCCACGGTGCAGGATGCGATGCGGCTGGCGGCGCGACGGCTGCCCGCGATCATCGGCGCGGGGCTGCTGTTGTTCTTCGGCTGGATGCTGGCCTTCCTGATCTTCTCGATCATCGCCGGGGTCGCGCTCGCGGCGCTGCCGGTGCGCAGCCTGAGCGCGGCGCTGATGGCGATCGGCTTCATCGGCATGCTGGTGGTGATCGCGCGGATGGCGCCGCTGCTGCCGCTGATGGTCGATCGCCCGGTCGGCCCGGTGGCGGCGCTGCGGGCGACGTGGCGGCTGACGGCGGGCCATTTCTGGCGGCTGCTCGGCTTCCTCGCGCTGTTCTTCCTGACGACGTGGATCGTCAACATCGCGATCGTCACCGCCGTGGGATCGGTGCTGATCCTGCTCGGCCGGATGATGGGCGCGGTGGGGCTGGCCGAGGCGGTGGCCGGCCTGCTGGCGGCGACCTTGGGCGCGGTCGCCAATGCGGCGCTCGTGCTGATCGTCGCCCAGATCTATCGTCAGCTCTCCGGGGCGAGCAGGGGAATCTGAGGCGCCATGTCGCGCGGCAGGAGACCCAGCACGCGTGGATCGGGAAAGCGTTCGATCGCGCGCTTGTAGGCCACAAAACCCTGCGCCCGATAGAAGCCGAGCGCCTTCGGATGATCGAGCGAGCAGGTGTGGACGCTCATCTTCACCGTATCGGCGCGCCAGCCCAGCGCGAAGGCATTGGCCATCAGCCAGCGGCCCAGCCCCTTGCCCGCCAGTTCGGGAACGAGGCCGAAGAAAGCCAGATTGGTCTCGCCGCCCGGCCGGAAATCCAGCTCCAGCAACCCCAGTTCGATGCCCTGCCGATCGCAGGCGGCGTAGATTTCGGTGGTGGGGGCGGTGAGGATCGCCTCCAGCGTCTCGTCCTTCATCGCCAGCCGCGAGAACCACAGCCACGGCGCGCCGACCCGGCGGAAGAGGGTGCGATAGGCTTCGGCGGAAGGGTTCCACCGCTTCAGCCGCAGCGGCGAGGCGGGCATCGGCGCGGGCCGGGGCTTCTCGGTCCGCTCGAGGAAGGTGACGACCGCCGCCAGCAGATCGCCGGGGATGTCGTCGAGGCCGGGCTGGCCGATGGCGCCGCCCGTCACGCCCATGTCGCGACCGGCGGCAGGCTCATCAGGATCGCATCGACATTGCCGCCGGTCTTGAGACCGAAGGACGTGCCGCGATCGTAGACGAGATTGAATTCGGCGTAGCGGCCCCGATAGGCGAGCATCGCCGCCCGGTCGGCCTCGCTCGCGGCCATGCTCATGCGGCGACGAACGATCGCCGGGAAGATATCGAGGAACGCCTCGCCGACCGAGCGGGTGAAGGCGAAGGTCGGCTCGAAATCGCTTTCGAGATGATCGTAGAAGATGCCGCCGACCCCGCGATGCACGTTGCGGTGCGGAATCCAGAAATAATCGTCGGCCCATTTCTTGAACTTCGGATAGTCCGCGACCTGGCCATGCGCCTCGCAGGCGGCGCGGAAGGCGGCGTGGAAATCGTCGGTATCCTGTGGCTGGGGCAGGGGCGGGTTGAGATCGGCGCCGCCGCCGAACCAGCTCTTGGTCGTCCGCAGGTAGCGCGTGTTCATGTGGACGGCGGGCACATGCGGATTGGCCATGTGCGCGACGAGGCTGATGCCGGTCGCGAAGAAGCGCGGGTCATCGCCGGCCCCATTGATCGATCTGGCGAATTCCGGGGAGAATCGCCCGCCCACGGTCGAGACGTTGACGCCGACCTTCTCGAACACCCGGCCCCTCAACAGCCCCTGCACGCCGCCCCCGCCGCCCTCGGGCCCGGCGCTCTCGTCCACCCGGTCCCACGGCGTGAAGGTGAAGGCGGCGTCGCTGTCGGCCTCGCGCTCGATCGCCTCGAAGGCCGCGCAGATGCGGGTGCGCAGCCCCTCGAACCAGTCGCGCGCGGACTGTTGCTGCGGGTCGAGAGAGATCATGGCCGGCCTTCTTCGCGGATACGGGTCGCGGCGCCGATGCACCGCACCGGCCGCACATTCAAGCGCCGCCCGATAGTTCGCGAATCCCCGTGCTTTATTGCGAACGTCTCGCAATGCCGCAAAGCGGCAAGATAGATATTGGCAATCGGCACAAGCCGACGCTATCAGCCCAATCGGCCGCGTCTGTAAGGATGCGGCTGAACGGCGCCTGATCGACGACAAGATAGTCGGGCCGGCGTCGTCTTATAAGAGCTTATGGGGGTCGGTTTAGATGGCGACGGCCGAATACGTCGAAGATCCGAATCAGCGTCCGCCGGTGATCGGTGGACCCGAGGAAGACGGGCAGGGCCCGCGCCGCCGGGATTTCCTGAACATCGCGGCCGTCAGCTTCGCCGGCGTCGGCGCGGCGGCGGTGGTGATTCCGCTGGTCAACCAGATGAACCCCTCGGCCGACGTGCTCGCGCTCGCCTCGATCGAGGTAGACATTTCGAAGATCGCGCCCGGCCAGGCTATCAAGACGATGTGGCGCAAGCAGCCCGTCTTCCTGCGCAACCTGACGCCCGCCGAGATCAAGTCGGCCGACGCGGTGCCCGTCGCCTCGCTGCGCGATCCGCAGTCGCTGGCCGATCGCACCAAGCCCGGCAAGAAGAACTGGCTCATCACGCTGGGCGTGTGCACCCACCTCGGCTGCGTGCCGCTGGGCGCCGGCGAGGGCGAGATCAAGGGCGAGTTCGGCGGCTATTTCTGCCCGTGCCACGGCTCGGTCTACGACACCGCCGCCCGCATCCGTAAGGGCCCCGCGCCGACCAACCTCGTCGTGCCGGAATATTCGTTCAAGTCCGACACCGTCGTGCAGATCGGCTGAGGTAGACCAAGATGAGCTTTCCCTGGGCTGAGAATTACGCGCCGAAGCACCCGCTGACGCGCTGGATCGACGAGAAGCTGCCCGTGCCGCGCCTCGTCTACAACGCCGTCGGCGCCGGTTACCCGGTTCCGCGCAACCTGAATTACATGTGGAACTTCGGCGTCCTCGCCGGGGCCGCGCTCGGCATCCAGATCCTGACCGGCATCATCCTGGCGATGCATTATGCCGCCAACGGCCTGGTCGCCTTCGAGAGCGTTGAGCATATCATGCGCGACGTCAATTCGGGCTGGCTGATCCGCTACGCGCACATGAACGGCGCGAGCTTCTTCTTCATCGTCGTCTATCTGCACATCTTCCGCGGCCTCTATTACGGATCGTACAAGGCCCCGCGCGAGATGGTGTGGCTGCTCGGCGTGGTGATCTTCCTGCTGATGATGGCCACCGCCTTCATGGGCTACGTGCTGCCGTGGGGCCAGATGAGCTTCTGGGGCGCGCAGGTCATCACCGGCTTCTTCTCGGCGATACCCGTCGTCGGCGAGCCGGTGCGCCAGTGGCTGTTGGGCGGCTTCGCGCCGGACAATGCCGCGCTCAACCGCTTCTTCTCGCTCCACTATCTGCTGCCGTTCGTGATCGCGGGCGTCATTATCCTGCACATCTGGGCGCTGCACATTCCGGGTTCCAACAACCCGACCGGCGTGGACGTGAAGGGCCCGCAGGATACGGTGCCGTTCCATCCTTATTACACCGCCAAGGACGGCTTCGGCCTGGGCGTGTTCCTGGTGTGCTTCTCGCTCCTGCTGTTCTTCGCGCCGAACGCGCTGGGCCATCCGGACAATTATATCGCGGCGAACCCGCTCTCGACGCCGGCGCACATCGTGCCCGAATGGTATTTCTGGCCGTTCTACGCGATCCTGCGCGCCTTCACCGTCAACTGGTTCTGGGTGCCGGCCAAGCTGTGGGGCGTCATCGCGATGTTCGGGGCGATCGCGCTTCTGTTCTTCCTGCCCTGGATCGACAAGTCGCCGATCCGCTCGGCCAAATATCGTCCGGCCTACCGCATCGCCTTCTGGGTGCTGATGCTGGACGTGCTGGTGCTGGGCTGGATCGGCAGGAGCCCGGCGGAAGAGCCCTATGTCCGCATCGGCCAGTTCGCCGCGGCTTATTATTTCGCCCACTTCCTCATCATCGTTCCGCTGATCGCGCGCTTCGAAAAGACCCTGCCGCTGCCCAACTCGATCACCGAGGCTGTGTTGGCGAAGCATGGTGAAGTCGCGCCCGTCGGCACGCCGGCCTGATCCTCGGGGGACAGACAGACCATGCTCCGCATCTTCGCTCCGGCGATCAAATATCTGGTCGGCCTCGGCTTCGTGTCGGCCCTCGTGATCGCCTTCCTCATGCCGCGCGAAGCGGCGGTGGAAAGCGCGACCCACGAGTTCCACAAGCATCCGCGGGAGATCCACTTCTCCTTCAACAACCCGGTCATCGGCAAGTTCGATCGCCGGCAGCTCCAGCGCGGCTTCCAGGTCTACAAGGAAGTCTGCTCGGCCTGCCACTCGGCCCACCTCGTCGCCTTCCGCGACCTGGAGGAGATCGGTTTCACCAAGCCCGAGGTGAAGGCGATCGCCACCCAGTGGGCGACCGAGACCCCGTCGGTGAACCCCGACACGGGCGAGGCGGCGACCCGCAAGAGCCTGCCGTCGGATCGCATCCCGACGCCCTACCCGAACGAAGTCGCCGCGCGCGCCGCGAACAACAACGCGCTGCCGCCGGACCTGTCGCTGATGGCCAAGGCGCGTGAGGACGGCCCGGCCTATATCGCGTCGCTGCTGTCGGGCTATGGCCCGCAGCCGGCCGAGCTTCTCGCGAAGTTCCCGGATGCCAAGACGCCGGCGGGGCTGCACTACAACCCCTATTTCGCCAACCTCAACATCGCCATGCCGCCGCCGCTGGTGGCCGAGGGCCAGGTGACCTATTCGGACGGCACCAAGGCCACCGTGCCCCAGATGGCCGAGGACGTCGCCGCGTTCCTCGAATGGACCGCCGAGCCCAAGCTCGAAACGCGCCGCCGCACCGGCATCGCGGTCGTGATCTTCCTGCTGATCGCCACGGGCCTCGCCTTCGGCGCCTACAAGAATATCTGGGCCGGCAAGAAGCACTGATCGGCGGCAACGCCGGACGGGATCGGGGCGGGGGCGGCTTGAAGCTGCTTCCGCCCTTTTCGTTTGGGCGGGATGGCCTCGCCTTGAGCGCGTGCTCCCGCGAAGGCAGGAGCCCAGGGTTACGGGGCGCAGCGATTGCCGCCTAAGGCTCCTGTCTCCGCAGGAGCACAACCTTGGACTGATACCCACCCGTCGCCGCCGCGAAGGCGGGGCCTATGGCTCCATCCTCCCGGGCCGCCGTGGCGGATGGAGAGAGCCATGGATCGCCGCCTTCGCGGGGATGGCGAAGATGGGTTAGGCACTGCGGATGGGTTGGATGGGGCAGCGCGGTCGCCCAACGGCCGCTCCGCCACTCCCAATCGACGAGAAAGGAATCGCACATGCCCGGCGTCCCCCCGCTGATCCCCTCGCTACTCGTGATCGGCGCCATCCTGATGACGCTCGGCGGGGTCGCGGCCGCGCGCCGCCCGGAGGACCGCAAGCGCGGCATCCTGATGCTGGTCTGCGCCGCCGTGATGCTGGGCAACGCGCTGCTGCTCGGCCTGCCGCTCTAGGGCGGCATCGGGGTTTGAAGTCGGCGGGGCGGCGCTGCGGCGGGCAGCGGCCGGCCCGAAGGAACCGCCCGATCAGATAGCGCCACGCTCGGCCCGACCGGTCGCGTCGCGGAACGCCCCGTTGGCCGCTCAGCCATCCACCCGATAGCGATGGCCGGTCGGGTAATCCGTCCCCGCCAGCCGGGCGATCGCCTCGCCCACCACGTCCGGCGATTTCAGCGTCGCCTGATCCTCGCCCGGAAACGCCAGCTCGCGCATCCGCGTCGCCGTGGCACCCGGATCGACGATGGCCACCCGCAAGGGCGTCAGTTCGGCCATCTCGTCGGCATAGGTGAGCAGCAGATTGTCGAACGCCGCCTTGGATGCGCCATAGGCGCCCCAATAGGCGCGCGGGGCGGCGCCGACGCTGGAGGTGAGGCCGATCAGGCGCGGCGCGGCGCTCATGCGCAGCATCGGATCGAACGCGGCGATCATCGCCTGCTGCGCGCCCACGTTGAGCGTCAGCACGCGGCCGAATTCCTTGGCGTCGATCGCCGGAACGGGCGAGAGCGAGCCCAGCATCGCGCCGTTCAGCACCAGGATGTCGAGCGCTTCCCAGCGGCTGCCGATCGCGGCGGCCAGCCGGCCGATCGAATCGCCGTCGATCAGGTCGAGCGGGGCGATCGTGGCGCTGCCGCCGGCCTTGTGGATCGCATCCTCCACCTCCTCCAGCCCGCCCGCCGTGCGCGCGGTGAGGATGACGTGGGCGCCGTCCTGCGCCAGCGCCTTCGCGGTCGCGGCACCGATCCCCCGGCTCGCCCCGGTGACGAGGGCGAGCTTGCCGTCCAGCCGACCGCTCACGCGACGAACCGCTCGGCGGTCAGCGCGAACTGGTCGATCGGGGGCGAAAGCTCCTCATGGTCGGTCAGGTGCGTCGGGTAGTCGCCGGTGAAGCAGGCGTCGCAATGCGCCGGCCGCTCGGGGTTGCGCCCCGGCTCGCCCAGCGCGCGATAGAGGCCGTCGACCGACACGAAGGCCAGGCTGTCGGCGTTGATGTAGCGGGCCATGTCCTCCACCGTCATCTGCGCGGCGAGCAGCTTGGCGCGCTCGGGCGTATCGACCCCGTAGAAGCAGCTGTGCCGCGTCGGCGGGCTGGCGATCCGCATGTGGACCTCGGCCGCGCCGGCATCGCGCATCATCTGGACGATCTTCACGCTGGTCGTGCCGCGCACGATCGAATCGTCGATCAGGATGATCTTCTTGCCGGTGATGAGCGCGCGATTGGCGTTGTGCTTCAGCTTCACGCCCAGATGGCGCACCTGATC
This sequence comes from Sphingomonas naphthae, assembly GCF_028607085.1. NCBI lineage: Bacteria > Pseudomonadati > Pseudomonadota > Alphaproteobacteria > Sphingomonadales > Sphingomonadaceae > Sphingomonas > Sphingomonas naphthae. The sequence goes on along the minus strand of NZ_CP117411.1, from coordinate 2,658,238 downwards.
GCCCGGCTGGATGAAGGTGCGGCCGACATAATGCGATCGGATGATGCCCAGCTCGAACGGAATCCCGCTCTCCTGCGCATAGCCGATCGCCGCCGGCACGCCCGAATCGGGCACCGGGATGACCAGATCGGCCTCGGCCGGGCTCTCGCGCGCCAGCTCCGCGCCGATCGCCTTGCGGACCGAATAGACAGACGTGCCGCCCGACACCGAATCCGGCCGCGAGAAATAGACATGCTCGAAGATGCAGGGGCGGGGGTTCACCTCGGCGAACGGCCGGATCGAGCGCATCGCGCCTTCGGAGATCACGATCAGCTCGCCCGGCTCCACCTCGCGCACGAAATGCGCGCCGACCACGTCGAGGCCGACGGTTTCGGAGGAGAAGATCGTCGTGTCGCCCAGCTTGCCCATCACGAGCGGGCGGATGCCCAGCGGATCGCGGCAGGCGATCATGCCCTCCGGCGTCATCACCACCAGCGAATAGGCCCCCTCGATCCGCTTGAGCGCATCGATGAAGCGATCGAGCAGGGTGCGATAGGCGGATGTCGCGACCAAATGGATGATCGTCTCGGTGTCGCTGGTCGACTGGAAGATCGAACCCCGGCGTACCAGCTCGCGGCGCAGCTTGATCGCGTTGGAAAGATTGCCGTTATGCGCGATCGCGAAGCCGCCGGAGGACAGTTCGGCGAACAGCGGCTGCACGTTGCGCAGCGCCGTCTCGCCCGCCGTCGAATAGCGGACATGGCCGCAGGCGACATTGCCGGGCAGCTTGCGGATCACGTCGTCGCGGTCGAAATTGCCCGCGACATGGCCCATCGCGCGATGGGTGTGGAACTGGTGGCCATCCCAGCTCGTGATGCCGGCGGCCTCCTGCCCGCGATGCTGGAGGGCGTGGAGACCCAGCGCCACCATCGCGGAGGCGGCCTCCGCGTTCCAGATGCCAAAAACGCCGCACTCTTCGCGCAGCTTGTCGTCGTCGAACGGATGTGTGGTGAGCATCTGGCCCCCAGGTGCCTCGAGTCAGCGGCCATATAGGGGCGCGTCATCGATTTGTCGCGCCTTGATCGTAGGGGCCGTGCCGCTTAGGCGCGATCGATGGATTCGGATCGGGAGCAGGGCACGCGTTTGATGCCCAAATGGGACGCCGCCGGGCTGGTCACGGCGGTGGTGACCGATCATGCGAGCGGCGAAGTCCTTATGCTCGCCCACATGAACGCCGAGGCGCTGGAGGCGACGATCGCCAGCGGCGAAGCCACCTTCTTCTCCCGCTCGCGCGGGCGGCTGTGGAAGAAGGGCGAGACGTCCGGCCATGTGATGCGCGTCGTCGAGATGCGGATCGATTGCGACCAGGACGCGCTCTGGCTCCGCTGCGAACCGGCCGGCCCGGCCTGCCACACCGGCGAGCGGAGCTGCTTCTACCGGCGGATCGAGGGCGGGGCCCTGGTGCGGGACGCATAAGGCGTCGTACCGACAAAAGGGACCGTCACCCCAGCGAAGGCTGGGGTCTCGGGAGGTGGCCACCGCCGTCGCCCCAAGCCTGACGAGGCCCCGGCCTGCGCCGGGGCGACGTATATATCGCGGATCGGCCTTACTTCCCCCGGTTCTTCCGATGCTTCTCCAGATCGAGCACCGTCGTATCCGCGCCCTCCGGCAACAGGCCCAGCCGACGCGCGATCTCCTGATAGGCCTCGACCTCGCCGCCCAGGTCCTGGCGGAAGCGATCCTTGTCGAGCTTTTCGTTGGTGGCCATGTCCCACAGGCGGCAGCCGTCGGGGCTGATCTCGTCGGCCAGGATCAGGCGGGAATAATCATTCTCCCACACCCGGCCGAACTCCAGCTTGAAATCGACCAGCCTGATGCCGACCGCCGCGAACAGGCCGCACAGGAAGTCGTTCACCCGGATCGCCATGTCGGAAATGTCGTGCATCTCCTCCTGGCTGGCCCAGCCGAAGCAGGCGATATGCTCGTCGGCCACCATCGGGTCGCCCAGCGCATCGTCCTTGTAATAATATTCGATGATCGTGCGCGGCAGCTGGGTGCCTTCCTCGATGCCGAGGCGCTTGACGATCGAGCCGGCGGCGACGTTGCGTATCACCACCTCGATCGGCACGATCTCGCACTGGCGGATCAGCTGCTCGCGCATGTTGAGCCGCCGGATGAAGTGCGTCGGGATGCCGATATGGCCGAGCAGCGTATAGAGATGCTCGGAGATGCGGTTGTTCAGTACCCCCTTGCCGGAGATCGTGCCCTTCTTCTGGGCGTTGAACGCGGTGGCGTCGTCCTTGAAATATTGGATCAGGGTGCCGGGCTCGGGGCCCTCGTAGAGGATCTTGGCCTTGCCCTCGTAGATCTGGCGGCGGCGGGTCATCGGCTCTCCTTCGGGAGGCTGCTAAAGAGAGGCGCCCCGGCCGCAGCGTCAGCGGGTGACGCGCGGCCGAGGCGGGAGCGGGCGCCTTAGCGGAAACCCCCCGCCCGCGCAATTTGCAACGGACTTCAGCCCGCCACCGCCGGGCGGCCATAGGCCATGATCCGCAGCAGCCGTTCGACCGGCCCCATCGCGTGCCGCCTCAGCCACCACATGGCGAAGGCCGCCGTCACGACCCAGATCAGCGCCGCGACGCCCATCAGCGTGGCGAAGCCGAACGCCTCGTAATAGCCCAGCGCGTAGAAGAGGATCGCGGTGACGAGCGACTGGAGGAGGTAGGTGGTAAGCGCCATCCGCCCCAACGCCTTCAACGGCGCCGCGCGGCCGATCCACCCGGCCTTGAGCAAGGCGATCACCGCGCCGACATTGCCGATCGTCATCGCCAGCCGCGCGGGCTCATAGACGATGCCGTGATAGGTCGTCGCGGTCGGATCGATATGGAAGCCCGCGCGCCAGTCGAGCCACAGCGCCACGCCGCGCAGCGCCAGCCCGATGGCATAGCCGCCCGCCGCCAGCCCCGCGTAGAAGCCCGTTCGCCGCTGCCCGGTGAGGATGCCGGCGCGGAACAGCGCCATGCCGACCAGCATGAAGCCGAGCGATTCCAGGATCGACGGCCAGGCATTGAACTCGACATTGTAATAGGCCCAATTCTCGACGCTCCACCGCCAGACCGAGGGGAAATGCAGCCGCTGCTCGCGCTCCTCGGCCAGCGATTCGGCGGTGGGCTCGATGCCGGAGAGGACTTCGGCGCGCGCGATGATGCGGCGCTCCTGCTGGGGGCTGCGGGGCAGCGGCGCGGCCAGCGCGGCATCCCCGGCGCGGACGACCGCCGCCTCATGCGCGCTGTCGATCCCGTCATGCACGGCATGGAGCGTCAGCAGGCACGCGGCGATGGCGATCAGCCAGCGCGGGCGGATGCGGCGGAACGGCAGCAGGAAGAGGCCGGTGATGCCGTAGTTGAACAGGATTTCGCCCGGCCACAGCAGCAATCCGAACTGCACGATCGCGAGCAGCAGCAGCGCGCAACAGCGCCGCACCCACGCCTCGACCGGCGCGGCCAGCCCGTCCACCTCCACCCGCCGCAGCATCAGCAGCATCCCCGCGCCGAACAGCAGCGTGAAGAGCCCGCGCATCGTCCCCTCGAACAGCAGCGACTGCACAGAATAAGCGATCCAGTCGCGATCGGGCACGGCGGGGAAGGGCGGATGGCCGAGGTTCCAGCTCAACCCCATCCACGGAATGTTCATCAGCAGGATGCCGCAGATCGCGACCCCGCGCAGCACATCGAGCGTGTCGATCCGCTCGGCCGGCGCGATGGGCGCGGCCCGGTTTGCGATCGTGTGATCCGCCATGCTCATCCCCCCGGAAGGCACGATCCTGCATCGTGCGCGGGGCGATCGCAACCGGCGGCGCGGCGCCCGCCCCCTTACCACCGCCCCGGAAAGCCGATAGGGCATCGCCATGCCCGAGAGCGCCCCCCCGCCCGAAGAGATCGCCAGCCTGTCGCTCGCCGAGATCGCGCGCGCGGTGGAGGAGCGGCGGTTGCCGCCGGTGGAGAAATGGAATCCGGCGCATTGCGGCGACAGCCAGATGCGGATCGCGCGCGACGGGACGTGGTTTCACGAGGGCTCGCCGATCGGGCGGCCGGCGATGGTGCGGCTGTTCTCGACGATCCTGCGGCGCGAGGCGGATGGGCGGCATGTGCTGGTCACGCCGGTCGAGAAGCTGGACATCGCGGTCGAGGATGCCGCCTTCGTCGCGGTCGAGGTGGTGAGCGAGGGCGAGGGGCCGGCGCGGCGGCTGGCGTTCCGGCTGAACACCGGCGATCTGGTGGTGGCCGGGCCGGCGCATCCGCTGCGCTTCCACGATCGGGGCGAGGGCGCGCAGCCCTATCTCGAGGTGCGCGGCGGGCTGGAGGCGCTGCTGGCGCGCCCGGTCTATTACGAACTGGCCGAACTCGCGCTGGCGGAAGCAGGCGATCCGCCCGGCCTTTGGAGCGCCGGCGCCTTCTTCGCTTTCTCCGCATGAGGTTGGCCGATCGCCTGCGCGCGGCGCTCGCGCGGCCGCTGGCCGAGGGGGCGGTGCTGTATCGTGCCGATCTGCCCGAACTGGAGGATCTGCCCGATCCGCGCGCGGCCGCCGTGCTGGTGGCGATCACCGACCGGCCCGATCCCGGCGTGATCCTCACCCAGCGCCACGCCGGCCTGCGCGATCACGCGGGGCAGGTGGCGCTGCCCGGCGGCAAGGTCGATCCCGCCGACGCCAGCCTGGAGGCGGCGGCGCTGCGCGAGGCGTGGGAGGAAGTCGGCCTGCGCGCGACCGACGTGGAAGTGGTCGGGCGGATCGAGCCCTATCGCACCGGCAGCGGCTTCCTGATCCACCCCGTGATCGGCGTGGTCCCGCCCGATCTGCCGCTGGTGCGGCGCGAGGCGGAGGTGGATGCCATCTTCGAGGTGCCGCTGGCGACCCTGTTCGATCCGGCAAGCTGGACCGAGGAAAGCGCCGAACATATGGGCGCGATCCGCCACTTCCGCGCGATGATGTGGCGCGAATGGCGGGTGTGGGGCGCAACGGCCGCGATGCTGGGCAATGTCGGGATGCGGCTCGGCCATGTGTGAAAGTAAGGTAGCCCGTTCGTCCCGAGCGAAGTCGAGGGACGTGCCACTGGACGCACCGCTTGGGGAACGTCCCTCGACTTCGCTCGGGACGAACGGGTGATGGGGGGCGATCGGGTTCCGGTCCCCCCCGCCACCCGCGACCCCGTCGCGATGGCCGCGCTGATGGCCGCGCTCGACGCGGGCGACGGCGCGACCCGCTATATCGGCGGCTGGGTGCGCGATACGTTGCTGGGGCTGGCGCCCGACGATATCGACTGCGCGACCCGGCTGGAGCCCGAGGCGGTGGTCGCGCGGCTCAAGACGGCGGGCCTGCCGCACTGGAGCACCCCGACCATGATCGCCCACGGCACCGTCACCGCGACGGCCGGCGGCCACCCGACCGAGATCACCACGCTCCGCCGCGACGTCACCACCGATGGCCGCCGCGCGACGGTGGCCTTCACCACCGACTGGGCGGAGGATGCCGCGCGGCGCGACTTCACCATCAACGCCCTCTCGGCCGACCCCCTGACCGGCGCGGTGCATGATTATTTCGATGGGCTGGGCGATCTGGCCGCCGGCCTCGTCCGCTTCATCGGCGATCCGCTGACCCGCATCGCCGAGGATCATCTCCGCCTGCTGCGCTTCTTCCGCTTCCACGCCCGCTTCGGCCGGGGCGCGCCCGACGCCGCCTCCTACGACGCCTGCGTCGCGCGGGCCAACGACCTGATGGCGCTGTCGCGCGAGCGGATCGCGGGGGAATTGACCAAGCTGCTGGCGGTCGCCGATCCGGTGCCGGCGGTGCGGCTGATGCTGGAGGGGCAGGTGCTGCGCCCGGTGCTGCCCGAGATCGACGGCGCGGGGCTCGACCGGCTGGCGCGGCTGGTCGCGCGCGAGGGCGAGGCCGGGGTGGCGGGCGATCCGGTGCGGCGGCTGGCGGCGCTGGTGCCCGCCGACGCGGCGGCCGGCATCGCGCGGCGGCTGAAACTGTCCAAGGCGATCGAACAGCGCCTCGTGCTGGCGGGGAAGGGTGAGGTCGCCCCGCGCCCGCTGCACACCGCCTTCGAGATCGGCGGCCTCGCCACGGCTGATCGCATCCTGCTCGGCGACGGGCCGGTGGCGGACGCGGCGGCGGTGCTGGACTGGACCCGTCCGCGCCTCGCCATCGGCGGCGGCGACCTGATCGCACGCGGCCTCACCGCCGGGCCACAGGTGGCGGCGACGTTGAAGGCGGTCGAGCGGATATGGGTGGCGGAGGATTTTCCGGGGGAGGCGCGGCAGGCGGAGATCGCCGATGCGGCGGTGCGAGCGGTGATGGAGCGGGGCTGAGCCGGCTCCCCATTCCGCCGTTCGTCCCGAGCGAAGTCGAGGGACGTGCGCCATGCGCAGGTGTCTCGACTTCGCTCGACACGAACGGTTGGGTGGAAAGTGTGAGGTCAGCCTCTTCGATCGAACGGCAATTCGTCAGCCGACGTGCCGTGCCCGATAATAATCCAGCGCCTGGTCGGCCGGCAGCGGCTTCGACCAATAATAGCCCTGGCCCGTCGTGCAGCCCAGCGCCGTCAGGGTCTGCGCCAGTTCGACCGTCTCGATACCCTCGGCGGTCGTCCGCATCCCCAGCGCGTCGGCGAGGCTGAGTACGGCGCGGACGATGGCGACGGCGTCGCGGTCGCCCAGCATCCCCGACACGAAGCTGCGGTCGATCTTCAAGATGTCGATCGGCAGCTTCTGTAGGAAGGCGAGGCTGGAATAGCCCGTCCCGAAATCGTCCATTGCGATCGCGGCGTCGAGATCCTTCAGGGCCACCACCACGCGCTTGGCGCGCTCGGGATCGGCGATGATCGAGCTTTCGGTGAGTTCCAGCGTGATCCGGCTGCCGGCGATGCGGTGATCGGCCAGCACGGATGCGACATGGCCCGCCACATCGTCGCGCTGGAGCTGCACGGCCGACACGTTGACCGAGAAATAGAGGTCGCTCGGCGCCCCCAGCTGGCGATCCCAATCGGCGAGCGTGCGCGCGGCGGCGTCCATCACCCAGCGGCCCAGCGGCACGATCAGGCCGCATTCCTCGGCCACGGGGATGAATTCCACCGGCGAGATCGGCGCGCCACCCGGCGGCGTCCAGCGCGCGAGCGCCTCGAAGCCGGAGATGCCGCCCTTGTCGAGATCGACCAGCGGCTGGAAGTGGAGGCTCAGCTCGTCGGCGTCGATCGCGCGGCGCAGCTGGGTTTCCAGGCTGAAGCGGCGGCGCGCGGCGTTCACTTCGCCCGGCTGATAGACTTCGACCTTGCCGGTATTCTTGGCGCGCTTCAGCGCGACCTGCGCGTTGCGGATCAGATCGCCCGCACCCGCCACCTGGCGGCTGAGGAGGGCGCAGCCCACCGCGCAATCGATGCGGATCTCCAGTTCGGACAGGCGGATCGGCGAGGCGAGCGCGGCCGAAATCCGCTTGGCGGCATGCAGCGCGTCGCCGGGGCCGTCGCCCAGCCGCAGCAATATGCCGAATTCGTTGCCGCCGAGGCGGGCGAGAATGTCGCCGTCGCGCAGGCTGGCCATCATGCGGCGCGCGACGGTGATGATCAGCTCGTCGCCGGCCATCGATCCCATACATTCGTTGATCCGGCTGAACCGCTTGAGATCGACGATCAGGACGGCATAGGCCTCCTTATCCTCTTCCCCGGCGATCGCCTCGTCCACCGCTTCGTTGAAGGCGAGGCGGTTGGGCAGGCCGGTAAGGCTGTCGTGCAGCATCTCCGTGCGGAGCGAGCGTTCGGTTTCGACCTGCGCGGTGCGATCGACGAAGCTGGCGACGCAGCGGGCGGTATTGTCGGTCGGCGCGATGCGGTGGAGGCGGACGGTGAAGTGGCGCTGGCCGACTTCCTCGCGCTGCCATTCCAGCTCGAGGCTCTCGTCCCCGGTGGCGAGGAAATGCTCGAGCGCGTGGTTCAGCCAGTGCGCGTCGACCCCGTCGAGCCCGGCGTTGAGCAGATTGTCGAGCCGGCTGTTGGTGGCGGTGGCGACGACGCAGTTTTCGCGCGCCTCGAAGATGCCGGATGCGATCGGCAGGGCATCGAGCAGCAGCTGGCGCCGGCGGCCCCAGTCACTCTCGTCAGCCGACGAGGGGACGTCGCGCATGATCGTCGCGATCGTTCCGGTCGGGTCGTCCCACTGGGCCTTGGCAGCGTGCATTTGACGTTAATCGCACGAGTTGGTTAACAA